>PBAI01000034.1 GCA_002715825.1 Roseibacillus sp. | reverse complement strand
TTCCTCGGCTGCAGGAGCTTCCTCGGCTGCAGGAGCTTCCTCGGCTGCAGGAGCTTCCTCGGCTGCAGGAGCTTCCTCAGCTGCAGGAGCTTCCTCGGCGGCGGGGGCTTCCTCAGCTGCAGGAGCTTCCTCGGCGGCGGGAGCTTCCTCTGCGGCGGGAGCTTGGCTTTCAGGAGAAATTTCCTCCGGAGCAGGATCATCCTGATCGGAGGGTGGATTGTCGTTACTTGTAACCATGATTCAGAGAACGTTAAAATTTCAAACCACCCTCTCGAGCTGCTTCCGCCAATGCTTTGATTTTTCCATGATAGAGGTGGCCACCACGATCGAACACCACACTTCCAACGCTGGCGCCACCTGCGCGACTCGCAATCAAGGCACCAACCTTTTCTGCAGTAGCGACATTGGATCCAGAAGCCTCCACTTCTTTGTCGAGGCTGGAGGCAGCGCATAGCGTACGGCCGGCTTCGTCATCGATGATCTGTGCATAAATGTTTTTGTTTGAGTAATGCACCGCAAGCCTTGGACGCTCTGCAGTTCCAGCCATCTTTTTGCGTATCCGTCGGTGAATCTTTTTGCGAGACTCTTTTCGATTCAGAATGCTCATGATTTTTCTAGTTGTGTTTTTTACTTCTGAACACTCTTGCCTGCCTTGCGGCGGACGTATTCACCAACGTAGCGAACACCTTTTCCTTTGTAGGGCTCCGGTGGATAATAGTTCCTAACTTCGGCGGCGAACTGGCCAACGACCTGCTTGTTTACACCTTCCACCTTGATCTTCGTGTTTTCCGTGACGGTGACTGTCACCTCACTGGGAATGGGATGCAAAATCGGATGAGATTTCCCGAGACTGAGGTCGAGCTTATCTCCCTTCACCGCCGCTCGGAAACCAACACCTTGGATTTCAAGCTCCTTCGCAAAACCATTCGTGACACCCTCCACCATGTTGTTAATCAGGCTTCGTGCGGTTCCGTGAAGAGCACGCAGCTGCCGTTGATCATTTTCGCGCTTCACCTCAACCGCGCTTTCCTCCTGATCGATTGAGATTCCCTGGGGCAGCTGCCATTGCAGCTTGCCCTTCGGCCCTTCGACCGTGACTTCGCCCCCTGCACCGACATTGATCGAGACCTTGTCGGGAAGAGATATAACTTTTTGGCCAACTCGTGACATTGTTCTTTCCTGGATTGAGTTTACCAAACGAAGGCCAGCAATTCGCCGCCTACTTTTTGACGCCTTGCCTGCGCCCCGGTCATGATCCCTTTTGAAGTGGAGACGATAGAAATGCCAAGACCGTTAAGGACTCTTGGTATTTCCTGAGAACCCGTGTAGTGCCTGCGCCCGGGCTTGGACACTTTTTTGAGATCTGTGAGCGCCGGAGTGCCATCTACAAATTTAGTTTTCACTTGCAGTTGAGGAAACTTGCCGGAGGTGTCGACCTCGTAGTTCCAAATATACCCTTCTTCCTTGAGGATACGGGCGATCTCCGCCTTTACCTTTGAGAAGGGTGCTAGAAATTGATCATTCCCTGCCCGCGATGCATTCTTGAAGCGGGTGAGAAAATCAGAAATAGGATCTGAAAGAACAGCCATGGTTTATTCTGGTTCGTGGTTTGGTTTTTTCAGGCAGCGGCCTCTGATTTCTCGGGATTCTCCTGCTCCTGTGGCTTCCTGAAAGGAAAGCCGAGAGCATCCAGCAGGGCTTTCCCGTGCTCGTTCGTAGTTGCGGACGTTACGACAATAATATCGAATCCAAGGTTCCTCTTGATTTTATCCAGCTCGACCTCGGGGAAGATGGATTGATCAGTTATTCCCACCGCGTAATTGCCCTGCCCGTCAAAGCTTTTCGGGGACAGTCCTCGAAAGTCCCGGATATTTGGAGCCGTTATGTTGATGAATCGGTCAAGAAACTCCCACATGTGATTTGCTCTCAGGGTGACACGTGCTCCCACAGCTTCTCCTGCACGGACCTTGAAGTTCGCGACACTTTTACGAGCGTAGACCACGCTCGGCTTTTGCCCAGTGATCCGAGAAATCTCTTCCACCGCATCCTCTGTTGCATTCTTTCTCTCCGCCTGCGCGTAGCCAACGTGAGTAGTAACGACAATCTTTGTGAGCTTGGGGACCTGATTCACATTGCTCAGGCCGAGTTGTTCCTGAAGTGCGGGAACAACCGTTTCCTTATAGTATTTCTGGAGTGTTGGGATCATGATTGCGGGTCAGCTTTAGGTTGTGCTTAAGCGCATTGGCAGCGATTGCCTAATTGAACCTCTAAGAGGCGGCTTCTATTTTTTTTACGTTTGAAATATGGATTGGACCGTCTTTGTCGACGATGCCTCCATCAGGATTTTCTTCAGAGCGGCGGACCGATTTTTTCATTACCCGGACGCCTTCCACGACGACCTGCTCTTTCTCAGCGTGGACCTCGAGGACTTTTCCTTGTTTACCCTTGTGGTTACCTGCGATGACTTGCACTTCATCGCCGGGTTTTACATGTGTCTTTTTGCGGGACATGGGCTCAGCTTGTGTCGTTTGGTTAGTTCAAAATTCAGAGCACCTCGGGCGCAAGCGAGACGATCTTCATGAAATTCTTTTCTCTGAGTTCACGTGCCACCGGACCAAAGATCCGAGTACCCCGTGGATTCCCATCCTTATCAATAATCACGATCGCATTTCCGTCGAAGCGCAGGATAGACCCATCACTACGTCTGATTGGAGCCGCCGTCCGGACTACCACAGCTTTTACTACCGAACCTTTTTTTATTGCGGCAGTGGGTATCGCCTCCCTGACGTGGGCGGTGATTACATCACCGACGTCAGCGCTTTTGTTACCACCTTTGCCGATCACTCCGATCATCTTGGCTGTGCGGGCCCCTGTATTATCAGCGACCTCAACTTTAGATTCCATCTGGATCATGGCTTTGCTTATGTAATAAGTTTAAATCCTGGGTCTTAGTGACTGAGAACCTCTGTGAGGCGCCACCGCTTAGTCTTCGAGATCGGACGCATTTCCTCGATTCGAACCCGATCCCCCACGGAGGCTTCTCCCTTCTCATCGTGGGCGTAGAACTTTTTTGTTCTCTTGATAATTTTCTTAAACTTTGAGTGTGGCACGCGGGCGATGAATTCGACCACAATCGTCTTATCCATTCCGGTGGAGACCACGTTACCTACTCGCTGCTTACGCAGACCTTGCTTCTTTTCTGTATCAGACATTGATTGAGAAGTTGTTAATGGTGTGAACCTTATTCTGCAGATGCTGCTTGAAGGCGGCGCTCACTCAATGTGGTCATCACACGGGCTGCCTCCCTGCGAACCAGTCGAAGACGAGCGCTGTTTTCCAGTTGTCCTGTTGACTGCTGCAGCCGGAGATTGAGTCTTTCCTGCTTAAGGTCACGAAGGCGAACCTGCAGTTCCTCCGTACTCAGTTCGCGGATTTCGCTGATCTTGATTTGTGGCATCGTTCTGACTTTGGTTAAGATATAAAACTGCGGTTAAGCGGAGTGGTGAGACCTCGAAACAAACCTCGTGCGGATTCCAAGTTTGTAAGAAGCCAGACGCATCGCTTCGCGAGCGGAAGCTTCCGGCACACCGGCGATCTCAAAAATCATGGTTCCCGGACGAATCACTGCGACCCAGGCTTCTACCGGCCCCTTACCCTTACCCATTCTCGTCTCAGGAGGACGAGCGGTGACCGGTTTGTGGGGGAACACGCGGATCCAAACTTTTCCCTTTCTCTTGAGGTAACGGTTAATCGCAACCCGGCAAGCCTCAATCTGGCGACTGGTCATCCAGCCTCGATCAAGAGCTTGCAATCCGAAATCCCCGAAGCTCACATCGACCCCACGACTGGCATTGCCGCCGCGGTTTCCTCGCTGTGACTTACGGTATTTAACGCGTTTGGGTATTTGTGCCATCGTTCTTCTTTCTGTGAATTAGCTTGGTTTCCCTCCAGGTCCTCCAGGTCCTCCGGGTCCGCGGCCACCAGGCCCTCCGGGTCCACGGCCACCAGGCCCTCCGGGCCCACGGCCTCCAGGCCCGCCAGGTCCACGGCCTCCGGGCCCGCGACCACCTCGGCGATCATCACGCCGCTGAGGGCCACCGCGCCCTCCTTCTTTCTCATCTTTCTCATTACGGTTCACCCAGCACTTAACGCCAATAATGCCGTAAACGGTTTGGGCCTCCGCGAATCCGTAATCAATTGGTACTCGCAGTGTTTGCAAAGGCACCTTTCCCTCCCGATACCATTCCGCTCGTGCAATGTCTGCTCCTCCAAGCCGGCCGGCGCACCGGATTCGGATTCCCTCAGCACCAAAATCCATGGCCGTCTGCAGGGCCCTTTTCATGGCCCTCCGAAAACTGATTCGACGCTCCAATTGCACCGCCACATTTTCTGCTACCAGCTGTGCATCCAATTCCGGACTCCGCACTTCCACGATATCTATCTTTACCTGTGAACCGGCACAGATTTTAGAGATGTCGTTTGTCATACGCTCAATCTCAGAGCCTTTCCTTCCAATCACCAGACCGGGCCGGGATGTATGCAACGTCACGCGGACACTGTTCCAAGCTCGCTCAACAACCACCTTGGAGAGAGCCGCAAATTGCAGACGACCACTCAGGTATTTCCGCACTCTTAGGTCCTCATGAAGTTTCTCACGATAGTCATCGCCTTCTGCATACCATTTGGAGCGCCAATCACGATTGACAACGAGTCGGAATCCGACGGGATTTACTTTTTGTCCCATAATATTTTTTGGTGGGGAAAGTTTCTTAGTCCTTTTGTTCTTCTTCCTCCGAGTCCTCTTCGGCGGTCGGGGGTTCTTCGGTGACCTGCTCGGCACCCGGGTCCTCATCTGGAGACTGTTCAGAGGCATCCGGCGTCAGATCCGCATCTTCCTGATCTTCGGCGACGGGCACAACTTCTGTGTTGTCTGTTACACTCTCATCTGGCGCGGCTTCCTTCGTTACTTCCTCAGTCTCCGCCGCCGGTGTTTTCCTGCTACCCTGCCCTCGCTCTGATGGCGCCTTCTCCTCGCCGACCTCATCGGTCAGAATGATGTAGATATGACTCGTTCTTTTCTTGATTGCACTCGCGGACCCCCGGGCCCGCGGCTTGAAGCGCCGAAATGAGGGGCCATCTGATATGTTGGCCTCCTTTACGCGGAGACTATCCGCGGCCAGATCATGGTTATTTTCAGCATTAGCGACCGCGCTTTTAAGTGTTTTCCCAATCAAGAAAGCCGCTTTTTTCGGCGTAAAGTTAAGGGTGTCGATAGCGTCGGAAACAGGGAGACCCTGGATCTCACGGGCTACATCCCGCGCCTTTTTGGGCGAGATCCGTGCGTATTTGTAAACAGAGCGTACTTCCATGGTAGTAGGGCGAGCTTAATTCTTCTTGAGCGAAGCGGTGTCATTGAACCGCACTGGATTATTATCGTTTTGGAGTTTCTGGACGAACACCCCACAGATGTCAGGACGAACGTCTGCAACCATGGCTTCAGCCACCATCAGGTCCCCACGCATGATGTTGAACACCATTCCTATACGGGCATCCTCCTTGGCGCCCACATTGAGGACCACCAACCCGCTCTTTTCATCAATACTTTTTACCTGTGCGTATTGCAGGTTGCCTTTCTCCACATGTTTTTCGGGCATGTTTCGCAATCCCAATTCGACTTCAAGGGCTCGCAAATACGCCTCCAGCTGAGCTCTCGCTTCGGGATCCGCCGTGATTGATGTTTTGATGAAGGCTTGGGCTGCTGAGCTTAGGCGTATCGCGGCCTGTTCCATTCTTCGCAGACGCCGGTCGAGAACTGTGACATTCTGCCAAGCCTCGACGGTTCTTTCATCTCCTCCGCTGATGAGATCTTTGCCTAGCGCTTGCAGTCTGATTCTTATCCGCACTAACGCCTCCGCAGATTCCTTTTCCCTCCGGTTTGCCTCGACGAGACTCTCCTGCAGGCTACCAACCTGCAGTTGCAATCGGGCGTTTTCCTTTCTGAGCTCATCGAGCTCCTCAGCCCCACACCACGACACCCACCCTGCCACCACGAGCGTGGAGAGTGTCGACTTGAAGGATGTAGTAACCATTGGAGCAGTTTGTTGATGCAGCAGAAATCGAGAGAATTATTTCTTACCCATGCCTCCGTGGGCCTTGAAGATCCGGGTGGGAGCGAACTCTCCCAACTTGTGACCCACCATATTCTCGGACACGTATACGTTAGTGAAAGCCTTTCCGCTGTGCACCATGAAGGTGAGCCCAACGAAATCTGGCGTAATCATGGAGCGACGGCTCCAAGTCTTTATCGGCTTCTTATCACCCTTCTCGACCGCTTCGTCGATTTTGGCTAGTAGCTTCTGGTCTACAAAAGGACCTTTCTTTAGGGAACGTGGCATGATTTCAGTTTGTTAACGCTTCTTGGCATTGCGTCGCTCGACAATGAACTTGTTGCTGCCTTTGTATTTAGATCGGGTTCTCTGTCCCTTGGTATGACCCCATGGCGATTTCAGGTGCTGCCTTCCACCTCCAGACTTGGACTTACCTTCGCCCCCGCCGTTCGGGTGATCCACTGGGTTCATACACATGCCACGAACCGTCGGCCGAACCCCCTTCCATCGTGTTCGCCCAGCCTTGCCGGAAACCTCATTCATGTGGTCTCGATTCCCAACCTGACCAATCGTGCAGTAGCAGTTTTCGTGAAAACGACGGATTTCTCCCGATGGCATCTTGACCAGCGCATAGCCTCCTTCCCTGTTCGACACCACGGCCTGCTGGCCGGCCGATCTCGCCACCTTTCCTCCTCCACCAGGACGCAACTCAATATTATGAACTGCCGTTCCGAGAGGCACGCTCCTGAGAGGTAATGCGTTTCCAGGCGATGGCGGCGCACTCTCGCCAGCTTGAACGGTTGCGCCAACCTGAAGACCTGCCGGACAGAGAATATAGGATTTCTCACCGTCAGAATATTGGATCAACGCTATCCGACATGTTCGGTTAGGGTCGTATTCCACTGCGGTAACGCGGGCCTCGATTTCCCGCTTGCGCCTCTTGAAGTCGACCAAGCGATACTTCCGCTTATGTCCACCGCCGATATGGCGGCATGTAATCTTGCCCTGATTGTTCCGACCTCCGCTCCTTGGAAGCGGCTCGGTCAGATCCTTTTCGGGCTTCTTCTTGGTGATTTCCTCATAACTCGGCCACACTTTGTAGCGGTTCGAGGGCGTCACTGGCTTGAAGCTTTTGAGTGGCATGACTGCTGTTTTGTTAAATCGCTGTAATGTAAAATGAGTAAGGCAGGACCCTAGATGAGATCGATTGAATCCCCATCTTTAAGCCGCACCATTGCTTTCTTCCAAGATGCGGTCTTTCCTTCGTCAGCACGTCTGACTCGCTTGGACTTCCCGCTGTAGTTGGCAGTACGAACACTTGTGACCTTTACGCCAAAAGCCTGCTCGACCGCGCGCTTGATCTCAATCTTGTTGGCACGGCGATCGACTTTCAGGACATACTCATTGTGCAGCTCCTGAAGAAGAGTGGACTTCTCGGACAGACGGACACTGTCGATAACGGAATAAATATCTCTCATGATTCGGTGTGTTCTGTGCTCTAGCTGGTTCGGGATGCCAACACCTCGAGAGCGGGGGCAGTAACGATGATACTGTCGTGGTAGAGGAGCTCCTCGATGCTCACCTCGATGGCGGGCAGGCACATCGCACCCGGGACATTCCGATGAGAAAGAAGCGTTTTGTCATCAAACTCGGGTGCAATAACGAGAACCTTTTCGGCTTCCGTAATCTTCCCCACTTCGGCCAGAAAGGACTTGGTCTTTCCGTCTGAGATTTCAAAGGAATCGACCACTTGGATTTTGCCGTCCGCGATGCAATCGCCGAGAACACGGCGAAAGGCCAATTTACGAATTTTCTTGGGCACTTGCTTGGAGTAATCCCTCGGACGAGGTCCGTGAGCCACACCTCCACCGACATAAAGAGGGACTTTAGACGTCCTGTGACGCGCATTACCCGTACCTTTCTGCCTGTACATCTTTTTACCAGTTCCTCTGATCTCGCCCCGGGTCTTGGTGTTTGCGCTCCCGGACCGACGATTCGCCTGATAGGCCACAATCAGGTCATGGACCGCCTGATTGCCTTTCTCACGATCCTCCAGCACTGTAATGCTGGCGGCTTTGGCTTCTTCGAGAGTGAGTGTTGTAGCTGACATGTTGCTTCCTTCCTAAATTGAGAGATTCGCTTACTCCGCGGGCATGGGCTTCTTTTTCGCGGGCCGAACAACGACATAGCTACCCTTTGAACCCGGAACTGCACCCGATACGAGAATCACGTTATCATCGGGGCGCACCTGAACGATTTTCAGGTTCTGCGTAGTTCGACTGCGCTGTCCGTCGTGTCCGGGCATCCGCTGATTCTTCCAAATGCGGCCAGGCCACGTTCCTGCACCAACAGCTCCCGGACGTCTGTGAGTCATGTGTCCGTGAGCAGCAGGCCCACCTCCAAAATTGTAGCGCTTAACGACTCCCTGAAAGCCCTTCCCCTTGGTGGTCCCAATGACATCGACCCACTGGCCGTCTTTAAAAAGTTCAGCACCCGGGTGAGACTCCGGCAACTCCTCACCCTCTTCGAGGCGAAACTCACGGATGATGCGCTTGGCTGCTACCCCATGTTTCTTGAGGTGCCCCATGGCCGGCTGCTTCATCCGCTGCTCCTTCTGATCCGAATAAGCCACTTGAACAGCACTGTAGCCGTCTTTGGAATCCTCTGTTTTCTGCTGCACGAGCTCATTGCCTCCCACATCGATCACGGTAACCGCGACCGCACTGCCTGCCTCTTGGTCAAAGAGCCTGGTCATTCCTATTTTCTTTCCAATAAGTCCTAGTGACATGGTCGTATGGAGTTAAGCGTTAAATGTTTCAGCCTCAGATCCGGATTGTAATATCGACCCCGGCAGGGAGATTCAGTTTTTTAAGTTCGTCGACTGTCCGAGCGGTTGGGTCCATGATATCGAGAAGCCGCTTATGAGTCCGGATCTCGAACTGCTCTGCTGATTTCTTGTTCACATGGGGAGAACGGTTCACAGAGTATTTCTCAATCCGTGTAGGCAAGGGAATCGGACCTGCAACCTTGGCGCCCGTCCGCTTGGCTGTCTCCACGATTTCTTCCGCTGACTTATCGATCGCTCGATGGTCATATGCGCGGAGACGAATTCTGATTTTCTGGTTTTCCATGGTCGAAAGAAGAAAATGTATTAATCGGCAAATTAGGCAGCTACTGTTCCTCGTTCCTTGCAGATCGTCTCGACGATAGCTTGCGGAACCGGTTCAAAACTGGAAGGGGTCATTACGAATGAGGCTCGGCCCGATGAGATCGTCCGAACATCCGTGGAGTATCCAAACATTTCGGCCAAAGGCACCTTGGATTTAACTATGGCGACGTTGCCTTTGCTGCCCATCTCCTGAATCTGGCCACGCCGACGGTTAAGGTCTCCCATGATGTCTCCCTGATTTTCCTCAGGAGTTGTCACCTCTACGTCCATTATCGGTTCGAGCAGAATGGAGCTTGCCTTGCGGAAGGCATCCTTCATCGCAAAAATTGCGGCCATCTTGAAAGCGTTCTCATTGGAATCCACATCGTGAGCCGAGCCATCCGTAATATTCACATGAACGTCCACAACCGGATATCCTGCAACGATCCCATTTGTCATCGATTCAGCGACTCCAGCAGTAACCGCATTCATGAACTCTTTCGGGATTGCACCACCAACAACAAGACTCTTTGTCGTCAAGCCGGCTCCCTTCTCATTCGGCGACACATCGAGAACGACGTGGCCATATTGCCCCCGACCCCCACTCTGCTTCTTAAGAATGCCCTCTCCCCCAGCATTGGCAGTGATGGTTTCCCTGTAGGCGATTTGAGGTTTGCCCACGTTAGCCTCTACGCTGAATTCACGACGGAGACGGTCGATGATGACCTCCAGGTGAAGCTCCCCCATCCCTGAAATGATTGTTTGTCCTGTATCCTCGTCGGTATGAACCACGAAAGTTGGATCTTCCTCCATGAGACGGGCCAGACCTGAAGACATCTTCTCCTGGTCAGCTGTTGTTCTAGGCTCCACCGCCATCGCTATGACTGGCTCTGGGAAACTCGGAGGCTCTAGAAGAATGTCAAACTTCTGAGAGCAAAGGGTGTCCCCGGTTGTCACATTTTTGATTCCCACGATTGCCGCTATGTCTCCGGCGTAGCATGTTTCGATCTCCTCATGCTTATCCGCTTGGATCTGAATCAGTCTGCCGATTCGCTCCTTTCTCCGAGTCCGCGGGTTGTAAACCATATCACCCTTCGAGACAGTTCCCGAATAGACCCTGAAGAAGACTAACTTTCCTACGTACTTGTCAGCCCAGAGCTTGAAGGCCAGGGAGCAAAACTTTCCGTTGTCGTCTGTAGCGGCTACTACTTCATCGTTTTCGTCCTCAGAACTCTGCCCCCGCGCAGCGGTAATCTCCAGCGGACTCGGCAGGTAATCCACTACCGCGTCGACAAGGTATTGCACCCCCTTGTTCTTGAATGCTGATCCACCGGCGATGGGCACGACTTTGTTGGCTATGGTCGCGCGGCGCATGGCGTTCTTGAGGTCTGAAACCGTGATTTCTTCCTCCATAAGAAACTTCTCTCCCAACTGATCATCGACGTCAGCGAGCGTATTGAGAATTTCTGCGTAAGCTTCCTCGGCATCCCTAGCCTGCTCTTCATCCAGCTCTCGGATCTCAAAAGTTGACCCAAGAGTATCATCCTCGGTGTAAACCACCGCTTTCTTGTTCAGAACATCAATCTGACCCTTTAGGTGGTCTTCCGATCCTATTGGAATCAGAATTCGCAGCGGTGTGGCCCCCAGCTTATCCCGGACCTCTTCAACCACATTCTGGAAGTTCGCACCAACTCGGTCCATCTTGTTGACAAACACGATTCGGGGTACGTTGTATTTCGATGCCTGACGCCAGACCGTTTCGGTCTGTGGCTGCACTCCTGCAACCCCGCAGAAAACGACAATCGCACCGTCCAGAACCCGGAGAGATCTCTCCACCTCCGCAGTGAAATCGACGTGACCGGGCGTATCGATGATGTTCACCCTCTGCTTTTCTTCCTCGAACAACTTGTAAACCCCCTCATCTTTTCTCTGCATCCACTCACAAGTGACCGCAGCTGAGGTGATCGTGATACCCCGTTCGCGCTCTTGCTCCATATGATCGGTCGTCGTTGCACCGTCGTGCACCTCGCCGATCCTGTGGATCATGCCCGTATAGAACAACACCCGTTCTGTCAGCGTCGTCTTTCCAGCATCGATGTGAGCCGCAATCCCAATATTCCGGGTCCGCTCAAGCGGATACGGCCTGTCGGGACTGTTGGGGCTCTCAGACATCTGGGGAGCTGAAACTGTTGCTGTGGCGAGCATTAATACTGATTGCTACCAGCGGAAGTGCGCAAAGGCGCGGTTGGCCTGCGCCATTTTATGGACGTCATCACGCTTCCGGACCGCTCCGCCCGTATTGTTGGCTGCGTCCTTGATTTCATTGGCAAGGGCAACATGCATCGGCGTTCCCTTGCGACCTCGTGCAAATCCAATAATCCACCGCATCGCCAGAGCCTCGGAACGCGACGCTGCTACCTCGAGTGGAACCTGGTAGGTTGCTCCACCAACCCGACGGCTTTTCACCTCAACCCGCGGCTTTGAATTTTCTATTGCCCGGGTCACGACCTCAAGAGGATCAACCGTGTCAGTTCCTTCGTTCGCCTTATCGATAGCGGAATACACGACCCGCTCGGCGAGCGCCCTCTTTCCATCCTTCATCACCTTCGAAATGAGATGTCCGATCAATTCACTATCGAATTTCGGATCTCGCCTGTCCGGCTTGTGGTAAACTCTTCTTCTTCTTGCCATCTTCCTGGGTTCCTTCCTGTTTCAGATCAGCTTACTTCTTTGGTCGCTTGGCTCCATACTTGGATCGGCTCTGCTTTCGGTTCTCCACACCAAGGGTGTCGAGAGAACCCCTCACAATATGATACCTTACACCCGGAAGGTCTTTCACTCTGCCGCCGCGGACGAGGACAATACTATGCTCCTGCAGGTTATGCCCCTCTCCCCCGATATAGGCGATCACCTCAAAACCGTTCGTTAAACGAACCTTTGCCACTTTTCGCAGTGCCGAGTTCGGCTTCTTGGGCGTCCGGGTATAGACCTGAAGGCAGACACCCCGTCGCTGCGGGCAATTTGAGAGCGCCGGCGACTTGGATTTCCTTACTGCCTGCTTGCGCCCCTTACGGACGAGTTGGTTGATGGTCGGCATAATTCCTGCTGTTTGAGAATATCTCTATTAATCTCTGAACGCTCACCGAGGCAGGAGGCAGGCCGGCGAAGATTACCCTCGCAGGAGCCTGTTATCCGGAGCTGCACCCGATAAGCTGGTAAACCGCTTTTTTAGCTGTTTTCTGCGATGTCACACAGGATCCAGCCACGATTTTGGGGGGCGCGACTATAGGAGTCCGCCCCCTGTTGACAAGGCCTATTTCGCCTATTTTTTTAAGAATTCTATGCCCGCCTCCTAAACATCCGGAATAATCTACAATTTCCCCTCCTTTAGCTCTTAAATCCCTGTTTTTAGCCCTGTTGGCTCCCTTCCTCCGCTCCCCAAGGCCTCCTGGGGCTCCAAAATGGACGAGGCGCCCCCCGGCCCCTTCTATTTACCGAAAGCTCTCTACGAACCCTTTACGGCTCTTTCAACCTCTCCTGATTTCTTTTTGATATCGACACCTCCGGACCCAATATATACTTCCCCGTCGCCCTCGCGGCACAATGGCAGGGTAGCTCAGGGGTAGAGCAAAGGACTCATAAGCCTTGGGTCGGCGGTTCGAATCCGCCCCCTGCTACGTTTTTATCGATTAGTTTCCAGCCGAGACGCCAGGCAGATCTCGGCGCGCCCCCTTTTACAGCCCTGAAATCGTGCCCGAAGCTCGCTTCACTCTCCTTAACCGGACCACTGGGATCGGCGCCAATAGCTACCTGCTCGAGATTGGCGACACACGCGTTGTGCTCGATGCAGGAATGCATCCTAAGGAAAAAGGACAGGCCAGCATTCCCCGTTACGAGGACCTTCCACATGACAGCCTTGACGCCATCATTGTCACTCACTCCCACCTTGATCATGTCGGCACGCTTCCAGTCCTGATGCGAGACCAGCCTTCTGCCCGAGTCTTCATGACCCCGGCCACATGCGCCCTTGCTGACGCTCTCCTTCACAACTCTGTCAATGTGATGAAGTCTCAGCGAGCCGAACTGGGAATTGAGGACTACCCGCTCTTTACTCATCGCTTAATCGACAAACTGCTCCCACGCATCGAACCCCGTGATTATGAAAAGCCTTTCGATCTGGACTGGAACGGATCCGTGAAAGGAACCTTCTATGACGCGGGCCATATTCTGGGGTCAGCAGGAATCCTGCTTGAAGGAAGCAGTAAGCGAATCTTTTACAGCGGCGATATCCGTTTCGAAGACCACGCCCTGATCAAAGGCGCGCGCTTCCCAGACCTGGCAGAGGAAACACTTGATGCGCTCATCGTGGAGACTACCCGTGGTGATTCTCCCCGGCCTTCTTCCTTCTGCCCGCAGAAAGAAAGAGCCCGCTTCATAAATGATATTGAGCGATGCATGGAACGGGGCGGATCGGTGTTGATCCCCGTCTTCGCCATCGGAAAAACTCAGGAAGTACTGACGATGATCCATGAGGCCATGCTTGACCACTCCCTCAGGTCCGCTCCGGTCTACATTGGAGGACTGAGCACCAAGATGACCGTCGTCTACGACAAGTTTTCAGGCTCAACACGGCGCAGCTCTCCCAATTTCAAGATCTTGAGGGATATGAATCCCATCACTGGAAACCGACGAGGCCGCAGGCCCATACCCCTTGAACGAGGAGCAATTTATGCTCTTTCGAGTGGAATGATGACAGAAAAGACAACGTCGAATGGATTTGCCCGAGGCTTTATCGACAAGCCCGGGAACATGCTGCTTTTTGTAGGTTACGCCGATCCGGATAGCCCGGGAGGAAAGATTCGTGCCGCTCAACCGGGTGATGCAATCCGACTTGACCCAGAACTCCCGGAGATCTCCCTGAACTGTGGAGTCAAGATATACGACTTCAGCGGGCATGCTCCCCGGAATCACCTGTTGGACTTCATGAAGACGGCAGATGCTCGCAAGACCGTTCTCGTGCATGGTGATCCCTCAGCTCTCCAGTGGTTTGAGACGCAGGTCGAGAGGGCCGTCATTCCTGCACCCGGAAAGACTCTCGCCCTTTAACTCATTCATCCACTTCCTTCAAGTGGTCTACTTCTTCCCGCAAGACCTTTAAGGCGCGACGCATTTCCTCAAGATTATTGAGGTTACGCCATTGACGGACCTCTTCCTTAAATGGCTTCGCTGGAGTGCCCATATAAACTCCAGCCTCGAGAATGCTCTGCATCGCTCCAGACTTCCCGCCCAACTGGACCTCATCTCCGATCTCTATATGACCGTTGATGCCGACCTGAGCGGCGAGGGTTACCTTTTCTCCAAGCTTAGAACTCCCCGCTACGCCTGAAAGTGCGACAAGAATACAATTTTTCCCGATCTCTACATTATGGCCCACTTGAACGAGATTATCAATTTTCGTTCCCTCACCGACCACTGTTCGACCAAAGCGAGCTCTATCAATACATGCGTTAGCACCGACCTCTACATCGCTTTCCAGAACAACGATTCCCAGCTGAGGAACCTTGTGGTGCCTGCCGTCGACAAACTCATACCCGAAACCGTCAGATCCTATAACTGCCCCAGGTTGCAGAATCACTCGATCTCCCAGGATACACCCTTCCCGCACACTGACATTCTGGTAAATGGTGCAGTCATCTCCAATCACGACGTTTCGACTGATCACGGCTCCAGAGCGAATGTCTGAGCCCCGCCCAATCGATGCTCCATCCTCGACCACCGCGCCCGCGTGTACCGCAGCTTCAGGACTTACCATCGCATACTCCGAGACGTGAGCTCCCTTTCGAACTCCTGGGGAAAATGCCCTAGTTCGTGACTCAACTTTTTCTGCAAGTGCCGAAAGGGCATGAGAAGGGTTGTCAACCTGAATCAGGGCGACTCCATCCGGGCCTGACTTAATGTCTGGAGGTACCAGAACCGCTCCCGCACGGGTCGCGTCAAACTGGGACCGATACTTCGGATTGGAAAAAAAACTCAGGTCACCCTCCTCCGCCTCGTTGAGGGTCCGCACTCCTTTCAGGACCAGATCCTGTCGCCCCGAAACGAGCACCCCTCCAACCAACTCGACCACTTCCGCGATCTGAAATTCCACGATCAGAAGGTGTTATGACCAGAAGCCCTACCCGGGCCCTTATTCACCGCTCGCGGGAGTCTCCGCTGGCGCATCCTTATTCAAAAGCACAAGCAGACCAGCAGTGATATCCGTGGCGTCCTTGGTGTAAAGCAGGAAGGGGACTTGCGAAGTACTCATGCCCGATTTATCGAACACATAATCGTAGTCGTCGGACTTGGCGCGATCCTCCACGAGCTTCTGTATTTCCTCGAGGATTCCGCGCATCTTTTGCACCATCTTTTCGTTCAGAGCGGTATTTCGACGCTGCAGAAATTCACGACGCTCCCGATCAAGCGCAACCCCTTCCTGCGTTTTCATTTGAAAACCCTTGAAGAGCTCCTGCTTTCTTTTGTCGCTCAGAGAGGGATCGTCCAGCTGCTTACGTAATCCTTGCAACTCATCTTCGAGCGCACGGATGGTTTCGAGACGCTCATTGTTATTCTGCTGAATCTTCGCTCGTTCAACATTGACCTCCTTCTGGGCCGCATTAGTCCGGTGGTATTGCTTAAAAAGCGTCTGCATGTCTACCGTGGCTATCTTCAACTTGTCCTGCGCGGCAGCGGACATGGAGAAGAGCAGAAGAGTAATTGCGGCAGGAACGAGTAGGCTGAAATTCATGTGCTTGGCGTTTCGAAGTGGAAGGAGTCTGGAGAAAAAACCTCAGGCCGTCAAACCCCAAGCCCTCACCTCTGCACACCCTGCGGAGCCGATTCTGCAAGTATGCTTATGATTCGTGGAGTGATGTCGTGAGCGTCCTTGGCGAAAAGCAGAAATGGCACTTGCGAACTACCAGTTCCCTCAATGTCAAAGACGAGATCATAGCCCATACGCTCAGCCTCTACCCTCACAACCGTGCGAATCTCCTCCAGAAGAACCTCCATACGCGCCACCATGAGGCGATTCAGGTCCGCATGGCTAGCCTTCAAATCCAACGCTCTTTGCCCCTTCCACCGCTCTCGCTCACGAAATCGAACCCCTTTTTCTCTCTCCAGGTCCCCACGCCGGACATCGGAATCACTCAATGCCTGGAGGGAGCCCTCCAGTTCCCGAAGAACCTGATCCATCGCTCGCAACTTAAGCTCTTCCTGATTCTTCTTCTTCTGAATCCTCGATCGCTCAACATTTATTTCCGTCTCAGCGCGCGCAACCTTGTGGTAGGAGCGAAAAACCTTCTGAATATTGACGGTAGCCGTGCGCAACTTTNGTTCTGTCNCTCCCGCCACTGCATCCCGGCCAAGNGCTGATCCANCCGAGTGATCCACATCTTCAGAAGGAACTTCTGCGCAATGACTCGCAGGGCCAAAAGCCCATGTTATCCCGCAAAAAAATGCCGCTGCAATTTTTGANTTCAAAGCTTTATAAGGTTACCGAGAATCGCCTTCACTTCAAGTTCATTCCCTAATCAAGATCCTCTCACAGGACATCACGTATGATTCAATTTTCTTCATCGGACGAGCTCCCCTTGGATCAGCGCCCCCCGTCGGTTCTCGTGCCGACAATGGGTGCGCTGCACGACGGACACGCCGCCCTGATCAGAAGNGCAAGAGAGATTGCCGGANGGGAAGGANACGTCACGGTCTCGATTTTTCTAAATCCTCTGCAATTCAATTCTTCATCCGATCTGGAAACCTATCCNCGAACNCTNGAAGCAGATCTTCTGCTCTGTCGCAGTCTTGGTGTCGACGCAGTTTACACTCCTTCTCCCNAAGAATTTTACGCGGCCGACCACTCAATCTCAATCGTCGAAAACTCTCTCTCCCGTGCCTTGTGCGGGGCCACTCGCCCCGGTCATTTCGAAGGGGTCTGCACGGTCGTCCTGAAACTTTTCAACACCCTGCAACCATCACATGCGATCTTTGGAAAGAAAGACTACCAGCAACTTGCGATCATCAGGCGCCTTGTTCGTGATCTTGGTGTATCCGTGCAGATCCATGGCGTTGAGACTGTGAGGGAGCCTGACGGCCTTGCCTTCTCATCGAGGAATCTAATGCTTACGCCTGAACANCGAAAGGATGCTTCTCGAATCCGAAGAGCCCTTCTTTGCATTCAGCACTTCAGGGAAACAGGGGAACAGCGTAGNGAGGCATACCTCCAGACCGTGCGTAAGCATCTTGTTGAAAANGCGCCACCCGAAATGGGAATTGAATATCTTGAGATTATTGATNGCGAAACTCTTATTCCNCTGGAGAAAGTTGCCGGGCCTGCCTTGCTTGCCACGGCTGTCACCTACGACACGGTCCGCCTCATTGACAATATCGAGATCTAGCCGTTAGACCCTTGGCGCTCGAGCTAAAACCATGCCCTCACTGTCCGGGCTGAGAGCAGCACCGCCAAGAGGATACCTGCGATAGCCAGAAGCTTTAAGGTCCATGGCACCCTCCGCTGACCAGTCAGCTCAGGCCTCGTTGCTAAATAGAGCATTGCGAGACCGACTGCTGGAATTCCCAGAACCGTCAGTGCCTGAGCTACGAGCATGAGCGAATCGCGGCTTTCCTTCCAGATGGCCCCTAATATCGCAACCACCATTCCAACCATGAGTGCCAATGCCGTAAAATGGCGAGCCCACCGCCCCTGCATGCTGGCACCTTTTCCNANGNTATCGGAGAGAACGGTTCCTCCTATGGCTGCATTTACCATAAAAGAACTCAGCGCTCCTGCCATGAACCCCCCACAGAAGACATACTTCGAAGCGGAACCAAACAAGGGCTCCAACTGGGTGGCGAGAGCTCCNATCTGGATATTCCCGGGAACACCCGGAATACGGTAAAAAATCAGCAGGGAGGTTATCATGATGACCGCTGAAACTCCACCGAGGACCGCGACTCCAACGACAGAATCGAAAGTCCCCTGACGCAGGTTNGTCATNTTCCAACCTTTTTCTCTAACCAGNTAGCTCTGAAAAAAGGCACCCCCTATCGAAAAGGTCGTTCCGACAAGAGCGATTACCGGAAGCCAATCGCGATTGGTCGGAATGGAAGCACTCCGCTCCGGGGCCTCGCTGNATANCGCGGCAAGAAGATTTACAACGAAGGCTCCAATCATCAAAAGAACCAGAATCTTCATCGCTCTCTCTACTGCGGAATAGAGTGAACGCATGAGATACAGACAGGATATGATTANCGCATTGGCGATCAGTAAGATGAGGATCTGCAGCACCACCCATCCCCTTGGGGGNCTTCCCTCCCCATCTTCAAAGAGGNGCTCCAAGCCAACNCCCAGAGCGAGATTATTACTCGATTGATAGAGAGCAACTATTCCAAAGAGGACGATTCCAACTCCTGCTGCTGTTTTGCGCCCCAAACGATATGATATTTCCTCACAAACACTCCCCTTGTAAATCACCCCAAGGCGGGCCGAGAGAGCCACCATGCCAACCATCAGGACAACNGCGAGGGCNAGAAATGGCAATCCCATCCACCCCCACTGAGCCCCCACTCGCGAGCTCGCAAGAATACTGCCGGGTCCAAGCACAACTGCTGCCACGATAATGGCAGGGCCGATAGATTTTACCCTTTCGCCAATTTTCATTAAAATCTCTTCAACTAAGTCCTNCCGTCCAACCTGACTGACCTGAATCAAATAACCAATCATTAGCTGCAAGGACAGCACTGATGCGTCAGAGCCCTATCGCCCTGCGAGGCCTGTCATGGCACAGTCNCACAATCTCGTCGTCGCTGAAGCCGAGGTCTCGCAGAACCGCCGCCACTCTTGGCATAGTCGCAGTCGATCCCACAAAATGACTTCCATCAGGTGATCTGGCAACGCCATCTGCCCCAACTTGAATTTTCTGGGCTCCGAGGGTGAAGCCGCCCGGCCCGCAGTGCGCTGCAGAAATCGCATCAGTCACCATCATGCACCGTTCGGGCCCAGCGGCTCTGAGATAGTTTTTCAGAGCGAAACCGGGAACATGGACTCCATCACCGATAAAGCAAACCCACAGACTCTCCGAGAGGCTCAACACCCGTTCNACTATATTTTGATGCCTTGGCAGATCCTGCGGACAACCATTGCCAAGATGTGTGAACATCGTCAGGCCGGCGTCAATCGCGGCCCGNAGCTGATCCATCGAGGGGTTGCAATGTCCCGCTGAAACGACCACTCCGTGCTGAGACANATACCGAGTGGTGATCAACCCCGTGTCACACTCTGGNGCAAGTGTCACAATCTTTGCAAGACCATCTGCGGCCTCGAGCAGATCCTCCATCACACCTACGGAAGCTGCCTGCGCATGATCTCGCGGGTGAGCTCCAATAAAGCCATCAGCAGGGTTCAGAAAAGGACCTTCAATATGAATTCCAACGACCATTCTCCGAACGGTCTTATCTTCTTCCCGCGCTCGAACAATTCTCCGGATTTTCTCCTTCATTGCCTTCACTGAGTCCGTGATTACCGTGGCGAGAACNCCCTCGTTCCCATCTTCCTCGAGAGCAGAGCAGGCCCGCTTCGCCTCCTCCGTCGTCAAAGTGTTGGAATTAAAATCAACTCCTGCGTANCCNTTCACCTGGAGGTCAAAATATTTCATCGTGTGAGCAGGCTTGCTGACGANTGATCCAGGAAGAGCCGGCAATCGGGATGCTTCTGCAGGATAGTGGCNGGAATATCAGGATGCACCTCCTCCTCGATTGCACCCCTGACGGCGGACGCTTTTCGAACATCAGGAACCGCACAGATAATCCGCTCCGCTTTCAGAATCTGACCTACTGACATTGAAATCGCATGTTTGGGAACCGATTNCAGGTCTGGAAACCACCCCTCTCCTACCTGCTGCTGTCGGCACTTTTCATCCAGCTTCACAACAATATAAGGCTCTTTGGCATCAAAGTCAGCAGGAGGATCATTGAAGGCTATATGGCCGTTTTCACCAATCCCGATAAATGCAACCACGGGGTCTCTGTCAGCAATCATCCCTCCCATTCTNGCGCATTCCATCANGGGTTCCGCAGAGCCATTAATTGCATGAAAGCGTTTCACCTCGCACGGCAATTTGGCGAGAAATCTATCTCGAAGAAATTTGCTGAAGGAAGCNGGGTGATCCCCCTCGAGACCGATATACTCATCGAGGTGGAACAGNACAACCCTGTCCCATTCAATATCAGCTTCTCCCAGAAGGGCTTCAATAACCTCAAACTGAGAAGCCGCAGAGGCCATCACGATCGCAACCTCGTCTCTGTCCGCCAAAGCTTCACGTATTTTCTCAGCTCCTGCCACTGCCGCNGCTGACCCGAGCTCCTTCCTGGTTCCGCAAATACTTAGATCCATTTCTCACTCCAGTATGAGAAGGTTTACAAAGTCTCCACAACCAATAACTCAATAACCGGCTTGTCCTTCGCTCATTTAGGGTCAAAGGATACTTCCGGNAATGAAAGCAGATTTTCTGGTTATAGGCGGCGGAATCGCTGGCCTCTCTTTTGCGATCAAGGCAGCCGAACATGGGTCTGTNACCTTGATTACCAAGAATGAAGTCTTGAATTCAAACACCGCCTGGGCACAGGGAGGAATTTCTGCCGTCCTCTCGGAGTCTCTTCGTGATCCCGGGGATACNGTGGAGAAACATATTGCCGACACTATCGATGCCGGAGCCGGGCTGTGCAACGAAGAGGCGGTCAGATCCATCATCAGAGAGGGCGAACAGACGNTCGATGAGCTGGTCTCGTGGGGAACCGACTTTGACCAGAACGGGGATCGCTACTCTCTTGGACGTGAAGGCGGACACTCCAACCGCCGNGTTCTTCATTCCAAGGACACAACNGGTCATGAAATTGCTTCCTCTCTGCTGGAGACTGCCCGCAAGACTNCAGGCCTTACAATTCTGGCCGATCATATGGCCATCGATCTTATCACCACGGACAAGTTAGGCAGCGTCACAGACNACCGGGTTGTCGGAGCCTATGTCCTCGAAAAGGCTACCGGAGAAGTCCATATCCTGCATGCNGACAGAGTCGTTCTGGCGACAGGTGGCTGCGGGAAAATCTACCTCTACACAACGAACCCGGACTCTGCGACCGGTGACGGTATCGCGATGGCATGGCGNGCCGGNGCCNGGATCGCGAATATGGAGTTTATCCAGTTTCACCCCACATGCTTTTACAATCCTGCCGCCACCGGACCAGAAGCGCGCTCTTTCCTGATTTCGGAAGCCCTGAGGGGAGAAGGAGCCGTATTGCTTAATGACAAGGGTGAAGACTTTACACTCGGATACGATGAGCGGGGNTCNCTTGCCCCTCGGGATATCGTAGCCCGATCGATTGACACGGAAATCAAGAAAACCGGGGCAAGCTGCGTTTACCTTGACGTCACCCATAAACCAGCNGGATTCATCGCCGAAAGGTTTCCCTTTATCTACAAAACGCTTCTTGAATTCGGGCATGATGCCGAAAAGACCCCGATTCCGGTCGTCCCCGCGGCGCACTACCAATGCGGTGGAGTCGTGGCCGAACCCGATGGCTCCACCAACCTACGCGGTCTCTTTGTCATCGGAGAAGTCGCCTGCACTGGACTCCATGGAGCAAATCGGCTGGCTTCTAACAGCCTGCTTGAGGGTAACGTGATGGCTCGAAAGGCTCTCTCTACAATGCTGCCACAGCTTGCCTCAGGGAAACACTCACCCGCGCCACGCATCCCTGAGTGGGAGCACGGAGACACTGCTCCGCCTGATGAGCTTGTGAATATCTACCATAATTGGGATGAGATTCGTCGTACGATGTGGGATTATGTTTCAATCGTCCGGACTGATAAACGACTCCTGAGAGCGAGCTTTCGCCTCCGGAACCTTGCCCGGGAAGTTCGTGACTTCTATTGGGGNTACCGAGTCAATTCTGACATCCTTGAGCTCCGAAATCTTGTCACCGCAGCCTCTCTTGTGGTGGACTGNGCCATGCAGCGCAAGGAATCTCGTGGGATACACTATACCCTTGATTACCCTGAGGCGGACACTCGTTTCAGACNGGACACCATCATCTGCAGGCCCTNAGCACGGAAGGANNAGGGTAGACAAAGGCCCTTTTGCCAGNATCTACCCTTTCCGAGGATCTCCCAAGGCTGCAATTGCCTCTACAGTTATGTCTGCTTTATTCATNGGCATGGGCATTTTCCCCCACACTCTCCTCCGTCTGCCATCATTACTTCTGGCGGGCTTTCTCCTCCCAACCGTCTCCTTGGCTGAAGAAGAAATCGAAAGCCGAGTTACTGCCCTGCTGCGCACAATGACTTTGGAGGAGAAGGCAGGCCAGATGACTCAATTGACCCTGGGNGCTGTTTCGAGTGACGAGGCTAACTCCGAAAATCCGGGGGCACATAAATTCGACACGGACAAACTTCGGCATGCGCTCATCAAAAAGCACATTGGATCTATTCTGAATGTNCATAACGTGGCATTCAGTGCCGAACAATGGGTCTCACTNATCACCGAGATCCAAACAATCGCCACCNAGGAAACCAGACTCAAGATTCCCATCCTCTATGGAATCGATAGTGTCCACGGAGCAAATTACCTTCGGGAAGGNACCCTGTTTCCTCACAATCTGGGACTGGCAGCGACCCGCAACCGCCACCTTGTTGAACGCTGCCACAAAGTAACGGCCTTGGAGACAAGGTCTGCTGGAATTCCCTGGAATTTCGGACCTTCTCTCGATGTTGGCCGGCAACCGCTCTGGTCGCGCTATGTTGAGACCTTCGGGGAAGACGTTCATATCACCAAAGTGATGGCGGAGGCTGCTATCCGGGGTTTACAGGGATCTTCTCTGTCCTCTTCCGAAACAGTAGCTGCTACCGCAAAACATTTTCTAGCCTACAGCCTTCCCGCCAGCGGACACGATCGCACCCAGACTCTGCTGCCGGGACACGATCTTAGGGAATATTTCCTGCCACCATTTATAACCGCGGTCGACGAGGGAGTGCAGGCAATCATGGTGAACTCCGGTGCAGTTAATGGGGTTCCGGTTCATGCCAGCCATGAGTTACTAAGCGGCCTTTTACGCGAGGAATTGAAATTTNACGGAGTAGTCGTCAGCGACTGGGAAGATGTGAAAAAACTTCACAACCTCCACCGGGTCGCACCTGACCTCAAGGAAGCGGTTCGTATCGCAGTAGATGCTGGCATCGACATGTGCATGGCCCCCTACGATTTTCATTTTTCCAACAACCTGNTCAAACTGGTGAAGGAAGGGATCATCTCGGAGGACCGGCTGGATGAATCCGTAAGCAGAATCCTCCGGATGAAGTTTTCGCTCGGGCTCTTTGAAAACCCAGTCCTTCCTCCCTCCACTGCAGGGAAAATNGGCAATGACGAAGCTCGCGAGACTTCTCTCCAAGCTGCTCGGGAGTCTCTGGTAGTGCTCAAGAATGAAGGGGTTTTACCGCTTGAGAGGAAAGGTCAGATTCTCCTCACCGGCCCGGGATGCCACTCTCTNGCTGCCCTNCACGGNTCATGGTCCTATACGTGGCAGGGAACAGATGAAGCTGCATACCCTGAAGGCCTCGAGACCATCCTCCAATCCTTCAACAGCGGTCACGGTCGCGAGAATATACTCTGGGCTCGAGGCGCGCAATGGGATGGCTCCACTGACTTTGACTACGCACTTAACAAGGCTCGGAATGCAGACATCGTGGTTTGTGTCCTNGCTGAGAAACCAAGCACTGAAACACCCGGAAATATTCCGGACCTTTCGATGCCTGAAAACCAGCTTCGCCTCGTTAGGCGTCTCGCAACGGGAAAGCCGCTGATCCTTGTGCTCCTCGGGAATCGNCCCCGCCTCATCACCGAGATAGCAGGACACTGCCACGCAATTATTTATGCAGGTCAGCCAGGCCCCCATGGAGGAAAAGCGCTCTATGAATTACTGACAGGCCAGTTTAACCCCTCAGGGCGCCTGCCGTTCACGTATCCTCGCCATCCAAACAGCCTTCTGACGTATGATCATAAGCACAGCGACAGCGTAGGACCTGACGAGCAAACCCCCGGGTTCAACCCTCTTTACGAATTTGGACACGGCCTTAGCTACACTTCCTTTACCATCAGTGATCTCAAGTTGAATTCTTCTACCCTGACAAAGGAGGACGATATTATTCTCACCGTCAACGTGGCCAACACGGGCTCGCGCAAGGGCAAGGAAACCGTGGATGTTTTCACTCGCGATCTCTTTGCCACGATTACACCCTCAGTGAAGCGTCTTCGCGCTTTCCGCCAAGTTGAACTCAAGCCTGGGGANGTCAAAGCTGTCACTTTGAAAATACCAGTCAAGGAACTCGCTTATCACGGCTNGGATAATTCTCCCGTTGTTGAGCCTGGAGAATTTGACGTGATGGTGGGGGACCTTACGGAGAGAATCCTGATAANGTAANCCGCGGGAACCCTAGAAATTACAATTTTTTCATCCGCTATGCCTGAGAATCCCAGANGGCGAATTTCAGTCCACCTCGTCTCTGTGATAATTATCACCCAGTTGATTGGGGTGTTGCCGATATGGTCCCAGCAAGGACCAAGGGTCACCTCCCCTACTGCAGCACCACCNAATCCATACCAATATCGCAAAACGGTTTATCCATGGCGACTGCACGTTACCGCCACAATTTTTTGGATCGGTGAAAAACCCGGTGGCCGCAACACTACTTCCAACCACCAGTCATCGTGGGACGGGCAGTGGGAAAAAAACTATGGNGGCTATGATGATCCTGATCCAGCAGCACGAGCCAACTACGCACCAAGGGCTTTTCGACCGGGTTTGAATTCATTTTACGTTGCCCTGCCATATAACGACTGTCTCAACCATCGCCTCCATCGACCCGAGGCTTCACGTGTCATCCCGTGGTTTTACCGTTACAATCCNCGCCCGGGACAATCTGTCTGCAAGGGTAGATGGATCCAGCTCTACAACGGCAAAAAGGTATGCTACGCTCAATGGGAAGATTGCGGGCCTTGGGTAACAGANGACTGGCAGTATGTGTTCAAAGGCCAACCTCCCCGCAGTAAAAACGCCGGCATTGATGTTTCCCCGGCTGTCCGGGATTACATGGGATTAAAATCTGGCGACAAACTTCATTGGCGATTTGTCGAATTCGGGGGTGTCCCCCGTGGACCGTGGTCATGGTATGGATCCAACAACCCTTTCGTTAATCCTGAGGCAGATCCGGATGTTGCTGTTATCCGCCAGCTTCGTGCCTATCTTGAGAAGAAACGAATTGAAGAATTTCGCAAACTGNACTCCTCACCACGTCGCTGATCTTCTCTTCNCCTCAGACCGTGTAATAGATTTCGCTTTAACGAAATCTTAACCCTGATGCTTATCGGCAGAGCCCTCCATCAAAGTGCTCAACTGCGCGATAATTCGATCTGTGGATCCACGATGCTTATCGATTACAGCTCTCGCACTTTTCGTCAGGCTTTGGCGCCGTTGATCTGATNCCAGAATGGCCCGCAGCGTGTCAGCGAGCTTACTCTGGCTGACACACTCGATTGCCGAGACAGCACGCAGTTCACTCGCCAACGGCTCAAAATTACTCATATCCGGCCCGCATACCACTGGCGCNTCCACCAGAATAGCCTCAACAGGATTCTGTCCACCTCGACCAAGAAAGCTCTTCCCGATCACAACGACGTCAGCAAGTGCAGTCCAGTCACCCAGTTCCCCGGTGGAATCTACCAAGAGCACAGCAGCTTTCGGTTTTTCTGGAGCTCTGAATCTACTGCGCAGAACAACCTCAAACCCTNCAGTTTCCAGTTCGGANACGACGGCTTGCCGTCGCTCAACGTGCCGGGGCAATAACACTGCCAAGGCACCAGGAACCTCACCGACCGCCTCGGCGATGAGACGTTCTTCTCCATGGTGAGTACTCGCTGCAAGCACGATTGGTCTCCCACAGCCGAAACTATCAAGCATATCTTTGAATTCGGCTCTCTTGATTGGCACTTGGACTCCATCGAGATCAAATTTGAGGCTTCCAGTAATGACTAGACGCTCGGGAGAAATTCCAATCTTCCTCCAGCTCTCTACATGCTCTTCTGCCTGCACGCATACAATATTGATTTGGTTCAGCATAGGCTCAGCTATGGTCCTTATCCGCTGATACCGCCGTGCTGACCGGTCCGATAAGCGCGCATTGGCAAGGGCCACCGGAATTTGACGCCGACTGCTGACATGAAGCAGGTTAGGCCAGATCTCGGAATCAATNAGAACGATCAGGACTGGCTTAAAGCGACGAAAAACAGAACGAAGTAACGGAGGAAGATCCAAAGGACTGTAAATAACTCGAACCCCCTCAAGAGCTTCTCTCTCAGCCACCTGAAACCCTGTTGAAGTTGTGGCCGCTACCACAAACCGCATTAAGGGATCACGTTGCTTCCACCGCGTAATTAACCTGAGAGCCATCCGAATCTCCCCCACACTGACCGCATGAACGTAGACNGTGTGCCGGTCCTCTTTATCAGGACGGTCTCTGTAAATTCCAATTCGCTGGAGGAGCCTCCAGTCAAGGCCTCCCCGACGAGCCATCTTAATTACCCATGCGGGTGCCGCAAGGAGACAGAAAACAGGGAGGAGAAGGTTATAGATTAACCGCACCCACGCCTTCATTACTTTCGAAGCTATCGAGACTCNTCCCTACCGTAAAACAGAATCGAGCTTCTTCCGTAGGTCCGCCGATCAATCATCTGCCATCCGGGAGCCTCCATCTCCTCACGCTTAGCCTCAACCTCGATGATCAGCATCCCNTCATCTGCCAATCGACGCAGCAGCGATGGCGTATGCATTAATTCGGCGGCAAAATCTCTGCTGTTGTTTGATGCGTATGGCGGATCTGCCATGATGAGATCGAAANNTTCGTCGGACGCGGCCAGATACTCATAAGCGTCCTGCTCATGCACTATAGCCCATTCCTCCAGGCTCAGTTTTTTNAGATTCTCCCTGATACACTGCGCGGCAACTCGACTGCGCTCTACGAAAGCCGCTTTCTTTGCTCCCCTGCTGAGAGCCTCTATTCCCAGACTCCCGGATCCTGCAAAAAGATCCAGCACTCTGCTTCCCTCAAGGCGACCTTGAAGAATGGAAAAAAGGGCCTCCCTCAACCGGTCAGTAGTGGGACGTGTCAATTGGGGCGGAACCTTCAAAGGCATCCTGCGCACACTACCTGCAATCACTCTCATTGGGAAAAATTNGCTCTACCGGCCNAGCTGNCATTCTTTCTTCGNTCTCAAAATTCTCCTTTTTTAAGAACGCGAGCATTTGGTTCCACGCCTGCTCTAAATTCATTTTCTCTCCCTTGCGTCCAACGTTGATCTTCGCCTTGTTCACGGTTCCTTCCAGCACAACGTCCCGGTAGTATCGATCCGGAGTTTCCATCGGCTTAAGCCAGGATCTGGTCCATCCGCCAGTCCATAACGCTCCCATCGCCAAACGGGTGAGCGTCGCAGCATAATCCTGATCCGCAACAACACGCATCACTGCTCCGAGCTGACCATCGGGCAGAAGGACTCCATTCCCAAGAAGGGACAAACGTTCACTTTGGAGACGTGCGTCCAGAAGATTGAATCTTCCCCCACGCACTACTGCCATCATTCGCCCTTCATCGAAAAGCACATCTTGCTTTGTTCGGCCATGTCTCGCAGAGACGCCAATTGCGTTAATCGAGAGATCACCTTTCCAACTTGACGGCAGAGTCAGAGTGCCACGAAGCGCACCGCGAAGACTTAATTGCTGTGCCCCAATCTTCACTCCTGTCCCAGATGACAGGGTAAACACGTCAGGAGGCAGCTCGCCCGCTGGAATATCAATCCGAACAGCAAACTGAGGTCTTCTCATCATCTGCAGAACACCCTCGCTACGAATCGTNAANCCATTCCATACAACATTNACCGGGGGNAGATTAAGAGAAGGATGCCGCCATTCAACTCTGCTCGCCCAATCCAATTTGAAAAACCGTGACCCGATAGCAACGCCTTCGCAGCGAATCACCCCGGAGGACTCCTTTCCGCCCAGTGGCAGTTCTCCGCTGAGATTACGNAACCCGAACGTTGGATTCNCATCTGCTTGGTTGGAATA
Source organism: Roseibacillus sp. (assembly GCA_002715825.1). Taxonomy (GTDB): domain Bacteria; phylum Verrucomicrobiota; class Verrucomicrobiia; order Verrucomicrobiales; family Akkermansiaceae; genus Roseibacillus_B. Next base: position 45,074 of record PBAI01000034.1, on the reverse strand, counting down.
GAATTCGAGCTCGCATTGATCTATGATNAGCCTGAAAGACGANGCCGCCGAGAGACTTGCTCTTTCGCGCAGCGACGAGAGTNCGGGGCTTGGCCTTTTTTTNGGGGTCTCGGGTTNACCCTCTTGTCCTTCTATCCGGGGAGAGGGCACACGCGATGGCTCTGGTGACAATACTCTGGCTTGATTTCCAGTTTCGCGTANCAGGAAAAGAAGCTCCATTGGAATTGCGACCTTCCCACTTCGAACCCGCACCTCTTTCACATCCAATGCCCCACGCAGCACAGAGCNCCAGTGCAGTTTTACATCNAGTTCAGCCCGGCATAAAGGGCGATCGGGNAGACCAATNCCTGCGGCNGGCGCCTTNACAGCNACATTCCTAACCTGCACCCCTGTCCAGGGCGTCCATGAAAGAGATCCAATCTTCCAGCTGGCACCACTCCGATTATTAAGTTTTTCCTCGAGCTTTCCCTTAACTGCTCCGATCTGCAAAACGAGATTGGAGATGAGGAGGGATCCAGCGAAGCAGGCCATTAGAGGCACCACNCACCAGCGGATGCCCAAATCCCAAAACGATGCTCGCCGACTAATTTTCAACAACGAGGAGTCACTATTTTCCTTTCATGGGAAACCTGATCACCATGCTCCTGTCAAAGAGAAGCTTTCCCGCCGACGAGGTTTCTTGCAGCCGGTACACAAGAATTCCCCATTTAGTACCGACCAGTGTTCCGATGCCAAAATTCTCNTTTATTTTTCCGAGGGTGTCCTCCTCTTCGAATCTCCACTCGTGGCCAGTCCACCTCCCCAGAATACTGCGCGGATCGGCATCAATATCCTTGAGCCTGACAAGCTCCCCATTNGGAGATTTGACCACATCCTTACCCTGCTGGTATCGCAACAGTGAAAGAGGAGCTCCTTTGCCAGAAACCCGGATCATCCATTCGCCCGGCTTCGACTGCTCCAACCTCACCACCACGTTACCATCTTTCAGCGGCACCATCCTTCTTTCATCCCACAATTTATTGTAGGCTGCATAATCCTCCTTGCTCAGACCCAGTTTTTCATGGAAAGGCAATGGGATACCCGGCTTGGCACTTTTTGAGTAAATTTTAAACCACGCAGGGTCAGCNCGGGCAGCCTCTTCTACCTTTGCGACNTACTGCTCAATTTCCTTCGGGGGCTCAACCACAACCACCTGCCCCCTGGCAGGGGTTCCCAGCTCAAGGTAGGTGCCGAGTACCGCAGGTGCCTCCTGAGCCCCGGCCTCTGGAGCATACAACGCGTGAACGACGACCGCTACGATACCTAATGATNGAATTTCCTGTTTCATTTTCGATTTATTTACGAACGTGCCGNNACGNATCCCAAAAAACGCCGGACTGGTAAGTTCTATCACNCTCGAACCGCCCCCGCAACCAGACTGATTGCAATCCTCATGGATCCTTAAGCATGCCCTCGCCGGACCAAACCCACGAGGTCGCAAGAACCTTCTCAATCTGAACCGACCGGAGAGACTTCGTGNCCGGAGAAAAGCGCAACTGGACGAGCACCGGAAGNCCCTCTTTTTTTCCTTCAAGAAGCGCAAGTAACCCCCGCCCCTCAACACTACTTCTTTCAGTATATCCAAAGAGAAACTCATCCTCTTCCCTGAACGTAAGCTTAAAGGACTGATAGCGGCTCTGGTCGGAAAACTCGAANCTGTAGAAGGAGTCCAGCTGCGCGTAGGCACGGAATACCATAGGTTCAGCTGGCTTAGTTTCAATATAGTCAGCGATTTCCACTGGCTGGTAGGTCACCTCCGACTCCCAGTCAAAACGAAGCTCACCATCCTCACAATCTTCCACCAGTAATAAACCGAGCTCTTCCTTGCCTTCGACGGCTACCTCCACAACGAAGAAAGGGCGTTTNCCNACCTCGATCGGACGGATGTTCTCAATAGAGCTCACCTNATCGACAGTCAGTGGGTNACGCAGGTAGTAGTCGTTCATCAACGGAAGAACCCGCGTTCGATTCCGCACATACCTCGCCTTTTCCTCAATTGAGGAAGAACGCAAGTAGGCCTCTACTCGGACTTCCAGACGCTCGAGCCACTTCTCGGCAGACACCTTTTCCGAAACAGCCCTCTTATCCCATGTGCGAGCGGCATCCTCTCTGCTCCTCAAATGGTCAGTTCCACTGTTCAGCATCGCCACTCCCCACCCTCCAAGGAGAATCAGCATAACTATTATTAGTGCCAGCCATCCCATCGGAATCGCCCGGGTGCGCTCTTCTTCCGGAGTTTCCCAACCCATCCCGAGATCCTNTGCCGCGGAATCTGATTTCGGTTCATCCTCAACCGTAAAATCCGACGCGGGCAGTATATCTTCCAAGGGAGCGCTTCCCGGACTCCTGACTCTCCTTCTTGTCCCCTGATCCNGGCTCTCAGCACCTCGTACAGGCAGACGAATCACCTCGGAGGACTCCTCTGGAGCCTCATCCTCGCTTCGCTTTCCAAGTCCGTTTTCCTCAGCCATTCAAGGGTTTCCAGATTGCTTGCGATTCCTGCTCCTGACAACCCTAGACCTTTAAGCTTCACGCGGGAAATATTCACGAGACCTTACTGGCCGAAGCTCCAACCCTGTTCTACAACTGGCCTCGATGAGCGATTCCCGTCCAGTCCGCGTGCTAATCGCAACTGCTGGCTTCGGCGATGGTCACAATACTGCCGCCCGGGGAATTGCCATGGCCCTTGAGGAAAGGGCGGAATCCCTNATTATCGATCCTTCTGCTGAAGCTGCCCCACGCTTCAACAATCTTCTCCGAGCAACCTACCGCTTTATCACCACATATTTACCGAGAACATGGGAGAAGATTTACGACGGCGTTGAGCAAAGAGACTTCTCGCAACAGAAATTCCCTTTCAGGCACCGGATGCAGCAAGCTTTCGCTNTCAGGGTAAATAAGTTCGATCCGGATATCATCGTCTCCACCTTTCCTCTCTACCCCTACTTCTTTGAGCACTATGTCCAGAATGGTGGTCGACCACGCCCCGTTATAACGGTCGTCACGGACTCGATTGAAATTAATGCTTCATGGCGAAAAGCCCCAACCGATTTCTGGATCGTCACTGATGAGGAGACCAAGAAGTGCATGGAGGCAAAGCAGATTCCCGGAGACAAGATTCTCAATATCGGATTTCCCGTAAATCCACTTCTGAACACACTTAATCCTCTTTCNCCNTCCTCTTCGACGAATCCNTTCCGGGTTTTATATTTCCCAACGGCGAGCAAAACCGCGATATCTGAAACCGCCCGGGCTATTCTCGAAGACAGGCAATGGCCCACTGAGTTGACGATTGTCCTTGGACGAAACCTGCGACGCCTTTACCGTGCNGCCCGCAATATAAAAAGATGCTATCCGGGCAGGGTGCGCATCAAAGGATGGAGTCGCAAGGTGCCACAGCTTCTTTGCCAACATCATCTCGTCGTGGGAAAGGCAGGAGGGGCAACAGTCCATGAGTCACTCGCAGCATGCTGTCCCATGCTCATCAGACACCTTGTTCCCGGGCAGGAAGAGGGCAATCTTGAGCTTCTTCGAAAAATCGGCGGCGGATCCCTCGCCGACACTGAATCCACTCTTNCCGCAGCTATGGATGCGCTGCTAAACGATCAAGGCTGCCTTTGGCGCCAACAAAAAAAGAACCTCTCCCTCCGCGCTCGGCCCAACGCAGCCGAAAGTGCAGCAAGCTTCATTTTGGAAACCGCCTTCCAAGACCAGCACACNNCTAAGCAGAAATAATGAAATTACTGCATATGGTGGTGCGCTTTGGCTGCAGTCGTGGAGCGAGATAAATTTCTCGCCNGCTCCCNCAGATNAAATCCCGCTTCTTCCATTAGCGGCTTCGATTCATCCGCAGCGATCAATTCACAGGTAATTTTCAGGGATCCTGAGTCTCGCGCTGTTCTGAAAAAAGGCGCTGCATGGAATCCATGTAGACACCGATTGGGCCCTCGTTTTTTCCGGACATCACTTCCAAGCGATTCTTCAAATCAATGAAGCTTTCAAACTCACCGGTTAATTCCTCAGAATTCGTAATGCGATACCACTCCAAGTAGTCCCGGGTCCGGTTTCCAAGCGCCGCGAGACGACCTCGCTCTGTCCGGAGATCCTGAAGGCGTTCCGCGATCTGATCGTCCTTGTCGGCAACGATCTCCCCGAGAATGAGAATGTATTCCCGTAAAACGGGCCGATGCGCAGGGAAAGCACGGTAAAAAAACTGNCGAATTCTCTCAGCTACCGGGAGNATACAGGCTTCTCTCTCCCTGATTGGAAGCGCAAGGAGATCCCTGAAGTCGTCTGCTCCTATCGTGATCAAGCTTCCGGAGGAATCGTTAAAGCGCACCTCAAGAATCTCTCCGAGCTGTCTCTCTGTCTCACCGATAGTCAGCACATGCGGAAATGGCTTCTCTGCCATCTGCGCCAGCTGCAGCGCCCACCACTTTGAAAGGCTTTCCGGACCCAAATTCATACCCGGGAAATGCTTCCTGACCAGCGCCACCTCGTCTCCTTCGAAGGTCGAAATCTCTCTTAGCAATAACCGCATCGAATCCTTCCCGCCATCCTGTTCGAGCAGCGACATGACCAGCGCGCCGGAAGATGCCTGAAAGGCGGCCTTTGAAATCGGATCCANACCTTCTAACCGCTGGAGCTGCATAATTTTCTCAACAGGGAAGAGATCATTCTTGTCGAAGAGCGCCTGATACATCACGTGTTCGCGAGCTCCCTTCCTCCACTGGAGACTTTCTCGCATTCCCTCAACTAGCCAAAGCGAGACCCCGACCGACTGCACGGCCTCACCTGCACGACCCCTGAGACCATACTCGATGAGCAGAACCTCAAGGAGAGCCCTCTCTAGACCCAGCGGTTTGCCACGCGCGAGCGAGATTTCGATTTGAATCCTATATCCACCGGGAACCGCAAAATACGCGGTCTTAATTGGCCCTTCCTCCTCACGCAACTGTATGACGATGGAGTGTTCCCATTGTTCATCCTCTCTCCCTAACATTTTAATGAGAGCCTTCCTCATGTCCTCTGCAAGAGAAGCCAATGCGACTCGAGTNGAAAAGTCCGCCCCATAGACAACGAACTGGCGTGACTCGCTCTCAGTTCTCCTGGACTTGATGCGAGGATCGCTTCCGCGGGAAACGTCCCCTGCGACCGACACAGCAGGAACTTCACCAGTGACTCCGGGCTCCGTCTCATCCTCTAAGGAAAGATTCTCTTCCTGACCATGGATTTCAGGAAGAATGCAGGAAAGCCACACNATGGAGACCAGAGATCGACAGACGAGATTCACGTGGGTGGANAGCACTACTAATGCCTCACGAGATCTTGGATTGCAAGAAGACAGGGAATATGGGCACACAACTGTCACCCGCTCTCAATTTTCGAGTCAATCCGGACGAAACCAGATAACAGAGACTCAGGACTGCGCGCCGAGGAGATTCTGCTCGGGTGGAGACAGCTCAAGAACTCCATCGGAGACCTTGATCTGAAACCTTCCACGAAGCATGTCCCAAATCTGCTGGGTTTCCACTGCGTAGGCCTCGCGAAGGGACGCAAAAGAGGAATTAGTGAGAAGCATGAAACCATTCAGGACCCTCGAGCGACCCCACTTGCCTTTCCCCCTCCCCACAGTTGTATTAATGCCCCCATCTTCCTGTGCCGTCTGCTCCGGTTCCAGCAGCATCGANATCGTATGGCGCTTGCCCCAGACTTCTCGTTCGATAATCACCTCAACAATATTCTCCTGCAACCTCACCCACACACCCCGTGCTGTGACGAAACTCTCGAACCACCCGCCCTGCTCAAATTGAAGAGTCCGGCGGATATAATTGTTAATTTGTTCTTCAGTAAGGCGAACTCCATTCTTATTCCGTGCCGCATTCTCAAGAAGATGGGCCAAATTAGGTCCTCCGGGTATCACCGTTGAAGTATCCTCTACATATCCGTCAACGTCAGAAAGGTCCTGAGGATCGAACGAGAGATACGCCAGCAAACCAATCCCGCCCAGCCCAAGGAGAGAAAGGTAAAACAGGTTCTTGAAGAACAGAGCTTTCCGCGTTGGAGGCGGAGAAGGCTTGCGCTCTGTCTTCTCGCTCGAATGACTTTTTTTACCGGTATCGCTATCCTTTTCCGCCATCTTTGAACCCTCAGTATTTCGTAAGTCGGTGACCGTGTCGAGACCTCAAACAATAGAGAGCTCCATGATCCTCTCAATCTGCCTTGGATGCATTGCCTCCACTGCCCGTCCCACTGTCGCCTTTAGATCCCGACCCGGAAGTGTCAGATGATTTCGATTCCTTCGGCTTCGACGCTTCTGATTCTTTCTTCGCCCCGCTTTTGTAGGACTCGCTACGGTAATCGGTCTCATAAAATCCTCCACCCTTGAAAATGATCCCTGCACCCGTGCCCAACAACCTCTTAACCGGCCCATCACAACCATCCTTCGGACAATCCCGTAGCTTTTCATCATTCATACTCTGGAAGAACTCGAAGCGATGCCCGCATTCTTCACATAGATAGTCGTAGGTCGGCATGAGGAGGGTTTAAAAAACACCAAGAACGAACCTTTGCAAGTTGGATGTCATCCGGATCCTCTTGCATCCATGAAAAAGAGTGGGACACTTGCACCCGCACTTTCTATCGAAACTAAGGAACCCATGGATCACAAATCGATCCCGCGTTGCTCTCGACCACCTGACTGGGATCTTATATCTACCCTGTCCTGGCTCGCCGGCGTTCTTCTTTTTCAATACCCGTTTCAGGTCACTCTGAAAATGGGGCCGGGTAATTTCGGCTACAACATTCTTCTGACAGCCGGTGCATCGATTCTCGGAGTCATCATCATGGGGACTCTTGCTCGCCTCTGTCATCGAGCTAACCGGAGCCTCCCATCGGAGGCGAGGGCACATCGAATCGCATTAATTTCCCTCGGAGCTGCAATCCTGCTCCTGCTACTTTCCCTGTTACGAATCTTCCCTAAGACCCTGTATTGGGCCTCTCTCGTCGCCATGCTTCCATGGCTGACAACTCTCTTTGCGGGATTTCTGCAAACCTCGCGAAATCCCGAAAGAGGCACAGATATTGCTCTTTCTTCCACCGACAAAAATCTCGATGGATGGTCTTTCAACGGCCTCTTCTGGCTCATTACGATGGCCACACTGCTTTTGCTAGATTTCCTGTCTCTCTCGGCGATACGGGAAAGAAATAGCTGGGAACTTATTCTCCTTATTTGCGGGAGGATATTTTCAATCGGCACCTTTCTCGCGGCGGCAGTCCTTATGTTTCAGGTTCTCTGGTCTTTCTTCCCATCCTTTACTCGCTGGATCCTCGTGCTGGGTGCCCCGCTCATTCCTTTGCTTGCCTTGGCAAATCACTTTTCCAACCTTTACTGGAAGCAACCCCTTATCGATCTTGTCAACAACCTGACCCTCGATGGCAAATTCAACTTGAGGGTCGAATTGGAAGCCGCAGGAATCGCGCACTCTCCACTCTTGGTAGTCGTTGCTGGACTGATTGTCATCATAGTGGCGGGAGGACTCTACGTCCTCCTCCATAGAGCCTCCCTGAAATTCCCCTTTCGAGTCCGAACTACAAGCGCAGTCCTGATTTCACTTGGCCTCTGGACAGGCGCTATCGCGCAACAGGGCCTCAGTATGATCAGCATGCGGAAGCACGTCTGGCAGGATGAGCACACCACCTTTGATATCCAGCTTGGCCTGCTCCGCCCTGATCCGGGTCTGGAAAAACTCTCTATTGATTTCACCCGAACCATGACCGGCAGGCAGGAGGAACTCCTCCTCTCGGGGCCGACTCCAAGCCTTGAGAGAACTCCTGATGTCTATATCGTAATGGTAGAAACCTGGCGGACAGATTCTGTCCGGCCAGAGGTCATGCCCTTTCTCTCTGAGTTTTCCAAAACGGAGTGTCAGCAGTTCAAGACCACCTTCGCGGGCTCCAATTGCACGCCCGTTTCTTGGTATACGTTATTCCACAGTCGAGTTGGCATTGACTGGCGGGAGGCACTTCGAGAAGACGAATCCATCGATGGGTTCAAGGGAAGCTATCCTCTGCGCCTTCTTCATAAGCTTGGGTACCGCTTTAGTGTAAGAGCCGTCTGCGATCTTTCCTACAAGAAGATGTGTGACCTCAATTTTGGAAGGGATCACAAACTTGCAGACCGGTTTCTCGACGCCCCCATGCTCCCCGTAAATCTGGATGTTCCAGAGCGTGAGGTTATCATTATGGATAATCTGAAACGCGAACTCGAAGACAGCCCGAAAGGCGGAAAACTTCACTTCATATCTCTAGATTCAGCTCACTATAACTACTACTGGCCCAGCAGAGATTTTACCCCGATACACGAGGACTGCTCAGCCATCAACTTTTCCGCCCTCAAGCCTACGGTCGAACAGATACGCGAGGTTGTAAAACGATATGAAAACGCAGTGAATTGGATTGATCGGCAGATGGAAGACTTCATTAAACACCTCAAATCCACGGGGCGTTACGAAAATTCCATCATCATATTGACCGGTGATCATGGAGAAGAATTCCAGGAGAATGGATCATGGTTTCACTGCTCCAGCCTGAGACGCGAACAGGTAGAGGTTCCGATTATGATTCGATGGCCGAAATGGGTTACCGAGCAACCAGATCAGGATCTGGTTTCACACATGGACATCATGCCAAGCCTTCTGAACGCTCTGGGCCTTGACCCTCGTTACTATTCTGGAATGGCGGGCTACTCGGTCCTTGGCTCCCATCCAGGAGAAGCACTTCTCAGTACTCGTTGGCCTGGCAAATCGGGGATCGGCCTATCTCTCGTCGCCAACGGAAAGAAGGCAAACTTCAAGGCTTCCAAGCTCTGGTTGGAAGGCATTCCAGAAACCATTCACTTCATGGGCTGGACAGACTTTGCTGATCGCCCACTCGATCCGGAACAACTCCGCAATAAGCGCTCCTATACCGACACTCTCAAAGAACATTACCGAACATCCATTGAACGTCACTTCGAACGGTTTCAGATATCAAACTGACCGTCAGTGATGTCCGCTTTTAACAGCTGTAATCCACAATATACCATGCTCTACATCTCCAGATTCATACTCATCTTCTTTCTACTGTTTCCGGTCCTTCAGGGAGGCGCGGAGGAAAAAACAGTTACCGTCTTCATTCTTGCNGGCCAATCGAACATGGAAGGGCACGGGCGTATTGCAGGCNATCAGAAAGGAACCCTCGAAAGCCTGATTAGGGACCCTGCCACTGCCTCCCGCTACCGTCATCTGCATGCCAATGGAAACTGGATTACGCGAAAGGATGTCTGGATTTCGTGGCTTGGCCAATCGGGTAATCTTGGGGTAGGCGGTTGGGCTGCAAAGGGAGCCATCGGCCCTGAGCTTGGATTTGGCTGGACGGTTGGAGAGCATATCGAGGAGCCCATTCTNCTTCTGAAATTCGGTCCTGGAGGCACGAGTCTGGCTGGCCCGTGGCGTCCACCAAGTGCTGGACCTCACCGCAATGGAAAACCAAGGGGCAACGGCGTTGGAGACCAATTCGACAATCTCGTTTCTTCAGTCAAACAGCGTCTTAATAATCTCGAATCTGAATTTCCCTCTCTCGCGGGCTATCGTCCCAAACTAGCTGGCTTCGGATGGCATCAAGGATGGAATGATGGGTGCAGCAAGGACGATAGTATGGAGTATGAATCAAACCTCGCCCACCTGATCCGCGATATACGTAATGAGTTGAATTCTCCCCAGCTCCCGTTCGTCATTGCCGGCAGTGGCTTTGGTGGATGGGNCCAGAAGATCGACCGACGCCTCATGATTATGAAGGCCCAGGAGGCTGTCACCGGTTATGATGAGTTCAAGAACNCAACCCGCTACGTCGAAACTCGAGGATTTTTCAGAGATGGCCCGATTTCTCCTCGCCCGATCCGCTATCACTGGTGCTGCAACGCAGAAACCTACTGGCTGATCGGTGAACACATGGGACATGCCATGGTGGAGCTCCTCGGGGGCAGGAAGGCCCCCGGAATTCCGGGGGACCGGTCAAATTAGGTGCAGGATCTCTGGCTGCGGTTTTCCTTATTCTTCCACCGACACCCGATAGAATCGCTGGTCTTCACCGATGGCCCGGGGGTCGAGCTGCAAGGTTACGCTTCCTACAGCGGTAATCCCTGAAGAGGCTACTTCCCAGTTAATGAGATCAGCACTCGCCTCGAGAGTATAACTCTTTCCTGGCACGCTATCCCATCTCACTGTGACAAAACCAGTCAGAGAATCCCTGCTAAGCGTCGTTATCTGGAAGAGCGAGGCCCCATCGAGCGGATCGGTTCCAGCCGCAATTTCAGATCCATCGGGAGAACCATCGCCATCTGTATCCGGGCGGAGCGGATCCGTACCCGCGAGTGATTCATCGGTATCACTGAGACCGTCCCCGTCACTATCAAGAAGTAATCCAGCACCCGGAGTCCCACCCGCTACCGCGCTGGCTCTCCAGTTAAGAGGATCGTTGTAGTCACCCTCGGTATCAATAATCTCCAACGATGGGCCGTCTCCCGCTGGCGCAAGTGGCCATGGTTCGACCGAGTCGTAATTGAAGTCATGGACTAGGTTTCCCGAACCATCTCGAAGGANAATGTTCTCCCCGCTGTTTGAAAGTGCTCCTGCAGCCCACTCTCCCAGCACTCGCACTCCTTGCCCATACCTCGATCGAAAAGCCTCAAGGTCCGACACTACGACGGCATGCTCATCAGGTGCAAGAGTCTCTGCTGGGAAGGCAAAGGCATTAAACGGNTCACCATCATCAAAACCGATACCCTCGAGTTCAAGGGCATTCGCCCCGGTGTTGACCAACTCNATAAACTCAAGAGCACTTCCTTCAACGGGTTCATACATGAGCTCCGTGATTCGGAGGTGATCCACGGCTGGGCTCGACACTGACGGATCGATAAGCATCACGTAATCGAATTTAAAGCGAGATGCCCGGGCACTGTCATTGGCCGCGAAAANCCCCCCCCTTCCGGCGGTAGCTGAAGCAGGTATCGAGCGTGAATAGATTGTCGTCCAGACACCAGGCTCCAGTCGACGCTCAAAGCGCAGGTTTCTTCCGTCCCGTCGGATTCGGATCACNGCCGAACCCTCCGTGAACGCCCTGTTAAAGAGTTGCGTGAAGCCCCCCCCGCTGGAACGTTTGACGCGCAAAGCGTTCCCATCTTCCATTGCAAACACATACCGGGTTGANGCTGCTCCCTCCTGCATTTCNACGATAAGCCCCGAGATGAAGTCCCCGCGCTGCACCGAGTCCAGCGATAGGTCCGTCTGAAGGACAAAGTCCGCCGAGTCGGGTATCTCACGCCAGATAGCAGGAAAGGACGGGTTAGATCCGGTGAGCGGCCTCGCCACGTTATCACCCAGTTTGACCACCAGATTACCGGGCCTGTCGTTAAGAGAATACCAGGTACCCTCACTGTAGTCATGCCGGACATCTACATTTTCAGGGACCCACCAGCTCTCGAGTAGCCTTGAGGTGAAGGGGCTCCATCCTGAATCCGCATAGACAGAAACCTCCCTCATCTCGGAATGGCTTTCTCCATCATCATCAGACGCCGCTAGCACAACCTCGTAGAGNCCTGGACCTCCAAAGGTTAGTTCTGCACTGTCTACTGTGGGGTTGGCAAGAACGACACTTTCTTCTGGAGTCGCAGACCATGAGAACTCGAGAGCCCGGCCCTCAGGATCGTAACTGTCTGCTGCATCAATATCCAAAGTATCTGCCACTGAGATATTGAAAGAATCAGGACTCGAATCCATTTCCACAACTGGATGGGCGTTTCCTGATTTGTTCACGTTCACTGTGTCGGTGTGGACAACGTTTCCTTCCCGGTCCAAACCATTNACCGTGAGAGTCGTAATTCCCTCTTTCAGCTGGATTCCACTGACGGTCCAGCTGGTTTCTGAGTTAAAAACCCACTCAGCCTCTGGATGGTCTTCCACCTGAACTGAAAATACGTTGTAAGGGCTACTTCCACGCAGCGACAGGGTTTGCCCACTCGTTCGGACTGTTCCACCTCCGCCCGAAGTGACGTTAAAATCCATATTCAGCGAGCTCGAACCAATGGCGTTGTTCCGAGCATAATTCGCACGACTGTTGTTGAAATTATTGTAGGTCGAAATGTTGGCCGAGTAGGATCCGGAAGCCGCCTCTTCCAAATTCAACCACATCCCCAGGCGCCCTGATCCAGCAGTATACTTATCGACCATCTCTCCTATGTAGTAGTTGAGACGTTGACGAACATAGGGCTTGAAGAAGAAGTTCCGCACACCCGTGAGGTTGCCAATGAATTCAGCAGAAGTACTACCAAAGGTCAGATCAGAATCCCACTGAGCGAGNTGCCACTTCCCATCAGAATAACGGCGAAGAAAATACCCATTCTTGCCTCGATTTCGTGTCAGGGTATCCCAGTCATCAACCCAACCCCTGACAGCTGCATTCGCGGCCATGAGATCGATGTCAGCGAGCCGCTCGATTTCAGCCCGNGTGAAATTATCCTGCCCTACCTGCTCTACCCAGTTCACGAAGGAGGAATAGTCATACTCATCCTCGCGAGACCTCTTGATCCACTCCGCATGGTATCTCTCAGGTTCGCGGGTTCCCTTGTAGCTCCAATCGGCATTCCGGTTTCCTCGACTCCAATTATCTTCAAACCACCACTCATCATCAATTCGATAGAGCTCGCCCTTCTCTCCTTGCTCCCAGTTACGCTTCAAAAAATCATTGGCGTTAGGTTCCACGTCCTCCCGAAGGGAGGCACTGCTCCCGTTGATGATCACACGGACAAATTCATTCTCGTTCGAGGCGTGTCCAAGCAAGTAGAGCCAATAGCGAATAATTCGATTATGATACCCCCGTCCTCCTCCAGCATCGTTATCAATTGCACGCTTGGTATAGCCACGNAATCGACGGTCCCGTGGAGATTTCCATTTCGCCCTCGATAGATCTTCTCCGTCAGATCGGGTCCACGGACTTCCACTTTTNCGGATCTCCGCGTTATAAATCACCTCATTTTCCTCACTGATGAACGTCGCGTTAAAGTACTGATTCGAAAGGCGTGGAAACGCGTAGTTATTNTTCGATTCTCCCGACGTTCCACCGCCGAGATAATCTATGTCACGCGCTGAGATTACAAAGCGCTGGGTTCGCAGATCCGTCGGAATATTACTATTNTCGACAACATACAGCGCCGGTGCATCAGGCGCTGAGCGAGGAATATGATTGGTTCCCACAGCAGAGGTCGCCTCCACATAAAACTGAATGATCGTTCCATCACCACGCGAGGGCAACGTTGTGCTGTAGATTCCATCACCGGCCTCGAGGTCGCCAGCCTGACCATTATCATTCATGGCCTGTGTCCCCCACGAATTACTCCATGTGGCATTATCAACTCTGTAGCGAAGATTCACCCCGGTAAGAGACCTCACTGAGTTAACTCTGGCCGTGATGGTGACCGAATCCGAAGAAGTCGGCACAGGAGGGGTATGCATGATTTCGGACAGAGTTGGCATCGCCTGGTCCTCCGCGCTCGAATTGGCCGAGCCTGGTGTGCCGAGGTTGCGCGGAATTGGAAGCCGGATAATGCCACCAAAGCTTCGATCCCAGGTATTAACGACCAGTGTTGGTTTCCCGTATACCCAACGAGCCTGACACTGCCACACGAGATCGTCATTGTCAGAGATCGAGGTCACATCGATCTCGCATCGATTAGCTTTGACATCGCCGTGGCCTGTCGAGACGAGGCGCAGCTCGTTACCTGACATGAAGGTCCGGTAGTGGGTTCCCTGACAAAGCCAGCCGTTGGAAGCATTCCCATTGGTCACCACCCTTTCTCCCGAGCTCGGCAGAAGATTCGACCCGTTGGCACCCCGCCTGAGGCTCATGGTCCGTAGAGCGATGTGGGCATCTCCCACCGCGTGGATATGCAACTCCTTATAACTGGAACTCCCCCCTCGGGAGTTATTCTGCAGATACCGGTCCTCAATGGTGTAAGTCTCAAAACGCGACTTCTGGGACTCATCCGAATCGGCCCACGCACTGGGCATAGAATTATCCATGTCAGGGTTCCGCAGTTCCATGCTACTGCCCAGTCCCCCTGCCAGCGCAGGCCATTCACCGCCTGTCGAATAATGTACTTCATCAGCCAGATTGCCCCATGAATCCAGCAGAACGAGCAGTTCCCCGCTGTTACTCAGGGTGCCGTCATATGGGCCGAGCACCCGCGCCCCGGGGTGAGCCTCACTCGTGTAGGCAGGGTTGGCGGCGACAACGAGATACTCCCCGGCCGAAAGACTGACCCCGGCAGGAAAAGTATAATTCACCCCTTGATCAATACGCCAGCCACCCAGATCGATTGAAGCCCTTGAGTTATTGTAGAGCTCGATATATTCCCCATCCCTGTGACTGGAGGGGGGCTCCACCATAAGCTCGGTGATCACGATACCCTCCTCGCGCGTTGGATCGTTTGCCCGGTTTTGGGTTCCCACCTCTGAGGAGTAGAACATCCCGGATCCATCCGGATACGCTGCTGAAAAATTGCGCCCCCGCGCTTGCTCGACGACTACCGCATCAATAACTCTGTTCCCGGAATCCACCAGCCATAGAACTTCATCACCGCCACCGGTTCCAAACAATACGGGCCAGCTCCTGAAGCCCCGCGGGCCAATTGCCCCTGAAAGCGGAATCTTGTCGCTGAAATCCCTGCGACTTGACAGGAAGAGCCCCGACAAGCTCTGGGAGGTAGTCCCCTCGTGGTAAAGTTCCACCCAGTCTATATTGCCATCCACGTCATAATGCACTTCATTTATGGCGAGGACCGTGCCCAGTTCCGCCGCGCTGGAATTAGCTGCGTCGCGGGTCGGTGAAGTAAAAAGAAACCAGCTACCAGCTCCTGCCGGCTTACGGCCCAAGGATCGCCCATCATTGGGCATGGCCGTATCAATGCCATTGACGATGGTAGAACCATCATTCTGAGTAAGATACACTACCGTGCTGTTTCCCACCGACAGATTAGCCTCGGCAAATCCCACGGAAGAAAGACCTCCCGGCTGAATCACAAGACTCCCCGGGATGCGATACTTGGTGAGATTACTTGCGGAATCGCTAAGATACCAACCTCCCACATCGATTGAGGATCCCGTAGGATTGTAGAGCTCAACAAATCCGCTTCCATTCTGGGGAAGCACCTCGTTGATGACGATACTCGGAGCACTTGGAGTCGAAATGTTTACCCTTGCGCCAAAAACGACGTCAGAACTCGTGGTTCCAGTTTGGTGAACCTCAACTGCCAGAACATTGGTGCCCTCTACCAGGGGCGGGGAGCTGCTGGTCACAATCGCTTCTTCCTCACTTGCGTCTCCCACCGTTCTTGAGGCTGTTGTCGTGAAGCTGGCACCCTCTTCGACGCCAATTCCTCCCAGCCATTGGCCGTTGAGCCAGAAGCCTGCTCCGTCATCCAAAATCGTATCAATGGAAATACTGGTTCCCTGAGTCGTCCCGTTGAACTCAAAAGAAGTCCTGAAATAGTATGTTATGATATCGTTACCCGGCGCGTTTGGATTTTCGAAAGGCGTTGAAATGCCGGGCGAGGGAACCACCGATGTCTCATACCCAAAGAGGCCTCGCCCTGTATCCCAACTTGCGTCATTAAACCCGGGATTCTTCCACCCGCTTCCCTGATTAGAACCGTCGTCGAGATACTTCCATCTATGGTCGAAGTTGATGTAAGGGAGCCCCACTGAGAGGTCTACCTCCGGGTTCGAATACGGTTCCTCGGCCGCCGCTGGCTCACCAGCTCCAGGGGTCCCCCCCGGGGAACTGCTTGCTCTCCAGACCCGATAGTCATCGATGGCGTAACTGTCATTTTCGAGAACCAGGCTATGCCCTCCTCCGTCGGCAGCAACTGGCCAAGGGTGACGATCATCATACCGTAAAGTACAAACCGTCGCTCCATTTTTGTTTCGAATATTGATCCGTTCCCCTTCATTCGCCAGTGATCCCGTCCATGGACCCAGCACCCGCACTGACTGCGGCAACCCGTAAGCGGCACGGAACGTTGCAGGGTCTACCCCGCAGATTACCACGCGCTCCCACTGCTTGAGAAAGTTACTTTCGTGGTTTCCTGAATCGTAGACCGGAAAGTCGAAATCCACGGCTCCCCTCACCTTCCATTGCGCTATGTCGTAGATCGTTGCCGTAAGGTTTTCTACCTCGATGAATTCGTGGAGTCCGGCGGGAGGATGATACATTACCTCCCTGATAACCACCTGCTCTCCCTTCAGGGATGAGAAGGGGCCGGCAAAGAGGCAAAGTAGACAGAACTTTAAAACACGATTCATGGGATTTCTTTGGGAATTCAAGTTCGACGCGTAGTNACAATATCGTCACTTCAACCCCAAGCAAAGTTGAATACCGCGCACCAGTTCTCCCGATCAGGTGCGGTTTTAACCCAGAAGTGGCATTCCCGCATGGCACTCCCTGAGAGGAGCTCAAACTCCTCAGATTAGTAAAGGCCCTGTTTTGGAGTTTCCTCCGCCATTTTTAATCACTCAACAACCACCCTGTAATAGAGCTCTTGTTCATCGGAAGAAGCGTGTGGCAGCACCGTAATACCTCGAGAAGCCTCTATCGTTCCCACGTCCAGCCAGCTGTCTGGTGTCAGATCCGGACTAACTTGAAGGGTATAGCTACGCCCCGGAACGCTGTTCCAGCTGGCTCTGGTGGTATCTCCAACCCTCGTAACCTCAATCAACTTGAAGACCGAAAGAAGATCCAGGGGATCAGTTCCGGCATCAACCTCACTACCGTCAAGGGCTCCGTCACCATCGGTGTCAGGATTCAGGGGGTCCGTTCCTGCCAATGCTTCCCCGGCATCGTCAAGCCCATCATTATCCAAGTCTCCTGCAGAGGTAACAACACCCGGGGTCCCTCCCAGAACCAGACTCGCACGCCAGTTGGACGGGTCATTGTAATTCCCCTCGGTATCAATGACCTCCAGGGAAGACCCTCCCCCATCAGCTTCAACCGGCCAGGGAAGATCATCAGAATACTCGAAGTCGTGGATAATATCCCCCACCGCGTCAACAAGAACGATGGACTCTCCCCCATTACTGATTCCTCCATCGGACCAGCTCGCAAGCACCCTGATTCCTTCTCCGTAAATTACTCGGAAATCTGATGGGTTCGCGGTGACCACGGCAATTTCTCCGGCAGCCAATTCAAGACCATCAAGGACAAGCTCTGCAAACGGATTTCCGGACTCAAACCTGATTCCCGAAAGGTCGATCGGAGAGCTGCCGATGTTGGCCAGTTCGATAAACTCCAGATCATATCCAACTCCGAGATCAAGCGGGTGATACATGACTTCCGTGATACGAAGATCCTCAACTGCAGCACTTTCAGAGGCAGGATCAACCACGACGAAGTAATCNAATTCAAACCGCGCCATGAGCGCCGAAGGNGTTGAGGCAAAAATTCCTCCCCGCTCAAGAGATGCCTCCGCATCNATATTCTCAGAGTGCAGAGTTTCCCATGTCCCTTGACTGACACGGTAATCGAAATGCAATACGCTCCCCACCCTCCGTATACGGACTACGGCGGCACCTTCATCCCAAAGGACGCTGCCAAGGCGAGTCTCAGTCGTGCCGACAATCTTCCGGGCTCGCAGAAAATCCCCGTTTTCCATGCCGAACGCATAAGTCACTTCCTGCCCGTCTTCGATAACTCTGATGATCAGGCCTGCGATAAATCCTCCCTGCTGAATAGAGGACAGGCTCACATCGGTCTGAAGAAGAACATCCTCCACTCCGGCAAGATCGCGCCACAGGACCGGATATTGCGGATTGACAGTCCGCATCGATTTCGCGGAATCATCGTTTAGCTTCAAAGTGAGCTCTCCCGGCCTGTCG
Source organism: Roseibacillus sp. (assembly GCA_002715825.1). Taxonomy (GTDB): domain Bacteria; phylum Verrucomicrobiota; class Verrucomicrobiia; order Verrucomicrobiales; family Akkermansiaceae; genus Roseibacillus_B. The sequence goes on along the minus strand of PBAI01000034.1, from coordinate 27,072 downwards.
TTCAGGGAATACCACGCACTTCCACTGTAATCGTGCCGAACCTCCACGTTTTCCTCCACCCATCCGTCACCCAGCGTCTGGTCCGAGAATGNATGCCACTCCGACTCCGAGTAAACCGTAATCTCTCTTGTGGTTACGGTCTCGGTCGCATCCTGATCCTCGNCCGTGACGGTGAGCAGATACAACCCGGGCCTNGGAAAGCGTATNTTGGCGGTAGCAGGAGACGAATTCTCCAGTATTGCCTCCCCGTCAACTTCCCATCGATAGCTTAGATTTGTTCCTTCGGGATCAAAACTCCCACTTCCATCAACCACCAACGTGCTGTGAACGGGAACATTGAGAGAGGAAGGTGAACTATCAAGATGGACAATNGGCGCGGCGTTACCGACCTTATTGATTACAACTACGTCCGTTCCGACGACAAGTCCCTCGGAGTCAAGAGCTTGAAATTCCAGTTCATTACGACCCTGACGAAGGTAAATGCCCGAAGCAGCCCACTCCGTCTGCCCCGTGAACTGAACCTCTACCTCCGGTCGATCGACGACACGGATATCATAGGCCCGATGGTTGCTGGTCCCGCTGAGATCAATGATATCTGCGGCTGTGTTAGAAGGTCCGTCGACACTGAAGCGAGTGTTGGCAACGGCACTTCCGATTTCAGAGTTCATGGCGTAATTGACCCTTGAATTGTTGAAGTTGAGATACCGGTTCGGATTAATCGACACTCTCCGATTGGAGCGCGCCTCAAGATCGAACCATGTTTCCAGACGCTCTGACCCACTGGTGTACTTCTCCACCATCTCCCCGATATAGTAATTCACCCTCTGCTCAACGTAGGGCTTACGGAAAAAATTAGGCACTCCCGTCAGACCCCCGATGAATGGAGCCGAAGCATTTCCGTAGGTGAGATCAGAGTCCCACTGCAGGAGCATCCATTTGCCATCGCTGTGCCTGCGGAGAAAATACCCGTTCTTTCCCCTGTTGCGCGTCAGGGTATCCCAGTCATCAACCCAGCCACGAACCACCGCATTGACTGCCATCATGTCAATGTCAGCCATCCTCTCAATTTCCTCGCGCGTAAACCGGTTCTGACCAACAGAGAAAACCCAATTGAGGAATGACCCGTAGTCATATTCGTCTTCACGCGACCGCTTCATCCACTCGGCATGATACATGTTTGGCTCTACGCTGCGCCCATCCACTCCCCAGTCCGCGTTTCTCTGAGTGCGGCTCCATCCATCGTCAAACCACCACTCATCATCAATCCGATAGAGCTCTCCCTTCTCGCCCTGCTCCCAGTTGCGTTTCAGAAAATCGTTAGCGTTGGTTTCCACATCCTCACGAATCATCGCCGGACCGTTGTTGATCACGATACGAACAAACTCGTGCTCGTTGGACGGATGCCCGAGAAGATAGAGCCAGTATCTGACCAGTCTGTTGTTATGAGATCTTCCTACCGCAGGATCGTCATCAATCGTCCGGCGAGCCCATCCACGATAACGCTTATCCCGGGGGCTTTTCCACTTAAGGGTCTTACCNTGGGAGGTGCTGAAGCTATCACTTCGCTGCCACGGGCTACCCGCTTTACGAAATTCGGCGTTGTAAATGATATGCCGTTCGTTGCCGATAAAGGTGCTGTTGAAAAACTGGTTTGAAAGTCGTGGAAAGGCATAATTAAAAGCCGANCCTTGTCCGGCGTTTCCCAGCGCTTGCACCGTTCGGGCTGAGATGACNAAGCGCTGGCTTCTCAGGTCCCGGGGCACTGCCGTGGTATCTACAATAAACATCGCGGGACGTTCAGGAGCAGGACTTGGCATTACGGTCGCTTCTCCCTCCGCGCTTTCTGCCTCGACGTAGAACTGGGCTATGTCCCCATCAGAGGTGTATTCGGAGAGAGTCGCCGTATAAATCCCGTCACCCGCTCTGCTATCTCCATTAGAACCATCATCAACCATCTGGGTTGTATTCCATGCGGTGTCAGGATTCGTGCTGTCGAGCCGATGCCGGAGATTCACGGTTGGAGCATCAGATGAAGCAACCTTCACGGTAACCTGCACGGGATTACCCCGCGGCACAGCCGGACTATGGATGAGTCCGCTCAATGTGGGCGCCGCTGAAGGAATGAGGGCGGAGTTAACGGACCCCGCACTTCCGAGGTTTCTCGGCACAGGCAACCTCAGAACTCCTCCGAAGGACCGATCCCAGGTGTGNACGATCACTGTAGGCTTTCCGTAGACCCAGCGGGCCTCACACTCGAAGGTCAGATTATCTAATCTGTTCATACCGGTCACATCAATTTCCACCCTGTTGGCNTTGATGTCCCCGTGGCCTGTAGAAACGAGATGGAAATCGCGCCCCTGCATATAACTCCGATGATGNGTTCCCTGACACAGCCACCCTGAAGCGCCCTGTCCGTTTGTGCTAACCCTCTGTCCTCGCCCGGGAAGGAGGTTGGGCCCACCTTGGCTTAGTGCAAAATTCATGTTCCGCATGGCGATCTCGCAATCACCAACACCATGCATGTGCAACTCCTCGTAGCTGCTTTCGCCCCCCATGGTCCGCAGGCGGTCATAGCTGTCCGTTATCGAGAATGTGGTCCATTCTCCTTTCTCTGACTCATCTGAATCTTTCCAAGCCGTAGGCACCGAATTATCCATTGAGGGGTGCCTCAATTCAAGCGAACTGCCGAGGCCACCAGCTTTTTCAGGCCAATCTCCACCTGTATGGTAATGAACCTCATCCACCATGTTACCCCATGCGTCTTCGATCCGGAGCAGTTCGTTATTATTGCTCAAGCTGTCACGGTATTGCCCTATGATGCGGGCACCGGGAAAGGCAGCAGCCGTGATGCGCTCATTTGCGGCGATAACCACATATTCCCCGGAAGCAATCGTTGACCCCGCAGGGAAACGAAAATCCACTCCATCCACGATTCGCCAACCGCTCATGTCCACAATCGTGTTCCCCTTGTTATAAAGCTCGATGAACTCACCATCCCTGTGCCCGGAAGGAGGCTCCACCATAAGTTCATTGATCACCACGTCGGTTTCGCGGTCAGGATTGTTCGGCGCCTGCCTGCTCCCTTGGGCAGAGGAGTAGAAATCCGTGGAACCGTCGGGGTAGGCTGCTACATGATCGCGAAGACTGTCGCGATCGTAGCCCACCGCGCTTCGGACCACATTGTTACCGTCCACCAGGAACGCGACTCCGTTATCAGAAAATCCAACATCGAAGCTCAGGAAGCCATTGGGTGGCACCGATCCCGATATGTCTGTTCTGTCACCAAATCCTCGCGCTCCGCTCAAAAAATATCCATCGAGGCTCTGGACTGTGCTGGATGTGTTGTGAACCTCTACCCAGTCGACATCTCCATCCTCGTTGAAGTGAAGCTCGTTAATCACGAGAGACGACACTACGGCGCTGTCCGAATTACCAGGAAAGCCTCCCACCCGGGAACTCGCTCCCCAGCTCCGGTAGTCGTCGATTCTCCGCTCTGACTCGGTTAATACGAGACTGTGTCCAGCGCCGTCCGGCGCAACCGGCCATGGGTGCGTGTCGTCGTATCTTACCGAGGTCATCACCACGCCGTTCTTGTCCCGTAAGGTAATCCGATCACCGGCATTATCGAGTGACCCCGTCCACGGACCAAAAACCTGAATCGCATTTGACACCCCGTAGGCCGCCCGGAATTCCGCAGGATCCCCCTGGCACACCACGATCTTGCGCCGTCCCACGAGGAATGAATCGTTAGGAGCCGCCGCAGANAAGTCCGGAAAGGTGTAATCAACTCCTCCGGTAATCTTCCAACCCGCAATGTCAAAGACGCTCGAAGTGAGATTTTCGATCTCTATGAACTCCGGAAGCGGAGTCTCGCCCTCCGGGACCATCTGAGGATGATACATGATTTCNCGNATCACCACTTGCTCNCCACGGAGAAAATGGAGTGAAAGCAGGATGCCCAACANGGGGAAGGCGACATAGGATCGAAAATTCATTGAGGGCGGGGACTTTAGAGTGGGGTTTGTGAACCGGGCTCATGGTAAGCAACCGGTTCCAGGGNTCATTTTTGCCGTGTCACCCCTCAAGTAAAGGCCGAAAGATACAGATAGGCCAATCACGACATCGCCNTCGGACCCCCGAACGAGGGAGGGAGAGGCATCGTCCGTTCTCTGCGTCTTCCGACCTCGCTGCAAAGGCTCAGTCAGCGTCAGTTATGAGTCTTATAGCGCCCTTCTCGCTTCCGAGTAGGCAGCAGGCCGTTCCATCAAGTGAAAATTCGGGTTGAGCTGGCAAGAGGATCGTTTAACAAGTCTTGGGGCCATAACNGTTAGGCCTCGAACCCGTCATGAGAGCTCAGACACTGGCAGCGCAACGATGCCTCGCCCGGGGTATCCTCGTGCTCCTCACTCTCGCTTCGGGGGCCNTTCAGAAATCAGTGGCGAAAGAAGTGGACTTTGCCCGGGAGGTTCTTCCCATTCTTTCTAATAAATGCTTTGTTTGTCACGGACCGGATACAAAGAAAGAGGAGGATCTACGTCTTGACTCCTACGAAGGCGCTACCGAAGACCGCGACGGCCTTCGAGCAATCGATCCGGACAGTCTTGAAGATAGCGAGCTCATCCTCCGTATCCACGACGGAGACGACCCGATGCCTCCGAAGGACGCCGAAAAACAGCTAACCTCCGNTGAACGGGAAATTTTATCCCGATGGGTCAGGGAAGGTGGCAACTACGCCAAGCACTGGTCTTTTGTGACGCCTGTGCGCAAAGACCCACCTGAGGATAGCAAAACCGCGCATCCGATAGACCGCTTCGTCAAGGCCAAGCTGGTCGAAAAGCTCGGAGAAAAAGCGCGCCTCNCTGAGACAAGTGATCGGGCGACTTTGGCGCGAAGAGCCGCCCTTACCCTCACCGGCCTGCCGCCAGACCCCACGGTTCTGGCGAGCTTCATCGGCGACAAGACAAATACCGCTTATCTGCGCTATCTTGAAACGCTGATGGAGAGCCCTCGGTATGGCGAACATCAGGCTCGCTACTGGCTTGACGCTGTTCGCTACGGCGACACCCATGGCCTCCATCTGGATAACAAACGCGGCATCTATCCTTACCGCGACTGGGTGGTTCGCGCATTCAACAAGAACCTCCCNCTCGACGAATTCATCATCTGGCAACTNGCCGGGGATCTNCTTCCTGAAGCAACCCTGGAGCAAAAAGTGGCAACAGGATTTGTTCGTATGAACCCTTCGACTGCGGAAGGCGGTGCCATCCCTGCGGAATTTCAGTGTAAAAACAATTTCGACCGGACTGAAACCATTGGCACAGTTCTACTGGGAATGACAATGTCCTGTGCTCGCTGTCATACTCATAAATACGACCCGATCACTCAGACCGAATACTATCAGCTTCTTGCCTTCTTCAACTCGACAGCGGAGTCCCCGATGGACGGGAACAAATATGAGTATGGACCGGTCATGAAAGCTCCCGCAGATCAAGTGGCATGGAACGAATGGGAAAATCTCGCCACGCGGAACAAAGCCCTTTTGAAGGAACTTGAGACTTTAAAGGCCATCCCCATCGCAGATACCGATAAAATTCAATGGAAGACACTTTCCCGCAGGGATCGACTAAACAGGGTAGCCGATCCCAAGGGTCCCTTCAAGGAATCCAGTCTCCACCCCCGAGCCGCAGAGCTGAAGGCGCTCTTCGCGGAATCCGAAAAGCGCTTTACCTCCACCTTGATCGCGCAGGAACTCGGAAAACCCCGAGTCACCAAGGTCCTCGTGAGGGGCGAATATAATCAACCCACTGGTGAACCAGTAGAGCCGGGAATACCTTCCGTCATGGGCAGTCTTCCTGAAGGAGCTCCCCGCAACCGTCTTGGACTCGCTCAATGGCTGGTGTCACCGGAAAACCCTCTGGTTGCCCGGGTTCTCGTCAACCGGATCTGGCAGCGGGTTTATGGTGATGCGCTTGTGCGCTCCCCGGAGGACTTCGGCCTGCAGGGCAAGCAGCCTACCCATCCCGGTCTTCTCGACTGGCTCGCCGTAGAATTGCAGGACTCCGGATGGGACCTTCGTCACATCCTTAAGCTGATGCTGACCAGCGAGACCTTCACGCAGCAGTCCGCCCATCGAGCAGACATTCTGGAGGATCCCGAAAACCTCTACTATGCAAGAGGACCGAGCTATCGCCTCGATGCGGAAGTGATCAGGGATATGGCCCTGTGGTCCAGCGGCCTCCTGGACGGACACATGGGGGGAGAGGGTATCAAGCCTTACCAGCCAGCGGGACTTTGGAAGGCTCTCATGCATCCTGCCAGCAACACAAAGAACTACGTGACCGACAAAGGCAGCAAGGCCTATCGCCGCAGCCTCTATGTCTATTGGAAAAGAACCAGTCCTCACCCGATGATGACGCTTTTCGATGCCCCTGACCGGGAATCAAGCTGTGTTCGTCGTTCACGAACCAATACCTCACTTCAGTCACTTGGTCTGCTCAATGAAACCCAGCGCGTGGAAATGGCCCGAAAACTTGCGGAACGGCTGATGACTGAGGCAGGGAACGACACCTCCAGAATGGACCTTCTCTTTACCCTCGTAGCGAGCCGGCCACCCCGCGAAACGGAGAGAAAGGCATGCGAACAGCTCCTCGAGCAGATGCGTCAGCGCTACGAGGCCGCAGAAAATGATGCTCTCGCCCTTCTTTCGACCGGAGAAATTGCCCGTAATCCCGACCTAAAGCCAGCGGAAGTAGCGGCGTGGACTCAGGTATCCATTACTGTCCTCGCGAGTGATGTTGCACTGCTCCTGAATTGAATGCCCTCACCCTGATTTATCCTGAAATCACGCCCCGACATGGACCTCCACGACTACCAACTCTCCATGACCCGCCGACAGCTCTTCGGCAGGTCTGCCCTCGGACTCGGTACTGCCGCAATGGCCCAGATGCTGCCCGAGGAACTTCAGGGGGCACAAGGCAAGGCCGACCTCAACGGAGGGATTCATCATCGGGCCACTGCGAAGCGGGTTATTTATCTCTTCATGAGCGGTGGACCCAGCCATATCGATACCTGGGACTATAAGCCAAAGATGCGCGAAATGTTCGGCCAGGACCTCCCCGAACATATCCGGGATGGACAGCGGGTTACAGGGATGACAGCCGGCCAGAAAACCCACCCTGTCTGCCCGTCGAAATACGAGTTCACCAAGCATCCCAATAACGAGGACGGACTCTGGGCGAGTGAGCTGCTTGCGCAGACCGGTAAGGTTGCCAAGGAGCTCTGCGTAGTGAACAGCACCTATACGGAGGCTATCAACCACGATCCCGCCATTACCTTCATACAGACCGGAAGCCAGGTTCCGGGTCGGCCAAGCCTTGGTGCTTGGCTGAGTTACGGACTTGGAACCATGAATGAGGACCTTCCGGGCTACATCGTGATGCACGCCAAGACGAGTTTCCCTGAGCAGAGTCTTTTCAATCGCCTCTGGGGTCCCGGCTTTCTTCCTGCCGAACACCAGGGTGTCCTCCTGAGGAGCGAGGGCGATCCCGTCCTTTATCTGAGCAATCCGAAAGGCACTTCAAGAAGCGACCGACGAGCCCAGCTGAACACTCTGGCCGCTCTCAACCGTAGTCAGCACGAACAAAGCCTCGATCCACAGACTCTGGCCCGTATCAAGCAGCATGAAATGGCCTTTCGCATGCAGACCTCTGTCCCGGAGCTGATGGATCTGACCACGGAAAGCGACAAGACCTTTGAACTTTACGGCGAAGAGGCGAGAAAGGCAGGCACCTTTGCCGCCTGCTGCCTGAACGCCCGCCGGCTTGCTGAGCGCGGTGTGCGCAATATCCAGATTTTCCACCGTGGATGGGACGCCCACGGCGGCCTTCCCCGGGAGCACGAATCCCAGTGCCGGGATATTGATCAGGCATGCTATGCCCTCATCACAGACCTGAAGCAGAGAGGGATGCTGGACGAAACACTGGTAGTGTGGGGAGGAGAATTTGGCCGGACGTCTTACTGCCAGGGCGGACTGACCAAAGAAAATTATGGGCGTGATCATCATCCTCGATGTTTCACGACTTGGATGGCCGGGGGCGGAATCAAGCCCGGAATCACCTACGGGAAAAGTGATGACTACGGGTATAATATCGCCCATCCTGATGGAACGCCCATGCGACCCAAGCCAACCATGGAGAAGTGGACCCCGGGCACCATGCATATTCATGACCGAAACGCGACGATTCTCCACCTTCTCGGTATCGATCACAAGCGTCTCACCTATCGCTATCAGGGGAGGGATTTTCGCCTTACTGATATCGATGGTCACGTCTTGAATGACATTCTCGCCTGATCCCTCGAGGGATTCTCAGNAAAGTCAGGATCCAAGCCCTACGTTGGCGATCAGCAAGCTGACAGGGTATTCGGGAACCTTGGAGATCCGCGCCAAGCCCATCAACGGAATCGTCTTCCATGACAAAGCACCAAGGCTACGTAGCGGGCTAAACCTTACCGGAATGCTTGTCCGCAAAAAGTTGCGCTTGCAGCCCGGAAGCTGCGAACACGCTGGCATGGCTCCGCCTCCATCCGGCNCACCCTTGTAGTGCCGCCATGGAAACGCNCACGCTGACCCTCTACTTGGCCTCAGGATTACTTTGTCCCTCGCCCGCTGGATCAGCTTCATCCCCGCTGTCCACTAGCTTGGATGACCCTATCCCGAACATCGTTAGTGCCTCAAGTGTTGCATGCATGGTAGCATCGAGGGGTTGGACCGCGCTCTCCGGNACCAACTGAATCTGCCCGAGGGTCGCGGCCGGAACCGATGGAAGAAATACGGCAACCTGACCATTCCCCAGNACCTCGATCTCGAATCCCACCGCTTGCGAGCTTGACCCCAATAAATCCACTAAAACCGGGCGAAACTGACGACCTCCCTCATGACCCAGATACTGGTGGATCAACGTCCGGATAACGCGGTAACCCGGGATTCGCTCCAGGATGCACCGCTCGGCCCAGCCCCGGACCACTTCTCCCCATTTTGTTCTCACCGTTACTCCCGTGAGGTAACAGAGCGCGACCACCAGAGTGAGTGCGACGGCGAGAACAAGGTAACTGATTGCCGGCGAATCGAAGGGAAACCACGTGACCACTGGGAGAAGCAGCTTATTAAAAACCGTCACGATCTGCCAGAGGGCAAAGCCAATAATCCCCACCGGCACCACAACAAGCACCGCACCAGTCAGAGTCGTCTTCAAAAATCCGAGGTTTTTTCCGTCCTGCTCCTCCGGTTGCTTCGACATTTCCTACTTCTGCATGAAACTCACCCCGTGTCGACGATTTGCCGAAAATCTCACTTCTTCTTTCTATCACTGGCCGCCTCAACAAGCGACCGAGGTTCTTACTGATCCCACTCAACAGCCTTTGACCCTGCAACCATGGGTTCGTACCAGTCGCCCCTCAACCAATCGACGATGAAACCAATCTCCCGGTCAGTCAACTGGGCCGGTCGCTCGAGGGAACCATCGTCACGGTATTTCGGTCCAAAAACTGACATCCGGTCATTACGCTTCCCGTAGAAACGCTCGTGAGAAGGGTTTCTTACGAAAGCAATCTGCCATTCCCTGTTTCCATATCCGGTTAAATCAATTCCGTCACCCTCCTCATGATAGGTGTGGCACTCCGTACACTCGATGGAGAGAAGCTCGCGTCCCTCCTCGATCAAACTTCGATCAGCATTATCGAGAGCTGCCTGATTCTTGAGCTGAGCCTCTGCCGAGAGAGCAACCGCCATCGCATGAACCTCCTCGGACGGAAGATCCAGAAATATATCACTCTTAAGATACTTCAGCATCCTGCTCTTTTCGATTAATTTGGTTCCCCCGAAATAATCCGGATGGGCAAAGGACTCTGCGTTCAAGATTCCCGCAGACCACTTCCGTGAAGCAAACCCCTTCAAGTCGGACGCACTTTGAGGATCCTTGCGGGGTTTTCCCATCCCGTCATGACCGTCAAACGAGTGGCATGAGGCACAGTTCTGGGAAAATAGCCGAGGGCCCTGCGTCAAGGCATCGTTGCGCAGTAGCGTGATTGCGCCTTCGGGTGGGATCCCATTTGGTCCGCCTGCCAAAACCTTGATCCTAGCAGCATCTCGATGAGCCGCTTCCACGGCTGCCTGATGTTCCTCACTCGTCCAATCATGAGTGAATGCCACCAGAGTATAATGAACAAACCCTCCNAGTACAACGACCAGGAAGACCAGATTGAATATGTGGCCTATCCGCTTTCGCCCGATAAAAGGCATCAGAAACACAATGGCAGCCACGATGCCAGGTATGACGAAGGCTCCGGTAATCAGGTCAAAGTCCTTCAGGAGAGCGAAGAGAGCCATGAAATACCAGTCCGGGCGGGCTGCTGAGTAGTTCTCAGAAGGGTCTGCCGGCGCACTGAGCTCAGTTCCCACCTGCCCGACGAAGAAAAGAATTCCTCCCAACACAACGGCACATGCTACCGCATCCCGTAAGACCTGATCCGGCCAGAAATAGACATCTCCCGGACGAGGTTTGCGATCCGCCTCTTCCAGCCGTCTCTTTCGAATGTAGAGATAGACAACCCGCATCAGGCAAAGCCCTGTGAAAATTGCGGGAACGATCCCGACAAGTGGCTTGGACGCTGACGGGAATTCGTCCCAGTTGAGCCAGACGAGAGCCATCGCAAAGACCATGACAAACAGTGCTACCCACCAGAAATGACGCGCAGAGGAAGATGTCTTGCGAGGGGCTGGAGTGATCCCGTGTTTTCGAAACAGATAAATGTGAAGCACGATAAGACCGATCAGAAGGGCCGGCAGCACTCCAGCATGCAGTGCAAAAAAACGGGTAAGGGTGTGATGACCCGCCTCATTCCCCCCAATTAAAATCTGTTTCAGGTAATCCCCTACGAATGGAGTGTTACCGACGATATTGGTAGCGACCTCGGTGGCCCAATACCCCTTCTGATCCCAAGGGAGCAGATAGCCGGTAAGTCCGAGTCCCATTGTTACCCCCAGCAAGGCGAGTCCGAACCAGAAATTGAACTCACGCGGGGCCTTGTATGCCCCATCCACAACCACTTGGACAAGATGCAGGACCAGCAGGACGATCATGAATTGCGAAGTCCAGTGATGAATTCCCCGCAACCAGACGCCGCCTTTCACATGCTCCTCGAGATGATGAACACTTTCCCATGCTGAATTCGCGCTCGGACTGTAGAACATCCAGAGCATGATTCCGGTGATGAACTGAACCATGATGGCAAACGTCAGAGTGCTTCCCCACACGTAGCGCCACCGCGCACCACCGGGAATATTCTCAAAGAGTGCTTCCTGGGTAAACCGTCTGATTCCCGTCCTGTTATCGATCCAATTCAGGAGAGGTTTCATGGTCTCAGGAGGGAGGGTTTAGCACCAATCATCAGACCACTTTCTTTTCCGAAATACCTGCCTTGAATTTCTGGAAGCGAATCCACACTTCACCTTGCTCAAGCTTTTCCCCGATGACCTCGAGGGTATCGAGCCCCCGCTTCGCCTGCGTATTATCCGGGGCCAGACTACCATCAGTTTTGAAACTGCTCTCGTGGCACGGACAGTAATAGTGCTCACCACGATCACCCTCGTTACGATACTCAACCGCACACCCGGCATGGGGACAACTCGCACTGAATACTACGACCTTCCGATCCGCGACTCTCTGGGCATAAACAAGCCCGAGGGGAAGGTCCTTGTAGGTAGTCCAGGCGTCGGACTTGTCAGCAATGACCTTGAACGCCTGCGGCGGACCTCCCACAACGAGACTATCAAGAGTTGTCAGGCGTGCGAGAATTCCTTCGGAGGCGCCGTTAAACAACGGGCTTAGAACCACCCGCAGACCGACCACAGTCGGGGCAGCCACAATCGCAGTGCCGAGAGCCAAGCTGCAAAACTCCCTTCGCGGGAATCCGTCACTCTTGGCTGGAGAATGTCCACCCTTGTTCATCTCCTCATCGGCACCATGTAGCCGACCAGCAGAGGGCTGTTTGAGAGTGTCCGACATGGGTACGTCGGGTATGTCATCGTCTGTATCAATACCGGCCATGGGTTAGTGGGTAGGATACGGCCGGAATCCTACAGACATGATCGCTGCAACTCAAGGCAGCAGCAAGATGACCTCGCCAAAATTTCTACTTTGGGAATTACCCCCTGAAATCAGCCCAGAAGGGCAGGAATCTGGCGAATTTCAGATCTCCCAGCCTTTTCGGGGAGCGGTGCGGATCAATTGATCAGCGCGTGGGTTCCCTTTGGCCCTGAGCGCTGTGGCGTCCCACTCAACTTTCTCACCCGCCCGCAGCGCGACGTTTCCAAGAAGAACCATCTCCGTCAACGGAACAGAGTATTCAAAGTTGGAAAGACAGGGAGACCCTCCCTTACAGGATTCAATCCACTCCTTGTATGGATTATCTCCGACCCGTGGGAAGAGCGGGTCGGGGTCAGAAAACTGGACTTCCTGACCCTCCGAAAGAACCCGAAATCCATTGGGGTTCCACTCTCGGAAGGCAATGGTCGCCTTGGACCCGACAATCAGGCTGCCATTCTTCGGCAAGTCCTTCTCACCGATAATATCGGCACTGGGCTTCTTCCCCCCGTCATACCAGGTGAGACTGACTGGTGGAAGCTCTCCCCGGGCGGGAAACTCATAGCGAATCACACTCCATTTCGGCGCGGTGTCTTCACTCACTCCAGAGACATCCGCCTCCACACTGGTGGGCGCGCCAAGTTGCAACGCCCAGAAAGCCGCGTCCATATTATGGCATCCCATGTCCCCGAGAGCCCCAGTCCCAAAATCCCAGAAGCCACGCCATTTGAAAGGATGATACCCATCGTGGTAGGGACGCTCCGGGGCGGGGCCCAGCCATAGATCCCAGTCGAGGTAATCGGGAACCGGCTTTGACCCCTTGGGTCGACCGATCCCCTGTGGCCAGATCGGACGGTCCGTCCAGACATGAACTTCTTTTACCTCCCCAATGATACCAGCTCGTACGACCTCCACCAGTTTGCGGGTGGAACTGTAGGAATGTCCCTGATTTCCCATCTGGGTGACGACTTTTTTATCGCGGGAAAGCTTCAACATTTCACGAGCCTGCCACACCGTATGGGCAAGTGGTTTCTGCACATAGACATGGAGACCCAGATCCATGGCCAGCATGCTGGCTGGAAAGTGGTGGTGATCCGGGGTGCTTACCGTCACTGCATCAAGCTGATCACCAAGCTGCTCAAGCATGACACGATAATCCTTGAAGAGTTTGGCTTTGGGAAAGCGTGCCTTTCTTGCCCGCAGGGTCCTTTCATCGACGTCACACAGAGCGACAATATTCTCGCTCATGACCCCCTCACTGTCAGCCGTTCCCTTTCCTCCGGCCCCAATCACCCCGACGTTGAGTTTGCTGTTCGGAGACACCTTTCGCCCCGATGCAAATCCAGCGGGCAGAAGACCGGAGCCTGCGACAAGAGATGAACTCTGAAGAAATCGACGCCTCGACAATGTGGTTTTCACAACGGCATCGGACGATTTTCACGAGCTGGGGTCAAGTCGTTGAGTCGCTGAACCCGAGTTCTGGAGCAACTGGTTCTACCGGCATAGGCCGCGGCTCACCTCTCCCTGCATCCGGGCGTCGAGCGCCTGCTTTCCTCCGATCACATAATCGCCTCTCGACTCCCTTGCCAGAGAAGCCATGGCGCACCCCCTTTTGAGGGCAAGCTCCTGCTCCCCCTCCATGAGGGAATAGAGCACTCCTGCTGCCAGAGCGTCACCAGCCCCGATCGGACTGACCGCCTCACCATCAAAGGCGGCGTGACTTTCAAACTGATCTCCTAGCAGAGCACTGGCTCCCTTACGGCCCTGTGTCAGGACAATATTAGCGATACCAAATTCACCCTTTAACCGACGCAGTTCCTCTTCTGCATCTCCTCCTCGTCCCCAGAGCAACTCGAGGTCCCTCTCCTTGATGAAAAGCAGATGGATGCCAGGGATGATCGTCGAGAGAACTTCCTGCGCACGGCATGGCTGCCACAGCTTCGAGCGGTAATTCACATCGAACGACACCTTCACCCCGGCCCTGCACGCCAGCTGCACAGCATCGAGGATTGCATTACGACAATCCTCCGACAGCGCTGGTGTAATTCCGGTAGCATGGAAATATTGGCTGTCATGGAGGGAATGCAGATCGAGTTCATCAATCCTCAAGCCCGCTACTGAGGCTCCGTCCCGGTCATAGGTGATCGAAGTTAGATTATCTCCAAGCCCGGCCTCCACCCACATCTGCTCCGTTCGACCTTCATCACTTCGGATCACAGAAGAAACATCGACGCCGTGCGCTTGAACACCGGAAACGACTCGTTCCCCAAGGGTCCCTCTTGCAACTTTTGAATGCCACGAAGCACGCTTGCCGAGCCGCGCGAGTGCGATCGCGCAGTTCGACTCCGCCCCCGCCACGTCGAGGCGAAGTCCCACACTCGACAGAAAAGGCACTCCCGGATCGGTAGTGAGGCTCAACATCGTGGACCCCAAAGTCGTGAAATCCCACGAACTCATTGGCACGAGACAAAGTTTTTCTTGGAGAACAAAGTCTCCACCTTGCCCTCGAAAAATATTTTCATCAAAACGCTCCTACGAATGAGGGGGATCAATGGTATCCCCACTCGGGGCCACCACCACGGTGGGCTTCTGAGCTTTTTCACCCTCTACTTGGGCTGCCAGCGGCATAGCCGCGATACCTGCGGCTGCTGCACCAGCAAGGAGCTGCTTTCTTTTATTGGAGTGCCCAAAGCGCTCCCTGCGAATGACGAGTGAATTTCTATCGTGAACCCGGTAGACCACATTGCGCACCTCGTCATCCCGGAAAAACTCTCCACCGACCTTGAAAATCCGATACCATAGATGGTAATCGTCCGCTCCAAGCCCAACTGCTCTCTCCTGATAGTTTCCAGCCTTGAGAGCAACTCTTGTCCGCATTGTTACCGAGGAGTGCGGGAGCATATTGTCATCCGAGTTACCCGTAAACATCGTATCAAGGGACTTATTGGGCCAATGAAGCCGCGGGGTAATCTCTCCATCCTGGAGGGTGTTGAGCAGACAACCGTAAACATCCACTCCCCTCTCATCCAGCGAACGAACCGCTCTTTCGAGATAATTGGGCATTATCTGGTCGTCATAATCAAGGGGCTTGTAGAACTCGGTTTCGCACTGTGCCAGAGCCTGTCGGTGCAACCAGCTACAATGCTCAATATCTGGCCTGAGCCCAGTGCAAATCAGAGGCAAGTCATACCGCTCAGCCAACGTTTCCCCAAAGGACCATGAGCCATCCACCAGAAGCACAGTTTTAAAATTCCTGTATGTCTGAGCTGCTATACTGTTGATTGCGTCATCGAGGAACGATGCGTCAACGCCTTCGTGGATACGAACACCAACGGTTACGCGCGCATTCTCATGCTGAAGGCCTGTATGGGTGAGGTTTGCCAGCACAGGTCGGTAAGCACTTGCATAATTGGACCCCAGAGAAAGCCGGTCGACTGACGCGAGGCACTTGACTGGATCGAGCTTGGCTGCCTTGAGGATGGCCCGATGCGCAATCTTGGCCAGCCGCTTAGGATTATCATTCCAATCAATGAGATATCCATTGTGGCCACCCTTGATGAAATCCGCGATTCCACATGTCTTAGTAACAACAACAGGAATTCCACAGCTAAGAGCCTCTGCGGCAGTAAGCAGGAATCCTTCTTTCCTGCTATTTCCCAGCAATACGTGACACCCTTCAAGGCGGTGTCGGTAACTAAGCGCGTTGAAATCCAGAGGTCGAATATCCAACCGATCCTCAACCCCGAGTTTCCGGGCGAGCTTCAGCACCGCTTCCATCGCTTCTCCCTGAACTCTTTGCGTATAATCCAACCCTGCAGTTTCTGCTCCGGTCCAGGCCCGCACTATGAGTCTTGGATTTTCCGCAAGGAGATATGGCAGAGTCATGAGACCCTTGTCTTCCAGCGGGCGTCCCATCCATCCCACCACGATCCGCCCTTGGGGATCGTTTTGCCCCTTCGCCATGCAAAATTCCGTCACGGGAGGAGGAAGAACGCCCCCGTCGATGTGGCCGTTCTCCCGGATCCAGTTGGCGTAGCGGTTCATGACCTTCTGGGAAACACCAGCCACTGTCATCCCCGTTTGACCCTCATAAGCCTTACTGAAATACCGCCATCCGGCGTCATCCCAAGAGTGAAGCACCAGCGAGGTAGGACGTTCCGGCAGACCATCCAATTTCCCGTAGCTCAAAAACCACGAACTCGGATCGTTGGGAGCAACCCGCGTAACCTCTCCGCAGCTGAAGCCATTCTCCATGGCTTTATCCAAGAGAGGGGTATCGTCAGACTGGCAGTAGAGGGTAGTGCGTTCCCTGACCCACTCCGGCAGCGTCTCTATGTATCGGAGCACTGCAGTCTGGGCCCCTCCGAGCGCCATATTGTGGCTTACGAAGCAAGGAGCAATCTGGGGTAGCATTGTATGCGACATAGTAAGGGCAGGTGAACTTTCGAGGGCCACGGAGTATACTGGAACACCGCGCTGCTGGCAACAACGACGCGATTAACAA
Organism: Roseibacillus sp.; assembly: GCA_002715825.1. GTDB lineage: Bacteria > Verrucomicrobiota > Verrucomicrobiia > Verrucomicrobiales > Akkermansiaceae > Roseibacillus_B. Next base: position 10,428 of record PBAI01000034.1, on the reverse strand, counting down.
CTCACAATCGTTAGGCGGGTCTTCATCCCGGAGTATTCAAAAAATGCGGATCTGATCACAATTTCTGCGGTTTTAGGAGTCCGATCCGGCTCAATTCCCATGCTCTTAGGTGTCGACCACATTGATTTTCAGCGTTTTGGAAGTCTTTTCCAGAGATTTGCAGGAAAATGATCGATTGAAGACAAGTTAGGCCAGAGGTTGTAGAATACCGACACCATCACCCGTAGAATAGTCCGTCCCCCGATGATGCACTTGCCGATTCCAGTCATGATCCTGCTCCTGCTGACAGCCTCAGCAGCCACGATCATGGGTGAGGAGAAAAGTCATTGGGCCTTCCAGTTACTGCGGGAGCCAACTCCTCCACCGGACACCCAAGGCGACTGGAGCATGAACTCCATCGATAACTTTGTTCTAGCGGACCTCGTTGACGCCGGCCTGAAGCCCAGCCCACAGGCGGACCCTGCCACCCTGCTTCGTCGCCTCTCCATCGACCTCACGGGACTGCCCCCCACCTTGAAAGAGCTCGAGAATTTCGAATCTGCAGTGACCGAGAAGGGCCCTGACCAGGCCTACCTCGCGCTTGTGGAAAGACTACTTGGCTCCCCCCACTACGGCGAGCGCTGGGGCCGCCACTGGCTCGATGTAAGCCGCTACATCCAGGGAAAGACCAAAGTCGCTGCCGTTGACAGGATCGACATGGCTGAGCCTTACCGGGACTATGTTGTGAGAGCCTTGAATTCGAACAAGCCGTTCGATCAGTTCGTCGTCGAACAAATCGCGGGAGACATTCTGGCTGAAGCCGAGTCCAAACGACTGCACGCGGACCAGCTCGACCTTCTGGCTGCCCCGGGATTTCTCTCCATCGGCCCATGGTTCGCAGACTGCGCCGATCCTAACACCCTTCGGATGGACATTATCGATGAGCAGATCTCAACAACGACTCAGGCTTTTCTTGGCCTCAACTTTTCCTGTGCGCGCTGCCACGACCACTTCTTCGACCCCGTTCCCACCCGAGACTATTATGCGTTGGCCGGCATTTTTGGAAGTACGCGGATTCTCAAGGAGAACAGTAGCAATTGGAGGGACGGTCGTTATCGGCTGACACGACCAGAGGCATCCCAGAAGAAAATACGTGCATTTGAAGCAAACGAGAAACTGGTAGACTCTCTCCGTCGGGACCGCTGGAAAGCTCTTGCTACTGCCCGGGAAGACCTGCTCGAGCGGGAACTCCTTCAGAAGGATGTCGATTACAGGAATGCCCTCAAGTCTCTCCCCCCCATGCCTGCAGTTGAGATCGAGGCTGAAGACTATCAGGGACAAAATAACGTGAGGCGCGTCAAGGTAGCTGGCGAAACTGTCGTGGAGACTCAGCGGGAGCGGCTGCAGTGGGTGGGATGGCGACCGGAGCTCCCAGAAGCCGGCACCTACACGATCCTTCTGCGCTGCGCGGCCCCGGAATCCTACCGCATCGAGCTGAAAATTGACGGCAAGTCCGTCCTGAGCGAGTTCTCCCTCCCGACGAGTGGGGGGTGGGAGAGTCGGCATTTTAGATGGGTAAGCCTCGGCCACTATCTCCTCCGAAGCGGAAAGAATGACATTCGCCTCTGGGCCGACGACCATTCCTATCTCCCCCGGATCGACAAAGTGCGCTTTGTAAGAACTCCTCCCCATCGCGGCAAATGGCTGAATGAAGCGTCGAAGAAGTGGGGGCTCCGAAAAGAGATTCTCGCTCAGCTTCAATTCGTTCCCCAAGCCTGGCCACCGGGAATCGCTGACCTTGAACGCTTCCTTGTCCCTGAGTCTGTCTCCCGGATCGACACCGAAATCGCAAAGCGCCGCGCCCTCCATGCTCCCCTCCCGCAAATGCTCGCGGTCACCGATGTCCAAGGAGTACGAAACGAGCCCATTCACATTGGCGGAGACACCTACAATGTTGAGAAGAAGGCTGTCCCTCGTGCTGTCCCCTCGCTCGCGAGGCACCTCGTGAAGAGCCCTGTCATCCCGGAACATTCCAGTGGCCGCCTGCAGTTGGCACAATGGATCGTCGATCCCGGAAATCCCCTGACCGCCCGCGTCATTGCTAATCGTCTCTGGCAAGGGCACTTCGGCACAGGCATTGTTGCAACCTCCGGTGATTTTGGAGTTCAAGGCGCAAACCCCACGAATCAACCTCTCCTCGACTTTCTTGCCGCCAAGCTCATCGCGATGAATTGGTCTTTGAAGGACCTCCATCGCCTCATTGTTACTTCCGCCACCTACAGGCAGAGCAGCTCGACAGCCCTCACTACGAACAATCCGGACCCCGACAACAAACTCCTCTGGCGCTACCCACGACGCCGGCTGGAAGCCGAAGCCCTGTACGACTCAATGCTGAGTCTGGCGGGCAAGGTTCCCCGTCAGCCCAGTGGTCATCCCCTTGACAATAGCAAATCCAAGGACCGCGCGATGTATATTCTCACCTCGGGACGTTCCCCAATGGGGATGGGAATCGAAATCCGCAAGATGTTGCATCTTTTTGGATACGATCCATCAGGAGTTCCGGTCCACAAGCGGGATAGTTCTGTCAATACCTCGCAATCCCTTTTCTGGCTCAATAACAAACTGCCCCGCTACTACGCGTCCAAAATCGCCGAGCGCCTGCTCGCACTGCCAGACTTAAATGACGAACAGAGAGTCACTGTCGCCTTCCGTATGATTCTCGGGCACTCCCCCGGCCCCCTCCTGATGGAGCAGACCTTCACCTATCTTGACCACTGCCGGATCGTGCAGGACCTTGGGGAAACCGCCTCCTGGGCGAGAGTGGTCCTGGGCCTCTTTTCCTCGGATAACTTCAGCTATCTAAAATGAGCGCCTCATCCTCAGCACCCAACTACACCCCCGGGAAGGCCGCTATCGAGGTGGGCAAGAATGGTTTATTTCCTCTCTCCCTGTCCCGGCGAGGTTTCATGGGCTTTAGCGGACTAGCTCTCTGTGATCTTCTCTCCCGACAAGAGACCAAGGCGGCAACTCCGACCTCACCCGCGTCCGGAGATCTGGAACCTCACTTCCCTGCTAGAGCAAAGCGCATGATTTTCATTATGCTCGATGGGGGAATCTCCCAAGTTGACTCCTACGATTACAAACCCCGTCTGCAGGCAGAGCATGGCCAACCACTGCCTGCCTCTATCAAATCACCCAAATTCACGTTTGCGGAGCGCGGTCATATTATCGGATCTCCTTTCGAATGGAGTCAATGGGGAGAAACGGGAAGTTGGGCCAGCGACCTCTTCCCGAAGGTTAACCGTGGATGGCTGGATAAACTATGCTTCATCCACTCTCTGCACCACGAGAACGAGGATCACATCACCGCGATGTCGATGCTTAACACAGGTGTGCCTCGCGAGCTTCGGCCCTCTATGGGTAACTGGCTGCTCTATGGGCTTGGATCTGATAATAGCAATCTGCCCGGGTATGTGGACCTGACCCCCAAGGACGGAAAAGCATTTCCTACCGGCTTTCTGCCTTCCTCTTTCGCAGGAGCACCAATCCTGAAACCTTCCCGCAGGGGAGGTGAATTGATGTGGGACAACTTAGCGGCTGGATTTTCCGACCAACGGGCCCACCTTGATTTTATCCAAGCTATCAATGAGGAGAGTGATCCGCTCATGGCAGAATTACGTAACCGCGAGCTCGCCTTCCGAATGCAAAATGTGGCCCCGGAGATCATGGATTTGAATCAGGAATCCAAGGCGACAAAAGAACTCTACGGGGTTGGTGCAGACCATACTGACGAATTCGGGCGCACTTTGCTTCTGGCCCGTCGCTTCGCGGAAGCGGGCGTACGATTCGTCACCGCTACCCATTCAACATCCCGTTATGGAAATCTTTGGGACCAGCACGCGGGTCTGGAAAAAGGTCATCGAGGGAATGCCAATGCCGTGGATCAACCCATCGCGGCACTCCTTCACGATCTTGAGTCCAGAGGCATGCTCGAAGACACTCTCGTTCTCTGTGGCAGCGAATTTGGACGCACTCCAAGCCGCGAAATATTTGACGGTCAGATGGGCCGAAGCGACGATGGACGAGATCACAACCCTCATGGCTTCACCATGTGGATGTGCGGTGGGGGGACCAAGCAGGGCTACCACCACGGCGCCACTGACGACTACGGCTATTATGCGATAAGAGACAAGGTCTCCATCCATGACCTTCACGCGACTGTTCTGCACCTTCTGGGAATCGACCACAAGCGCCTCACCTTCCACCACTCTGGACGCGATTACCGGCTAACCGACGTCTTCGGTAAGGTTGTGAATGAGATCATCGCCTGAGATTTTCCGGGAGGCTCGAGGCCCGAGCGCTCACCTCACGGGCTTCAGAACAATCCGGCGAATATCCATGATGCCGCGAGCCTTCTTAAGAACTTTCACGGTCAGCTCCTGATCACCAGGTTTCGCGATATCCACTTCACCCAACGAAACGTCGATCCAGTTTTGATACCCTCCGGTATCCTTGACCGTGAACTCCAGCGAGGTCCCCGCCGTTTCGAGTACTGCCCGGCTTCCACCGGCTCCCCGTCCGCACCCCTGGGTCAGAACAACCTCATACTTTCCTGCGGTTGCTACGGCGTAGTTCCAAACCGGATAATCATCCGGATTTCCCCAAAATCCGATACAGAGCTTTTTCGGGTTGGGCTCGTAACGAAGCATCACGCCTGAGATCCGACAGTTTCTGGCATCCAGCTCGATGGCCTGCCCTCCTTCCTGCACTACAGGGCTACCCTCGCAGGCCGGCGCCAGTCTTAAAACTTTCACCCCCGGCGCAGTTCCGCTCAATTGAATACGGCATGCTCCTGCTTTCTTGATGTAGAACCTCCCAAGGTGACCCTGCACAAGAGAGGGCTTCTCAATCGGCTTTTGCCCATTAAGCGTGACCTTTATCTGACTGTCCGAAGCTCCTTCATACGTAAGGTCATACATTCCCCATCGCGTGGCACGGAAACTGACAACAAGATTGTCTCCATCGGTCTTAAAATCCGCTCGCGGAATCTTGATCTCCCCGGTTTTTTCGAAAGTCGGCTTGGCCTCGACCACGGCGAGGTTGAGCAACAGAGCCACCACGATTCCAATGAAGGCACGCATCAGAGTTTCCATAGCGAGAATTGTCACTCTGAAAGCCCTGCTTGGAAATCTCTAATTCTAAGCATGCGGCAAGAATACAGAAACGCCTTCTCCCAGCCTCTACTCTGCCCTAAAAACTCGTGATGCTCTTTCTCTCCCGCCTTTTCCTGATCCTAATCGCCTCGGCAGCAGCTCTCCCTGCTCAGAAAATACGAATCGGCCTCATCGGTCTCGATACGTCCCACGTCATCGCCTTTACCTCCCTCTTGAACGAAGAAAACAATCCTTTGCATGTACCCGGCGCAATCGTGACAGCAGCCTACAAGGGTGGCAGTCCTGACATTCCTTCGAGCATCAACAGGATACCAGGATTCACTAAAACCCTGACCGAGAAATACGGGGTGCGGCTCTATGTTAATATTGCAGACATGTGTAACGAGGTGGACGCCATCCTTCTAACCAGCCTTGACGGGCGCACTCATCTCGAACAGGTCAAACCGGTTCTGGATGCAGGCAAACCTGTCTTCATCGACAAACCTCTGGCCGGTTCTCTCAAAGATGCCGTTAAAATCTTTCAACTTGCAAAGAAGTCGGGAGTTCCCTGCTTCAGCAGCTCTTCCTTGCGCTGGCACAAGGGGGTAATTGAAGTGACTAATGCCGATGCTGGTGAAATCCGCTCCGCCATTTCATACGGACCAGCTGTTTCAGAACCCCATCACCCCAGCCTCTTCTGGTATGGGATTCATGCCACGGAATCACTCTTCACGGTAATGGGTCCCGGCTGTCAGAGCGTGACAGCTACCGAGAACAAGAATACGATTGTAGTTACCGGTAAGTGGAACAACGACCGAATCGGAACCCTGCATGGGATTAGAAATGGCAAGACTGCATTCAAGGTTACTGCCTTTGGCACGAAGGACATCGTTGAGCAGGCATCAGGCGGGAACTACGCACCGATGCTCAGGGAAATCGTAAAGTTTTTTCAAACCGGCATACCTCCAGTTTCGGCTGACACCACTCTGGAACTCTACGCCTTCATGGAAGCGGCTGACGAGAGCATCCGGCGCGGAGGAGCGCCCATATTCCTGCCCGAATATCTCCGGAAAAATGGATGGGCCAGATAAGCGAAACAGCACGCCCAAGGTGAGACCTCCCCCGCTGTCGCTATCTCCTTGATCTCACCCCTCCTCTCACGGGATAGTTCTGTCACCATCTTCATGCATATGCGCACTCTTGTTGTCCCTCTTCTTTTGTGCAGCACCCTGACCGGGTTTTCACAGTTCTACAATGACTACGAGCTGGAGCCCCACGGCTACTTCAGCAAGGATGCTAAAGACCCCGTCACTCTCTTGATGAAACGAGTCCAGCGTGGCGAAGTTCTCATCAAGGAGCCGAATGGCAAACCTCTGGTTGAGCGTCTTCTGAGAGAACTCGAAATGAACAAGGATACTCAGGTTCTTGTCTTTTCCCGCACCAGCCTGCAGCGAAGAGAGGTCTCTTACTCAAACCCGCGGGCACTCTACTTCAACGAGTCCGTCTATCTCGGATGGATGCCGAATGGCAGAATCGAAATTGCCAGTTTCGACCCTGAACTAGGTCCTATCTTCTACTTCCAGCGCGAACTTGATGACGCAAGCTCTCCACTTCTTGCACGCACTCGCTCCTGCCTCGGGTGCCATGCTGGCGACGCCACGAATTTTCTGCCCGGTTCGCTGGGACGATCCGTCTATCCGGACAAGTCAGGTCGCTCGCTGAGGAGCATCGACGATTACCGGCGATCCGGGCACCATATTCCCCTTCATGACCGTTACGGAGGATGGTTCGTGAGCGGAAATCATGGAACCATGCGGCACATGGGAAATGCAATTGCCACTCGCGAGCAGGGTGAGGTCACCATTGACCGCGAACAATTTGCCAACCTCGAGAAACTCGATCGTTTTTTCCACACCGAGGCCTATCCGGCTCCCGGCAGTGATATTGCAGCCCTCCTCGTTTTTGACCATCAGGTAACCATGCATCATCGTCTGGTGGAAGCCGCCTACCGGGCACGCCAGTCCCTTTTTGACAGCAAACTGAATCCTGAAGAGACCAACGTAAACAAGCTGAACGAGGGACGCAGTATCAACGAATTTCTGGAGGGACGGGACAAGGTCGTAGACTATCTGCTTTTTCGCGACGAGACTCCCATCCCCAAGGTCTCCTGCGACCCCGGCTTTCGACGCGCCTTTACGGCCAACCGTATTGCGGACAGCAGGAAGCGCTCCCTGAAAGATCTGCGCCTCGACGGGCGCATTTTCGAGAATCGTTGCAGCTACATGATCTACTCACCCACCTTTGACCAATTTCCTCCCATGCTAAAAGGTGCCATCTACGCCCGGATCCACGAGATCCTCACTGCTCCGCAACCAGTCGAGGGGTTTGACTACCTCGAGAAGGATGAGAAACGCCGGATTCTTGAAATTCTTCACGAGACCAAGGATGACCTGCCTCCCGGCTGGCTCTGAGGCTTCAAAAATCTTCAGGACATTCCAACAGTGTATGGATCTCCCTCCAGATTTGTGGTAGGAGCGCCGGAAATCATGGCGAAAACCCACCCTTTTACTCTCCTTTTTTTCTTTATCGGTCTGTGCTCCACCCTCGCTGCGGACGATTCGGAAACAGATTCCTCCAAGCCAATTCCAATCCGCTATCGGGTTCCCGACCTCATGATGGTGACCTGGGCAGAGTGGCCAGATGACCCAGCCCAACAAGACGTGATGGCCCGTTACATCAAGTCTCATGGATTCAACGCGGTGGAATGTGAAATACATCTTCTGGAGATGTGCCGCCGCAATGGACTTTACGCCCGTCTCGGGGCGAGCAACATCAATGAGCTTCATAAGCAGGCCGCTGGACTCAGAGATGACAAAAGCGTCTTCGCCTACTTTATTTCCGACCGGCGCCGAAGAAATTCGTTCCCGGGGTTCGCGAACATCGCCCGGGCCTTCGCCGAAGTAGATCCCAATCATCCTACCATCTTTATCAACCGGGCCATCTGGGGCGAATACTACGAATTTGTGGACACCGTGAAGCCCATGATTCTGGACTACTATCACTATCACTGGGACGGGAGACGCTATCCCGACCGTCGCTATATCTACCTGCGGTCAGTCTGCGAGTTAGCCAGAAAAAACGGAATTCCCGCCATGCGCTGTGTCGGAGCAGGGGTCTCCCTGCCCCAGATTCGCCACACCATGTATACCAGCCTCGCCTACGGGGTTCAGGCCTTTCACTTCTGGCCTCCCTGGATGTTCAGCTACGAAAAGAAGGACGATAAACCGGTATTGGTCGACGGAAAGATTGTGCCCCGTGTCAACGTGCCGCCCCTTGCCGAGGTGGCCCGGGATATCCAACCACTCGGACCCACGCTCGCAACACTCCAGTCCACAGGAGTCTATCACACCAAGCCTTTTCATCCCGAGGCCCCGGGAGCGGCCGAGTTCCCCGAGGATCACTGGATCCAATGTCCGGATGAGCACCTCGTCCTCGGCATGTTCAAGGGTACCGAAAACCGCCCCTATTTTCTCACAGTCAATGCCGACATTACAAGGGACCGTATCAGCCACCTCACCTTCCACGAATCCGTCTCCCTCGTGGAGCGCATTGATCGAAAAAGCGGAGAATGGGTGAAGGCTTATGATCCAGGCGGCGGCAAGACGACTCTTGCTGTAAAACTGCCTCCGGGCGGAGGTGATCTTTTCCGGGTGACGCAGGCGAATTGACCACTTGATATCTTAACAAGCGCACCTGACCTTTAATGCGGTTTGACCAGGGCCCGGCAAGGAGCCCCATCCGCTCCCTTGATCTTGAGCGGCAGGCACACGAGGTCGTAGTTCCCCGGCTCGACCTCTGCGAGCCACAGCCCCTCAATCACCCAGATCCCAGCACCAAGCATGACCTTGTGAACTTCGACCACGTCCTTTCCGAATCCACCGATACTGAGATAATCTACCCCGACGGTCATCACGCCGGCATCAGCAAGGACCTGACCAGCTGACTCACTGATGGAGACAAATTCCCGATCAAACTCCGGCGCCATTTCCCAGCTTCCCGGCGTATTGCGGGTCTTGAAAATGATCCGCTCCCCCTGCTGAAGATCCAGTCCTTCAAGATCGGAGGGCGTGATCTGATCTTTCGAGTCCATCCCGATAACCCGGCAGGGCCCGATGGTGGCCTCCAGTGGCATCTCATCCATACCGGCCCCACCCGGAATGAAGTGACACATCGCATCCATGTGAGTCGCGGTGTGTGCACTCATCTCCAGTTTGGTCAGGTTACACGGCATATCGTCCACCCCCAGCTGGAAATGGCGGTAGATCTTGACCTCCGGATCACCTTCCCAGTGCACCATCCCGTTCTCGAGAGGGACGGTTATATCGATCCAGTCATTCTTCATCACCCATCTTCTGACAGATTCTCGCAGCCCGGTCTAGAGCCCTTGTTCCAATCCTGTAGGTATTCCTTTGCTTCTGTGTCGCAGACCTCCATTCCTGGCAATCCGCAGAATTCAGGAAACGCCGCTTGACCGCCCTCCCTGTGATTCCACACAAGTGTTCCATGAGAATCCTGCCTCTACTGCTCTTCCTCAGTGTCAACACGTGGAGCGTCGCCCGAGAGAAACCCAACATCCTCTTCATCCTCGCCGACGATCTTGGCTATGGAGACGTGGGGTGCTACAACCCGGAGAGCAAGGTCCCAACCCCGCATCTCGACCAGCTCGCCCGCGAGGGCCTTCTCTTCACTGACGCACACAGCCCCTCCACGGTCTGCACGCCTACCCGCTACAGCGTCATGACCGGGCGTATGGCATTTCGCCTGAATTACCGTGGGGTTTTCACCGGTGTCGGGGGGCCCTGCCTGATCGAAAAGGACCGGCTGACCCTCCCTGCCATGCTGCAGCAACAGGGCTACACCACCGCTCTCTTCGGCAAATGGCATATCGGGATGACTTTCTTCGACGAGAAAGGCGAAGCTATTAACAAGAACGGTTTGGAGGCCGTGCGCAGGGTCGACTATAGTCGACCGGTTCCCGACGGCCCTATCCACCGCGGCTTCGACCACTTCTTTGGAACAGTCTCCTGTCCCACCACGGACTGGCTCTACGCCTACATGGAGAATGACCGGATCCCTGTTCCACCCACCCAGCTGGTCGACAAGAGCAAGCTCCCCAAGCACGCGTGGTCCTTTGACTGCCGACCGGGCTTGGTGGCTCCGGATTTCGACCTCGAGGAAGTCGACATGGTGTTTCTTGAGAAAAGCCTTCAGTTCCTCGATACCCACGTCAAAAAGA
>PBAI01000033.1 GCA_002715825.1 Roseibacillus sp. | reverse complement strand
CCGGGGAGAGTCCAAGTCCAACGGATCGAAACCGGCCGCAATAAAAGTTGGTGCCCCATCGGTGCCCCTAAAAAACAAAACCTACAAAAATAGGGTTAATCCAGCCTACCGGCGGTGGGACTCGAACCCACACTCCCGAAGAAACGCGATTTTGAATCGCGCGCGTCTACCAATTCCGCCACGCCGGCTTTGACTGAGGAAGGAGTCTTCCGGGAGCTTTACCTGTTGTCAAGCGGACCGAGCTGGGAGAGGCGTTGCTGCCCTTTGGGAGTTCCAAGAATTTCCCCAAGGATGATGGCATCCCGGGCAGCGCTCGGGGTTGCTAGTTGCTCCCGGATAGGGCGGCGTCTCAGGGTGCGCTGCGTTGGCCTGGCCAGGGTTTGCCTCTTCTGCAAACCCTCGAGGGCTTTTCTCTCAGCAGGACTGAGGGCAGGTTTGGGAACAGGCTTGATTGCCGGCACGGGATCCGCATCGGTTGTAGAAGCGACCGTGGGACTGGCAGAAGGGAGAGGTGGAGGAATCTGTTTCTCAGGCTCCGGGGTGTCTACCGGGACGATGAAGTCTAGAATGCTGAGCTGTTGAGGTGCGCTTCTGGGTGCCTGTTCTGCTGAGGGGACTGCCGGAGGGCCATTGATACGCTGCTCGTTCAGAATTTCCTCACGAGTGGCTTCGTAGTCGTAGGGATCTGTGGGATTCTCCAATTCGGATTCGCCGTTCTCACCCCTGAGGTTTTTCCCAATAAACTTGAGGAAGGCGATCGCCATGAAGACCAGCAGGAAGATCGCCTGAGGGTTTTCAAGAAGCTGGTCCATGATGTGAGGGCCCGATTTCGGGAAGTGGTCTCTGAATTGGAAGGAACTGTCTAGGAAGCCTGTCCGTCGTTACTCGTAGTGCCATCATCGGCGATGGACTCCCGCATCTGGGTGTCAGCTTCGACGTTCTGGTAGCGGACGTAATCCATGATGCCAAGGTTGCCAGAGCGGAATGCCTCTGAGATGGCAAGAGGAACTTCCGCCTCTGCCGCGACCACGTTGGCGCGCATCTCCTGAGTTCGGGCAGCCATCTCCTGTTCAGAGGCCACAGCGGCGGCGCGACGCATCTCTGCCTTGGCCTGGGCGACCTGCTTGTCTGCCTCGGCCTGTTCGGCTTGGAGGCGGGCACCAACGTTGTCGGCAACGTCGACGTCGGCAATATCGATCGAGAGAATCTCGAAGGCAGTGGAAGCGTCTACCCCTTTTTCGAGAACCAGCTTGGAAATATTATCGGGGTTTTCGAGAACGGCTTTATACGAGGCAGCGGAACCTACTGAGGTAACGATACCTTCGCCGACTCGGGCCACGATGGTATCTTCGGTCGCGCCACCCACAAAGCGGTCGAGGTTGGTGCGCACTGTCACACGAGCCCGGACATTTACGGCGATACCATCCTTGGCCACGGCGGAGATTTTGGTTGCTCCGGCTGCTGGATTCGGGCAGTCGATTACCATCGGGTTGATGGATCGGTTGACCGCTTGTTCGACGTTCTTTCCCGTGTCCTTCGTGGCGAGGTCAATGGCACAGGCCCGGTCAAAGCTGAGGTCGATCCCGGCCTTGTCGGCTGCGATACAGGCATTGACCAGAGCGGTAACGTCGCCACCCGCGAGGAAGTGAGCCTCAAGCTGGTCGCTGGTGAACGGGAGGCCCGCTTTCACCGCAGTGATTCTGCTGTCGGTGATCATGCTGTAGGGCACCTTTCGGAAGAACATCCCGATCAGGCTGCTCCATGGAACGGTGGCGTTGGCGAGCCGAGCCCGGAACCAGGTGGCGAAGAACTTGAGGAGGACCAAGGCCAGAATAAGGGCGACCAGGCCTCCGACCAGAAGGGCAGCCAGCACGATATAGTCGCTAGGAGTGCTGGCCAAGGGCAGTGGTTGAATCAGGTAATGCATGAAAATGATCTTTTTCGAACCATAGTGGAGAGAAGCCCTGATGCAAGCGGGGTTGCGAGTTTTCAGTTTGCAGAGCGAGCCTGTCGCGATTGAATCAGGCCGTGTCGGATGAGCGAACGGTTGGAGTTATCGCAGGTCGGGGAATTTTTCCGGCGACCTTTGTGGAGGCGGCAAGAGAAAAGGGCGTTAGGATCGTGATGGCCGCTTTCAAAGGAGAGACAGAATCGGAGGTCGCCGAGCAAGTGGACGCTGTCGAATGGTTCCGAGTGGGTCAGCTCGCCAAACCAATTAAATTCTTTCAGCAGGAAGAGGTCACTGAGTGTGTGATGATCGGACAAATTACCCCGGGACGCCTGTTTGACCTGCGTCCAGATCTGCGGGTGATCAAGATCCTTGCCAGCCTCAGCGAGCGGAATGCGGAGACCATGTTCAGGGCCGTGGCTGATGAGCTTGGCAGAGAGGGAATAGATGTGCTGCCCTCGACAACCTATCTGGAAGAGTATCTGCCAGCGCCAGGCCCGGTGTTTGGTCCGGAGCTCGACGAGGCAGGGTTAATCGATGCAGCATACGGCATGCGGATGGCTAAGGAAGTCAGCAGGCTCGATATCGGGCAGTCCGTTGTTGTGAGAGATGGAACCGTGCTCGCAGTAGAGGCGTTCGAAGGAACCAACAAATGTATCAGGCGGGGAGGGGACCTCGGCAGGGGTAAGAACGTGAAGCTGGTTAAGGTTTCCAAACCACAACAGGATCTCCGGTTCGATGTTCCTGTGGTCGGTCCTGACACTATCCTGGCCTGCCGGGAAGCCGGAGTTTCCGCGGTGGTTATCGAAGCCCGGCAGACGCTGGTCCTCGGTATCAGAGAGGTCCAGAAGCTCTGTGAGACGCATCGCGTCTCGCTCCACGCCCACGATTTAATCGGCGAATCCGGTTAACCCTGGGCAGGCTCAAATCCAAAGCTAGTCCTGTCCGTCGTCAACGATCTCCTTGGCTTCCAGTTCGGCGAGGCGCTGCTGCTCTTCCTCCACGGAGTGAATTCGCAGGGTCACTTTGATCCCCTGACGCTCGGCGGCAGCGCTGAGGACACTCCGGATAGCTCCAGCCGTGAAACCTCCGCGGCCGATGAGCATGGCGACATCGTTGTGGTTGAGAATCAGACGGAAGGAGAGGTGATTTGAGTCTATTTCAGCAACCCGAAGCTGGGCTTGATCAGGGTAATCAATGAATTGAAGGGCAATGTATTGAAGAAAACCGCGGATTTGGGTGGTTGCCTCATGCATAGGTCTCGCTGGGTTACGCCTTAACTTGCGTGAGATACACGCTGTGTCGAGTCAAACCTCTTACGAGGTGATCCCGAGCTCCGGATAATCGAGAATCTGGCCATTTAAGCCGCGGGTAAGTCGAGGAGCTCCCGTTGCCGGAGAGGTCATTGAATCGGAATTTCCCGCCTTTTCGCCGATTCCTTTTCCGGCAGGATGAGGGTAAGGACTCCATTTTCGAGGTGAGCGCTCATCGCCGCGGAATTCAGGTCGTGATCGAGTTGGGTTTTCAGCTGATAGCCCTCCGGAGTCCCGATATGTAAGGGGTCTTCGGCTGTATGGAGTTCGGCTGGGGCACGCTTTCCTGTCACCACGAGAAGACTTTTCTCCAGAGAGACGGTAAGATCTTCCCGAGAAACCCCTGGGAGCGCGATGGCGAGTTGAATGGATCCCTCCTTCTTTTTTACGAGGTAGGAAGGCCGATGATAGGTGGTATTTTGCCCCCTGTCGCGGACCTCGAGCGTCCTGCTGGGATGATGTTTGATTTTCATAAGATTGATCGTGTTGATTGGATGCTACGGTCAGAAATAAGAGAGGTTTACTTGATCGTAATCTCGATGGGTCCATCTGCTTCCGCAGTTGGTTTAGGAAGTGTAATTTCGAGGAGTCCATTCTCGAGAGTTGCGGAGATATGTTCCGTATCGAGTTCCTTGGTTACCTCAAAGCAGCGCTCAACCCGGGATTGAAAGGCGTTGGTCGGATTGTCCCGTTCTGCCACGAGGCGAAGGGTGCCCTTCTGGAAAGACAGGGAAACGTCTTCCTTGCTAAATCCCGGAAGGTCGGTTTGAAGAATCCAGGCAGTGCTGGTCTCCACGATGGTTGCCCCTTCGTATGAGTAACCGTGCTTTTGGTTCCGGGAAGAAGTCGATAAGGCACGATGTAAGCCGGAGAGAACATTGAAGGGGTTTTGATAACGATGGTGTAGATACATTGGTTATATTGGATTGCTTTGAACCTCTTCTGCAGTTCCCGGGCCAACGACACTAAAAAATACGCAACATGCACATTGTGAGTGCTTTGCGATAACTAAGAGGGCTTTCCCTTGTCGGAAGGAGAGGGTATCAAAACGACCCGATCGGGACGAAATGTCCCGACGATATGGCGCAGTCAGGCAGCCTGATCGATGGTCGTCCTAGCTCCGCTTTCTGCCCTTTTTGAACGCGAAGATTGCGGTAGCCACGAATGCCAGAACGACGAGGGTGAATAAAATCACCGCTCTCAAAATGTGCCCAAATTGAATTTCCTCCGGTTCGCTTTCCGGTGGGAGCTCGCTGGGCTCGATGCTGAGAGTGAGGAAACCTTCTTCCAGGGAAAGAGAAGTCAATTTTCGCATCCAAGGACCGACTCCCTCCTCGTTAGCGAGATAGACTTGAGCCGGGCGGTAGGGGGAGAAAACCCCCACGAATCCATCCGGAACGCTCTTCCCCGGGACTTCGATCCGATCAACATTGAAGAAAATTTCGCCACCGCTCAGCTCTGGGTTTGTGACCATCGTGCCGTTCAGGTAGCGATAATCATCTGAATCCAGGGGCGATCCCCGCATCCTGAACGCAATGTCGATGTGAACCTCGTCCCTCGTGATCTTTTTTACCGAGAAAGTCTGACGGAGTTCTCCGAAATCCTCAAAGGCAGCGAGAGCAAGATTGATTTCTGCCGGACTGAGTCGGAGAGTCGCAGTCCTCTTATTTCCGGCTTCGGTGCGGAATGTTTCCAGAGCCGCGTTCAATTGAATCATGGCCGAGGCGTTACTTTCGAGATCCGGGAGTGCGATTTCCTGCGGAGCTGTGGCTGTAAATTTGGTGATCTCGCGGTGTTGTTTGAAGAGGCTCCAGATTCCAAATCCGATCAGGAAGGCAAGGGAAGTGAGGGCCACGACTAAGATTATGCAGCCTGCGCCGGGGTTCTGGGCTCGGACAGGGTCGGGCTCCTTCGCATCCCCATCGTCGGAATGAGGGTTCTCCGGGGGCAGATCTGACTGGGAGAGTGGCTCGGGCACGGGTTGGGACTTAAACAGAATGAGGCGGGTTTGGAACTTCTTCTTGAGGTAAAGGTTGAGTAAATGGCTATGGAGTCCGCTTAGAGAATGCTAGGGTCTGGCCGTGGCGCGTATCCTTGTTGGCCTTTCAGGAGGTGTTGACTCCTCCGTGGCGGCAGCTCTGCTTCTCGAGCAGGGCCACGATGTGGTTGGGGCCTACATGAAAAACTGGATCAACGATGAGGGTATTCCCGGTGACTGTCCCTGGGAGGAGGATCTCGAGGACGCCTCCTCAGTGGCCGAAGCACTGGGCGTCGAATTCCGAGTGGTTGATCTTATCGATCAATACCGGGAGCGGATCGTTGATTATCTTCTTGAGGGTTACCAGTCAGGGGTCACGCCGAATCCAGATGTGCTTTGCAACAGGGAGATGAAATTTGGCGTCTTTCTGGACTATGCTCTCTCTCAGGGATTTGAAGCTGTAGCGACCGGCCACTATGCGCGGAAGAGAGAGCTGGATGACGAAACCGCAGTTATTCTGCGTGGGGCGGATCCCAACAAGGACCAGTCATACTTCCTCGCGCTAATGACTCAGCATCAAATCCGTCATGCGCTGTTCCCTGTGGGAGAAATGCTCAAGCCGCAGGTTCGTGAGGTCGCTGAGCGGTTTGCGTTGCCCACGGCGAAGAAGAAAGACAGTCAGGGCATTTGCTTCATAGGCAATATCAAGATGTCAGAATTCCTGCGTCATCATGTTCCCGACAGCCCGGGTAATATTGTTGATCTCTCGGGAGAGGTCGTAGGGCGACATCAGGGCCTTCACTTGTATACTCTCGGGCAGCGAAAGGGGCACGGAGTAGCGTCTCCCCGTGAGGGGATGGCCTACGTCGTGGTAGCGAAGGAGCCAGCTCGCAATGAGTTGGTCGTAGGCTGGGATGAGCGCACAACTCCAGGTCTTTACGCCCGGGTGTGCACGGTGACCTCACTCTCCTGCGCGGGCCGTGAATTTCTGCCCCAGTCCGGCAAATTTCGCTGCTCGGTGCAGCCGCGCTACCGTTCACAGGCCGAGTCCGCTCAAGTTGAGCGGCTTGAAAACCAGCTGAAAGTGCATTTCGATCGTGCTCAGCGCGCCCTTACACCGGGACAGGTGTGCGCTTTTTACGATGGTGGGCAGCTCCTTGGAGGGGGGATCTTTGAGAGTATTTCTCCTGACGCAGTGCAACAAGCTTGAGCTTGGCTCCTGAATTCAAGGGTGGCGAGAGCTGTGGTAAAGATAAGCTAAATATTGCGTCCACCTTAGTATCCGGAGCCGCTAACAAGTGGTGAAGAACAAAGGTATTTACTGGCTAGAAGAACATGTGCTTCGATTGTCACGCTTAGTTCATTTTCACCCTTACACGACTATGCAAGCACAACACATCTCTGCACAACAATCCGTCGGTGTCGCGAAGTCCGCGGCAGAAATTTCAAAAAGAACACAGAATCTCGCGCAGGTTTATTCTACCCTGCAATTTCTTGAGCGCTGTGTTTCTGCTTGCGAAGTCCTCGCCGACGAGCTCGGGCCTGAGACCTACACTCATCCTCTGCATGAGCACATCAATGAATGCATCGTCGCGAGCGAAAATCTCTCTGGCGCAATGGTGCGACAGTCGCGCTTTTCCATTCAGTATGCCGAGGTCTGCATTGCGGCCTGTGCAAATCTTGCAGACGAGTGCGTGCATGCGGAGGCTGTTACCGCCTTACGATGCGCGGAGCTTTGCGGAGATGCGATTGATATGATTCGCGATGATTTCGCAATCGCTGCGTCTAACTAGAGGGCCACGGATTTCACACACGCAATCCCCAAAAATGGCAGGGCTTCGGCCCTGCCTTTTTTAGTTCAGAGATATCGAGGCAGTGGATCCCCACGTTGCTGAGCTCATGAGTCGTTCTCTTCTGGCGGGGTGCTGAGACGCGAGCGCCAGTATTCGAGGCGTTCTTTAATGCGCTTCTCCAATCCGTTTTCGGTGGGTTCGTAGTAGCGCCTTCCCTCTGGCAGGTAGGCTTGAGGAGTGAAGTTGCCCTCGTAGTCGTGGGAATAGAGATATTCCATGGCAGCACGGTCTGCACCAGAGTCCTCGGCTAACTTCTTTCTGAAGCTGGTCCGGAGATGTTCAGGGACCGCCAGCGTCCGCCTCTCCTCAATGTCCTGCATTGCCGCCCCGAGGGCCGCATAGGCACTATTGGATTTCGGTGCGGTTGCCAGGTAGACAGTGGCATGAGCCAGAGGAATACGCCCTTCCGGCATGCCGAGAAATTCAAATGCCTGCTGGGCGGCAAGGGCAACCCGAAGGGCGTTGGAGTCTGCGAGGCCGATATCTTCGGAAGCTGCGATTACCAGCCGCCGGGCAATAAAACGAGGGTCCTCTCCAGCGTGGAGCATCTTAGCCATCCAGTAGAGAGCGGCATCTGGATCTGAGCCCCGGATTGACTTGATGTAGGCGGAGATGGTGTCGTAGTGCTGATCTCCATCTGAATCGTAAACCACAGCTTTGTGTTGGATGGATTCCTCCGCAACCGCGAGGTTGAGGTGGATAGCGCCGTCCTTCCCTGGTGTGGTCAGGATCGCAAGCTCAAGGGCGGTAAGGACCTTCCGGGCGTCGCCGTCAGCCTTCTCCGCCAGATGCTCCAACGCTGCCGGATCCGCGGTGATATTGTAAGAGCCAAAGCCCCGTTCAACGTCTTTAAGGGCCCGGTGGAGGAGCTGAAGCAGGTCATCGTGAGAGAGGGGCTCCAACTGGAAAATCTGAGAGCGGGAAACCAGGGGAGAATTGACGTAAAAGTAAGGGTTGTGAGTGGTGGCGCCAATGAAGCGGACCGTGCCTTGTTCGAGATGTGGCAGGAGCACGTCCTGCTGGGCCTTGTTGAATCGATGAATCTCATCAATGAACAAAAGGGTGCTCTGATCCCGGAGCTTGGTGTAGGTGCGGGCCTGCTCTATTTTAGCTCGAATTTCAGCGACGTTGGATTCCACTCCATTCAGTGCTTCGAAACGGGAGCCAGTTGAATTGGCCACAACCCACGCGAGGGTGGTTTTTCCGGTTCCGGGAGGCCCGTAGAAAATGAGGGATGTGAATCGGTCTGCTTCAATCGCTCGCCGGAGGAGTTTTCCTTCTCCGAGGATGTGTTGCTGACCAGCGATTTCGGCGAGGGTAACCGGACGCATGCGAGCGGCCAACGGTTCCTGTCCCCCAGGTGAGGTCACCTGCGGATCCTCGGGTGATTCCATGAAGAGGCCGTCCACTGTGGGCATATTAGGGAGGAGTCTCTTCCGTCACAATCCCGGAGGGTGTTTGGGAGAGGGATTCTTACTGAAATCGGCGCAAACCCGGGGTATGGATCCAACTATCAATGAAAGACACACCAGCAGTATCAGTGCTTCTTGCAGCGACCTTGAGCGTGCTGCTTCTCGGTCCATCCGTTTCTGCCGAAATCAAGGTGAGCAGGGATGTTCGCTACGGGCCAGATCCACGCCACGTGATGGACGTCTACTGGAAGCCCGACTATAAGGCTGCTCCCATCGTATTTACGATCCATGGAGGGGGGTTCAAGAACGGAAGTAAGGCCTATTGCAACAAGGACATGCAGGATCTCTATATGAGCAAGGGGTGTATTGTCGTTTCGCCAAACTATCGTCTGATGAAGCAGGGTTCATCTATAACCCCGAGCGATTGCGTCCTCGATGTGGCGATGGCAGTGGCTCACATGCAGGCCAATGCGAAAAAGTTTGGCGGGGATCCTCAAAGAATCATTTCGACCGGAGCTTCCGCTGGAGGGCATATCAGCGCGCAGATCGCCTACCGTAAAAAATGGGAGTGGCCGACGGAAGCGAAGCACAAGCCGGAGAAGCTCAATGTTGTGGGGTGGTTTGGGAATAGTCCCGGATTGTCGCCGGCGCTCATCAAGCAGGTGGGGCCGGGAGATCCCCCCGGGTTCGTGATGTATGGAGGAAGGGAGCACCCCAAGACTCCAGCGTCACAAGGTCATCAGATTCAGGCAGCCCTGAAAAAGCACAAGGTGTGGAGTAAAATGGTTTACATCGCCCACATGGGACACGTGCCCGCCAAGCGGGTGCTGTTTAGTCCCAAGACTCGCGACAAGGAAACTCATCAGTCGTTCAGTCAGTTCCTTGACATGGTTTGCCACGAGAAGGGAAAGCCAGAGGGTGGTGACGTGATCAGGGTGAGGAGGAAGTAGCCGTCCGAAAGGAACTCCTGTAGCCTGTTCGGGGACCGCTACAGGGGCGGAGGGGGCTATTTGATCTGGTTGGCTTTCGCGAGGTAGCCGGGGTCGATATTCACCCCGATACCGGGACCATTGGGTGCGGTCATGGTCCCAGCCTTGACGGTGATCTTGTCGCCGGTCGACTCCCACGGGAAATTATCGCTCAATCCCTTGTATTCCTGATGGGGCCCGGGGTTGGGACAACATGCGGCATAGATTCCCATGTAAAGGAATCCAAGGCCTCCGCCGGAAACGTGAGGAGTGCAGTCGAGGCCCTTAGCTGCGGCCATCCGGGCGACGCGTAATGAGCGGATCAGGCCGCCGTAGTAGAAGAGGTCAGGCTGGAAGATGCGGACGCCGCTGTGCTCAACCATCCATTTGAAGCGCCACTGGCTGCTTTCCTGCTCTCCCCAAGCGATAGGGATATCCAAGGCCTCCGCGACTTGTTTTGTTTCGTCAAGGTAGTCGAAAGGCACGGGTTCCTCATAGAATGCGAACTTGTTTGCCTCCAGCATCCTGCCGACTTCAATGGCCTTTTTGACTGATAGGTAGGAGCTGTTGGCATCGGCGTAAAGGGTGCACCACTCTCCCAGGGATTCAGCGACCATCGGGATCAGTTTCTCGGTACGACCAGGGAGCTGGTCGATTACTTTCATCCGCCCACCGATTTTGATCTTCAATGCTTTAGCTTCGATACTAGCCACTGATTTGGTGATGCGGCGCAGGGATTCACGGGGATCCTTGGAACGATGGTTATTAGCGATATAGAGATCGATCTTCCTGCGTCGCTGTCCGCCTAGCAGGTCTGCCGCCGAGCATTTGGCAATTTTGCCCAAGAGATCGAGGATTGCGAATTCAGCTGCTGCAAGAGAAACCCAGAACAGTTGACCCTGCATCTTGTAATTGCTGCCGCTCAGAAAGACGCCATCGACCAGTTGATCGAGATCCCGTGCGTCCTTGCCTCGCATAAAGGGCGCGATTACCTTCGTGAAAACGCGCTGACTCAGTTCCATCTTGTTTGGATGTCCAACGGACCAGCCTTCCGCGCCATCTCTGGAGCGGGCACAGATGAACCAGTTGCCATCCAGTTCGTGGAGGTCAAGGGATTCGATTGTCACTGGATCCGGTAGGCGATCCCTCTGGATGAACGGCTTGAAGATCCCGATGGGATCCACGGGTTTGGCATAGCCATGGTGGATTCCGCCCGCCAGAACAGCGGTTGCAGGCGCGCAAACGGAGAAAAGGAAATTTCGCCGGTCCATGGATGCAGTCATAGGGGCATGATAGGGCGAGGGTTGTTGAATGGAAACCTGTTGATGGGGTATATTTTCCCTCCAACCGGTCTGCGTTAGGGGTTGGCTATGCGGGGTGGGTTGCTTATGGTTCAGGGCATTGAAAGCGCAGATGCCAGTTCTTTCCCTGCTGACGCTCGTTGTGCTGTCGGCGCTGGCCGATTCACGGCCTAACATTCTGTTTTGTATTTCAGATGATCAGTCCTACGCCCACACCGGGGCGAATGGGGATCCGGTGGTCAAGACGCCGGCATTCGATCGAGTCGCCCGGGAGGGGATCCGTTTTACCCATGCCTTCTGCGATGCGCCGACNTGCGGNCCTTCGCGGAGTGCNATTCTGACCGGTCANCCNATCTGGCGNCTTGAAGANGCCGGNAACATCCACAGCACNNTGCCGAAGAAGTTCATCACCTACACNGAGGTNCTGGCCGANGCNGGNTANTCGGTNGGNTANACGGGNAAGGGNTGGAGTCCCGGACGNCTGCAGNCGGGNGGTCGNGATTCNAANCCNGCGGGNAAGGAGTTTGNNNAACGCCGCTTNAANCCNCCNTTCAAGGCNATGCGNAATACGGACTATGCCGCNAATTTTGANGANTTNCTGGCCCAANTNNAAAAGGACCAGCCGTTCTGTTTCTGGCTTGGGACCAGCGAGCCTCATCGCGGATTCGAGGCGGGGGCGGGGNAGCGGACAGGTAAGGATCCCAGCAAGGTGGTCGTGCCCGCGATCTTTCCGGATCACCCCGTGGTGCGGAGTGATATCCTCGATTACTACGTGGAGGTGGAGCATTTCGATCAGATGGTGGCGCAGGCGATGGCTTCCTTGGAAAAGGTCGGTGAATTGGACAACACAATTGTGGTGGTAACCAGTGATCACGGGATGCCATTTCCGCGCGCCAAGGCGAGTCTGCATGACCAGGGCGCGCGGGTGCCTCTNGCCATCCGCTGGCCCCGGGGGATCGAGGATTCAGGTCGGACAGTGGATGCCTGCGTGAATCTCAGTAGCCTTGCCCCGACCTTTCTTGAGGTAGCCGGATTGGAGGTGCCCGGGATGATGATTGCGAAGAGCCTGCAGGACGTTATCGAGAATACAGCGAGTCCCGGTGATGCTGCGGCCTTCATTGCGATGGAGCGACACGACGGATGTCGGAAGGGGGGGAAAGGCTACCCCTGCAGGGCCATCCGGACTGCAGATTATCTTTATATTCGCAATCATAAGCCCGAACGCTGGCCGGCGGGCAACCCGGACCGGCAGTTTTGTGCGAGGGATATTCCCTTTGGAGAGGTGGACTCTTCTCCCACCAAATCCTTGTTGATGGAAAATCGGGATAAGCCCGGTTTCAAGCGCTTCTACGACCTTGCCTTTGCCAANCGCCCCGCGGAGGAGCTCTATGATCTGGAAAAGGATCCCGGGCAAATTGTAAATCTGGCGGGGAAAGCGGAGTATGAGAAAATCCTGAGAAAGCTGGGCTCTCAACTGATGGCTTACCTTGCTCAGACGGANGATCCCCGGGCTCTTGGGGANGNCGCTCCATGGGATTTTTATCCCTATTATGGACTTACGCGGAACAAGANCTGGAAGGTTGATCCGAAGCCTTGAAGATCTTGATATATCTTTTGTGGCTGCCTTTTCTAGGTGTTAGCCTCTGCGCTACTCCGAACGTCTTGTTTATCGCGGTTGATGACCTGCGNGACTGGGTCGGGCATCTCGGAGGGTATCCGGGGGCGAAGACACCCAACATCGATCGCCTCTCCAATAGGGGAGTTTCTTTTACACGAGCCTATTGCCCTGCACCGCTCTGTAACCCTTCCCGGATCAGTCTTATGACTGGGGTCGCTCCGTATCGTTCAGGAGTCTACGGCAATGGGGAGAAGCTTAGGGATCGCCTTCCAGATGCGGTCACCTTGATGCAGCACTTTCGAGCATCAGGATATTCGGTGAGAGGAGCCGGAAAGGTTTTCCACGGAACCTCAGCCTATGACAGAGATTCATGGGATTTCTTTTTCAAACAGACCGGCACAAAAAGGAACTCATTCAAACGGGATCCCGGACTACCAGCGGATGCNTGGGTTCGGTGGGGGCCTCTCGATTGCGNGGACGATGAGATGTTTGATGCCAGGAATGCTGAATGGATCATTTCGGAGATGGAAAAGCCTCAGGAAAAACCCTTCTTCCTCGCTTACGGGCTGACGAAGCCCCACTTGGACTGGAAGGTTCCGCAGAAATACTTCGATCTGCATCCGATCGAAGGAATTGAGCTGCCACCAGTGAAGAAAGGAGATCTGAGTGACCTGCCTGTCTTCGGAACAAAGTTAGCGAGAGAGGTCTATGATCCTTCCGGAGAGAAGAACTTTGCAGTGAAGCCAGATGGAGATCATGCNAACGTCGTCGCGCATGGACAATGGCGAAAAGCAGTGCAAGCCTACCTGGCCACCATTAGTTTTGCGGATGCTCAGATTGGCCGGGTGCTCAACTCGCTGGATCGCAGTGTTCACGCCAGTAAAACCATCGTTGTTCTCTGGGGAGATCACGGGTGGCATCTGGGAGAGAAGGAACACTGGCGCAAACATGCCTTGTGGGAAGTTTCAACGCGAACACCACTGATATTCCAGGTGCCTGGGGGAGTGGCGAAAGGTCAACTCTGCCGGCGACCGGTCAGCCTGATCGACATCTATCCAACGCTGGTTGAGTTGTGTGGTCTGCCGCAGCGANATGGGCTCGATGGGCAAAGTCTGAAACCTCTTCTTGAGAANCCAGATNGGGAATGGGAGCGTCCGGTAGTCACCACTTTTGGATTCAGGAATCACGCCATACGAACAGAGCGCTGGCGTTACATACAATACATCGATGGAGGAGAGGAGCTCTATGATCATGAGGCTGATCCAAATGAATGGAGTAATCTTGCTTCTCTTCCACGATACTCTTCATTGAAGTCCAAACTTGCCAAATGGCTCCCGGTAACAAACGTGAAGCCTGTCACGAAGAGTTCACGCTAATGAAACAGACAAATCTGATAGTCACATTTATTCTGCTAAGTTTCCTGTCAGGAACCATGGCTCTGGGCTCCAAGGAGAACCAAAAACCGAACATTGTTTTCTTTCTGGTTGATGATCTTGGGTGGAGCGATGTCGGTTGCTACGGAAGCACCTTTCACGAAACTCCGAATGTCGACCGTCTGGCGAAGGAAGGCATGCGATTTGATAATGCCTACTCGACCTGTCATGTTTGCTCGCCGAGCAGGGCCAGCATTTTGACTGGGAAATATCCGGCCCGGACGGATCTGACGGAGTGGTTGGGGGGACGCCCCGAGAGAGATTTCGAGAAGCTTCACAGCGCCAAGAAGCTGAGGGCTCTCCCTGATGAGGAGATTACCCTCGCGGAGACCTTGAAGAGTCATGGGTATGCTACAGCCAATTATGGGAAGGCCCATCTGAACAAGGATCCCCGAACCTATGGCTTTGATGAGGCGATAACCGGATGGGTGCGATCCTACTACCACCCCTTTTCGCCACAGTATTCGAAAACCCTGCCAGCCAAGAAGGGAGATTACTACACGGATAAGCTGACGGATGCCGCACTCGACTTCATTGAGAGGAACAAGGACCGGCCATTCTTCCTACATATGGAGCACTTCGCGGTGCACGACCCAATTCAAGGGCGTAAGGACCTCGTGGAGAAGTATCGGAAGAAGCTGGCTAGCATGCCAGAGGGCAAAGCTCCCGGATACATTCTGGAGCCGAACCCTGACGGTCCACCGCTTTCAGAGGAGGAGCTGAACGAGTTAGAGAAAAAAGACATTCTCAAGCTGCATCAGGAGAAACGGGTGTGGTGGGTGAAGCAAAAGCAGGATAATGTGGAGTTTGCCGGGATGCTTGAGGCGACGGACGAGAGTCTGGGCCGTATCCGGGCCAAGCTTGCGGAGCTCGGCCTGTCTAAAAACACGATTGTGATTTTCACAGCTGATAACGGTGGAATGTCTGCCTCGAACCAGTATCGGGGCATTCACCATCCTCGCAAGAGGCTCGATAGCCGGTTCGCGTCTTCCAATCTGCCCCTGCGGGGTGCGAAAGGATGGAACTATGAAGGCGGAATCCGGGTGCCTCTGATTGTCCACTGGCCCGGTAAAACCAAGGGCAATACAATTTCGCATGCGATGGTGACCGGAACAGATTTTTATCCAACCCTCTTGGAAATGCTTGATTTGCCCATGCTCCCCAATCAGCACGTAGACGGAATGAG
This sequence comes from Roseibacillus sp., assembly GCA_002715825.1. GTDB lineage: Bacteria > Verrucomicrobiota > Verrucomicrobiia > Verrucomicrobiales > Akkermansiaceae > Roseibacillus_B. The sequence goes on along the minus strand of PBAI01000033.1, from coordinate 27,004 downwards.
TTTTTTGCCTGCGCTCAAGGGCGAAGATCATGATCGTGGTGCGATTTACTGGCACTTCCCACACTACAGCAACCATGGCTACCAGAGCCCGGGAGGAGCGATTCGGTTCGGTAATTACAAACTTCTGGAGTATTACGAAAATGGAAGCGTGCAGCTGTTCGATCTTGAGAAGGATCTCGGGGAGCAGGATGACTTGTCGAAGAAGAAACCGGTAATCACAGCTAAGCTGTTGCANATGCTGCGGGACTGGCGACTCCGGTTAGACGCGAAGATGCCTCAGCCCAAAGCCACAACCTCAACGGGTGATTAAGAAAAACGCAGTGCGGCGGACAGTCCTCCTGAAGTCAGACAGCGCAGAATAATGAAGTCGATTTTCACCGGAATTCTTGTCTGCCTGACGCCNTGTTTCCCATTGTGTGGAGCCGAGAAATTACGGGACGTCGTCGTCAGTCATGCCGATAAGGAGGGTGTCCTTCAGCTTTTTCGGATGAAGGAAAATGGGTCCAACAGTGTTCAGCTTACTCATTCGAAATCCGGCTGTCGCATGCCGTCCGTTTCACCTGATGGCAGAAAGCTTGTCTTTGTGAAATCGGTTAAGAATTCACTGTCGCTGTGGCTCTCGGATCTCAATGGCGAGAAGGCACGTGCTCTGGTCGGGGAGGGAATGAATCTTCTTCCCTCCTGGCTTCCAGACTCCCGCCACATTGTCTGGATGAAGGTGGGGAAGGGGAGCAAGGGGCAGGACCCAGCATCCAATAGTCGCCTCTATCTTCTGGATACGCAAACCGGTGGGTCCCGGAGACTCTTCAGCGATCCGGAGCAGATCAAATCCAGCAACGCCATGCCCTCGGTGTCTCCTGATGGCAAACAGGTGGCCTTTGTTTCAAACCGAAACGGCCCGTTCAGAGTTTGGGTAAGCCGTCTGGACGGAAGTAAGGCAAGGCTTGTTTCGCCTGTNCTTAGAGAGATGGATGAGGGTCTCAATCTGCCTATTGAGCAGAAAGTTCCGGTATGGTCTCCTGACGGAAAATGGATCGCACATTGGGAAGGGGTGGAGATGATTCATATGAGCCCCTACACCGGGATTAAGGATCCGGAACGAGACCAGAAGATCTCGAAAACCTTTCATGTCTGGGTTGTCAGTAGCAAGGGAGGGCAGCGAAGAAAGGTGGGTCCGGGAGATGATCCAACGTGGTCTCCCGACGGATTTGTGACCAGGGCGTTCCCTGATCCNGAACGAGGCGGGCCAAAGGTGGTTATCGAAACTGTCTCCGGAGCCAAGGATTTGGAAATTGTGCCACCGCGTGTGAACTGGGGTCGATTCGCTTGGATCCCCAAGTCGCATCCCTGAAATTGCGAGTGATTGCTCGCGGAAACCCTCTGAAAAATCCCCGCGCGAGCCGGTCCATCATCCTTGCGGAACGGCAGACGACCGCCTACAAAGCTGGTCCTGATCTCATGCAAACGATAGTTGGAAAATTTTCGCCGAGGTATGCAGTTCCTTTTCTCGCTCTAGTGGCCTNCCTGTGCGGAGGGCAGGTCTACGGGCAGGCGTCGAAGTTGAGGGTGAATAATGAGAAGCCGGAAAACGGAAGGCAAAATAAACGCATGCATCCTCATGCTCTCAAGTTGATCTTGCAGGGAAAGAACGAGGAAGCGGTTGCCTACCTGAAATCGACCGCGAGTAAGGGAGTTAACCCGGAACATACGAAAATGCTTCTGGATCTNGCGCAGGAAACTCCCGGGTCGTGGAAGTTTGATGCCGGGAGCTGGCCCTGGGAGCGCGCTCTTCCGGATACATCTCTCAAGAAGGATGTCCCCGTTGATAAGTTCACCATCGCGTTCGGAGGGGGAGCGGGATACGTGCCTGCAAATGAGCGGGTATGGGACCGGATCAGAGAGATTGATCCGCGAGCTCTTCTTCTGCTAGGCGACAATGTCTATATTGATGATCCCGAAAGTCCGGAGATGCAGCGCTTTCACTATTTCCGGAGGCAGAGCCAACCAGAGTGGAGAAAATTGGCGGCAAAAGTTCCGATTTACGCGATTTGGGATGATCACGATTTTACTACAAATGACGGCTGGGGCGGAGCGGCTGTTGATAAGCCGGCGTGGAAGCGTGAGGTCTGGGAAATCTTCAAGGAAAATTACGACAATCCCTATTANGGAGGAGGCGANGAGCAGCCGGGNTGCTGGTTTGATTTTGAGATCGGGAAAGTGCGGTTTATCATGCTCGATGGGCGCTACTACCGGGAATCGCCCAAGGAGGGGGGAGACCCTTCGATGCTTGGCCCGGCGCAGATGAAGTGGCTTAAAGCCGTTCTTTTGAAGAAGCCTGCGATTTTTACGGTGATCTGCTCCAACGTGCCTCTCGCTCCGAAGGTGAAACCTGGATCGAANGATACGTGGGATGGCTATAGCAAAGAGCGAAGCCGAATCTACGAGTATATTGCGTCGCAGAAAATCCCCGGTGTCATTGTGTTGTCCGCTGACCGGCACCGGTCTGATGCCTATCGAACGGATACGGAAATCAAGGGGATGTACCCAGTCTACGAATTCAGTTCCTCACGCCTGACCAATCAACATGTCCACCCTCTGATTAAGTCTTCACTCTTTGGATACAATCAAAAGCAATCTTTTGGTCGGGTAGACTTTGATCTGAAGGCCGATGATCCATCGGTGACATACACGATTGTAAATATTGATGGAAAAGAGATTCACTCGCTGAAGGTGAAACGCAGTGAGCTTGAGCTCGACTGATCTATATCCACGGCGCAGGGATCTCCTGCGATAACGGAGTGCCGAAATGATAATGCAAGCAACCACTCNGANANGNNANNCNCGCCCGCNNCGCNCAAGNNCTGCNGCNTGGTGGGTGNCNCNGNGTCTGACNNTNACNNTANGCTNGTNCCCAGTGATNNTTGGNGCAGGNAAGCCCAATNTTGTCCTGATCTACATCGACGACCTTGGCTACGGAGACCTCGCATCCTACGGGTGTAAGGATATTCCTACCCCTCACATTGACAGATTGGCGAAAGAGGGGGTTCGTTGTACCTCTTCCTACATCACGAACCCGCCCTGTTGCCCGAGTCGCTGTAGCATGTTGATGGGGCAATACGGCCAAAAGTTCGGAAAGTATGGGATGTCGAGAGGGCTATCGCTGCCGGAAGATCGTCCCACGCTCGCACAGTTTCTCCACGGGGAAGGTTACGTTACGGGGCATATCGGAAAATGGGATATTGGAAGCAGGGCTCAGGGTCCGCTCCAGACCGGTTTCAGTAGGGCGGCCAGAACGCCTCCCAAAAAGCAATATACAAAAAGGGAGTTGCTTCGCCTCCCGCCATCCCTGCGCAGGAAGTTGGAAGAGAAGAATGGGAAATCCAAATACTACTGTATCAATGAGGATGGCAAAACGATGTGGCTCACCGATTACGACGGGGACGCGATGGTAGAATTCGTTAAAGACCACAAACATGAGCGTTTCTTTCTCTATTGGTCGCCCGAGGCAGTACACTCGTTTAACACCGAAGTGCCCCAACATTTGATGGACCGGACCAAGGCTGAGGGGATGCGCCGCTATCTCGCAGGCGCCATCAGCTCTGTGGACGATCAGGTAGGCAAGCTTCTCGACGCTCTGGAGTCCAGTGGGCTTCGGGAAAAGACGCTAATTATCTTTTCGAGCGATAATGGAGCTAATGGTGGAGAGGGAGGCAGCTCAGCACCATACAGTGGCGGAAAAGGCAAGGGGACCCAGAAAGAAGGTTGGGTGCGGGTCCCTACCATTTTCTCCATGCCTGGTTCCCTGCCAAAAGGGGTCACTCATGAAGGTCTCATTGCGAACTTTGATTTCTATGCGACGATCGCGGGACTTGTTGGGGCGCCAGCTCCTCCGCATTGCGACGGTGTGAACTTGTTACCGTTTCTCCGGGGCGAAAAGAAGGGGAGCGCACATGCCTATCTTTTTTGGCTGAATAACGAACCGGGCGATGCGGTAAGGCGGCATCTTATCGCCGTGCGTTGGAAGAACTGGCGTCTTTACCGGAAGTATCAAAAGGACCGCTGGCAGCTCTTTGATCTGGCAGCGGACCCTCACGAGGAAAATGATGTTGCTGATAAACATCCAGAGATAGTGACGCGGCTTGCGGAGAGGCATGAAGCCTGGGTGAAGACCCTCCCTCCGCTCCGCGAGATATCAAAAGAGACAAGCCCGGCCCAGCGGGTTACCACCGGCCATGGCTGGGAGACCGCTCGAAAAAAACGGACTCCAAGCGGCGGTTAAGATGTCTGTGCCGCAAAGGAAGTCGATTCCAAGACGTCTCGTAAGCCGGGGTGTAGCTGTCAAAGAAAAGTGCCGTCCTCGGAAGAGTGTACTGCGAGGCCATGGTTCCAAGAAAATTGGTGACAAGCTGAATCAGGGGAAGTGTGTCAAACGATGCTACTGGTTGCTAATCCTGTTTCTCGCGATGTCGGGTGGTGTTGCTGTCAGTAGAGAGCAGCCGGCCTTCGAGGACTACTGCGCCCGGCTCGAGCAGGAGATCCAGGGAAGAAAACATGGCTTCATGGCAGGGAACCTTTCCTATTACGTGGGCGGTTTTCATGCGAGTTGGGAGCTGATGGAGGATGAGACGATTGGGTTGACCCACCCGTTTCATCATGACCTCAGAAGCAGAGGGGTTGGCTTGTTGGAGAGTGAATTGAAAGGATCCGAACACACTGGAGTTGGTAACGATTATCAAGGGTGGGAGTTTTACAAGGATACCCGGGTTCTTTACGGCAGTGTTCTCGTTGACGGTAAGCTGCACGCGAATCCAAAGCCCAGGAGCATGCGGTGGCGGCCTGACAGGCTGATTTGTGAGTATGAAGTGGGAGGAGTCCAAATCAAAGAAGTGAAGTTCATTGGTGGCAATGATGCTGTGGCTTCTGTGATCAGTTCTTCAAAGCCAGTAATTCTCCGCTTTTCGGGCCACAGTTTCTATCATCGTAAAAGCGTGTCTTCGTCGGCTGTGATCCGTGTAGATAAGGAAAACAACTCTCTCATTATCCGAGAGGGAGGAGTGGTGAGATCACGTCCTGATCCCGAGGGTCCGGAAAGAACTGGTCCCATGGTTTATGAGGGCATGTCCACGGTCCTGAGTTCTTCGAGGGGGATGGAAGATACGGTGGAACTCAATCAAGATAAGAGAGGAGTTCAGCACTACGAGTTCTCCGTGCCCTGCGATCGAATGGGAACTGTGGTTGCGTGGGCCATGAATGATAAGCCTGAAAACGCCGTAAGAGCAGCGCGCACCATCATTGAGGAGCACCCTTCTCTTCTTGCTGCCAAAACGGCGGAATGTAATCGTGAACTGAATGATGAAATCCCGTGGTTTCGTTGTTCAGACCGACGATTTGTCGATGTCTATTATTATCTCTGGTCGCTGTATTTGATGTATTACATCGACGTCGGAAAAGGTTGGGAGAACGAGCCTCATACCCAGACCGCAGTAAACAATTTTCTCGGAATGCACCGTTACGATGCAGCGTTCCAGATCAAGGTTGGTAGCTGGACTCAGACAAAGAGCAGATACGCATATGGGAACGTCCTGACGTGGAAGCATCTCACGGAAAGTGGTCGGTATCGAGAGACCCCGGATGGCCATCGATTGCTCTCAGATAACAAGGGGATCTCCTGGCATAGTGGCGCATATGGAGGAGAAACATCAGAACATGTCCTNGGAGCCTGGCAGATCTATCAGCACACCGGGGATGTTGAGTTTCTAAAGAGGTGCTACGAGGGGCACTTTGCCAAGTTGTTCTGGAAGAGGCTTTCGAGTATGGCGATGAACCAGTTTGAAGTCGCCGATGTCCTTGAAAAGATGGCTCGGTTGACAGGGCATGAGGACGATGTGGCTCATTGGAGAAAGATGGTCAAAAGAGATCCTGAACATGTACGGCAGATGTTTGAGGTCCGATGGGGTATGAATGGGATTCCCTCCTACTTCGCGGGTCCTGCAAACGGAATGCTGATGACAAATGGGTTCTGGGCCATGCGATCTCCGTATTTCCCGCAGGTNTACGCAATGCCCATGTTGAAGGAATGGGCGCTCGACCAGGAAAAGGGATTTTTTGGAGCGTTTTTTCCCCTCGCGATGTCGCGCCAGTCGATGAATGCGTTTGCTACCAAGGTGGACCAATCCTTTGGCTATACTCCTGATACAGCCTACTTCACTCTCGACGGCTTCTTCAGGCAAGGTCTAGGGGAAGAAGCGGCCTCTCTGACCCTGAATCATATTGAAAACTATAATTATCATTCCGAGTGGGACATTCCGGTTGCTCCAGAGGCCTATCGTCGGGATCTCAGTCTTTTTGGGGACCAGTTTTCCAATTTCAATGCGGGGAAGATCCTCCTTTATCTGGAGGGACTGGCTGGATTGAGATATTCCATCCCTCGAAATCGGATGACGATTGCTCCTGCTTTGCCCGTTGAGTGGGACTGGATGGAGCTTCGCCTGCCGATTAAGAGCCAATGGACAAGGATCCGGTATGAGAGAGGAGGCGTGCAGGTGACAGGGTGCCCACTGAAGATTGTTTTCAATCAGGAAGAGAAGTAGGAGTTGGCGAAATTGTGGGAATTCGTTCAGGTTTTGAATCATCAAATCGGCGAGCAGGGCTATTCGCTCACGGAATTTCTTCGTTCAGCAAGGTTGGTAGACATTAATTCACTTCGCTCTTATACTGGAGGAAATGACGCTCAGGTATATCATACTTCTCCCCGGAATACTGGGGGCACTGGTCTTTGGTGAAGAGGACAAGAATACTCAAGAGGTAGCAGGTCAGGAGTTTGTGGCGTCCCTCCTTGAGGAGCGGGCAGCGAGCCCGGTTCCTGCGAACAAAGAAGAATGGGAAGAGCTGAAGGGCAAATGGGTGGGACTACTTAAGGAAGAGTGCTTTTCCGGATGGCCGGAACGCGCCGGTCCTGACGAGGCAGAGGAGGTCTTCGTCGCTGAGAAGGAAGGCATGACTCTCCGGTGTGTTGACTATTCAAGTATGGGGAGGCGGCTCCCTCTTTACATCGCTCATCGGTCGGGATTAGAGGACCCGGCGCTTGTGGTCCTGAACCTGCTCGATGCGGCGTCGTGGGAAGAATTCCTAGCGACGATGAGACCCGGTTTTGAGATGCAATTGAATGGACAGAAGCTACCCGATGGGAACCCTGAGTCGTTCAAACAGCATCAGGGTATGTTCAGTTCATTCAAGTGGGTCATGGCGTATGCTCCACCGACAGGGGTAGGTCCGACTCAGCTAGGGCCTGAGAAAACGGGGAAGCGAAATCTCAGGATGCAGGCTGCTGGCCAGACGATTGATAGTGTCAGGGTCTGGGACGCCCGAAGGGCAATTCAGACCCTTCGATCTGCCGGAGGAATGGAAAAGGTCTCTCTCTGGCTTCAGGGAAACGGGAGAATGGCTGGCGTGCTCACCTATGCGTCTCTCTTTGAGCCTGAGATTACCCGTCTTGATCTTCATAATCCGCCGCTTTCTCATAAAAATGGACCCTTTTTCTTTAACGTCCTGCGGATCATGGACGTGCCGCAGGCGGTGGCAATCGCTCTGGAGCGATCCAAGGTGGTGATTTACCAGAAAGGAAAAGACGGCTGGGACTATCCTTTGAAAGTGGCCCGGAAGCAGGGTTGGAAGACAAAGCTGCAGCTCAGACCCAGCCAAGAGGGCAATTAGAAGTAGTAGATTGAGAGGTATGAACAGTTTTGAGTTCTTTGCCACCTGTCCTCGCAACCCCTTTTCTCGGAGAGCGTGATGAAGTTCTGGAAGATAGCAGTGCTTTGTATCCTTTCGGTCGAAGTGGTGGGGAACGCCAGTGGACTAGTAACCTTCGCTTCAATCAAAGATTGGTATGCTATGCTGGAGCGTCCTCCTGGAACTCCTCCGAATGGTATCTTTGGTCCAGTATGGGCCCTTCTTTTTGGTCTGATGGGCTTCGCTCTCGCCTTGGTGATTTCCAAGGGAAGCGGGAAGGATCGGCAGAGCGCAGTCCGCTGGTTTCTAATTCAGTTTCTTTTGAACATTGCATGGACGCCGGCATTTTTTGGCTGGCACCGCATGGATGTGGCTCTTGTGATCATCTGCATGCTGATCTTCGCAGTCGCCCTGACTGTCAGGCATTTTGGAAAAATTGATCGGCTGGCGGGGTGGTTGCTGGTTCCGTATCTTCTCTGGGTGGCGTATGCGTGCTACCTGAACGCCGGATTCCTTCTGCTGAATACCTAAGAGGGATCGAAGGATTTCGGAATGGCGGTTCTGTCGGGCGCTAAGCCCACAGGACGAGGCCGTTATGGGTGAATTTTACGAAAGAATAGTAAGGGTTTACTTGGGGCGCCAAGTAGCAGATCCGGAAGTTTCAATCACTCAGATGCGTGAGAATTCAGGGCTGGTCTACGACCTGCGGCGGGTTACCATCGGCATGTTACCAGTAGGTTAGGTTATGCGAAGTCCCTTAAATCGAAGAACATTCCTCCGGGGGAGTGGTGTAGCGATGGCTCTGCCCATGCTGGAAGCCATGATGCCAACTGCACGGGCAGCGCGCTCNGCGTCGGGACCGGTGAAGCGGTTCGTGTGTCTNTCTAATAACTACGGAGTCTACCAAAAGGGATTCTTTCCAGATGAGGCCCAGGCTGGAGCCGAATATGAGATGCCTGAGACCCTGAAGTCCTTGGAGAAACACCGGAAGGACTTCACCGTCTTCTCGAATCTCGACCATGGTTTTACCGGTGGTCATCAAGGGGTTCCNGTTCTTCTGAGCGGAGTGCGTCCGGTTCTGGCCCACAACTACGCTGAGGGTAATATCAGCCTTGATCAGAAACTGGCGGAGCATCACGGCGCTTCGACTCGATTTCCGTCGATGACTCTGGGTGTGAGAGAGCGTAACCTGTTAAGCTTTACACGAACCGGAGTGCAGGTGCCCTCAATTGACTTGAAGGCGGCATATCGCGCGATGTTCCACGAAGACAGCGCGGAGAAAAAAGCNTCCTCGGGAGAGCGCTTCAAGCGGCACTCAAGCATTTTGGATGTTGTCGGAGAACAGGCCAAGAGGTTGAACAGGCAGCTGGGAAAGCAGGATCAGAGGAAGCTCGAGGAGTATTTCGACTCGGTGCGGACAATGGAGAAGAAAATCATACAGCAGGAGCCCTGGCTTGAACGTCCAAAGCCAACCACCGAAGTCAAGGAACCTAATCCTGGCAACGGAACGGCAGAGCAGTTGAAGGCTATGATTGAAATGATTGCGCTGGCCTTACAGACAGATTCAACAAGGGCAATCACAATGGTAAGCGGGTTTGCCAACGGAGACTTTGGGCTGAATGGAGGCTACCACGGGTTTTCTCACCATGGGGAGAGGCCTGAGCCTGTTGCGGCTCTCAAAAAGATAGAGGGCTATCAGATTTCAATGATGTCGTACTTGATTGATCTGCTAAAGACGCAGGAAGATCCCATCAACGGAGGCACGCTTTTTGATCATACCACCGTTCTTTACGGGTGCGGTATGGCAGCCGGTACACACCAGACTAAAAATCTCCCGCTCGTCCTCGCTGGAGGAGGGTTTAAACANGGTGAGCACAAGGTTTACCCGAAGGAAGAAATTCATCGGGTGCCCGCAGCAAATCTTCTTCTCTCAATTCTGCAGAATAGTGGCGTCGAGGTAGACCAGTTCGGCTCCAGTAAGGGGACGCTTCGTGGGCTCGAATGGAAGGCGTAAGCAAAGGGCAAGAGGATCCTGGTCCCAGCCAAAACCATCCGATGTTCGTCCGGTTGTTTGCTCTCGTAATTGGCTCGCTGAGTTGGTGGTCGGGGTCGGTGGCTGCGAATAATCTCGATGCCATTCGCCCGTTTTTGAAAGAATTCTGTATCGATTGCCATGGGGCGGAAAAGCAAAAGGGTGACTACCGCTTCGATACCCTGACAGCTGACCTTTCGGACATCGAGACCCTCGAGACATGGCAGAATATTCTCGATCAGCTGAATCTGGGAGAAATGCCGCCTCGAAAGAGCCTGCAGCCGGAGAAAGAGGAATGGTCGCCTGTCGTGGAGCAGCTTACACTGGAATTGGCTTCATTTTACGCGCAGGAGCGCAGCACGGGTGGCCGGACCGTGATCAGGCGAATGAATCGTCATGAATTGCGTAACACCCTGCGGGATCTCCTGTATCTTGATGGGCCGCAATACCGGCCGGATGCCGCTGGATCCCGGTTGGTGGATAATAATGGGAATGGTAGTGTTGAGAGAACGGGCAACGATCCTCTCAGGTTCTTCCCGGAGGATGAGGAGGAGGATGGTTTTTTCAATTTAGGAGATCATCTGGTGATGTCAGACTTTCTACTGAAATTGACCCTTGGTGCGGTAGAAGAAACTCTTCAACAGGCAACCGAGCTTGGGCCAAAACCAGCGGCGATGCNGCATCACTTCACCGGACATCTGATCGAGGGGAAAGGACGTAATCTCATCGAGACCGTATCGCGTGAAGTCAACCCGGGTTACGAAATGATGGCTGTTGGCTACGAGCGCTACGGACGAGTTGCGCCNACCGGTCTCCGGGGGGGNGTAGGGCTTTCGGCTAGATACCGGATCACATTGGAAGTATCAGGCCATAATCCCCGGCACCCTTGGGAGGAGACCGTGACGGTAGACTCGGAAGATCCCTTCCAGTTGTGCTTGAACATCGCTGATACGAAAAACGGAGGAATAGCGGGACCAACTTCCACTCCCGAGGTCCTGTGGTCCGTTCCTCCCGATGGCACAAAAAAGGTGTTCAGTCATGAAGTCTGGATGGATAAGACCTGGACGCCCTGGGTAGGTTGGGAAAACGGGCCTACCGAGAAAATTGTCCGCCCGGAAAAGATCGTGGAAGATTACATGCCGGCGAAGTTCTTCAAGCGACCAGACAAAAAGGCCGATAAAGAGGGACATGACAACTGGGGGATGAACATGGCGCGCCTCCTTTTCGAGGGAGGTTACCCCGGCCCTCATCTCAGGATTCACAGCCTGAAGGTAGAGCCCCTGGTGGGAGCATGGCCCCCGCGAAGCCATACCGCTCTCTATGGATCGGCCTCAGGCGAAGAAGCGGAAATCCGAAGCCTCCTCCTTTCCTTCGCTGAAAGATGTTTCCGGCGCCCGGTAGAGCCGGCTGAGATTGAGCCTTACGTGGAGCTGGTGCTTCGGCAGCAGGCCGGTCCGGTGGTGAAGGTTGCAGGCGGGATCAAGAATCTTCGCTACAGGGTGTATGAGGGCAAATGGGACAAGCTTCCGGATTTTGAGGCCCTCAAGCCGGTTGCTGAAGGTGCGCTTCCAAAGGGTTTCATCGACATCGGGGCCTCTGGAAGAAAGGAATACTTTGGGATGGTCTTTGAAGGTCTGATCGAGGCGCCCAGTTCAGGAGAGTATGTCTTTGAAATGGCGTCCGATGATGGAGCCAGGATTCTCGTCGACGGGCGAGAGGTCATTTTGCATGACGGATTGCATGGTCCTGATCTGAAAAAGAGCAAGGTGGAACTGAGCAGGGGAGAGCATGTGATCCGGGTTGAGTATTTCGCCTACGGAGGGAACAACAGTTTCCGGGCTGGATGGAGTGGAGCGAGCTCAAGTCACGTCAGGCTGTCGAAAGATCCCTTGCATAAGGTGTCTCAGTCCAAGAAAGCAGAGGAGGTAGTGCCGCCCTTTATCAGAGCCATGCAGGATGGTTATGCCGCGCTAATGTGTTCCCCGCAGTTTCTCTATCTCAAGGAAGATTCCGGGGTGCTTGATGACTATGCTCTAGCGTCCCGTCTCAGCTATTTCCTGTGGTCTTCTATGCCGGATCAAACTCTCATGGACTTAGCGGAGGAGGGGAAGCTCCGCAATCCTGCCGAGCTTGATCGTCAGGTGGAGCGAATGCTCAGGGACCCCAAGTCGGCGGCCTTCGTCAGGCATTTTCCGACCGCGTGGCTACGTATGGACAAGCTTGGAAAAATGCCTCCGTCAGGTGGGGATTACCAGTTTTACAAAAATCTCAGGGTTGAGCCTTTGCTCATGAAGCAAGTGACGACCTATTTTGGAGATGTTCTTGCGCGGAATGGGCGGATTGAGGAGTTCATCGACGGGGACTACACCTTTATGAATCAGACGCTGGCAAAATGGATATATCGTCGAGAGGGGGTCCGCGGAGAGAGACTCCGCAAGGTGAAGTTGGAGGATCCGAGGCGGGGGGGAATTTTCACCCAGCCGGGCGTTATGACCGCAACTGCGAACGGGGTTGATACTTCGCCTGTGATCCGGGGCGTGTGGGTTCTTGAGAATGTTCTGGGAACTCCTCCATCTCCGCCGCCACCGGATGTGGAGCCGCTCCCGACTGATACGCGAAACGCCACTACGATCCGCGAGTTACTTGACCTCCATCGGGCAAATGAGGCGTGTGATAGTTGTCACCGCAAAATCGATCCTATGGGTTTTGCCTTTGAAAACTTCGATGTGGTCGGGCGTTGGCGGGACCGCTACAAGAGATCGAATGATCAGATTGATACAGTGACCACTCTTTCAAGCGGCAGGGAAATCAGGAATATTGTCGAGTTTAAGGGTATGCTGATGGAAAGGAAGGAGCTGGTTGCAAGGAATCTCGCCAGAAAAATGCTCACCTACGCCACAGGAAGGAAGCTAGAAGCGGTAGATCGTGGCGAGCTCGATCGAATGACTGCGGAATTGGACAAGAGAGGTAACCGTCTGCGTGAACTGGTCCGATTGGTTGTCAAAAGCCAAATCTTCCTCAAGAATTGATCGCGCTCATGAAGTTGCGCTGAGTCTCATTTGGTTGGCAGGCGCCGGCACGTTCATCTAGCGTTTGAGGCGACGTTGCAAGGGCCTGATTAAATGAATCTATTTCGACTTTTTCTACTATGCTTCCTGTTGCATCCAACTTTGGTGGAGGCGCTGGAGCGTGGTCCTAAGGGTTCCATCGTCGAAAAAACGAAATCAGAGACGATCTACCGAGGGGTCGTCTTCGCGGAAGTGGACAATGGCCCGTTGAGCCTCGATTTATACCTTCCGAAGAAGAAGGAGAGCTATCCTTATCTGGTCGTATTCTTCCACGGAGGGTCATGGAGGTCCGGTTCCAAAGAGAGCTGTCAGGTGCGTTGGCTCGTGCGGCATGGCTACGCGGTAGCCAGTGTGGGATACCGTAAGAGTCATGAGGCTCAATTTCCTGTTATTCTGCATGACTGCAAAGGGGCGATTCGCTTTTTGCGAGCCCATGCGGACATCTTGGGAATCCGCACCGAGCGGATCGCGGTGGCTGGTGCCTCCGCTGGAGGTCATCTTGCCCTGCTTCTTGCTACCAGCGGAGGAGTCGAGGAGCTGGAAGGACGGGTTGGGGGTAACGCAAAGCAATCAAGCCTCGTGCAAATGGCGATCGGGATGTATGCCCCAACGGATCTTTACCATGCTTCCATGACAGCATCCGAACGCTGGGATAAACCGGCTAGTGCTCTCTACCACCTCCTCGGAGGCAAACCCTCCGAAAAAGTTGCCCTTGTGCGTCAGGCCAGTGTGACGACCCATATCACGTCAGATGACCCGCCTATTGTATTTCTTGTGGGTGGAGACGATGAGCCTGAGAGGATAGAACACGGTAAACGTCTCAAGGTTGCCTACGATAACGCAGGTTTGGAGGCAGTGCTTGAAATCATCCCGGGAGCAGGACACGGGGGTCCCGAATTCCGTGATGAGAAGCAGGCCGCACTCATCCTTAAAATGCTGAAAAGAGAACTGGGGAATCAACCCTGAGGATCCCGCCAAGGAGGGGCCGAACGATTAGAGCCCCTTGGCGTTCTCAGAAAGGTAGTCAGCAAGTTTCGAGGGGTCAGCAGGTGTGAACGCGGACTTTTCCTTGTTCCATCCAGCAGGACATACTTGACCGTTTTCCTCAAAAAACTGAAGACCCTCAATCGTGCGAATCACCTCGTCCATGTTCCGTCCAAGGGGTTCGTCGTTGATCGTCATGCTTCGGATAATTCCTTTCTGGTCGATGATGAAAGTGGCCCGCATGGCAACCCCCGCAGGGTAGTACGAGTCCCCACCATCACTTTCGATGCCATAGGATTGGCAGATCGCGTGGTTCAGATCTGCAGCCAGAGTGTAGTCGACCTGGCCGATACCTCCGCTGTCGACGGCTGTGTTTCTCCACGCGTTGTGGGTCCAGTGGGAGTCGATTGATACTCCAACAACCTCGACACCCAGCTTCCGAAATGTATCGATTCGGTTATTCAGGCTGATCAACTCAGTTGGACACACAAAAGTGAAATCCATCGGGTAAAAGAAAAGGACAGCGTATTTCCCGGCGATCGCAGAGCTGAAATTATAATCTTCGACAATCTCCCCATTTCCCAAGACTGCTTGGGTGGTGAAATCCGGTGCTGTTTTTCCGACGAGTGTGGTCATATGTAGAATTCTTTCTGTTGCTCTTTGTGAAGTTGTCCGCTGATGGGTGTGGGCACGGTAAGGGTCCGAACCGTGGGAAAAGCTAGCACTTCCTTCGTGCATGGCAATGTTAGCAACTGTGAACAAGTAATCTGGACAACCTGCTCTTTGTTGGCTTCTGACAGCTCTTTTTCGTCTGGGTGAACTTTCCGCTCCCCTCGAGGGGTTCCAGAATGTAGCAGTTTCACAATCCGAAGAGATTTATGTTAGACGAGCAACAGATACGGGAACTTGTGGTGGCCCATGGGGCTGCCGTGAATGAAGGGCGTCCTATCAAGCGGTTGATTGAGGACGGTGAGATTCCAAGGTTAAATGGAACTACAGTCCTTGAGGGTAAGGTTTCAGATTCTGTGTTCGGCGAGAGCCTGAAAACAGCTTCCGGGAAAGCCATTCGGCTAATGTTCCGAAATAACAGAATCTCGACCCATGATGTGAATCGAGGAGCGATCCCCTTCAAGGATCAGGTGCTGGCCTTTAATCACGATCACATGCTGCGACTGGTAAAGCCGGTGCTTGGTTCTTCTCAGTTCGAGGTCGAGGGTCTTGCCCCGTCATCGACCGTTATTCCTGCGGAAAATCTGAAATTGATTCAGTTGGAAAATGTCTTGCGTCTCTACATGGCAGAAAGTTCAACCTCAACCTCTCTGTATCAACACTGGATCTCCGCAAAGGAAGAAAGTGGTTCGTCGATGAACTATGCAGGTCACGAGTTGAACCTGACGGATCTGGAACCTAACGGTGTTCTTCCCTACCTGATGGATACTCCAAGTACAAAGGAGGCCGTGGATAGAACAATTGATGCTTCTTATTTGATCGAAAACGAAATCTGCAGTGAGGGTCAGTACGCTCAGATCCGTAATTCCTCTCTTATGGCTTTTGGTATGGTTTCCCAGTATCTCAAGGAAAGAGGAATGGTCCTCGTGGATACCAAGACTGAGCATGGTATCAACGCGGATGGAGAAATCGTAGCGGCAGACGAGCTTTACACGATGGATTCATCCCGTTTCTGGCGAATCGACGAGCAGGGGGAATTGCTTTCTCGCGATGGGAAGCCGGTATCGTTTTCCAAGGAGTTCGCCCGTGGCATGGTAAAGGAGAAAGGTCAGCAATTCTCGGAAGAGCAGGCGAATGAGATAGCGGTGCGCTATATTCAGGGGCTTCAACATCTCACAGGGGTGTCTTTTGAGCCCGATCTTCGTCCCCGGGAGCAGAGGATTATTGAGTCCACTAATCTGATTCTGGATGCGCTGCTCTAAGGTAAGGCGACCGGTTGTTGTAGAGACTGCCAAGCGCTGATCCAAATACGGCGGTGAACGCCATGTATCCGCATGCCCGGCAGCCTGTTGAGAGGTTCTAGGAGTGAGTGCAGTATGTTTTTGATCGCTGGAAAATGACACTCGAAGAGCGGAGCCTCTAGTGGTAGTCTTCCGCCTCAGACCCCACGCTAATTGACTCCGTTGTGGAGCTAGTAGTGCGGACTGCCCATAAAACCCATTGCGTCCGAAGGTATTCCGAAGGAACCTTTCGGCTGCTGCTTCTTTTGCTGAACTGATAAAACCAGAGTCCGGACTTCTCGATCGAGCATTGATTCAGTAGAATCCCGGCGTTCCATCCATGAGCTTGTATCCGGCATACCTAAGAGAAATCGAGGAACGCAAGGATCAGGGATTGCATCCTAAGCCCATTGATGACGGACCTCTCTTGGAAGAAATTATCGAGCAAATTCAAGATCCAGGGAGCGAGCACCGGGAAGATTCACTCAGATTCTTTATTTATAATACACTGCCGGGAACGACTGATGCTGCCGGAGTGAAGGCTCGGTTTCTCAAGAGAATTATTGAGGGCGAGGTAGTGCTTGAGGAGATTACGAAGACCTTTGCCTTTGAGTTATTGTCTCATATGAAGGGTGGTCCGTCGCTGGAAGTCCTCCTCGACTTGGCTCTCGGAGATGATGATGTCCTCGCGCGGGAGGCAGCTGCCATTATCAAGACTCAGGTTTTCCTATACGATAAGGACACTGATCGGCTGTCGGAAGCTTATCAAGCGGGTCACGAGATTGCCCGGGATATCCTCAAAAGTTATGCGAGAGCAGAATTCTTCACCGCGCTGCCAGACGTAGAGGAGGAGATCGATGTTGTTACTTATATCGCCGCGGAAGGCGATATATCAACGGACCTGCTCTCTCCCGGCAATCAGGCTCATTCACGTTCTGATCGAGAATTGCACGGTAAGTGTCTGATTTCTGAGGCAGCGCAGGAAGAAATTGAGGACCTGCAGGCAAATCATCCAGGGAAGAGGGTGATGCTGATTGCAGAGAAGGGGACCATGGGAGTGGGGTCATCCAGAATGTCGGGAGTAAACAATGTGGCCCTGTGGACGGGGAGACAAGCCAGCCCTTATGTGCCCTTCGTCAATATTGCTCCCATCGTCGCTGGAACTAACGGCATCTCCCCCATTTTTCTCACCACGGTGGGAGTAACAGGGGGCATCGGTATCGACTTGGATAACTGGGTTAGAAAGGTGGATGAAAATGGAGAACCGGTAGTTGATGAGAGTGGAGATCCGGTGCTGGAGCAGGTCTATTCTGTCGAAACAGGGAAGGTGCTTACCATCAACACTAGAGAGAAGAAGCTTTATGAAGGGGAGAAGGAGCTTACGGACATCTCGTCTGCGCTGACGCCACAGAAGGTTGAGTTTATCAAGGCTGGGGGGTCCTACGCGGTTGTCTTTGGTAAAAAGCTCCAGAGTTTTGCGGCTCAACTGCTGGGAGTTGAGCCGGAACCGGTCTATGCGCCATCCAAGGAGATTTCACATGAAGGGCAGGGGCTCACGGCAGTAGAAAAGATCTTCAACCGTAACGCGGTTGGAGTCTCTGAAGGAACCGTTCTCCATTCCGGCTCGGATGTCCGTGTCCGCGTCAATATTGTAGGGTCGCAGGATACGACGGGGTTGATGACATCCCAGGAGCTGGAATCAATGGCTGCAACGGTTATCGCTCCTACGGTGGATGGGGCCTACCAGTCGGGCTGCCATACCGCCTCAGTCTGGGATAAGAAGGCGCAGGCAAACATCCCCAAGCTGATGAAGTTCATGCATGACTTTGGATTGATCACTGCAAGGGATCCCAAGGGTGTCTACCACGCGATGACGGATGTGATCCACAAGGTTTTGAACGATCTCACCGTCGATGAGTGGGCTATCATTATCGGTGGGGATTCCCATACGCGGATGTCCAAGGGTGTCGCATTCGGCGCAGACTCTGGAACCGTCGCACTGGCCTTGGCGACCGGTGAGGCCACCATGCCGATTCCTGAGTCTGTCAAGGTGACCTTCAAGGGTGAGCTCAAGGATCATATGGATTTCCGGGATGTCGTGCATTCCACCCAGGCCCAGATGCTGAAGAAGTTCGGCGATAATGTCTTCCAAGGGCGAGTTATTGAGGTGCATATCGGCACTCTCCCGGCGGATCAGGCATTTACCTTTACGGACTGGACCGCCGAAATGAAGGCCAAGGCCTCGATCTGCATTTCAGAAGATGACACCCTGATAGAATCACTGGAAATCGCCAAGAAGCGTATCCAGATCATGATCGATAAGGGTATGGACAATGAGTCGAGAGTTCTGGCGGGATTGATAGGAATCGCTGAAAGAAGGATTGAAGAAATTCAATCAGGAGAAAAACCAGCTCTGACTCCTGATCTTACCGCAAAATATTCTGCAGAGGTCGTGGTTGATCTGGATGAGATCGTCGAGCCAATGATCGCAGATCCTGATGTCAACAACGAGGACGTCTCCAAAAGATACACGCATGACACGATACGGGCGGTCTCCTTTTATGGCGGTGAAAAGAAGGTGGATCTTGGATTTGTAGGTTCGTGTATGGTCCACAAGGGGGACCTCAAGATCGTTTCCCAGATGCTTCGAAATCTTGAGAAGCAGCATGGAACGGTAGAGTTTCAGGCTCCTCTTGTTGTTGCGGCTCCCACCTACAATATTATCGATGAGTTGAAAGAGGAGGGAGACTGGGAAATGCTGGAGAAATATTCTGGTTTCGTTTTCGACGACGATGCCCCCAAGAATGCGGCCCGGGTTGAATATGAGAACATGATGTATCTTGAGCGGCCCGGGTGTAACCTCTGCATGGGAAACCAGGAGAAGGCGGAGAAGGGAGATACTGTGCTCGCGACTTCGACTCGTCTATTCCAAGGTCGAGTGGTGGAAGATTCCGAACGGAAGAAGGGAGAGTCCTTGCTGGCTTCAACACCAGTCGTGGTTCTTTCCGCGATCCTCGGGCGTATTCCCAACATGGAAGAGTACAAGCAGGCCGTTGAGGGGATCAACCTGACGAAATTTGCGCCTCCGGCGGAGGTCCTAGCGAGTGCTTGATTCCATCTCTCGGGTGCGAGGTCGAGAGGGCTTCAGTTGCTTTTGGTGTTGCGGCCGGGAAACCATTCACTCCCGGCGCAGGTGAAGGTTAGCCATATTTTCCGTGGTTGAACCACACCCCCCAAAAAGTTCCGAAGTTTGGCAATCCGCAAGGCGAATACACGGAAAGTGCTCATGTGCTTTTCCGGGGCAATCATCTGTATCGGAGCTGGCCGAACTTCTGAGGTCGCCTTGAAATGGGCCAACCTAATTTCAGATGAAGGATTTCGTAAGACTATGGTTGAGACCGTGACCTAGCGGATCAAATCCCAGGGACAAGGGAGTCGGAAGTTAGAAAGAGTAAAAAACGACTGAACAGCAAACATGGAACCCGTCCCCAACGAACAGCTGAAGAAAAAGCTCCTGAAGTATTACAGGAACATCATGTCCGATGCGCCGGATTGCTAATCATGAAAGCTCGTTTGAGTGTTTCTGCGGCAGCCGTGGAGGGGGAGCGAGAGAGGTCTGTCCGCAATTTCTTTGTCAGACTTTTTATGGCTGGATAGAGGGCAGAGTCGTAAAAGATTGAGGTCGGGTTGCTGGAGAATGGGGGAAAAGGATTCCTTGCTGCCGAGCCTAGAATCTCTAGCCTGAAGTCTGGAGACTCCGTTCTGATCCTGTAGATTTATGAGATCGTTCGAAGTAGCCTTCCTTGTTCAAGTCAATCACTCCACCAATCCCAAGTGAAATTCATGAAAGCTGCCAAACATATCACGATGCTCTCTCTCCTTGTCTTCATGCATTCGGCATGGGCGGAAGAAAAGGCTCCCCAGCCGCAAGATAAGCCGGGGTATGACAAGACTAAGGACGCTGGTGCAAAGGCTCCTGAGGGCGCAGATGTCCTCTTTGACGGGACTCAGAAATCCATCGATGCCAACTGGGAAATGTGGCCCAAAAAAGACATGAAGATCACGTGGTCGCTGGTGAAGAGCCCGACCGATGATGGAAAGGTTCTCATGACTAATGGAGGAAAGAGTTGGGGGACGCACGATCTGGTCACAAAGAAGAAATACAAGGACCTGGAAGGTCATGTGGATTTCGTCCTGTGTGGCAAACGGGGTGATGATTCACTTGAGGGCTACTCGAATAGTGGCGTCTACCTCCATAACCGTTACGAGATCCAGATTGAATCACCGAAGGGGAAGGATACGAAAGATCCCTACAACTGGAAGATCGGGCCCCACGGTATTGCTGCTTTTTGCATGGAGCGTGTCCCGGACGTCAACGCCTGGCGCCCCAATGGGGAGTGGCACTCCTTTCATTTTATCACTAAAGCGGCCCGCTGGGATGGGGATAAGCTGATTGAACCAGCCCGTGCCACGGTATGGTGGAATGGCGTCAAAGTTCACGATGATATCGAGATCAAGAAGGCCAACGGAGGGATCAAGATCAGTCCCGCGCTTGGAGGTCTCAAGCTTCAGGAGCATGGTCAGGATGTCCGCTATCGGAACGTCTGGGTGAGGGAAATGAAGTAAAGCAGCGAGGACGCTCTGGAGGCGACCAGAGGATTAGATCTCCAACCAGGCTCCCTGATGTTGACCTGTCTGTAGCCGTTGCTCTGTCACCCTGCTCAAACCAGAGGAACCCCGTGTATGGGGAGCCATAAAACGCAGTACATCGCATGAATTCTGAGACCAACCGCCGCAAATTCCTGAGTTCTACAGCCGTTGTCAGCATCGGTTTTCCCGCCTTGATTCCGGCCAGTGCTCTAGGCAGGAATGGGAGCGTTGCTCCCAGTAATCGCATTGTTGTGGGCGGTATCGGAGTGGGACGACGAGGCCAAAAGGTCTTGGATAGTTTTCTGCAGCAGAGGGATACTCAATTTGTGGCGGTTGCCGATCCGCAAAAGGCACGACGCGAACTGATCAAGAGCGAGGCCGACAAGCATTACGGGAACAGGGATTGCGCCATTTACGACGATATGTCCGGCGTTCTTGAGCGCGACGACATTGATGCAGTTCTCGTCACCACTGGGGATCGCTGGCATGCCACCGCATCAATCTACGCCGCTCGTGCGGGTAAGGATATCTATTGTGAAAAGCCCTGTGCGATGAACATTCAGGAATGCCAGGAGCTGGATGATAACATCAAGAAGCATGGGAGAGTTTTCCAGGCAGGAACGCAGCGCCGTAGTGTTCCCAACTTCAGGTTGGCAGCTGATCTGGCGCTTAAGGGCAAGCTGGGGCAGGTCAAAGAAGTTCACGCCGGCATTCTCCAATTGCAGGATTATCTTGATCCATTGCCGGCTCAGAATGAACCAGATCCAGCCATTATCGACTGGGATAAATGGCTCGGGCCAGCGCCCAAGATTCCCTTCAACGAAGCCTATTGCCGGGGGCGTTGGCGTAATCACAAGGGGCTCTATTCTGCCTGGCGACTGCCAGAGTGGGGTTCTCATACAATCGATCTTTGTCAGTGGGCTGCCGATGCTGACGGAACGACGCCGATTGAATTTGAGGCTGCGTCCAATAGCCTGCTTCACGCTAAATACGCTAACGGAATCAAGCTGGTGATGCGGCTCTCCTCTGGCAAGGGGGTGGGTAAGTGGATCAAAGGACTGGGAACCTGTCCCGTGCGATTTGTCGGCGACGAAGGCTGGGTGGAAGCGGGTGATCATCTAGGCCTCTCGGCGAGTCATCCTGAGCTTCTCAAAGGCGAGCCCAAAAGCCAGATGCGTGGCACGGATCCACTTCTCCACGTCCGAAACTTCCTCGATTGTGTGAAGTCTCGTGAGCAGCCTGTCTGTAACTCCACAGCTGTCCGGTATGGTCACATGGCCTGCTTCGCCGCTGCGATCAGCTGGAAGCTTGGCCGGAGGGTCACTTTTGACCCCAAGAAAGAAAGTTTCGTTAACGACGCCGAGGCCAACGCCCTGCGTGGCTATCAACGCCGCGCTCCTTTCACGATATGAGCGATTGGTGAGCAGCGGTGTGAGGACCCTCCGAAAATATGCTTATTCCATAAGAGCGTGCGATACGCAAAAAATTAATGTGTCCTCCCAATGAGCCGTCGTCTGCCGACGTTTCTTCTCTAGTTATGCCGGCTCCAGTCGCTTCTCAGGTAGCGTCACTATTGCGATAACGGACGCTCGTGGATGCAGAGGTAAGGCTCGAGAAGTCGGTGTTTTTGCCCAACTCCAGCGCGGTGTTTCTGCTGGCGAGAAGAGTGAACGTCGCCAGAATATCGAATTAGTGGTGAGCGGAGCTGAGGCGCAATATAGCGAGAAATAAACGCAAAAAGGATTCTTTGTTTTCTGGCTCTTTGGCATGAAGAAGGCCAAGGTCCGGTTCGACGTGGGTTTGATCAAAGGGAATTCATGGCGGCACGGAATTTTTGCTCTTTGGTGCCTTTGTGCCATGCAACTTCCTGCTCGTTCGGCGCCGATCGCAGAGGGGGACTTGCGGGGCGTTACGCTCGACCCGGTCCAGTTAAAGGTAGGGGCGACCAAGCTCCTGGAGACCTACTGCGTGTCCTGCCATGGTCCCAAGAAGCAGAAAGGCAAGATACGGTTTGATGTGCTGGAATCCATCGATGCGGTCGATCGCCAGGCCCTATTGGCTCAAGTTCAAGACGTGGTTCATCTCAAAGAGATGCCGCCCGATGAGGCAAATCAGCCAACTACGGATGAGCGGGAATTGCTGCTGCTTTGGGTTAATAGCCAGCTCACGGGCAAAGCCGCGAAGGCCTTGGAGGAGAAGTTACAGCGCTTTGAATATGGTAACGTGGTGCCTCACGAGCAGCTCTTCTCCGGGGATTACGCGAACCTGCCCGGGTCTACGTCAGACCGTCGTTGGCTGATCAGCGAATTCATCTTTAACGAAAAGATCAATCGCCTACTGGACTACCGTCCAGCTCGGACAATTTATGGAAGCCCCCAGCAAGTACACGGAGATAGTGGCGTCCACTGGAGTCCGAAGACGGAGCGTGGTAGCAAGTCTCGCCGTGCGATCACGAACCCTTATCTTCTCCCAGAGAAGGTGGGGGTTCGCTACAGCGCGCACAAGAGGCTCACTACCGGGCACCTGTTGACGATGATCGGGAACGCTAAGCGTGTGGCGGCCCATATGTCGTCCGAGGTCACAATGAAGGCGCGGTATCCCGCCACCTATGCGCTGATGGAGGGTGAGTTAGAGCATCGTGAAATACTGCGCAGGCGTGAGGAATTTCTGAGAACGTATCCCTTCATGGAGCAGTTGCTTCAAGAGATGTATGGAGAGCGGCATGAGAAGCTTCTGCCCAAATTCGTCCGAAAGAAGATTTCTTATCCCGGTCCGCCGAAGCATTCGAACAACCGAATTCAAAAACGCCACCAAAACCTCGAGTTTTTGGAGCGATTTGATAAGGATGACATCCGAGCTATTCTGGAGGGGATCACGACTTACAGCCGTAATTCTTTTGAGGTTCAAGAACTGAA
Source organism: Roseibacillus sp. (assembly GCA_002715825.1). Taxonomy (GTDB): domain Bacteria; phylum Verrucomicrobiota; class Verrucomicrobiia; order Verrucomicrobiales; family Akkermansiaceae; genus Roseibacillus_B. The sequence goes on along the minus strand of PBAI01000033.1, from coordinate 3,675 downwards.
AGATCGATCAGAAACGGACAACCGCGGCAATCTGGTCTGGGCTCCTTATAGCGAGGCCAATCGTGCCGAGTATGATGAGATTATCCGGCAATGCGAAAGAGATTGGTGGAGAGAAGGGGTGAGTGACTACCGTATCGAGAATCGCGTCACGACTATGAAGCTGTTCTACGATACGTGGGACATGAAGCGACTCTATCTACATGTCAAGAATGGCAACTTTGGGCGCCCGAAATATATTCCACTGAATGATGCCGAGATGGCTGTGCTCACCGACAAGATCAGGCAGCATCGCAAAAAGGGTGATCGCTACAGCGAGATTATCGATAAGTGCCTCGCCGACTGGGATCGGTCCTTCAAAGCGAAGCGTGAGGTGGAGGGTGATCGGGGTGAGGCGTTGGTGGACGGAATGATCGCGGAGCTTTTTGAGGCGATTTTGGAGCGCCTGCCGACGCAGCGAGAGTGTGTTGAAAACGCTAAACAGTTTAATCTCTATGCCGAGAAAATCGGCCGGCAAAAGGCCATTGGGAAGCTTATCGAGTCTCTGGTCCTGAGCTCCGAGTTTGCCTATCGAGACGAATTTGGGCAGGGTGTTGAAGATGCGGATGGGCGTCGGATGATGTCGCCTAGGAGTGCTAGTTATGCGTTGGCTTACGCGCTGACTGATGCGAGTCCTGATGACCAGCTGAAACAGGCAGTAGAGGCAGGGCGGTTGACGACACGGAAGGACTATGAGCGTGAGGTCCGGCGAATGCTGGGCCGCCGCGATCAGTGGTGTGTTATCGACGAAAACGTCCAAGCAGCAAATCTCAATGCAAGCGTCACAAACCAGCCAATCCGCAAGTTGCGCTTCTTCCGTGAGTTTTTTGGGTATCCGAAGGCCCAAGATGTCTTCAAGGATGACTCGCGTTTTGGCGCAGGACGTCACGAGCAGGCGGTCAGCCGTCTCATTGACGAGGCAGACATGCTGGTCGAGCACATCCTTGAACGCGACGAACAGGTTTTTGAGCAACTACTCACGACCGACCGCTTTTTCATTTATCATTCCGGAGATAACAAAGCGATGAAGGCAGGTTCGGAACAGCTGAAGAAGGTCTATGAGTATTTTGGGAACCTCGACTGGCAGGACTGGCAGCCGGAGGACATCGCCCCTCACCGGGAGTTTCTGCTCACAATCTGGGAATTTCAGAAGACGCGTGGTGGCGAGAACAAGGCTTTGTTGACCACGCTCAAAAGGATGATGCCGGCCTTGGAGCTTCATTTCGGTCAGGGTCAAGCGAGCGGAATGCCCTATATGAAAATGTCGATGGGGTTCTGGCACGGTGGCAATGTGCTTGGTCGCACCGGCCAGCAGATGCGTGGCGAACAGGTTACCTCCTACTGGAATATCGACTGGAAGACCTGGGACTACCCGTCTTCTCAGCCTGCCTTCGTTCCTAACCGGAAAGGGATTCTTACTCATCCAGCATGGCTTATTGCGCACGCACAGAATCTCGAGACAGATCCGATCCACCGTGGCAAGTGGGTCCGCGAAAAACTGCTGGCTGGGACGATTCCCGATGTGCCGATTACCGTGGATGCAGTGATACCTCCGGATCATCATAAGACGCTCCGCCAGCGGATGGAGATTAGGACCGGCGACTCCTACTGCTGGCGATGTCATCAGAAGATGGACCCACTAGGCTTCGCGTTTGAGAATTTCGACGATTTTGGCAGGTTTCGGACCGAAGAACGTCTCGAGCACCCGGATAATCTCCTGCGAGAAGCCAAGCGTGGTGAGACTAACGAGTTCGGAGCCTCGCTCCCGGTATACAAGACCCTGCCGGTTGATGCTGGAGGTGTATTGGAGGGCACGGGGGATCCCACTCTTGATGGGGATGTTGAAAACGCCTTCGATCTCGTTGAGCGTCTCGCGAGGTCAGACCGGGTCCGCCAGTCAATCATTCGGTATGCCTTTCGCTTTTTTCTCGGTCGGAATGAAACGCTTTCGGATTCCAAAACGTTGATGGATGCGGATAAGGCATATCTTGAAAATGGGGGGAGTTTTGATGAAGTGATTGTGTCTCTTCTGACCTCGGACTCCTTCGTGTTACGCAAATCAAGCCCTACAGAATAAGCAATGTATCTCAGTCGAAGAGAACTCCTGAAGAAAACGGCCCTGGGGACCGCCAGTCTGGCGCTTAGTCCATCATTCAGCCACCTTTTGGGTGCTCCGGTGAATGGGAGAAGTCAAACTCCGCACCGATTTGTGTTTATTCGAAAGTCCAACGGTAATTTGCCTACCCAGTTCGGGCTTCCGTCCTTCTCTCAGCAAGAGTTAAAAAAACACGAGGAGAAGGAAGCCTTCGAGGTGGATCTGGACCGACATGAGTTGCCTGACTGGTTGAAAGGGTTGGACTCCTACAAGGAGAGCATGACCATTCTGCATGGCATCTCCATGTCGGTCAGTGGGGGAGGACATTACTCTTATTCGGGCTGCATGGGGGCATACAAAGCTGGTCGGGATATTCTCAGTAATATTAAGTGGGCAACGGTAGACTTCGAGTTAGCCCGCCTCTTTCCTTCTCCTTTCGGTCATGTCGAGATGTCGTTGGCCGTGCCGCACGGTCGGGACCACCGGACCGGGATCGTTTCGGGGTATTCCGCCCCGGCCGCTAAGCAGCGCAATTACTGCTACGCCGATCCCATGACTGCCTATCAGGAATTATTCAAGTCTGTGATTAATACTGATGAGGCGGGTTCCGACAATGCACTACTCGACTACCTGCACGACAAGGAACAGCGCCGGTTAAAAGGTCTTGATGGAGACGAGCGCCTTAAAATCAGCGACCAGATAGATTCTCTTCAGTCGATCCGCGACCGGAATTCCCAGGTTGGCTCTCTGAGCGAAAAGATCAGGCAATATTTGCCTAAGATTAAGCCCATTCATGCGGACGGTGGTGCCGATGCAACTCTGCCGCAGAAACAGGCAGCCTTTACCGATGTCATTGTTGGAGCGCTAGCCTCGGGGTTGACGAACGTGGTGACCTATACCATCGATGACCTAGGGACAGATATAACCTCGCTCCCGGAGAATGAGCAGAAGACGAGTATCCACCAAATCGGGCATGGAGGGCAGATTTCCGGGGCTGCGAGAATGAGAGACGCGATCAAAACACATCATATGAAGCAGGTGGCCACCCTTGTGAGTCGGCTTAAAGCCATTCCGGAGGGGAAGGGGACGATGTTCGATAACACGACGATTATCTATATGCCCGAGACCGGGGCTGGACATCATGGCCCGGATACCGAGGCCCCAATGGTTCTTTTGACGGGAAGTAACTCCAAGCTCGATCTTGCAGGTCGCTACGTTCGGCTGCCGTTCCATGGAACGGAGGGGCACAAGACACTGAGTAACTGGTATACGACGCTGCTCAATGCCTATGGCAATCCAATTCAGCACTATGGAGATCTCGACCTGACCATGCAACGTAATCGCCTAGAGCAACGCGGGGCGATCAATCGATTCCTAACTTAAAAAATCGATAGGACGGTAACCGCGACGCGAATAGTCAGCGCCCTGATTTTGGTTCTGGCACTTATCAGTCTCTTAACCACTATTCCCGGTAAGAAATGAAAAAGCGTGGATTATTTTGTCTCGCACTGTTGCTCCCGTTCCTGCCCCAAGATCTGGTGAGT
>PBAI01000032.1 GCA_002715825.1 Roseibacillus sp. | reverse complement strand
CATCGCTGTCGTTGTCACCAGCGTCATCGCTGTCGTTGTCGCCAGCGTCATCGCTGTCGTTGTCGCCAGCGTCATCACCATCGTTGTCGCCAGNGTCATCACCGTCGTTGTCGCCAGNGTCATCGCNGTCGTTGTCACCAGCNTCATCNCCNTCGTTGTCGCCAGCGTCATTACCGTCGTTGTCGCCAGNNTCATCNCCGTCGTTGTNGCCAGNNTCATCGCCGTCGTTGTCNCCAGNNTCATCGCCGTCGTTGTCGCNAGCGTCACCATCTGGTGCGCCAAAGTCTTCCATGGCGATCAGGGAAAGAGCAGGGTTATCAACCGCGATCGGTCCCGGTTGGAGGGTGAAGGTTTCGAAGTCGCCCAGAAGCACGTCCCCGTTCTCACTGTTGACATAAATCGTCGAGACGGTGGGTTCGGAGCTAGGAAAGTCGCTAAGCCTTACAACTGCGGCTGCACTCGAGCTCTCCAAGTCCCCGGAGTTGGCGAGGACGAGGTAGATCGGGTTCCCAGAAAACTCATTGGGGACGTTGAGCGGAACGTCTCCCTGACTTGAAACGCTAAAGGTGCCTGCGAAGGGCGCGGCCGTGATTGGGCCGGCAGCTCCATCGAATAGAGTAAAAAGCGANGCGAGCTCCGCGCCGGAGGAAAGAGTAGCGAGGGCGCTTTCATCAGAAATATTTCCGATCGCGGCAAATCCTCCGTCCACTGCATTACCTTCATTATCGACCACTGAGTTTGTGGCGATGGGCCCTTCGGTGTTTGTGACAGTGAGGCTCGCCCCATAGGCGGAGGCGGAGAACATCACGAGGAAGGGGAGNTGTTTTAACTTCATAATCTTTAGGGGGTTTGAGTNTGAGAGATGGTTCTCTCGCCTAGGAGAATGACGGCCGGCATACTAGAGCAGTTACCGCCCTTTGAAGACTTTTTTCTCCTGAAAGGATTCCGCTGGGAATCTGGAGGTGNACCCTGAAAAAATGACAGTTATCGGGAGACTCGCCCAAGTGACGCATTTGTCGTATCGGGCAGATTCGCCTGATAGACCACTTGCAAGAGGTTCAGAGAAGCAGGGGTTTCCCGGGGTTCTTCCGTTTCTGCGGTTAGTGACGAATGAGAGCTGACTAGTCACCACTGGTTTGTAGTAAACGGTAATACCTACTACCCGTCTGGGGTAGGTTGGCGTCGACAAAAACGAGAGGGCCAGTCTCTGCTGGCGAGGGAAAATCAGAATCTGGCAGATCGGCCCGCCAGTTTACGAGATCATCCGAATACTCCACCTTGTAGCTGTAGCCTGCGGTTGGCAGCCACGAGATCCGAATGTTACCGGCAGGATCTCTGGAGATGGAGTCGATCTCGACTGGAGGAGCATCGTCTTCTACAGTTTCAATGCGGAGATCCGATACCAGAATGAAGTTGTCACCGTAATTGCTGGTTCCTCCCTGGGCGATCTGCCACTCGATAGCAATAAAGCCGAAAGTAAGGGCGCGATTGGTGCCATTAAACACCGCATCCGTAAACAGGGGGATCCCATCAATCTCTGCGCTCCATCGGTTTGAGGCAAAGTCAATTATGCCTGTCAATTCGTGAAGCTCTCCCTGAACGAAATCGAGACCGGTGTCGATTTCTTCGTAGCCTTGTGCCTGTGGGCTTCCATTTCGATACCAGAAGCCATAGTCGGTATCAGTATTAGAGATTCGGACTGATGCGAGGGCGGACCCGTTCGTGTTATAAAAGGAAACAAAGAAATCGTCGCGGCGGTAGTTCGTAAACTCGGTTGAATCTTCGATGCCAAAGAGAAGGGCGAAGGCTGTTACGGCTGAGCTCTCGGTCGCAGGGTTATAATTGATGGTCTTTGCAACCGTTGTGAGTGATCGGTTAGGCCGGTTAAAGCCAAGAGTGGCCGTATTGCCGAGGGCTCCCCCAAGAAGGTCCGGAATAATGGCCTGAGCACCGCTCGTGCGGTCGCTTGCCTGCCACCCTTCGAAGTCGTTCCAAGCATTCTCTCCTTCAGGGAAATCGTCAAAATCGGTGAAATAGATTAATTCAGCGTTTGCCAATCCTGTGAGCAGTGCGAGGAGCACTACAAGGAGACGAAGTGGAGCTACTTTGGTCATAAGGGGCGTCACTGTGAGGATGAAAAAAGGCAACCCGGATGCCAGGTTGCCTGTTGAGATTGGTGTAGAGAACCCGAGAAAATCTCTATGCTCTTTTCGCTAGGTCCTCTTCGGAGTCCTGGTTCTACTCCTCTTCCCCACGCTCTGGGCGCTCTGGAGGGGCAGGGCGCTCGGGGCGCTCTGGAAGGGCAGGGCGCTCNGGGCGCTCTGGAGGTGCTGGACGCTCGGGGCGCTCTGGAGGTGCTGGACGCTCGGGGCGCTCTGGAAGGGCGGGGCGCTCTGGGCGCTCTGGAGGTGCAGGACGATGTCCGCCGGGCTTCCGGTGGTGGCGGAGGCGGGCGGTGAACTCCTCGAGGCTGATGCACTCATCTTCATCAGAGTCAAGTCGGCCAAAGATTGCAGCTACGCGCTCAGCATTTCTTCCCTCCAGAGGAGGAAGAGAGGCAAATTCGTCTGCATCGAGACAGCCGTCTTCACCAGCGATCTCGGCAAACTTTTCTTCCCGTCTCTCCTGCAGGGCAGCTCTTCGGGCGTCCCGGGCTCCTTCGCGCTCTTCGTCTGAGAGTTCTCCATCGCCATCCGTATCGAACTCTGCGGTGTGGGCCTCACGACGTTCTGCGCGGGCTGCTCTGCGAGCTTCTTTTGCAGCTTGGCGTTCTTCCTCGTCAATAGCTCCATCTTCGTTGAGATCGAACTGCTCGAGCATTTCGGGAAGCTCTCCGTTACCGAATGTTCGGTCGCGATCAGCGTTGGCAAGGCCAACGCCGAGGGCAAGAGAGGCAAGAGCTAGGTAGTTTAGTTTCATGGTAATTTTTGGGAAAATCTATGGGGTCTATTCCGCTTGACGGCGTTGATAGTGTATCGGTTACACCTTAAAACGGCTTATTCGTCAAGCAGGTCAAAAAGGTTTATTCCCTGCTGGGGCTGAGGTTCCGCTTGGGGGGTAGTGCTATCGGCAGGCGAGGAAGGGGCTTGCCCTGCCGCGACGGGGCTCTCGTCTGTGGTGACCGAGGCGTCAAAATCTTCTTCCAGTTGAGCCACGATTTCTTCCCACCAAGCCTGATCGTCGAGTTTTTGCTGAAGAAAAGCGTCTTGTTGCTCGGGATCAAGGGAATCGTGGATTGCTTCGTCCGGTGTTTGCTCACTCTCGGCGAGGCTTTCTGCTGGCGCAGCAACTTGAGCGGGATAATTGATGATCATCGCTGGGTGGTAGCCACTGGTCGACCTGAGCAGCTGGGGGAATACCTTCTGGCGTTGTGCCGGGGTGAGGTCTAGCCGATCTGTCATCCTGCTAAGCCTTGAGAGGGCATTTTTCCTGACCCATGGGAGCCGTCTGGCAACATCCTGACGTTGTGCGAGCGTCATCCCTTTGGTTGCTGGCCCATCATCGATTGTTACTTCCAACTCTTCGACCTTCGGCAGTCTTGCTTGTGGCCCGCGTGCAGCGTTCAAGCGCGCGGCCGAGGAAGCCCCTGAAGTTCTTGGCGGGAGTGCACCCGACCCGCGTTTTGAATATTCCGTCTTCCCCCCCGGGAGAGCTACCTTAGTAACTTCATCGGGACTATTTCTTAACGTGATGGTCAGAGCCAGTGTGGCTGCGACAAAAAGCAGGGCCGCGCCAAATATTAGGTTGCTTAGCTTCATCAATCAGGGGGAGTAGCATCATGGCCTAATTCGAGGGCGACTGTCGAGGACAGGTTACGTTAAGGTTTTGTAAACCAAGAGATGCCATTAGCGCTACGTGGGAGAGTTTCTACCCCTTCAGCTCGTGTGGGGATTTAGCCGAAAGGGTAGAAAAACTCCTCAGTTAAAGCTGACGGGCCATTCGCGGAGGGAGTTACAGATGGGCCTCAGTAAGAGTAGAGATAGCTCAGCGCTCTCCCTCAATCGGGGGAGGCCCCGGGAAGCAGGGTTTGCTGCTCCGGAGTCAGGTGCTGCCTGAGACGCTCGTTGAGGTCTCTAAATTCCTTTCGGCCTGCTTGCCTTGCAGCTCTGATGCGCCCTGAGGTTGTTGCGATCTCCAGACGGATTGCCTCCNTTTGTTTCGGGGTCATGTCTCGGATCGCGTTTTCGATTACCTCAAGGGTTGAACGTTCCCAGCTCGGCCAATCAAAGTCGCGACTGCTAGGACTGCCGGACATCCTGGGACGGGATGCGGACTGGGGTTGGCTTCCTTTCCGTTCGCCCAGAAGAAAACCAATTCCATACCCGCACAGGAAGATCGCAAGCAAGGCGAAGGCAATACTGAGATAGTGTTTAAGTGTAGGCTTCATCTATTCAGACTCGGGCGGTTGGGGTAGGGACAGGGGTTCTGGAGATTGAATCGAGTTGGGCGAGAAAGATCGTAAAACGAGGAAGAAGGTCAGATAGAGGAGCAGGGCAAGGAGAGCCGCTACCAGCGACCAACGTCGCCAGAGCACAGTTCTCGCAAACTTCCAAAGCCCCTCCTTCAGGGTAATAACACGGGAGATGAAGGTCGAGGGCGCAGCTTCATCCTGCTCTTCTTGCGTCGTGGCGCCCGCCTCTCTGGCGGCGTCTACGAGACGGCTCCATTGATTTTCTTTGTTGGTTTCAGGCATGAGTTTGCTGGAGTGATGGAGAGTTAAAGGCTTTCGAAGTCTCTCTGGGATTGCATTTCAAGTTGCTGGATCTGTTCTGCCAATTTGCGGCGTGCCCTCATCGCGGTTACCTTGATTTTACTCGAGCCCCATCCGGTGAGAGCCTCTATCTCGCGAACGGAGCGCTCTTCAAGGTCGAGAAACCGAATGACGATCTGCTCTCTTGGCTTCAGGGTAGCGATGAGTTTTTCAAGAAGGCCGGAGTAAAGCTCTCTCTGGGTATCAGAGGTCTCTGCCTTGGTTGCTTTCAGGCTGTTCTCGATAACAGCGACTTCTGGCTCACTCAGTTCAGAATATGCGACGAGAGGGCGCACACGTTGTTTGCGTAACCAGTCGTAGCAAGTGGTAACTGCGATACGGGATACCCAGTGATCGAATGGCTGTGGTCCCCGATACTGCTCAATTTTNAGGAAGATTTTCAGGAAGATTTCCTGGGTAACATCGTCGTGATCCGCCCTTCTTCGGAGGTGGTTGCGCACATTGGCCCGAACTGCAGGATAAAGGATTTCCACCAGTGAACGGTTTGCAGATTCGTTACCCTCCTTGACTGCAGCAAGCAGCTCTTTTGAGATCTTAGGAGGCTCAGGGTCCATGCGCAGGAGGTCAGTCTGGAAGAGGAGCGGGCAGACAGCGGTTCGNCAAGTTACAAATCGGGGGACTCCTTGGACGAGAGAATTCGAGGGGAGGGTGGGACAATTGCACTGGTGTAGGAGCCATAAATATGGAATCTCGGCGTGACCTTCTGATGACCCGGGGCCTTCCATTTTTTTTGCTCGGCTACCTGCTGGGTGCACCTCTCAACGGGCAGCAAACGGCCACACCAGTGGAACGAATCAGAGTAGCAGAGGGATTTTCCGTCGAACTGCTTTATTCCGTTCCCCGTGCGAAGCAGGGGTCATGGGTTGCGATGTGCCAGGATGACAAGGGGAGGCTGATCACCAGTGATCAGTATGGAAGCCTCTACAGGTTTGCTCCACCGCCTCCGGGGAAGCCACTCGACCCTTCTTCTATCGAGAGGATTGATCTTCCAGTTGGGCACGCTCANGGGCTTTGCTACGCCTTCGATAGCCTTTATGTGGTCGTGAACTCACGTCACAGCGAGACCGGTTCAGGCGTATTCCGTCTGCTCGACAGCGATGAAGATGATAAGTTCGACAAGGTCGTCGTTGTCAGGAGGTTGGACGCTGTCGGCGGAGAGCACGGCCCCCATGCGATTCTGCCCTCTCCTGACGGTAAAGGCCTCGTAGTGCTGATGGGAAATCAAACGCAGCTCCCAGAAGACTTCACACACTCCCGTGTTCCGGAGCTCTGGGGTGAGGACCAGTTATTGCCACCAATGGAACACTTCATGAAGGGCGTGAGAGCTCCCGTGGGGCATATCGCACGGATTGACCCCGAGGGGCGAACTTGGGAGGTCATTGCCACTGGGTTCCGGAATCAATACGACGGCGCCTTCAACAAAGATGGCGAGCTTTTCACCTATGATGCGGATATGGAGGGAGACTTGAACACCCCCTGGTATCGTCCTACCCGGATTAATCATGTTATCAGTGGAGCAGACTTTGGCTGGCGAACCGGATCGGGCAAGTTTGCCGATCATTTCCGGGATAGCTTTGGTGCAGTTGTAGATATTGGACCGGGTTCGCCGACAGGAGTCTGTTTCGGGTATGAAGCCAAGTTTCCGAAGGTATACAGGGAGGCTCTCTTTGTCTGTGACTGGTCCTACGGTAAACTNTACGCGGTACATCTCAGCGAGAAGGGATCGACCTATGGTGGTCGATTTGAAGAGTTCGCAAGCGGAGCTCCTTTTCCGCTGACTGATATTCTCGTTAATCCCGAGGATGGAGCCATCTACTGTATCGTTGGAGGGCGGAGGGTTCAATCCGGTCTGTATCGGATTACCTATCGCGGCGACCGGAATGTCGAAGAAGAGGTGCAGGATTCTATACTTTCGCCCGGGCAGGAATTTCGCAGAAAGCGGCTGGAATTGGAGTCTCTTCTTCTCGAGGGGGCGAGGCGACTGTCACGGAACGAACTGAGCGATCTCTGGAAAAGCCTGTCTGCTGCTGATGACCGCGCTCTGCGGCATGCGACAAGAGCAGTCCTTGAGAAGCACCCGGTCGAGACGTGGAGAGATTTAGTGCTTAAGGAAGAAAACTGTCATCGAGCAAGTCTCGGGTTGATCGCTCTGGCCCGGGCTGGAGATCAGGCGTGTGCCGAAGACGTAATGAACAAGGTAATTGGTTTTGATTATGCGGCAATCAGCGTGGAGCAGGACAGACTCAATCTCCTGCGGGCTCTTACCCTGGCCTTAACTCGCGGCGGAGAGCCGGCGCATGACACCCGTTTTCAGGTCCTCCGGTGGCTGCACCATATTTACCCGGCAGCCTCGGCACGAGAGAATCGTGACCTGACAGCGTTACTTGCATCGCTTGATAGTCCTTTGCTGGTCCCGAGGGCGATGAAGCTCCTCGAGACCTCAACGAGTCAGGAAGAGCAAATCACCTATGCGATGAACCTTCGTTTCATCCAGGAGGGTTGGAGTCCGCCCTTGCGCCTTCAGTATTTCCAATGGCTTGCAAGATCGGGCAATTATAACGGGGGTCCTCGCTTCAGGGCTTATCTCTCTGATATTCGGAGAGACGCAATCGCTTCGGTTCCCAAAGGAGAGAAGACGGCGCAGCTCAAAAAGTGGTTCAGGAACCCGGCGGCAGAGGGTCCAGCTCAGTTTAGCAGCAGGCCTCGCAAANTAGTCAAGGACTGGGCNATGGAAGATCTGCAGGGNTTGCTGGGGGCGGGTCTCGAGGGGGGGCGGAGTTTTTCAAACGGTCGGAGGATGTTTGGGATNGGGAGTTGTCATGCCTGCCACCGCTTTGACGGCGAAGGGGGAGCTGTCGGGCCCGACCTCACATCCGCCCAGGGCAAGTTCAGCCCCTACGACCTGCTGGAATCTATTTTAGTGCCGGAGGCTGAAGTCAGCGACCAGTATGGTGCCAGTGCCTTTACCCTCAGGGATGGGAGTCAAGTCGTGGGGCGGATTATGAATCTTAACAGGAGAAGGGATGGCACGGGGGGTGATGTCTATCGGATCACCACGGATATGATGCGGCCGAATGAAACCAAGGCAGTCAAAGCAGAGGAGATTGCATCTATCGAGCCATCAGGTATTTCGATGATGCCTCGTGGACTGCTCTCAACCATGGAGGACAGCGATATTCTGGACCTTCTCGCTTATCTTCTTTCTTCCGGGGATCGCGATGACCCGATGTTCAAGAATTGAATGCCGTGGCCCGCAAGGCGGCACCTGCGACCGTGCTCAATTGGAGAGTGGCGCTCCGGACTTGGTGTCGGCAGCCGCGGTCATACTCTCACGGATAGGACCAAACCGGAAGTGTCCTGCAATCTCGTAGTCAAACAACTTGTCTTCCCATTTTGGACCCGAGCCGATATTGTGGACGACCCATTTTTCGCTGCTGCGGGCGCCGGGTCCGGGAACGATTATCCCGATGTGACTCCCGNCCTGTTCGGCTGCACCGTAAGGAAGGCTCCAAGTAACGACGTCCCCTATGTCGTAGTCATCAAGCGAATGAGAATTGTTCAGAACCTTGCCGAAGCGGGAGAAATAGCGCTGGAGATTAGGAACCCGGCGATGGTCGATGTTGCGATCAGGGCCTTTACGTTCCCAGAGCTGTGGGTAGAGCCGGAAGTGCTCAGACATGTCCTCATGGACAAGCTGTTGGAGATCGACTCCGAGAGCTCGATAGCTTCGAACAATGAGATCAGTTGAGACCCCCTTGTTAGCAGGAAGGTCGCCTCCCGGGTAGGCGATGTCGTAATATCCCGGGTCATATTCGACGTCCTCCGCGGTTCGTTTGAGAGCCGCGGCAGCAAGTTTTTTTGCGAACTCATCGGAGTTCTGCAGGGCCTCGATAGCCTTGACTTTATTGACCGTATTGGCCTCTGCCCGCTGGGATTGAAGGAAGGGGATTATCGGGCGAAGATAAAAAAAGCTGACTCCGATCACCAGCATGAGAAGGAACCATCCTCCAAAGAAGCCGCCGTTGCGTTTTTTTTCCCGCGGTCTGTTGCGGGGCGATTTGCCAACGTATTCAATTGGGCGCAAATTCAGCATGGATAGAAAGTCCTAGGAGAGACCCAGTGTATAGGCGGCTGCGAATTTCGGCGAGTTAAATTATTCACATTTATTAAATACTTAGCAAATGAAAATAGGTCAGATGAACACCAATGAATTGATCATCCACGCGCCCTGCGACCCCGGCCACCCTCCGCTCTCATCTGTAAGCTCGGACTGGTTCGGTGAGCGGATGGATCCGCCTGCCCGGTTCAGCTTTTCTTTCGAGAACGACATGCTCGCGTTTCGGGCTCTCCGGGAGTCAGAAGCGCGTGGTCATCCGGAAGCCGTATCAGGTCACTACATGGAGGGCTTGTGGCTTTATGACGTGGCAGAGTTCTTTGTTAGCGACCCGGTCACAGGTCGCTATCTGGAAGTGAATCTTTCACCTAACGGGGCTCACTGGGCCTGTCTATTTGATGCGCCTCGTCGCCGGCTTGTTGAGATAAACGACTCCGGAGCAGTTTCTTGGGGGAGATGCAGGCAGGAAGGATGGGAAGCCCGGGTTGATGTGCCACTCGAGTGGATGACTGAGCACCTCCNTTTTGGAGCTGAGACCAAGCTGAACGTCACCTTCATTCTCGATTCTCCGTCTCAGCGTTTTCTCAGCGTTGCGGATCTTGGCGATGGGGCCCCGGATTTCCACAGGCCTGATCAATTCCTGAGCTGGCGTCAGGAGAGGGTCAGCAAAACAGATGAGATTCCTAATCAATCACATGCTCCAGAAGAACGCTCTGCAGGGCAGAGTAAAACTGGCTTCGAATAAAGGCAGATCTTTTTGGTGGAGGGAATGATTCAATCTCCGCGACTTCCTGCGCGGCACTAAAGCGGTAGTATTCCTCAAGGGCAATTCGCGCTTGATTGAGCGCTCCATACCAATTCGGCCCATCATCCTCGGATATCTTGATGAGGCCAAGGCCTGAGTTCTCCCCAGAGGCCTTCCGGGCCTCTCGAACTATGTTGCGCACACAGCACAGCTGACCGTGGAAGAGATCTCTTAACTCAGGAACGACCATCTCATCCCACTCGGAAACCTCATCCATGAGGGCGCCGAGGCGGGAGGAAAGGCTCTCCTTTTCCATCTTCAACGCGTCAGGCGCAATCTGTTCCAGCACGAGCCAGTCNGTGGNTGTTTCGACTTCGATGCGAAGGCCTCCTTCCACGTTAGGAACGACCTTCATCATGAACTGGCCTTCTCGAGACTGGCTTGTAACTGGAAACTATGCAGCTGCTGGACGTAAAGCTCCGCAGGTTCCCGGGCGCCGGTCCATACCAGCGCTTTACCCGCGGTGTGAATGGTTAGCATAAGGTCTTCCGCCTGTTCACGGGGGTAAGCGAATACCTTTTGCAGAACTTTCGTCACATATTCCATCAGGTTCACGGGATCGTCGAAAACGAGAATATTCCATGCGCTCGCAAGTTTCGCTGCAGCTTTGGTTTCTTCTTCGGTGAGAGTGGTTGCGGATATTTTTTCTGGAGGAGTCATGCCAGGGTCCTCCGGTAAAAACCGGAGCGGGTGGAAATGTCACCAGTGTTTCTAAGGATCTATATTTCTGCGGTTTCCCGAACCGGAGGCTCAACCCACTTGCCGTGCTCGCTGATCAGGTCAATGAGGCGTGCCACTGCTTCTTCCTCCGGAATATTGAATTTCACCGCTTCCCTGCCCACGTAGAGATTGATCTTTCCTGGCGCCCCTCCGACGTATCCGAAGTCAGCATCGGCCATTTCTCCAGGGCCGTTNACGATGCACCCCATTACCGCAATCCGAACACCCTTTAGGTGTCCGGTGGCCTCGCGGATCTTCTGAGTGGTTGTCTGAAGATTAAACAGGGTACGACCGCAGCTGGGGCAGGCCACATAGTCGGTCTTGAAAATTCGGGCTCCTGCAGCTTGGAGGATATTGTAACTGATGCGAAGGCTTTGTCCGGGGGCATCCTCTCCTTGAATAATAATGGCATCTCCTATCCCGTCACAGATGAGAGAGCCGATATTGCGTGAGGCGGTGAGTAAGGTCTCGAGGAAATCACGGGATGCTTCTCCATGTGTCCGGAATGAATCCTTGAGAAGAATTGGGTGAGCGGTAGTCATCTTCGACGCGAGAAGCCGAAAGGCGGGAACAACCTCCATGTCAATACCGTCACGAACAGTGATCAGGGTAGGGACCTTCAGGGCGTCGACTTCTTCGATCGCCGCAGGGTCCCTTGGGTCGATAGCCATGACCCCACTTTCCTCGATGATAATCTCAGGCTGAAAGTCACCCATTTTGTCGAGCTTGTGGGCAAGGGCCTCCCATTTACGTCTCGTGGTAAGGACTCTGAATACCTTATCTCCACCTAGTTCATGGCCATTTATCTCAAGCACGTTGCTGGCGCGCCGTCGATACGAGAAGGGATCCCAAGATGGAGTAATCGTCACTGAGGCGTCGTCCGGTAAAGAGCATGAGCCCGAGTCTCGAGTCTGGTTCTCAACAATTGCCTGAGCCACTGGAATTTCATGGACAGGGTCTTCGGTGAGAGAGACACGGATAGTGTCGCCAATCCCATCGCTGAGCAGGGACCCAATCCCCATGGCGGATTTGATTCGACCATCCTCGCCATCTCCAGCCTCGGTCACTCCGAGGTGGATCGGATAATTCCAGTCGGGGCCCTGTTCATCAAGGCGCGTAATCAGGAGGCGGTAAGCTTCGATCATGACCTTGGGGTTCGAGGCCTTCATCGAGAAGACGAGGTTGTGGTAATCAAGATCCCGGGCAATCCGTACGAATTCGAGGGCGCTCTCCACCATGCCCAGCGGAGTATCACCATAACGGTTCATGATTCGGTCGGAAAGAGATCCGTGATTAGTTCCGACCCGCATAGCTCGACCCAGGTCCTTACAAAGCTCGACTAGTGGAACGAATTTGAGCCGGATGCGATCGAGCTCTTCCTCATACTCGGCGTCCGAATATTCGCGGACCTCAAATTTTTTCTTGTCAGCGTAGTTCCCGGGATTCACCCGGACCTTATCGACCCATTTTGCTGCTTCCAGTGCGGCATCCGGTTTAAAGTGGATATCTGCGACGAGAGGGACTTTACACCCTGCAGCTCTTATGCCGCTTCGGATATGCTCAAGATTGGCCGCGTATTTTCTGGTCTGGGCAGTGATCCGGACAATTTCGCATCCAGCGTTCGCGAGTTCGAGAACCTCGGCGACGCAGGACTCGGTATCGAGCGTATCCGCGGTGATCATGGATTGAACCCGGATTGGATTCCCACCGCCCACGCCGACGCCCCCAACATTCACTTCGCGCGAGCCTCTTCGCTGGTAGCGAAAGAGGTCCGGGCAGTAACTGAGATGGGAAGATTCGGTCATCCGGAGCCTTTTTATCGTGGATTAATATAGCTTACCCAGCAAGGGCACCGGGAGTTTTCCCTCTTTTTTTTTATGAGGAACAAATCCCCGTTCTTGTTGCGCTGCTCAAATGGCCTCAGGCTGCTGCAATGAACAGGATTCTTCCATTTTTCTCTATAACAGTGGTCTTAAGCCACCTTTTTAGCCCGCTGCTAGCTCAAAATGAGCTCTCTACCCCTCCAACCGCGAAGGTCCCGGGAGGCGACAAACCGGGAGTAGAGGCTACAGATTTCATCCGAATCGATGAGGACGAGCAGTCGGCTCGCCTCCAAACCTCAATCACGGGATATAAGAAAGGGGATGTTACTGTCGACCTGATTGGAGCGGTGCATATCGCGGACAAGAAATATTACGAGACTCTCAACGCATCCTTCGTGAAGTATGATGTTCTACTGTTCGAAATGGTTGGCGGTGAGAACATCAACCAGCAGGAGCCTGCTGAGCAGAAGCAACAAGGTGGAGATCTCCAGACGAATCTGCTGCGGGGAATGGTGGAAGGGATGTCGCGCTTTCTGAAACTCTCCAGTCAGGTTCAGATGATTGATTACTCCGCGAAAAACTTCGTTCATGCAGATCTCACGGCAAAGCAATTCGAGAAAAAGCAGGATGCCAAAGGAGAGTCTCTTCTCAGCTTTGCGATGTCAGCAGCGCAGCAGGCGCAGAATGAAGGTGTTGAGCAGCCCAATCCGGCCAGGCTTTTCGCAGCCCTGCTCTCGGGAGACTCGAATATGCTCAAGCTCGAGATGATGAAAAATCTCGGAAACGGGGATGATCAGATTACAGCTCTTGCTGGAGATAATGTCATCATCGGAGATCGTAATGCAAAATGCATCAAAGTCCTTCGCAAGCAGGTGAAAAAAGGACGCAAGAATATCGGAGTTTTTTATGGAGCGGCTCATAACCCTGATCTGGAAGCTCGACTCCTAAAGATGGGCTATGCCAAAGCCGGACAAGAATGGCTGACTGCGTGGGACGTTCCAAAAAATGGAAAGAATCCGCGTAATCAAGAGGAGGAGGGGGCCGTAGGTCCGGAGAAGCAGGAAAGCACCTCCGAGGCCAAGTAGCGTCACGGCGGTTCCAGAGGGAACGGGACGTCAAGCAGGGGTCGCCTTATCGTGGGGGACTTTGATGGGTCAAAGTTGGCCGAAAGGGACGGTCACGATTGCACCGCCCGTGAAAAGGCCTCAGCCTGCACGTCATAAGAATCTCCTACACATGAGCACTAGTGCAGAAACTGCCCCTCAGAATCCGGGCCAGCTACAAGATGCCGTCCAGCGTGTCCGGGCAGAACTCGGGAAAGTGATCATCGGACAGGACGAGGTCATCAACGAGGTGATGATCGCTATCCTCACTCGAAGTCATGCCCTTCTTGTCGGGGTTCCCGGCCTCGCCAAGACGCTTTTGATCTCGAGTCTGGCGGAGTCTCTGGATCTATCCTTCAAGCGTATTCAGTTTACGCCGGACCTGATGCCTTCCGACATCACGGGAACCGAAGTGATCTATTCCGATCCGGAAACCAGTGAGCGGCGCTTTAAATTTCTGCCGGGACCTATTTTCGCTAACATTATTCTGGCAGATGAGATCAACCGGACGCCTCCCAAGACCCAGGCCTCCATGCTTGAATCCATGCAGGAGCGCAAGGTAACGGTGGGTGGAGAAGATCACCTGCTTCCGAATCCGTTTTTTGTTCTCGCTACGCAGAACCCTATCGAACAAGAGGGCACCTATCCTCTCCCGGAGGCCCAGCTGGATCGCTTTATGTTCATGATCAAAGTGGACTACCCCGATGAGGAAGAGGAGTTCCAGATCCTGAAGGCTTATACAGGGAATGAAGGGACCCGTCCGAATCCAGTCCTCGGAGCCGGTGAAATTCTCAATATGCAGCGGGCTGTGCGCGACATGCCTGTTGCGGATCATATCTTGCGCTATGCGGAAAGGCTGGTGCGGGTTACGCGACCGGGTTCCGAAGAAGCACTTGAATTCTGCTCCAAGTGGCTGACCTGGGGGGCGGGACCTCGGGCTGGCTTAAACCTCGTGTTGGCGGCGAAGGCAAACGCGCTGCTCAACGGTCAGAGTCATGTGAGTTGTGATGATGTGGCAACGGTTGCTCCTCCTATTTTCCGCCATCGCATTATTCCAAATTTCAGCGCCCAGAGCGAAGGACTGACTGCAGATGATATTACTTCCAAGATTCTTGAATCCGTGCCGAAAGACAGGAAATTTGACTAGTAGTTTCCTCCTGTTCCTATTCTGGATTCCCTCTTTGATTCTCCCGGCAACCCTTTTTACCCGTGGACGCCGAAACCCGAAAACTTCTTGATCCCCGCGCTATCGCTCGCGCGGAAGCTTTGGGGATGAACGCGAGATTCATTGTGGAAGGTTACATGGCGGGGGAGCACAAATCCCCATACAGGGGCTTCGCCATCGAATTCTCTCAACATCGTGAATATGCTCCGGGCGACGATGTGAGGCACCTCGATTGGAAGGTTCAGGCCAAGACGGAGCGCTATTACATTAAGCAGTACGAGCAAGAGACCAATTTCGTCGCGCATCTCCTGCTGGACGGCAGCGAGAGCATGAAATATGGCTCAGGTGAGATCAGCAAGCTGGAGTATGGGAAGATGATGGCGGCTTGCCTTGCCTACCTTATTCTTCATCAGCGGGACGCCGTGGCACTTGGGATCTTTGATGAAGAGATTCGGGAATACCTCCCTCGCAGCGACAATCGCGATAATCTTTTCCGGATCATGAACCGGCTTGCCGGGTTTGAGCCACTTCATGGAACCCGCCTTGCCCCGGTCCTTCATGGGCTGGCTGGCCAGATCAAGCGTAAGGGAATCGTTATTGTGATCAGCGATTTCTTTGATGATGAGGAGGAACTCCTGCAGAGTGTGCAGCACCTGAGGTTCAAGGGGCACGAAGTGATCATGATGCAGGTTCTCGACCCCTGTGAAATCGATTTTCCTTTCACCGGAAATGTAGAGTTTGAGGGCTTGGAGGATCTTCCGCTCATCCGAACCCGGCCGAGCCAGATCAAGAAAAGCTACCACCGGGAGTTCGAAAAATTCCGGGAACGATTGCGTTCGGATGCAGAACGGCACCAGTGCCATTTTGTGGAGGTGCGGACGGATCAAGCTCTCGACGAAGTCCTGGCCAATTATCTCACCTTCAGGAGGAGCACAGCGGGCTGATCGTTATGAATTTTCTGACCCAGCCATTACTATGGGGCCTTACGGCAGTCTCGCTCCCCGTTCTCATTCACCTTTTGAACCGCCGGCGTTTTCGCAAGGTGCCATGGGCCGCAATGCGTTTTCTCAAGATCAGTGTGGATCAGAACCAGAGGAGGATGAAACTGGAGGACTGGATTCTTCTTCTTGTCCGTTGTGCCATGATAGCTCTTCTGGCAGCCCTGATGGCCAGGCCGGTCATGGAGGGATTATCGGGTGTGCCGGGGTCGAAAGTGGCTGCTGCCATCATTGTAGATAATTCAGCAAGCATGGGAACACGTGAAGACGAATTTACCCGGTTGTCACGGGCCCGGGAGGCGGCTCATGCGATCTTATCAGGGTTGCCGGATGGAACCTCAGTTGCTCTTGCGGGTGCCTTTCACGCGCACGAAGCCAGCAATGACCTTGAATTGGTAGGCTCTCGTATTGATCGGATTTCGCAGACCGACCGTCATGCCGACCTGCAGCATTCGTTGGAGGTTGCCGCCCGCGCCTTGGATGGACAGGCGGCATCAGTGAAGGAGCTCTATCTTGTTACTGATGCCCATGCACCGGAATGGGGGAGCTTTGGAACTCTTGAATCCCAGTTACGGGAAATCTCAATGGGAATAAAAGTCCACCTGGTCACGGTGGGAGCGCCGGTCGGGAGCAATCTGGCCATTACGAGTCTCAGACCTGCTGCGGCGCTACCTTCCGTGAATCAACCCTTCCGGGTCGATGTGGATGTTACCAATCATGGCTCAGTATCAATGTCGACTGTCCCGGTGCAACTATTGGTCGATGGCCGACCGGAGGGTGAACCATGGATCATCCCTGAATTGAAGGCAGGAGGACGCCAGAGTGCCACCCTGTATGCCTCCCTTCCCAGCCCGGGATACCACCGGGTTACCGTGATGCTCGAAGGTGACGAGATGCCTTTCGACGATCGCCGCACGGTGGTAATGAATGCGAGGGATGAGGTAAGCGTGTTACTGGTCGACGGAGACCCAGGACAGGAGGCCCGGGACTCGGAAACCTTCTTTCTGCGTCATGCCCTTGCGCCGGTTCCCGGGGAGGAGCAGGCTGATTATCCGGTGCAACCAAGTGTCATTTCGGTTTCCGATCTGGGGGGGGAAGACCTCGACCGTCATCATGCGGTCGTCCTCGCGAATGTTGCGGATGTTCCTCTGGGCCTTGCGGACCGTCTCGCCGCCTACGTGAAGGCCGGGGGAGGATTAATTATTTTTGCAGGGGCAAATCTCCGGCCCGAATCCTACAATACCCTTCTTCATCGAAAACATGGTCTTCTGCCTGTTACCTTTTCTTATGAAGAGGAGGTTCCTGTCGGACCACGCAGAGCGGTTCCTCCGGATACCAATCCTCTCGAGCTCGATGGTGACCTTCTTGCGAGGGTGACGTTCCGTGAGGCGCTCGGACTGAAGGCTGGAGATATGAAGTTTCGTCCAGCTTTGCGTTATGATGACGGTGAACTTGCTCTTGTTGAGAGTGAGTATGGCCGGGGCAAGGTCTTTGTCTTTAACAGCAGTGTAGATCTGGAGTGGAACGATTTTGCGATTCGCCCCGCTTTTGTTCCCTTTGTCAACAGGTTGCTCGGGCGAATCGTTCAAAATCGCGAAGGCGGCTTGAACGTAGAGGCCGGGCAGACACTTCGTCATCGTGCTAACGCTGCTCTGGCTGGCCGTCCTGCAACAGTTTACGAGATGGGAGATCCGGAAGCCTTGGGATATTTGACCACGCTTTCAGAAGGAGAAGGTAGCTCCATTCTGGAGTTTGATCGCGCTGATCGCGCGGGAGCCTATCAGGTTGCTATCGAGGGGGAGGCCGAGCCGGTGCTCTTTTCCGTGCGTCCCAGCGATCGTGAGTCGACTCCTGAGTTGCTTGGCTCACAGCAACTTGACCGCCTCGGAGCGTCAGTGGAGCTTTATCGATGGGATTCAGACAGGGAGCAGAGCCTCTTAAGAAAAAAGCGCAAGGGGGCGGAACTCTGGTGGCCTCTACTTCTCGTCGTGATTGGGTTTGCAGGGATCGAGATGGTTCTCGCGCAATGGTTCAGCCGCTCAAAGTGATAGAAAGGAAGATGTTGCCTCAACCATGACAAGCTGGATCTTGAAGGCTCTTGGCCTCGACGCAGGCGAGGTAGATGGGATAATCGACTGGTCCCTTCGTTGGGAAACGGCCCAGTGGGGATTTCTTGCTGCGGTGCTCATGGGGGGCCTTTCGTTACTGTCGTGGGTCCTTTATCGAAGGAGTCCACGAGATCTCCCGGGAGCCAGACGGTTCCTGCTGGTCACGTTGCGGATGATGTTTCTCGGGCTCGTGATCGCGATTTTCCTGCAACCTGTGGTTGTTCTCACTCTGGTGAAAGAAGTGCCGCGAACCCTACCGCTCCTGATGGATCGAAGTGGAAGCATGTCCCTTCAGGAATCAGGCGGGGTGAGCAGACTTCAGAGGGCGCAAGGTGCCTTTGCCTCTCCTGATGGGCAGGAAATGCTCCTGTCTTTGAAGCAGGATATGCATGTTCCCACCTTTACGTTTCATGAGAGTTCTCTGGAAGAGTGGGATGAGCTCGAGCCTCCTCTCGTTGCCGCAGGCGAAAAGACCGCGGTCGGAGAGGCCGTCCGACAGGTTCTTGAGCGCTACCGTGGAGCGCCTCTTGCAGGGGTAGTGGTAGTTTCTGACGGCGGTCAGAATAGCGGTGTATCGCTGGGTGCGGTAGCTCGGCAATTGAAGGACGCGGGTGTTGCGCTTTATACCGTTGGGGTGGGGGATCCAAAGGTGCGGGATGTTGCGGTGGAAGCAGTGGAGGTGCGGGAAGTTCTATTAGCCGATGATGCCGCGCCGGTGACAGTGAAGTTCCGGACGCAGGGAATGAAGGGAGATTCCGGCCGCGTTGTCATCTCCATGTCGGGAGTAGATGTCGCAGAAGAAAACGTAAGGATAGAAGCGGATGGCCTTCAACAGGTCACTACTCTGTTTATTCCGAAGCAGAGGGGGGAATATGTCATGGACGCCCGATTTGAGGTTGATAACGGGGTCGAGGCCCTGTCTGAGAACAATACCGGACATACTGTTCTGCGGGTGGTCGATCGGCGCCTGAAGGTGCTCCTGCTGGATCAGGCGCCGCGCTGGGAATTCAAGTATCTGGAGGCGATGCTGCTTCGGGAGCGTCGGGTGGATCTGTCCTGTTTTCTATTTGAGGGAGACAGGGAAACAGCACGGATTCCCGGGAGCCCCTATTTAGAGCAATTTCCTGCAAGGGCTGAGGATCTATTCGATTTTGATCTGATCCTGCTGGGTGATATCGACCCCAGCCTTCTTGCTGAGGACCGCCTCTCCCTCCTTAGGGACTATGTAGCGACCGCGGGGGGCGCCTTGACTGTAATTGCAGGTAAACGGTTCATGCCGTCGGCGTTTTCCCGGACGCAGCTGGAGCAGCTTCTGCCAGTTGAACTTTCGGGAGCATCCTTTGGCCCGGCTAAATCTCTTTCAGTTCGCCCGCTCCGGCTTGGTCTTACGCCGGCAGGGCGGGAAAGTGTGATGCTCCGACTAGGAGATGAGCCTCAGGCCAGCGAAGCACTGTGGCGCGGTCTGCCGCCGATTTACTGGGCGGCAGCGGTGCAACGCGCTAAGCCTGCAGCCGAGGTTCTCCTAACTCGCCCTGATCCGAGCTCCGCCTCTGGGGAAGCTCCCGTGCTCGCCCTGCATCGTTATGGTGCCGGGGAGGTTCTTTTTGTCGGGACGGATAATTTCTGGCGTTTCCGCCGGAATGTTGGCGCTCGTTATCACACCATTTTATGGGGACAGATTATCCAGCGAATGGCAGGAGCCCGACTTCTTGTCGAGTCTCCAAGAGCCACCCTGCGCTCGAATGGCCGGCATTTTGAGCAGGGAGACCGGGTGCAGGTGTATGCGAGGCTTTTCACGGAAAGCTGGGATCCCCGGGAGGATCAGCGGGTCGAAGCGGTTCTCGCGACAGAAGACGACCCGGAACGTCGAGAGAATGTGATCCTTCGTGCTGTTCCCAGTCAGCCCGGGATGTACCGGGCGGAATTATCTGCGGGGTTGCCGGGAAACTACCGCCTCGCGGTGTCCGGGGATGAGATTGCGACATTGGATTTCACTGTGACGGACAATAACCGTGAATATACCCGGGCCTCTCTGAACGAGGGGCTGCTCCGGGATCTTTCCGCGGACACCGGAGGAGTTTACATCCCACTTGCTCGACTCAGGGAGCTGCCAGCCGCGATTACGGAACGGAGAACCAGGTTGACCAGTCTCATGGAGATAGAGCTCTGGTCCTCTCCCTTGTTTTTCGGGTTGATTCTCCTGATCCTGGTTGCCGAGTGGGTCGTTCGAAAAGTCTCGGAGTTAAAGTAAATGAAGGATTCGCCGGCATCATCCAAGAACGCTGCTCTCAATGCATCGGGAAGCCAGCTGCGGAGGAAACTGGGCGGGGTGCGCCGGAAGTTGGTCCAAGTGGAAGTCATACGCCGACTTGCGGTGGCCTTGATCGTAGCTCTTCTTGGGCTTGCGTTGATCCCTACCGCGGACTGGCTGGTTGAGCTCCCCCTCAAGGTACGGAAGGGAATTCTCATGTCGCTGGGGCTACTGGTGGCGTTCCTGTTTCTCCGGGCTCTGGCGGGGCTGGTGACCCAGAGACGTGATGAGGAGACCCTTGCCCTGATGGTTGAGAAGGAGGACCCGGAATTTCGGAGTCGGTTAATTGCTTCGGTTCAGTTTGCGCAGGGAAAGTCAACCGTGCCCGGTGGGGCGGCCCAGCACATGGTAGACCGCATGGTCGAGGACACCGCGTCCTACATCGGATCTCGCAAGCTCACAAAAGTCGTTAAGACCCAGCGCCTCAGACGTGCGCTTGTGATTCTTCTTTTTCTTGGGGCGGTGGCGGCCGGAGGGTATCAGCTCGGAGGCTCCCTTACTAAGAGCCTGCTGAGACGGACGTTTCTCTCAGATGTGCCAATTCCAAGAGCTACCTATATCATCTGGACATCGGAGAATCTCAGAGTTGGGATCGGAGATAGCGTAGTGCTTGAGGCAGAGGTGCAAGGCTACGAGCCCGAGGAGGGATCTCTTCGAATCCGTTATGCTTCCGGGCGTCGTCAAACTGTTCGTATGGAACGTGGCAGTGAAGGGAATCGATATGCGGCGACTCTCGAGAACGTCCAGGAATCGTTCACTTTTCAGGTCGCGATCAAGGATGGCCGAAGTGATCGTCGGGCGGTGGTGGCCCTGCCTCGGCCGTCAGTAGAAGAGCTGGCCGGGGAGCAGCGCTACCCGGATTATATGGGTCTGCCCGTCAGCGAACATCGTCCAGGGGAGTTCCTGCTCTATCCCGGGAGTGAACTTCTTCTCAGGATTACGGCAAGCCAACCCCTCGCCGATGCGACTGTTCGCATGCTGGGGGAATTGCAGGAGGCCTCAACTCAGGCGGAAGTGATTCCGGAGAATCCGCGGATTGCGGAGGTCGTTGTGCCGGTTCTGGTGGGTCTAACCGGATTTGCCGTGGAGCTGCGGGATGAGGAGGGGATGGAGTCCAGAGACGCGACCGTTTATCGCGTTGATGTGCTTAGCGATGAGCCGCCCAAGGTGCGACTGGTGAGACCCTCGCGGTTGCGGGAGCTTGTGACCTCCGGGGCCAGAGTATTAGTGAGCTATGAGGCTGAGGATCGCTTTGGTGTCGACAAGGCCGTTCTCTGCTACCGAGTCGGCAAAGAAGGAGAGCGGGAGCGTTTCGCGTTGCCGTTGCCGAAACCGGGAGCCGTCAGAATATCTGAGAATTTTGAGTGGAAACTTGAGCTCATCGATCCTCCCTTGAGGGTTGGGGATGAAATTGAATTCTGGGTTGAGGCATACGATCAGAGTGACAGGACACAAGAGGGAAAGAGCGCCTCTCGCGTTCTCAAGGTTGTTACTCCTCGCGAAAAGCGGGATGATCTGCTAAGCCGGGCAGGAGACTCACTAAGGAGGATCGACCGAGCTACCAGTGACCAGGACCGTCTCAATGCCGCCCTCGCAGATTGGATACGTGAACGTAGTGATCAGACGAGGGCTGAGAGTCCGGAGGGGCGAGAGACAGAACTAGAAAGGACGCAGGACTAATGTTAGCTAGATTTTGTGTCTTGAGAGTGGGGGTCTTCCTGAGCTGCGGCCTGTTTTTCCCTGCTGCGTTGCTTCCCGGGGAAACCGATCTTCTTAACCAGGAGCAGGGCCAGCAGCGAATTGAAGACTCGACCGCGACCAGCGCGACTCTGCTTGCGGAACTGATTGACGAGTTCGGTCGCAATGACTTGCAGGGTAGTGATGTCGAAATCCTGTCAGGCATTCAGAAGGTCATTGGCAATGTCTCCGGTGATCTTATGCCTGAGATTGTAGATCACCTTAAAGCGGCTCGGACGGGTCTCGGCGCCCCTCGCCGGAGGGTAGAGGCTCTAAATGCGTATGCCGGACAGAAGTCAGCATCCTACCAGATGCGGCAGGTTCTTCTCGAGTATGAACGTCAGCTCGCACTTTACCAACTTGCAGAACGGATGCAGGAGCTTGGGGACCGCCAGTCTGCAAATCTTCATGAGGCAGTAGCGCTGGTCATGGCCTCCCGGAAACCCTCGGCGGGCCGTCGCAGGAATGACTTTGCGATATCTCAGCGTCTACAGGAGACTGAGCAGGAGGCGTTGCTTAAGGAGGTAGACCTTGTTCTCTCCGCCCTCAAGGCGATGGAAAAGTCCTTTGTCGGATCTCTGGAAAATCGTCCTGCAGAGGCCCTTGCCTTCGTGGCTGAACAGAAACTGTCTCCGTCCCTGCAGTCGGCTCTTCTGGATCTGAAAAGCAACCGACTGATGAGCGCGGCTGGTTATGAACAAAGTGCCCGCGACACCATGTGGCGGCTGGTGGTGATCCTGCAGCCAGACCGGGATCCACTGGAAAAACTTCTCAGAGGATTGGAGCAACTCGATGGTCTTATCGCGGGGGAGAAGGAGATTATCGGGAAAACGGATGACCTCGATAATGAGGAACGGCAAGAGGCAGAAGAGCTGGTTCTGAAAAATACACGGGTCCAGAACCTTGAGCAACAAGTGGCTGGCCTTGAGAGGCGCCTTGAAACAGCCCGGCCCGAGCAACAGGTATCGATCACAAACCAGCTGGAAATGGCCCGCCGGCGCCTTGTGAGGGAAATTGAAAAAGTGAGGGAGGGTCTAGGTATCGACGGCCCGGAGCTTAGTAACGAACGTCGGGCAGAACAACTGCAGCGGGCACAGGCGGAATTGGTGGATCGCACGGATTTTCTCAGGCAGGAACTATCGGAGATCGCTTCAGGGGTCGCAGCAATTCTAGCCGATTCGGTGCCGCCGATGCAGGAAGTCAGGGCGGTCTTCACTGAGTTGGCTAGCCCCCAGAGTCTCAAGAACAAGGCCCTGCCGCCTGAGCGGAAGGCTCTCGCCTTGCTTGAAGAAGCGCGGGAAGCGTTGATGGAGGAAATCGAGAAGGCTGAGTTCGTTGAGGAGNTACCTCTCGAGAAACTGGAGCACCTTAAGTCCCTGCTTGTAAAGGTTCAGGCCATGAAGGGCACCGAGGAAATACTTAAGGCGGAAAGTGCTCGAGCCGAGCTGGAGGGAGACAGGGAGCAGTTGGAGCAGGAGCTGGCTAATGAGCAGGAGAGTTTACAGGTGGAGGCCAGCAGGCTTGCAAAAGAGGCTCAGTCGCCCGCTCCAGAAGCGGCNAGATCCATCAAAGAGGCCTCGGCGCAGATGGAGGCCTCGCAGCAGTCNCTTGCGCGTGGGGAGAATGATTCGCTAGCCCAGCAGGCTGCTCTTGATGCACTCGAACAGGCAGAGGTGCGTTTGGAGGAGCAGATTAACGCTTTGGAAAGGGCAAAGCGGGATCTGGCCGCCCTGCAGAACATGCGGGAAATCCTTGCTGAGGTTATTGCGGGCCAGCAGAAACTGCAGGAAGACACGATTGACGAAATTGTTCAACCATCGGAGGAAACTTCCGAGAAGCTGGCCGAGCGTCAGGGAGAGCTGGGCAAGCAGGCAGGAGAGTTGGAGACTAAGGCGCTAGGCCCAGCTCCCGAGGCCGCGGCGGATCTGGGCAAGGCCTCCGCGGCAATGGAAGCTGCAGAGGCAACTCTGGAGAAGCCCGATCCTTTGGGAGCTCAATCTTATCAGGGCGAGTCCTTGAAAGCCCTGCAGNATGCTCGTGGAAAACTCGATCAGAGGATCGCGGAATTACAGGAACAGCTCGGGCAAAATTCCGGGGCGGAGCAAGCCTCACTGGAGGANGCTCTGGCGGTGATTGAAGAGGCCCAAGGTCAAATTTCGGAAGCGCAGGCCCAGCTGGAGCCTCAGGTGGGAGCTCTCAGTGAGCTGCAAGATCGACAGGAGTCCCTCGCTCAAATTTTAGAGGACGCAGCGCAGGACTTGAGAAATCCTGCGGTCGCGGAAGTAGCTGCTGAAGNGCAGCCCTCAGCGGCCGAGGCGGCTCGCAGGCTTGAAAAGGGAGATGTTGCTGGTGCGATTGGTGAGATGCAGGAGACGCAGGATGCCCTCGACCGAGAGGAAGGAACTTCGTCCGAGGCGCAGGAACAGGGTGCGATTCAGGAGCTCGCCGAGGAGCTTGGTCCGAAGACGCAGTCGTCAGCGAGCCCGTTGCAGGCTGCGAATAGTGGGATCAGTCCCTTGGCGGCTGGATCCAAGGGGGCTCTTCCTGCGGGTGCACAATCGGCCTTGCAGGAAGCGCAGCAATCCCTTGCCGCTGCCGCTGCCCAAGCCAATGCAGGTAACGCTGCCAAATCCAAGGAAGAGGCGGAGGAGGCTCAGGATGCTCTCTCGCGGGCTGCGGCAGTAGTCTCTCTGGCTGAGGCGGGGCTTAGTCCGGGAGATGGGAAAGGGCTGGGGCAGAGCGAGGAGCAGGCACAGAACGAAGGACAGGGCGAGGGCGAAGGACAGGGCGAAGGACAAGGCGAGGGCGAGGGAAAAGGCGAGGGACAGGGACAGGGACAAGGCGAGGGACAGGGACANGGNNANGGNNAGGGACAAGGCCAAGGACAGGGACAAGGCGAAGGACAGGAAAAGGGAAAAGGTGAAGGTGANGAGGGAAATTGGACGGGNAAAGGGGGAGCGGATGGGCCTCGGCGCAGCCGAAGTGGAGGGAGCAAGCATATTGGACTTCCCGNGAGGGAAAGAGGAACTCTGCGCCAATCTCAGGGGGATCGCTACTCNCCGGAACATGGGAGGATGATTGAGCAATACCTGAAAAACCTCGCGGACTCACCGCGCGCTAAAGAATGACTTCTCAGTTGATAGCTTCAATGCGTGGGATCGNTTTACCGCTCCTTTTTCTCGGGACCTTATGGCCTTCTTTAGGTGCGCAGGAGGCAGATGGCGTTACGGTGGANGCAGCGACGGAGCGCATTATCAACAGAGGGCTCAGATATCTAGCCAGATACCAATCACCAAGTGGTTCGTGGTTGGGCCGCAATGAAAAGGAGCGGCATTATCCAATTGCGATGACTTCTTATGCGCTGATGGCCTTCCAGGCGGCAGGGCACCTGCCAGGGGAGGGAGAATATGGAAAGGAAGTGTCTCTCGGGGTTGATTATCTGTTGAATTCGGTCTCGCCTGAGGGGCTTATTGGGGACCGGAACAACGGGCAATACATGTATTTTCATGGCATTTCCGCAATCACTCTGGCCGAGCTCTACGGGCAAACCAGCAATCCGTCGATTCGTCCCAAGCTGGAGCGCATGGTGAAAATCATCGTCTCCAGCCAGAATCAGGATGGCGGGTGGCGCTACAAGCCAACCGCTACCGACGCGGATGTTTCGGTGACCGTCTTGCAGGTCGTAGCTCTGAGGGCAGCAAAGAGTGGAGGTCTGAAGGTGCCTCAGGCAACGATTGACGACGCCGTGACTTACGTTCGAAGCTGCTACAGTGAGAAAAAGGGGGGATTTTCATACCAGCCCGGGAGTGGTGCAGGATTTGCCCGTACGGCTGCGGCAATCTATTCGCTGCAGGTATGTGGTCATTATGAGGATCCTCTGGTTAAGGCGGGGTCCAAATATCTTTTCGATAACTTTGGGGAACAACAGCGGTGGTTTACCTATGGGAATTTTTACGCGGCTCCAGCGCAATATATGATCGGCGGGGAGACGTGGCGAAGATGGTATGACATGATCAGGGGTGTCATACTCTCTAAGGTCCATAACGATGGAGATGCTTCGCTGTGGTTTGAGAACACATCCGTT
Organism: Roseibacillus sp.; assembly: GCA_002715825.1. Taxonomy (GTDB): domain Bacteria; phylum Verrucomicrobiota; class Verrucomicrobiia; order Verrucomicrobiales; family Akkermansiaceae; genus Roseibacillus_B. The sequence continues at coordinate 47,652 of PBAI01000032.1, read as the reverse complement.
GGGCCGACCTATGAAACGGCCATCAATGTCATGATTCTTGCGATGCCCTATCAGTATATTCCGTTGTATCAGCGCTAATGATGAAGGGTTCGTGGGGATTTATTGTNTGGGTCATATTCGCCAGCCTGTGCGCCTCGGCNCAGGAAGAATCTGGTAACGACCAGCACNAGAGAGATGGAGCCGAGAATTCGGAGGTCGTATCACAANGGCCTGAAGGCGTCATTGTAACGGGAGAGGGTCGCCGTTATTCAGGCAGGGTGTCCCTTTTCAATAGTTCTTTGAAAATTGAAATGGAGGGAGGTGAATTGGTGTCATTGACACTGGGAGAAGTTGTTACTCTGACAATCGATCAGGCCAGAGAAAGAGAGGAACTTGTTGGAAAATCAGGTGTTGAGGGCGGATTGCCTGCTCCTTGGCGCAATCGTGATCTCGGTCGGACTTTGCTGCCAGGCAAGGTAAGGTGGCAGGACGGCGTTTTCAGGGTCCTTGCTGCCCCCAAGGCAGGAGATGAGCGGTTCGCCGCGTTCCATNTGGTCTATCTTCCCGTAGAGGGAGACTGTGAAATTCAGGCAAGGGTTGTGAGCCTTAATAACGAGGATGATGAGTCCTACGCGGGTATCGTCATATGTGACGGGACTACTCCAGAACACCGCAAGGCATTACTGGGACTACACCCTCATGGCGAGAAGCGAGTGAATTTTCGACGNTGGGGTTATCAGGGNGGAAGCGTAACGGGAAAGGAGCTCCCTTCGCTAAAGCTGCCCTACTGGCTCAAGCTGGTCCGTGAAGGCTATGATGTGACCGCTTATCACTCCCCGGATGGGCGACGATGGAGAATGTTGAAGGTGTCGGCGGGAAGAATGAGGGACAAGAAAGCTTTCGTTGGACTCGCAGTGCAGATAGGAAAAGATGATCGCCTGAGCGAGGCTGTGATCGACAGGGTGAGAGTTAACGGGGAAGGAGATGCGGAGGCTGAACCGATGCTCCCCCACCTTGTCCTGCGTGGTGGTTCCCGACTTGCGGCGGAGATCAAGGCTGGGAGCCGTTCGGCATTCCAGCTTGGCGGGCGATGGGATGGACGCACGGTAACAACTCCGCAGGTAGCACGACTTGAGTTTTTCCATCCGCTCCCAGTAGAAGTGGCTTCCCTTGTCGGGGGTGACCGAAAGGGTCTCCTGCTTCGCTCGGGGGATTTTTCAGAAGGTGGCTTCGAGTCGATGCAGAATGGAAATGTTCAGGTTGGCTCCGTTCTTTTTGGGAGCAGGCGGCATTCCATTCTGGATGAGGCTGACTGTCTTGTGCTGGGCAAGGTTGTTCCCGGGGCAGTCCAGTTTCGGATAGAGACGCAATCCGGGTCTGTTCTTCTTGCCGAGAGGGCCAGCTTCGGGCTTGGCGAACTTGTCGCGACCGTTGCCGGGCTGGGAGAAGTGCGGTTCGGGCTCGAGGAGATAAGTTCTCTCGAGGCCGTGAAATAGTGCTGATTCACAGCCCTCCGACCCATCGGATTGCGCGGGCAACCAAGTAGCGGAGCTTCTGGGAGGATTCCGGGTGTGGGCTGATCGAGAGAACCCGGCCTTTCCCAAACTTGCCACTGACGATGGCCGGGGTATTCACCATTGTCCCTCTCTGAGTTTCGTAGTGGAAGACTTCACTACGAAACCACCCGAGGACCTGATAGTCGTGGAGTTCAGGTATTCCGGCCGGAGACATTATAGGGCCATTGTGGTAACGTATGTGAAAGGGTTCAACACCGCGGCCCAAAATCTCATGACCTTCCGTGGTGAGCTGCATCGTTACGGTAGAGGAAGGCCCTCGATACCACATGCTCTTACGGCCGACCCCGGGAATCTCCCGGGTTTCGCAGAAGGTGTTATAATTACAGATCTTGAGAGACCAGCTGTAGTTGGCTGCTGCGAGGTAGGCCCCAGCGCAGATTCCAACGAAGCCGCCGCCGCGTTCGATAAACTCGCGGACCTTGTCTCGTCCTTGAATTCCCAGTGCGGCGGCCTGTTTGCTTCCGCTCCCTCCGGGAAAGATCACGACGTCAAAATGGTCGAGGGCTCCTTCGAGGATATCAGCGGGACCAATGCGCCAGTTGAGACTTCGTGGGATCGTCTTCATAACCTGCTCTAAATTACGTGGTCCGCTTGTGCCGGCTCCCCCTCCGTCGTAGATGGCGACCCGGAGGTCCAGCCGGTCCTTGGGGGAGGTCAGGGTGGGAGCACCGTCTCCGAGTATTCCGATCTCCTGCAGGAGGGTTCGCACCATCACCCTGTGTTGGCGGACACGTAGTGAAAGTGGTTGCTCCCTGGTTGTAGTTTCTAGGATCAGGGAGCTTGCTCCAAGGCGCTCCGCGGCGGCACGGGTGAGGCTGCCATTGGCGGTTCCGCGCAGAGGTAGAAAGTGTTTCCGGGAATCTGTAATGGTAGCGTTAATAGTAGACAGCATCCGGGTCACGACAGGACGGGTGCGCTGGTCCCACGGGCGGGATGCGAGAATGGTAGAGCCAACGGACTTGGATTGAATTTGGTGGAAGTGATATCCCTCGTGGAGATCGATCACCCAGTCCGGCTGGGATTGCTGTGCGAGTCTCCAGATTTCCCTGCCTATAAGGGTAGAGGCTTGATTGTCAGCATCGGTCCGGGGGAAGTTACGATTGAGGTCAGCTTCCTCCTTGGCGAGTTCCGGGAGGTGGCGTGTTCCAGCCTTAAGCCCGGGCTGGTTGGCGTGGGGCAGCACCACAAGGCGACCCTTGATAATGGGCCAATGGCGGATTTGGTCCGCGGCGAGGGCCCCGGCCGGCTCGTTTCCGTGCAGACCCCCAGTCAGAAACACAGTGGGACCAGCCTCAGGCCCATTGATGACATGATAGGGGGTTTCCCACTTTGTTCCCGCGGCGAGGAGGCCCGAAACAAGCGTTCCTCCGGAGTGGCCAGAAAGCAGCAGTAACAGGGCGGCGGACAGGAGCTGCTGTAGGCGGGCCATGATTCACCTCATCAAAGGAGGGCGCTCTTGTCTGTTCGGAAGGAAACTTTAGCTTGTCCCTGAAGATCCTATAACTCGTCCCCAGCCACATACCTGAGAAAAGCTTCCACGGTCTTGGTAGCCATTTGCCCGGGGAACTGCATGGGGGTGTCGTAGAGCTTTTTCTCGAAGACCCCGATTTTCCCGTCAGGTGAGCCATCGAATCCGATGATGGTGATCTGCTCCAGTTTTCCGGCCTCTTTAACCGACGCCCAGGCCCCGAGGGCACAGGGGTCGTTAATGCCGAAAATCCCGACGAGATCACCATGGGCCGCAAGCATGTCCGCAGCGACCTCGGCGCCTTTCACCCGGTCTCCTTTACCATTCAACTCGGCAACGATCTCCAGCTTGCTGTTGTTCTCACTAAGATAGTCCTTGAACCCGTCTACTCGTTTCTTGCACGAGTTGGCCTCGGGCAGGTTGATGATACCGATTTTTCCAATGCCCCCGGTGGCTTTCATCATGGACTCCCCGGCAAGGCGGCCGCCCTGATAGTTGTCGCTGCCAACATGATATGTCACCAGTTTCTGGACTTCGGGATCTTCCATCTGAATGTCGAACGTGAAGACCGGGATGCCGGCTGCATGAGCGGCCCGCACACCTGAGCCAGTGGCCTTGGAATCCGCAGGATTCAGGAAGATCGCATCACACTTCTGAGTGATGAATTCATCGATCTGGGTATTCTGCAGAGCAGCATCTCCCTTACCATCCATTGCCTTCAGGGTGTAGCCAGCAGCGCTGGCTGCTTTTTCCATCTCCTGGGCGATAAGTTGGAAGAAGGGGTTGTTAAGATTCATACAGGTCATTCCAACCGTCCCTTTGCTCTCTTCTACCTGCGCAGCTTCGTCACTGCTTGCGCCGGCAAAAGATTCCCGATTGGGGTCTTTTTCCGCGTCAGCAAAAAAGTAGTGCTCACATGGGATAAACTCGCCAGCTCCTTCAAACACACTACCGCTGAACGCAGGACCAGTCTCTCCGGTGTCATCCATCCCTGAGCCAGCGCTGGAATTCTTGTCACCACAGGATAATAGACTCAGGGCGAGAGCGGAGACAACGACTGGGAGAAAGCGGGTTCTTTTCATGAATTCTAGAATGCGACTTCTTGGAGACTGAATCCGGGAGCCCCGTCTGTGAATCTAAAATCGTATTTCGTGGGGAGAGAATGAACGGGAAGTCGTGATAATACGTAATCGATAAGCATTATCATGATTTTCCGCAGATTGGAGCGCTCCGTAGATTGCTCCCGCGGTTTGGATCTATTCAGGTGATTCAGGAGGCAGGCATTGGGCTGCTTCTCCTTAGAACGCGCTCCCAGAATCCCACCTGCCGGGCCCGGTCGAGAAGGACGGCAATAATGATGATGGCCCCAAGGACCATGTCCTGGACGGGATCTTTGAAGTTGAGCTGGTTCATTCCGCTTCGCATCACCCCGATGATAAAGGCTCCGATGAGGGTGCCAAAGACCCGGCCACTACCCCCGAAGAGGCTTGTTCCCCCCACTACCACAGCCGCGATGACTTCCAATTCGAGACCGGTTCCCATCACCGTGGTTGCGGCATTTACCCGGGAGGCCTCCAGACAGCCTCCGAGGCCGGCCAGGAGGCCGCAGACAGTGTAAACAAGCAGGATAATGCCTGTCACGGGCACCCCGCTCAGGCGGGCCGCCTCCATATTTCCTCCGACCGCGTAGATGTAGCGTCCATACTTGGTCTTCGACATGAAGATATGAGCGCCAAGATAGAAAAGGACGAGAAGTGCGACCGTGTTTGGAATGCCGATCAGCGTTCCATGATTGAGCTCCCGGAAGGCGGCGGGAAGCTGGGTATCAGAGACCGTAAAACCGCCGTTAGCCTGTTCAGCCATGCCCCGGGCAATCATCATGACTCCAAGGGTGACAATGAAAGGGGCCACCTTGCAGTAGGCGACGAGGGCTCCCGAGAAAAGACCGATCAACCCCGCGCAGAGGATCGCAACCGCAAAGCCGGAGTAGACCGTGAAGTCTCCTAAGACGGTGGGATCTCCACCGGCTGCAATAACCCGCTCCTTGATGAACCAGGCGCCCACCATGGCGGAAAGACCGACCAGACTGCCGACTGATAGATCGATTCCGGCGGTGATGATCACCATCGTCATGCCGATTGCAACAATGGCAATAACCACCACGCGCTGGGTCACATTCTTGAAATTATCGACGGTAAAGAATGTGGACTTCTTGCGAGGTTCCGGAGTCAGGACCGCAAACTCCTGGAATTCCGGATATTTCTCAGGCACAGCCTGAATCACCTCCATGCCGGCAGGTCCTGCAGTAGCGATCGCCCCAAGCGAACGGCCTTCATCACGCAATTGGTTGAGCCGCACTCGGAGGTTGCGGGGCGCGCCAATCGCGAGCCGGACGTTATCACGACCACCCGTTTTGAGTCGCTGGGCCAGAGATCTTGCAAAAGTCTCAAAGTCTGTTTTGTCCTTTCCATAGACCACCACCGCCTTGTCGGAAGGAATTTCCTTCAAGACGCGTTCGGCGACATCACGGGCGCTGCGTTTACCGGAGGGCGCCACCTCCTTCACGGTAAGCAGGCTGAAGAGTAGGATGAGAACCATCAGGACGAGAATCATCCCGTAGTCGCCGAACTTGATCTTGAGGTTCATGATTCCAGCCCTGGATGGCACCACAGATGCAAGGCCTTGGCACGCAGGATTTTTACAGGCACCCAACCCCGGGCAAAAGCCAAAGCAGAAGGCCGGGACATGGGGGATCAACCGGGGTCTTCAAGCCATTCTGAGTGCGCCGGTGCAGTCGCCGATGCTAGAGGTCTTTACTCCCATGATTTTCGCCATGGAAAGCCAGAGATTAGCAATGGGAGTGCCCGGTGCGGACTTGATGTGACGATTTGCTGCGATTGCGCCGCCTCCGTGTCCCGCGACAATAGTGGGGAGGTCGGTGTAGACATGGAGAGATCCATCACTGATACCTGAGCCAAGGAGGAACATGGAATTGTCGAGCAGCGTCCCCTCCCCCTCCTTTACCTGTGCCATCTTAGCTACAAGAGTGGAAAACTGCTGAACGTGAAAATGGTCGAGAGCTTCGAGTTTTGTTCGGACATGATCATGACCCTGCCCGTGCGTCATGCCGTGATGGTCGACCGGTTTATCGAAAAGCCCCTGAACAGTAAGAGGCGACCCCCAACGTTCCGGGCTGCTCATGATCGAGCAAACCCGGGTGAGGTCGGTGCGGAAGGCCAGAATCATCAGGTCACCCATGACTTGAATGAACTCGTCCCGGGACATTGCCTGCCACGGCTTCGAGGGAGGCGCGATCTTAAGCTCGTCGATCTCTGATTGGCGCTTGGTCACGCGCTCGATTTGCCGCTCTACGGTCCTGATCGATTCCATATATTCGTCAAGTTTTCCCCTATCGATCGATCCAAGGCCACGGTTAAGCGACTTGGCGTCATCCATGACGAGGTCGAGGACACTTCCATGCTCCTGGTGCTCCTTGACCGCGAAGAGCCGGTTGAATACAGCCTGAGGATCACGAAGTGATCGTGCGACGTGACCGTGCCCATACCAAGAGATGTTGTCGAAATATACGGACTCACGATTGTCCTCATAAGGGTTACAGCTCAGCTCAAGTGAACGAAAGGCGGTATGTTTGCCAGCTTCCTCGGCCATGATTTGATCAATCGTCTTTTTGAGAGGATAGCCGGCGGGGGACAGCTGATCGGGAGCCGCGCTACTGAGCCAGCATGCCCCGGCCTGCGCATGACCATCTGTGCCCGCCACCTTTACGCGATCAAGCTTGGTAAACAGGGAGATATGCTCCTGCACCGGAGCAAGGGGCTGCAAACTCGGCGACAGGGTGAAGTTTTCTCCCTCATCCACTGGATGCCAGGCTCTCTGCACGACTCCGTTCGGGATGTAGAAAAAACCGGCTCGGACTGGTGGTCGTGGCGTCGAGGATCCTTTCGCCAAGCTGCGGCTTTCCATGATCTCCAGCAACGGCAGCGCCAATGTGGCTCCGGCCCCACGGAGAACGGCCCGGCGAGAGAGGGAAGGACGTTTCAGGATCATGGCTTTTCGGGATTCTTTACGGGAGGAGGAGCTAGTTGGTTCGTCTTGTGCATGAAAGGGTAACTCGTGGCGATCTCAGAGACAATGGTGGAAAACTGACCCTTTTTGGTCATGGCCGCGCGAACGATTTTATCCAGAGCGGGCTTGTCGGAGATGTCTATCTCCCGACCAAGAGCGTAAGCGAGAAGATGTTCGCTGAAGCCTCTGATGAACCACTCCGGGTTTCCGAGAAGAACGTCCTTGAGCCCGATGACGTCCTGAAACTGGGCTTTTCCATAGAGTGTTCCACTGGCATCGATCGGAAGGCCGGAACGGTAGGTATCGCGCCAGCGCCCGATGGCATCGTAGTTCTCGAGGGCGAACCCGAGGGGATCAATCTTCTGATGGCAGGAGACGCAGCTCTCATTTTCCTGATGAGCCACAAGCCGCTGTCTTAAGGTCAGACCCTTGGCTTCAATAACGGCGTCATCCTGTTCGATTTCCGGAATGATATCGGGAGGGGGTGGTGGCGGCCTGTTGAGAATCACAGTGGCGACCCATGCTCCACGCCGGATGGGACTGGTCCGGAGAGGTTCGGAGGTCATGGTTAGAGCGGCGGCCGAAGTAATCACCCCTCCTTCCCTGCGGCTCGTCAGGCTACGGCGGCTGAAGCGTTGCGATCCGGTATTGAATCTGTTGCGATTTCCCCTGTTGCGAAAAGGAATGGCGTCTTTATACCACGAGGCCATCTCGTCTGAACGGTAGGAGTAGTTGGAATCTATCAGGAGCATGATGGAGCGGTCTTCCACCATGATACTTTCAAAAAGAAGGAGCGGTTCGGCCATGGTCTGCAGTCCGAATTTCCATTGTTCGCATCCGATGCGGGAGTAATAGATCTGGAACCGATCAAAGTCCGGAACTGCCGTAATGAGTTGGTCCAGACGGAGCCATTGACGGGCAAAGTTTTCAGCGAGGGCCTTGCTCTTTGGGCTTTCTAGCATTCTCCTGATATGAGCTGCGTAGACGTCCGGCTTGCTCAGGTCCCCATTTCGCGCACTCGTGATGAGCTCTTCATCGGGAAGTGTGCTCCAGAGAAAAAACGAAAGACGGGCGGCGAGTTCATAAGGGGTAAGGGGCTCCTCCGCAGAGGCCTCCCTTTTGCGTTCGGTGAGATAAAGGAACCGGGGGGAGGCGAGAACCGCCGCGGTCACGCTCTTCATGGCCAGACTGTAGTCGCCGTGTCGGGAAACCTCCCGCATTACAAAACTGACGTAACGATTCAGGGTGGGCTCGTCTATCGCGGAGCGGAAAGCCCTCTCGAGAAAGGATTGCAGGCGCTGCTTGGTAATAAGGGGCCACCGCGAACGGTCCTTTTCATCGGGGGCCCGGAAGAAGGAATCCGTCAGGGCGGAATAGCCGTCAAATTCGCGGGCATTGACGATGGAACGTCCAAGTTTGAGAAAGCTTTCCAGTAGAATTGGGGACACACTGAGCTGGTCGCCCTGGTTGTTGAATCCGTGCTCGGCCTGTAGATCGATGGCGAAGGGGCTTACCCCGGTGAGAATATGCTGCTCGATCTGGTTTTTACCGAGAGCTCGATTCGAAACCTGGATGGAGTCCGGGAAGCGACCAGAGGCGGGATTGAAATATCCGCGGCTACGGATAACTTTCTCAGGTAGCGGATACAGGTCTCCCTTCAGCTCAAGGAGGTCTTTTGCCGCATTGTTATATTCATACCGGTTGAGGCGGCGCATGACCACGGGCTTGAGATGGCCCGAGTCCTGAAGGTGCTTTTCGAGGTAGCCATTGAAAAATGCCGTGAGCTTCTTGCGTTCCTCCTCCGTTGGTTGCTTGGCTTCGTCAGGAGGCATTTCCTGAAAGGTGGTGGCTTCCGCGGCCTTTCCGACAAGCTCGATACGGCTGAGAAAATCCTGAGGCGATGTCAGCTCTTTCAAGTTGGCTTTGCCTTTCACCTTTCCTTTTTCGCCATGACATCCGTAGCAGTAGGTTGCCAGAATAGGCTGCACTTCTTTGAAAGTGACTGTGACTTTTGACGTGGCAACTTCAGGAGGTTCCGCGGTGTCAGCCGGCGGGGGCTCCGAGGGGAGTAAATTGATTACCTTGATGAAGTCGAGCCCAAGGAGGTATCTGGATTTTTGAAAGGTAGAGGCCTTGGGATTTGCACCGGTGAGTTTAAAGGCGAGTTTGTGTTCCCCATGAGTGAGCGGGAGCTTTCCAAGTTCGATAAGTGGTCCGGTTGAGACCGTGGGGCTGAAAAGATCAATTTCACGGCGAAGGACCTTGCCGTCGAGGGCCACCGAGAAGATGCCGTAGTCGGGAGCGAGGGTCATCCGGGCAGAGACCTCGTAGATTCCTGCTTCCTCGATACGAAATTCAGTTGTCATTTCCTGCCCAGGCTCTCCATCCCAGAGGAGATGGGCGTCCCCACGCCATCCCTCGCCAAAATTCCTCATTCCCTGCGTTCGGGCTGTTCCATGCCTGGGGAGAAGCTCACCCTCGAGGATCCCATCAACAGGGCCCCTCGCTTCACGTCCGCGCACACTGTGGTAATCAAAGGGCGCACAGAATACCGGCCCGATGGTGCCCAGCAGAAACGCTAAGGAGATGGGTAACCTCATGACAGAGCGCCCTTTAATACGCCTTTTCCGGCGAGGCTTGTCGAGCCGGGAATGTGGAGATGCCCTCGCAGCTTGGAATGATGGGCGGATTAGAGCAGCTTACTGGGCTGTCCATCCTCCATCTACACTAAGCATGCTGCCGGTAGTATAGCTGGCGGCCTCGCTAGCGAGATAGAGAGCAGCTCCCTGAATTTCTGGAAGGTTGCCCCATCTTCGAAGAGCGGTCCGGTCTACAATAAAACGCTTTGCTTCTTCTGATTCTGCGAGCGGCGCGTTCATCTCGGTGAGAAATGGGCCGGGGCAGATCGCATTGACGAGGATCCCGGTGCCCGCCAGTTCGAGAGCAAGGCTACGAGTAAGCTGGGTGACAGCGCCTTTGCTTGAGGCGTAGGGCGTTCGCTGGGGAACACCAACGAGGCCGATCGCACTCGAAAGGTTGATAATTCGTCCCCAGCCGCTGGCCCTCATCAGTGGGATGACCGCTTTGCAGCACAACCAGGTCCCGGTCACATTGATTTGCATGAGTTCCTCGAATTGTTCGAGGGTGATGTCATCAATTGATCCTCTGGTGTTGATTCCTGCACTATTGACAAGAATGTCCAGGCCTCCAAAGGACTTCGTGGTGGAGGCGATCATGGACGTAATCTGCTCCGGAGCAGTAATGTCAGCCTCGATCCCCAGGGCGTCGACTCCGTGGTCTGCCGCGATCCCGGCTGCAGCACTTCTAGCTTCGTCACCATGTCGACTCACCAAAACGACCGAGGCTCCAGCGGAGGCAAGGCCGGCTGCGATAGCCTTGCCCAGCCCCTTGGAGCCACCAGTGACGAGGGCGGTGCGCCCCTTGAGGTCGAAGAGCTTGATGCCCGGATAGGCCATGATCGACTTGCAGGTGGTTGACGCACACCGGAGATCCAGGGTCCTGAAATGGGGGGAGCACCCGGTCAGGAGCTCGTTTTCGCAAGAGCTTGGTCGAGGTCGGCCACAATATCTTCGATATTCTCGATGCCCACGGACAGACGAATCAGTTCAGGAGTGATACCACCTGCTGCCCGCTGCTCCTCGTTGAGCTGCGAATGTGTCGTGGTTGCCGGATGGATGGCAAGAGACTTGGCGTCACCCACGTTGGCAAGGTGTGAGTGTAGCTCGAGGGCCTCGATAAAGGCCTTACCTGCTTCGGCGCCACCCTTGATTCCGAAGACCACCATGGCTCCACCTTTACCCCGGATATATTTCTGATTTTTCTCATGCTCCGGACTATCGTCGAGACCGGGGTAGCGGACCCACTCCACCGCTTCATGGTTCTGCAGGTGTTTGGCAACAGCGATCGCATTTTCACAGTGGCGCTCCATGCGGAGTGGCAGGGGTTCAATACCCTGCAGGAAGATCCACGCATTGTCCGGTGAAATACAGGCGCCGAGATTACGGAGGGGAACAGTCCGCATCCGTAGAATGAAAGCAAGAGGGGACAGTTCCGGTGGGAGGTCATGACCCCAGCGCAGCCCATGATAGGACGAGTCTGGAGTATCATAGAGTGGGTGCTTTCCTGCGCCCCAGTTGAACTGACCAGCGTCGACCACGACGCCTCCGATCCCTGTGCCGTGCCCACCAAACCATTTGGTAAGCGAGTGCACGACGATATCAGCGCCGTGCTCGATGGGTCGGGTGAGGTAGGGGGTCGAAAATGTCGAGTCTACGATCAGAGGAACCCCGCAGGCCTTTGCGTGTTGCGAGATGGCCTCGAGATCGGCAACTTCAAGTGCCGGATTGGAAACCGTCTCGGTGAAGAAAGCTCGGGTGTTCTCATCCGCCGCCCGGGCAAATTCGTCAGGATCCTGTGAGTCGACAAACCGCACTTCTATACCGAGGGTGGGAAGGATATCGTTGAACTGGGTGTAGGATCCTCCGTAGAGATTACGGGCTGAGACGATGTTGTCGCCAGCTTGGGCAAGGTTGATAATCGAGTAAAATACGCCACTCGTGCCGGAGCCAAGGGCGAGAGCGGCAAGCTCATGTGCCCCCTCAAGAAGAGCAACCCTTGATTCGAGGACCGCCTGAGTGGGATTCATGATTCGGCTGTAGATGTTGCCGAGTTCCTTCAGGGCGAAAAGGTTTGCAGCATGTTCAGTGCTGTTGAAAACAAAGGACGTAGTTCGGTGCAGGGGAACAGCCCGGGCGTTCGTAGATGGATCCGGTTCCTGACCACCGTGGAGGCAAAGTGTTTCTATATTCATGAGGTAGTGTTGGTTGACGCAGCAGATTCCGGTGCCGCGGGTAATTGGGGCGCGGATCCTCAGACTCGGAGGCCTTTGCGTCAACCCTGCTCTTGTCCAGAGAGGGGTTTTGGCACCGAACAGCAGCGATATCTTCGCTAAATCCAGCCAGATCGTGCAAAATTTCCGCTTGAGGGGAATAGCTCAGAGGTCCTCACCGGCGATCTGCTCCAGTCGCTTGCTGAGCTTCTGCACCAACTCCGGATATTCGCTCCAGAGGTTTGTTTTCTCGGAGGGATCTGAGGAAAGATCGTAAAGTTGACCCTTCGGGCCTCCTTCTTCCGGGCGGATCCGCTTGGGGCTTGAGAATCCGCCCGAGCCCAGCTGGTCAATCAGCTTCCATTTTCCCTGCCTGATCATCATGGCACCACTGCCGGCTTTCATGACGATCGGCTCCCTCGGCTGATGGGAACTGGAGGGGTCAGTGAGGGCAGGCAGAAAGCTATGGCTGTCGAGAGCTATGCTCGCCGGCAGCTTGGTGCTGGTCAGATCTGCAAAAGTAGCCATCAGGTCCGTGAAGCAGATGAGGCGCGAGGAAACAGAGCCAGGTTTCACCACCTTGGGCCAGCGCAGCATAAAGGGCATTCGATGACCGGCTTCCCATGCGTCAGCCTTCATTCCCCGCAGACCCCCTGCGGAGTCATGGCCAAATCGCGTGACGTCCGCATCATACCAAACCGGGCCGTTGTCTGAGGTAAAGATGACCATGGTGTCAGAGGCGAGTTCCTGCGCTTCCAAGGCCTGCAGGATTTTGCCGACCTCTGCATCCACCATGTTGCAGAATTCTCCATACATTCCAGCACCGCCTCTTCCCTTGAAGTTCTTTGAGGGAAGCCAAGGGGTATGGGGTGCAGGGTAGGCGAGATAAAGAAACAGGGGATTGGGGTCTGAAGATTTGTGGTTTCTGATCACGGAAATGGCCTCTTCTGTGAAACGTGGGAGAACCTCGTCAAGTTTGAGGTTTGGGGCAATACCTCCAGCGCGCCAGAATGCGCCCTGAATGCGGGACCACCCCTTGCTCTGATTGGCTGCTATGGAGCTCGTCGGGGGTTGGACTGCCTGCCTTCCACGGATATAGAAGTAGGGAGGAATGTCGGTTGAGGCTCTGATGCCGAAGAACGAGTTGAATCCAACATCCACTGGTCCACCAGTCAGAGGTTTTTCGTATCCCTCTTCCTGAAATCCCAGATGCCACTTTCCTACCATGGCTGTGTTGTAGCCCTTGGTTTTCAGAAGCGAAGCGATGGTCAGCTGGCCGCTCTTTATCGAGGGTTGCCTGCGCCATGCGCTGGTGTTGGCTCGAAAGGGATATTGCCCTGTCAGAAGGCCGTATCGAGAAAGGTGACATAAGGGGCCAGGGGCATGAGCATCGGTAAATCGCATGCCCTCCTGGCCGAGTTTATCGAGATGGGGGGTGGGAATCTTTGAGTCGGGATTGTAGGCGCCGACGTCACCGTATCCCATGTCATCAACGAGGATTATCAGAATGTGAGGTAATTTATCCGCAGAAATCGCAGAGTTCATACCGACTGTCAGAACAGCCAAAATGGGGATGAGATGGCGCATGGCAGAAGGTCTTTTCAATGGAGCGCCCGGGGTAGATGGGCCAAGGCGGGAAATCATTCTTGGAAGCATCGGTCCTCGCGTGGGAAGCTACTCAGTTTTCCTGTTCAATGATCCCATGTGCCTTCAGGAGGGGAGCAAGGTTCAGGTCGCTCCACCGTGTCTCGGCAAGATGAAGGAGCCAGCGCCGGGCTTCTTTGCCGACCGGGCCTTTGGACTTGGCGATTTCGATGAGAGTCCGGACGACTTCTATGTCACGGCTGAATGCCAGAGTTTCTACCGCCATGATTCGAGCATCGTCAGAAAGGCTTTCCGAAAGTGCGCGCTTGCGAAGATCTAGAATGGCAGTGCTGGGGCGGAGGCGCCAAGTAATTTTTGCAAAAGCCTCGGGCCACTCCAGAGCGAGAGAAATGCCGGCCAAAGTTTTTAGTCTCGACCAGATGAGATCTTCCGCCCCTTCGGAAGCGAGGCCACAGGCTTCAAGATATGCGGGGTCACTCGCGCTGCATCTACGCAGAAAATAACTCACGGAGGTCGCTTTCTGCTGGGGGTTGGCATCGCGCAGCGAAAGAACAACCTCCCGCCGAACTGCGGGACTTGGTTCTTCAGAATAGAACTTCCTGAGTAACCCTCCGGGAATCAACTGAGCGGCACCCCCAAGAAAGTCTTCGCCTGCACCCCGCAGCGAACGAAAGGCGAGAAGGCGGGTCCTGGCATCCGGGCTTTCAAGGAGGCTCCGGGTAATGCGCCTGCCCTCGGGTCCTAGATGAGGAAGCACCCAGACAGCCCTTGCCTGGAGGTGTCCGTCGTAATGTCCCAGCATCCCCCGAAGAGCAGGCAGTGCCCTCTCCCCGGCATTCCGTAAGGTTTCGACACCCGAGAGCCTCACGTTCTGGGCTGGACTGGAAAGAAGTGCGAGAGCGCGTTTGATAGGATCTGCAGGCAATACTTGCGGCGTAGAGCGGAAATTCTTCGGAGCGATCCGGTATATTGTGCCCGCTGTGAGCGAGGCCTCTTTTCCAATGGTAGGGTTCTTAAGGGTGTCGGTGGTGGCCAGGTATAAAGCACCATCCGCACCAACCAGAATATCGACAGGATGGAAATCATCAGGTGTTTTCGATTTCACCAGGGAGAAACGCTCAAGTTTGAAATTTGATTTTTCCGTGACGGGGAAATACCCGAACACTTCTCCCCGTTGCGCGTCGCAGCTTGCAAGAAGACCCGCATATTTTGCGGGAAGAGCACCATTTTCATAAAAGCACATGCCACGCGGAGAGCCTCTCTCATAGATGTCTCCGGCTGAGAGAGTCCCCGGATCCCACTGTCGCCATTCGGCATCGGATTGTGGCTGACCGGGGCGCTGATCTATTTGCCACGTCCGCTGACCATCCGGAGAACAGAATCCAAGGAAGCCGCCCTCCATGAGCCAGGTGACTCGACAAGAGCTGGCATCACTTTGGTCATTCTGGAACATATCTCCGAAGGAGGTCATCGTTCGCCCCACACCTCTATTGAAACCATGGCCCACAATGCGTAATCCGGACCCATCCGGGTTGATGCTGGCTGCGAACCCCCCCACCCAGACATTCCCATCTCCGCTGATCCGGTTGGCTGGATCACGGGTGTTCGCTGGCTCATTCTGTTCGCCGCGCTTGGCTGGGCCCCTCACTATGAAGTTTACTCCACCCTTGTCCTTCAACTCTGCCCCTGCGCGATCATGGCCAAAATACCACCTTCCGTCAGGGCCACCAAAAATCGCCGGGACACTGCCGGAATTGGTGTCGCGCTTGAATCCGCTGAGGAGATTCTCACGTTTGTCTATTTCCGGTTCGAAGACGAGGTTCTCGTTTGTGTCGGTGTAAACGATCAAATGAGGGGGGCTAAATACGGCCACCCTGTTTCCAAAAACGCTGACTTCCAAGGGGCCTTCCAGCTCGCTATCTTCGGTAAAGACATGAGACTTGTCGGCCTTGCCGTCGTGGTCCTTATCTTCGAGGATGATGATTCGAGAACCATTGGGCTTCGTATTGGTGGCATGTCGTTCTGCCACCCAGATCCGTCCGGCGTGGTCTGTATCCATACTCAGAGGCCGGGCCAGCAGGGAACCCTCAGCCCAGGTGGAAATCTCGAGATCGCCGGGTAGCAGAATGCCGTTGGATCGAATTGTCCCGGAAGGGCGTTCTGCTTCGGATTGAGTTTTATTGTCAGCGAGAGCCGGCTCTGTTGAATCCGGGGTAGGAGAGTCTTTTTTCTGGGGTGCCGGGGCTGGTCGAACCTTCGCTCCGGCACCCTCGTTAAAACCCGCTTCTCGATCTGTCTGGATCTTGGCGGGAGGAAGTTTCTTCCATGCTGTGGGGTCTGGTATCTTGATTCGTTTAACACGTCCCTTTTTGTCGAGGTTGACGTTTAGTTCTTCCTCGGTGGGACTTTTGGATAGCACTCCTCCTTCGGGAACTTTCATGCCTGCCGTCCATACAATGGCGTTAAGAACGGCCCTGCGGAGCCCGTCCACCGCCCAGCTATGGTGGTAATGTCCGCCCACGAATCCTACACCGCGCCCTCCTTCCGGGCGTTCATATCCCCACATCAAGGTCTGCTGCTTTCCTAGTCCCTCTACCCCATTCTTATTCCACATGTTGATGTAGCGATGCATATTCTTCCGAGTTGGAACTGCCGTGAAAAGGTCGAGGACTTTTTCGCGATCCTCCACGAAGCGCATATTGTAATACCATTCATCAAGACAGGTTACCTTCTCAGGAACGCCATTGCCAATTTCATGATCCTTGATGATTGAGAGATCTGCAACCCAGTGTGGATTCACCGACCATCCACTCTCCATCGCGCCACCGATCCATGGGCGATAATATTTCTCGCCGATCTCCTTGCTGGGGTGGACTGCATAGTGCATGAAAACCATGCCCACGCCTTTCTTTGCCAGTTCGTTCAAGAATTCCCACTGCCCTCCATGAGCACTCACGTGGTCGGCGTAGATCACAATGGTGTCAGCGCTTTCAACGATCGCCTTATCTTCTTTTGGCCAGTTCGCGCGAAGCACAGTTGCCTTCACGTTAAGGCCGCTCTGCTCGTTGAGGGCTTTTGCGAGGAGTGTACAGCCGGCATAAAATTCGTGTTCACCTGGACCATGACTTCGATTGCCTGCAATAAAGACAATATGCTTGATGTCCTCAGCCTTCTTGTCGGACATGAGAAGGGGGCAGAGAAGAGCCACGAGAAGGGGAACAAAGAGAGTAAGACGTTTCATGAGTAAGAGAGCAGAAGAAAACTTGATTCGGTGTTATTCAGGATTCCGGGCCAAGGTTTGTCACGAGAAAGATGCCGTTTAAAGAGGGGAAAGGCGCATCAATTTAAGCGAGTGCTCCCCGAATCACCTTTCCGTGGACATCAGTAAGGCGGAAATGACGCCCCTGATATTTGTAAGTTAGGCTTTCATGATCGATGCCCAGAAGATGAAGAATGGTAGCATGGAGGTCGTGAATATGAACGGGATTCTCCGCGACGTTGTAGCTGTAATCGTCCGTAGCGCCATAGGTGGTTCCCCCTTTGCTCCCTCCACCAGCCATCCACATCGTGAAGCAGCGTCCGTGATGGTCACGGCCGAAGTTTCCGGCGTTAAATCTGCCTTGGCAGTAACTTGTGCGACCGAATTCGCCTCCCCAGATCACCAGGGTGTCCTCCAGCAAACCTCGATTCTTAAGATCCGTCACTAATGCCGCGGAGGCTCGGTCAGTCTCTCGGCACTGGTTCTTGATGCCCCCAGGCAACCCCCCGTGTTGGTCCCATCCCTGATGGTATAGCTGGATAAAGCGAACGTCCTTTTCGGCGAGTCGTCTCGCGAGCAGGCAGTTCGCGGCGAACGATCCAGGCTTCCGTGCGTCGTTCCCATAGAGCTTAAAGGTGCTTTCCGGTTCATCCGAAAGGTCTGTGACCTCGGGAATGGAACGTTGCATGTTGAAGGCCATCTCGTATTGGGCGATCCGGGTTTCAAGGGCAGGATCACCCGTCTTCTGCAGCTGTATCTCGTGAAGCTCCCGGAGGTGATCGAGAACTTTCCTGCGGTTTGTGCGGTCGATGCCCTTCGGGCTGTTCAGGTAAAGAATCGCATCCTTATCAGCGCGGAAGCGGACCCCGTCATGTTTTCCAGGAAGAAAGCCGCTGCCCCAGAGCCGGGACACGAGTGGCTGGCCCCCCTTGTTTTTGGTGACCATGACCACGAAAGAGGGCAGGTCGCTGTTCATGGATCCGAGCCCAAAGTCCAGCCATGCACCCATGCTCGGACGCCCCGGGAACTGTGAGCCGGTTTGCATGAAGGTCACCCCGGGCCCATGGTTAATGGCTTCGGTGTGCATGGACTTGATAAAGCAGATGTCATCGGCAATACCTGCGATGTGAGGGAGAATGTCGCTGTTAACCCATGATCCGGAATCGCCGTGCTGCTCCATTTTGAAGGGAGTACCGACGAGGGGCAGGCTAGCCTGATTTCCCGACATCGCGGTAAGGCGCTGTCCCATGCGGATAGAAGCAGGGAGTTCCTTGCCAGAGTCTGCCTTCAGCTGAGGCTTCCAGTCGTAGAGGTCAATCTGGGAGGGGCCTCCTGCCTGAAACAGGAAAATGACTCTCTTCGCTTTCGCAGGGGGAGTCTTGGGCTGAGGTGTTTTCGGGCCCTGTTCGCCAGACACCAGATCTGCAAGGGCAAGGGAACCAAGACCCATCCCGAAGGATTGGAGTGCATTTCTTCGGCTGAGCCCGATCGGGCTCTCAAAGCCACTGCAGCTGGGTGGGTGAATCGTTCTCATCGCTTGGAAACAGCCTCATCGAGGTTCATGATTGTATTGATCAGAATGGCTGCGGCAGCAACCTCGGGCGGAGGGATGTCCTTCGCTTCAGGGGAAGCGCCGATACCAAGAAGCCCTTTCGCCTCTCCGGGATTGGCTTTGTAGTGGGCAAGCTGCTGAGCATGGAGTTTGATGAGGATCTCTCGCTCCCTCTCTCCGGGAGAGCGGCTCGTGAAGGAGCGGAATGCTTCCTCGACGAGGGAAGCAGGAGAGTCCTTGTGCTTTTCGAGGAGCTTGGCAGCCATCACGCGAGCTGCCTCCATGAATTGTGGGCCGTTCAGGAGCACGAAGGCCTGTAGCGGGGAGGAGGTGACTTCACGCCGGACCCGGCAGACATCTCGCTTGGAGGCGTTGAGGGTCATCATCACAGGCGCAGGCCCTGTTCGTTTCCACCACGTGTAAACGCTTCGCCGGTAGAGGTCGCTACCCTTGCCGGGATTTGATGGTTTGAATGAGACCGCTACTTCATAGGGCTTCACCGAGGGCCCTCCCGATCTGTTGACGAGGAGTCCACTCAGGGCGAGAACATTGTCCCTGATCATTTCCGCGGAAAGGCGCTCCGTGGTCCCCCGCCCAAGGTAAATATTTTCGGGGTCTTTCTCCCGGCTTTCTGCAAGGGCGACGGAGCTCTGTCTATACGTGGCAGAGAGGACGATCCGCTTGATGAGATGATGGAGATTCCAGCCATTCTGGATAAAGTCGCGGGCGAGCCAGTCCAGTAGTTCAGGATGGCTCGGAGGCTTGCCCTGACTGCCGAAATCCTCGGGAGTACGCACCAGGCCGTTCCCGAAGAATAGCTGCCAGTAGCGATTAACGGTGACTCTTGCGGTGAGGGGGTGCTCAGGGGAAGTGAGCCAGCGAGCAAGTCCGAGGCGATTGCGTGGCTGATCCTTTGGAAAAGGCGGCAGAACCTGAGGAGTGTCAAAGTCAACGGGCTCACCCCGGGCATAGTAAAGGCCCCGGTCTAGAATGTAGGACTGGCGGGGTTTTTCAAGCTGTCGCATCACCATGA
Organism: Roseibacillus sp.; assembly: GCA_002715825.1. Lineage (GTDB taxonomy): Bacteria > Verrucomicrobiota > Verrucomicrobiia > Verrucomicrobiales > Akkermansiaceae > Roseibacillus_B. The sequence goes on along the minus strand of PBAI01000032.1, from coordinate 28,244 downwards.
TCTCACGGATGGGCTCTATGAGACTACGCTTGGCGTCACGAGCGCTCTGGAGATCTTGAAGGGCCTTTATGTAAGGAGGGTGCATGGTTGCGAGGAAGTAGTTTCGCAAACCCGTTCTTAACTGCGGAGTGATCGATTTAAGCGGAGTTGCCAGAGCCTGAGAAAGGCTCTCTCCATCGTGGAGCTGCGCAACCTCGATGGCCGTGAGCTCCCGCTTGAAGACATGAAGCTCATCAACCTTGCCCTCCTTGAATCCCACGTCGCGGAAGCGCTCGCCGAGACGGAGGTCCGGATCTCCTCCTCCCTCGATGTTCTTTGTCAGTTTATCGCGAACAATTGTTGAGGCCAAAGGCTTCCCATTCAACCACAGGCGGAGGCCCTCAGCGGAACTCGATCCGTCATAGGTGACAGTAACGTGGTGCCAAGCATTGGGAGGAAGAGGGTTTTGGGCGGTCACCCGGATCGAGTTGCCGGGATCGAAGTGGATAAGTGCCGCGCTGGGTTTTCCATCAAGGAGAAGAAGTTCGTAGCCCCGGCTCCCCGCATCAGTCCAGGCCTTAGACCGTCGCCAGATGACCGCGCGCTCAAATTTCTTAGGAGTATTAACCCACATGCCGATAGAGAAGGGCTGAGTCCGGCGGAAGGCCCCAGCGCCCTGAACATGAACTGCGTCGTCTCCGGTGAGTTGCAGCCCCTGACCGTGAACGCCTGCAACCGACTTGTTGTTGCCGCTTGTCTTGGTGGGCTTATCCTTACGAACGCGATCAGGAAGATTTCCCCCCTGACGCCCATCGAAAGAGACTTGAGCCTCAAGTCCGGCCCACTGGAAATCCGCAGGACGATTCGCCAGCCATTCGGAGAACGCGTTTTCGCCCTTCGCGTCCTCGGCAGTAACAGTTCGGAGTGATGCCGCTATGGCGGCTTCTTTTTCCGCGATCTGCGTGTCTTGCTCGTCGGATGTGAGGAGCATGGTTGGGGTTGGGATTGATGGAGTGAAGTAGGAATAGAGGCCCGCCTCATCGATGTTGGCGAAGAAGGAACTCAGACTGTAATAGTCCTTCATCGTGATGGGATCATACTTATGGTCGTGACATCTCGAGCACTCCAGAGTGAGTCCCAGAAACGCGGTTCCGAAGGTGTGGAGACGGTCGACAACATACTCGACCCTGAACTCTTCAGGGACGCTTCCTCCCTCAACTTTTTGTGGATGGAGCCGGTTGAATGTCGTGGCTTGGATCTGTGCCTTGGTGGCGTTGGGGAGCAGATCACCTGCTATCTGCTCCGTGATGAACTGATCGTAGGGCATATTTTCCCTGAAGGCATTGATCACCCAGTCTCGCCACGGCCAGACGAAGCGATCTCTATCAACCTGATATCCGTAAGTGTCCGAGTAGCGGGCGACATCAAGCCATTCGCTCGTCATGCGCTCGGCGTAAGCCCCGGTTGCCAGAAGTCGTTCGACAACTTTCTCATAGGATGCCGGGGACTTATCGGCGAGGAAGGCATCGAGCTCGGCCAGAGTCGGGGGGAGACCCGTGATGTCGAACGTTACCCTGCGCAGCCAGCTTCTCCGGGAGGCTTCCGGGTTGGGCGTAAGGCCTGCTCTTTGAAGTTCATTTGCGATAAAAGAGTCAACCGGAGTTATCCCCCAGTTCAGTGACTTTGAATCTGGGGTTTCAAGTTTGGCAGGAATGCTCTTGAAGGCCCAATGAGTGTCATAGGTTGCACCCTCCCTGATCCAGCGATCAAGTAAGGCCTTCTCGTTTTCGTTGAGACTGAGTTTAGATTCGGGAGGGGGCATGACGTCCTCGCTGTCTGTGCTCCAGATCCGGTGGTGCATTTCGCTCTCCTCGAGGTTGCCTGCCTTGATGCCGACGTAGCCTCCGAGGTCTCTCCGTGCGTTGTCCTGCGAATCGAGCCTGAAGTCCGACTTCTGATTGCTCGCATCAGGACCATGGCACTTGAAGCAGCGATCCGAGAGGATGGGGCGGATATCGCGATTAAAATCAATCTCCTCCATGGCCGTTGCCGGGATGGCTACTGCGGAGAGAAGAATGGGTAAGATCCTCATTAGCGGGAAATGGTTATTACACATCCCGCAAGGATGCCACCCCAAAGCGGAAGCGGGGAAAGGCCGCATAAAGCGTGTGAATGGGGATCTCAGTGCGATTCCAAGGAGAGAAGCGATGCGTCGGCGGCAAGTGAGAGGCTCGTTTCTGGCCCCGTGATCTTCCGGGCCCCTCAAGGGGTTGTGACGAGACGAATGCGGAAGTAAAGGTCCATGGAGGGGTCCACGGGCTCGCTACCCCGGTATAGGGCGGTTGTTGTGCCGTCGCCATTGGAGGTATTAGAGATTTGGACCAGTGCATCGTCAGCGGCATTCCAGCTCTCCAGATCAGAGGATTTTTCGATCTGCGCGCTGAATTCAGTGACGCCGTCCCGCAGTGGATGGGAAAGCTCAACAAAGGTCTGCTCTTCGAAGTCGACAAGGGCAACTTCGAGGGGTGCACGTGATGAATTATCACGCGGATCAGATCCGAGTAGATACTCCAGCGCATTGGAGAGGCCATCCGTGTCGGCATCTGCCAGCGCATCCGATAGAAGCAGATCATTGAGTTCTTCCGGGCTGAAGAACTGGTCACGCCAGTCGGAGGGAGGGGGCGCATCCGCGATACCGGGAGACCCCCCTGGGTTGGCAGAGTCCCTCCAGTGCAGTGGTTCGCTCCCGTATCCTGCTGTCACGGCCCTTTCCAGAGAGTATCCTTGGCCATCAGCAGCAGAGGACCATGGCGGGTCATCGGAGTAGATGACCGTATCCGCTGCAACCAAAAGCGTGGGACTGTCAGGAATCCCGCTCTGTTCGGGGAGAAGGAGGCGCAGGCGCTCTCCTCCGTTATCCAACCTGCCCGGGTAGGGGCCATAGATTTCGACGCTGACGGGAACATTGTAGGTGTTCCTGAAGGTGGAGGGATCGAGTTCACTCACAATGAGAATTTCTCCTGGAAGAAGCTCAGGCGCCTCGCCGCTGAAAATGTAGCCAACTCCACTGATTTCTGCGCCGGCAAGAGCTACAGGTTGAGCGGAGACGTTTTGAATTTCGATGAATTCAGCCTCAAAGGCTGAGGGATGATACATGAGCTCTGTTATCACGAGCGGGCCGGAAACGGGAGTCGCATTGGACGCGTTGGGAGTCGGCAGGATCAGGGGCGCGATCTGAACTTCCCCGGTGGAGATTTCATGTCGTCCAAACGGGATGCCTGCGGAGGAGTCATCGAAACTGAAGCCCGCAACGTAATCCAGCCGGGCTCCGGATGGATCTACGGCCACGAGGAATACTTCCTCGCCATTGGAGTCGAGAGCAAAACTGGGGTCCACGCCGGGCGTCGAATTGAATTCCATTTCCGTGAAGCTGGCAAAACCGTTTCCTGTAATGATTGTCCCGAGGGGAATTTGAAACTTTCTAGGCTGACTGAGATCATCGGTGAGAAACCATCCTCCGATGGACACATCGGCGTTGCCCGGATTGTAGAGCTCGATGCTGTCGACCAGTGGGGTAACCGAATTAGCCACAATTTCGTTCACGAGAACATCCGGGACTTCCGCCTCCCCGGGATCCAGGGTTCCTGGTGACCCAAGGACGCTACGGCTTACAGTCCAGCTTTGTCCCTCTCTCGGGTCGCCAGAATTGTAGACCAGAGAGTATCCGTTACCCGCTTTGCGTGGCCACGAGTTATCTGAGGCATAAGAAATATCCTGAATGATTTCGCCACTCCCGGTCTGGAGAAGCAGCTGCTCTCCTTCGTTATCGAGTGAAAGCTCAAACTCTCCAGCTATGATAATGTCCCTGCCGAAACCGTAAATGTTCCGGAAGGCTTCCAGATCTTTCACCACAATAGCGCGCTCGGCGGGGTTTAGTGTCAGCCCCGGGAATACGAAGTTGATCCCCTCCGTGAAGCGCACTCCGTTGAGGGAAACTGGACCGGCAGAGGTGTTGAGAATTTCGACCCACTCGAACGCGCCGTTTTCCGTCATTGCGTCTCCCAGATCGTAGGGCTCGTGCATGATCTCCGAAATAATGATGTCAGATGGGCCAGCGGGCACCTCGTTGACAAGATACTCCCGCACGAGTGGCGCGCTCCAGCCAGTACCAACTGGGGTCTGACCCGAGCTTGTAGAATTTCCCCCGGCAGGATCATAGACCCGTGCAACCAGTCGGGTAGTGGCATCCAGAGTGATTGGGCCAGTATATTCGATTCCTGCAACACCACCGCCACCACCTTCATCAAACCCGGCTACCAGTCGTGCCTGATTGAGGAAATCGCTGCTTCCGGTGCTTTCGTTGAGGGCATGAATCGCGAGGATGTTCGACCCCGATCGCAGGGCGCTAAGGGCCGCAGTGACATTGAAGCTTTCAAAAGTGGTAGCTGATCCGTCATCGTTGGTCTGAGTCGCGGAGGAGAGATGAGTGGGGTTGGGCGGGGCATTGGCGGAGGTCATCCGGGTGCCATTGAGGTAGGCGACAAAACCGTCATCGTAGCGCATCTGAAGCGACATGAAATTCCAGCTAGCAATGTCATCGGCGACGACATTGAAAGGAATACGTATGTAGCAGCTGGTGCTGTCCGACATGGCGTTCTCGACGTCCACGTTGATATAGGGTTCGTAGCCGCTGCTTCTCTCATATCCCACCCCGTTGGTTCCTGCCCGCCACCCGTTGTCGTTGAATGGTTCGCTGCCGCCCTGCCAGGCGCTTCCTATATTGCTGGCGGGCGCAAGAACCCGGATAGTCTGGGACTCGTCCAGAAGGGTAGTTCCCTCAAGAGCCTCTCCAGTCGTCGAGGGTCTTGGGTCGCTCCCGTCCATCGTGTAATAGATTTTCTGATTTCCTCTAAGCGAGGCGCTGAGAGAAATCGTAGTGCCTGCGGGATAGGCACCACTCGCCCGGCTGGAGGATGGCCGAGATGCAAATTGTCCGTCCATCCAGCTCAATCTTGTGGCGAGCCAATTCTTGAGGTGGTTGACCTCTCCATTGTATCCACCGAATCTTGGCTGGTCCGACCAGCGTTGAAAGTTGCGGGTCTGAGCCTCGTTAAGTGTTGCAGCCATCTGGTCAATGATCGCGTGGACATTGGAGGTGGCAAAGGGTCCGTCTCTGAGCTCAAAATAGCGATCGATGTACTTTTGCCAGAAGTTCTCGTCCGAAAAGAGTCGGTTCCACCACGGGAAGGTGAAGTAATTTGTTCCTCCAGACCATGAGGAGGGATTGTCGTCCCGGCTGTCTGTTGAATCCATCGATCTGTCGAAATCCCAGATCGGACCATACTCAATCTTGCCCTCTCGCTTTTTGTGAAAATAGGTGCTCAGTCGGAGCGCATCAGCGTTGAGGGTAAGAACATTAAGAAGGTGATGATCGATCCATGAATCGACGTCAATGTATCGGGCGTATCCGGTGACAGGATCAGCGTAGTCCGGCGCTTCAAGAGCGGCATTCATGGCGTTTATATAGTCCCGAATCCACGATGCCTGTGAGCTCGTGACGTCGTCCTCCTTCGGGTAGACCCAGCCGAGGGTGCGGCCCCCTGCGCTGAGGCCGGAATCTCCCGGGTCTAACCGGTCGATCTTAAGCATATATCCCCCTGCGATACCCGGGGCGCTGTTAACGCTGGCAGGGAGGCGCTCCACGGCGACCCGCTCAGGATCCCGGGAGATTTTTTCCATGAAGGTGTAGATGCCATCATAGTCGTTATTGAAGGAGAGATTCCCGCCATTATCATTCTTGAACAGTTCGACGTAGCGTGTGCGAACGGCATAACGGCCAAGCTGGTTGCTGAGTTCATAGGGGAGCCCATTTCGCATGAGGGAGCGATCAAAGGTTGAGCGCGCATTGAGGATCCAGTCGGATTCTTCTGGAAACCCGAAAGGCGAAATATCCTTGTTTCGGTTTGCCTCATTCCAGGCCTCGATGCTGTAGGCTTTTTTGGGAAAGCCGGTGGAGGATGAGCCGCGTATCTTCCACCCTCCTCTGGTTCCCAGGGAATAGGGGCCGTTCAGGGTTGTTCTTCCAGTGCGAGGGTCTGGTTCAAAGAAGGCAAAAAAGGTGAAGGCTTTCCCATTGGCAGCACTGGTCCCACCAGAAAAACGTTCCATTACCACGACTGGAATATCGGAGCTGAAGCTTCGTGCGTCACTGCTGAGTTCAATGTAGCCACTCTCAGCGACCTGGCCCGGGGCCTTGCCCGCTTCGAAAGCCCGGGCTCTTAAGAGGGTGGAGGAGGAAAGGGTTATGGGTGAAATATAGAGCGATGACGAGGTGGTCGGAATATTGCCGTTGGTGGTGTAGCGGATCTGCGCAGCAGGGGAGTTTGTGCTCAGGGCCACCGAGAGGGATCCAGTGAACCCCCGCCCAGGGAGGCTGAAGTCCACTGGTCCAGCAGGAAGTCCCTGATTTGTGCCATTGCTCCGTCCGGGAGAAGCCTGTTGAAAATAGCCTGCCTCTCCAAGATCTGGTTCGCTGACAACGTCTGCGTCAAGGCGTGGCAGGCAAAGAAGGTCCGAGCTGGTCGTGCTGACGTTAAGCAGATGAACCGCCAGGACATTATTGTCCTCCAGCAGGTCGGCATACTGGGTGATATCTGTATCCTCGAAGGTTACGGCCTCACTATCCGAGTGATCGCCTCCGGCATTGGAATTCCAGGTTGGAGCGCCGGCAGGACGATTCGCAGAGGCTACCTCCGTGCCGTTGAGATACGCGATGAAGCCGTCGTCATATTTCATGCGGAGAGTGAGGGACGATAATCCTTCCTCGGCTGCGAACGAAAACGGGACCCGGATGTAAACGGTAGCGTTCGTGCCGTAGGTCAAATCTTCAACGTCTCCCTGACTGCCGAAAAGGTTCTCGTATCCGCCGCTGCGCTCATATCCGATCCCGGTGGTCGCATTTGTCCAGGCGCTGTCGTCAAAGTTGAAATCGCACCATGAATTTCCGATATCGCCAGTGGGAACGAGAATGCGACAGGCGCTGTTCTCGGGAACCAGGATTTCGGTAGAGGAAGTCCCGGTCTGTGCCAGACCGTACGAAAAATTCTCAAATTGTTCCGGATAGTCCACGTATTCCTGAGTGGCGTTCTGGCCATCGGGATCGATCAGACCAAGGTATCCCCCTGCAGATCTGCCCAGGCGGAAGTTGGTGTGGAGTTCTCCCACTCTACGATCCTTGCCGGAGGCGAAGATGAGCAAGGTTCCTCCGACGGGTAGAATCGTTGGAGAGGGGATCTCCCATCGCGTCAGCTCAGCAGAATCATTGGTCAGGAAGTAGCCTCCGAGGTCCTGAGTGGCAGGCCCGGGGTTAAAGAGTTCAATCCAGTCGCTCGAATCTCCATCTTCATCGTAGAGAGCAGATTTGTTGTCTGCCATGAACTCGCTTATCAGCGGAGCGGCGTTGAGAGAACACAGGGGAGCTAGCGCCAGAGCGCAAAGGACTTTTGGGGTTCGCATAAGCCGAAGGGGCAGAGAGGGGAGATCACCACTATAGCTGATCGCGACATGTCTTCAATCCATTGCGTGCAGCCAATCCGTCTGTCCGCCGCTGTAATCGGCATGATTGATTACCCCATCGGGGGAAGAACAGCCCCGGGGACGTCTACGCTGATGGGAGCCCGCAATTCTCAGAGTTGCGGCGGGGACCACATGGGGATGCCTCCTTGTTCCAGCTGCTGTTTGTACCAAACATGGAAGGGGCGGGTTTTAGACATGGGAGCGTTCTCGTTAACCATCAGAGGACGTGCTTCTTTCCAGAACTCGTCGTAGGCCGCGCGCATTTGTTCAACGACCTTGGGATGCTGGGCGGCTACATCGTTCTGCTGAGCTGGATCTGCTAACAGATCAAAGAGTTGCTCGCCAACCAGACGAAAGCGGGCGTTCCGTACTGCGAAGTTGTTCCACTGATGCTTGTTGGGCTCGGACCCGGTGGGCCAGCGGGCCTTCTGGGAAAAGAGGTGGCGGTCTGCGAGCTTGATCTTCTTGCCCAGGAGAAGGGGAAGGAAGCTACGACCTTCAACCTGATCCTTGGGAAGTGAGGCACCCGCGACCGCTGCGAGGGTAGGCAGGATATCAATATGCGCAGAAAGCTCGGTTACATCACGGGGCGCGTATTTTCCATCCCAGCGGACAAAGAACGGGACGCGGACCCCCCCTTCGTCGACCGAGCCCTTCAGGCCTTTCTGACCCGCGTTGAAGAAAGGGTAGCCCTTGGCGAGGTCCTTGCCGGGGCGTCCTCCTCCACCGCCGGTCATGCCATTATCGGACATGAAGATGAGGATGGTGTTCTCGGAGAGCTTCCATTCCTCCAGCTTGTCCTGGAGGCGCCCCATGTTTTCGTCAATGTTCTCGATCATGCCGTAGAAGCCGGCTTGCCTCGTCCCGAAGCCGAGGTCCGTAAAGCGCTTGGTGTTGGAGGGTGGAGCGATAAATGGGCCGTGTGGAGCGTTGGTGGTAATGTAGGCGAAGAACGGAGCTTTCTCATCCTTCACGGATTTGATCCATCCAAGGGCAGCGGTGAAGAAGATGTCAGTGCAGTAACCCTTGGTCTTCACGAACGATCCGTTATGGCGAACCACGGGATCAAAATACTTGTTACCCGGGGCGTCCGCACAGGAACAGTTGTAGGCTTGCCCGATACCTCCGGCACCGTGGATGAAGGCCTCGTCAAAGCCGCGCTTGTGGGGCTGATAAGGGTCTTCGTCCCCGAGGTGCCACTTTCCGAAAATTCCGGAAGTATAGCCGGCGCCCTTGAGCACCTGAGGCAGGATGGTGGCCTTCAGCGTCATGCGCTCGCGCTCGAGGATGGTATGAGAGACCCCGTTCTTCAGGGGATGGCGGCCAGTCATGATTGCGGCCCGGGTGGGGGAGCAGGTAGGACTGACAAGGAAGCGAGTGAACCGCGCGCTCTTGTCGTAAAGAGCATCGAGGTTGGGGGTTTGGATCCACGGGTGTCCGTGGCGGCCAATTGGGCCGTATCCCTGATCATCGGTAATGACGAGAATGACATTGGGCGCCTTGGCGATGGCAGGGGCAGAAAGACAGCTGAGGAGGCAGATGAGGCAGAGGAGACGTTTCATGAGATTCAAGTTACGAGTAGGGGTGGAAGGCCTTGTTCTCCAAGGAGAAAAACCTGCCGTGGTCTTGGGAATGTTATTTGGCATCACGGATAAGGGTGAGTTCCGCCTCCAGGTCGGCAGCGATGGAGGTTTCGCTTTCGATCAGATTGACTACTTCCCCAGGGTCCTCTTTGAGATTGTAGAGGTGATACGGTTTCTGGAAGGGCTTCCCTCTTGGGCCCTGTCTGCCGCCCGAACCGCTCCCGGCGACCAGTTTCCATGGTCCCCTCCGGATCGCAAAGATTCCAGAAGCGGAGTGGTTGATCACCCCTGGGCGGGGTTTTGTTTCCGCTTTTCCCCGGGCGGCCGGCAAAAATGAAAAGCTGTCCTGAGCGGATCCTGCGGGGACGGGTTTCCCTACGGCTTCAGCGATCGTGGCAAAGATATCGGTATGGCACGTGACCCTTGGAACCTGCGTGCCCGCCTCGATTCCGCCCTTCTTCCAGCGGATAAAGAAAGGGACCCGGTGTCCTCCCTCCCAGACGTCGGCCTTGGTTCCGCGCCAGTGAAGGTTGGCAGAATGGTCTGCGGGGCGGTAGCCCTGATCCTTGTCGTTGTTAAGGTGATGATTCTGGCCGTCCTTGCGCCGATACATGAACGACCCGTTGTCACTGGTGTAGATCACCATGGTGTTCTCTTCCTGTCCGGAGTCTGCAATGGCTTCCAGCACGACTCCAACAGTGTAATCGACCTGATAGATAAAGTCCCCGTAGGGTCCGAGCTTAGTCTTTCCCACAAAGCGTTCATGGGGCCACACCGGCTTGTGGGGGCCGGTCAGAGGAAGGTAGAGAAAGTAGGGCTTGTGGGCGGCTGGATCTTGTTTACGGCTGGTCGCCTTTTTGATGAAGGTGGCCGCTTCGGTGGCGAGGTCGTCGAGGACGTCACCGGGGTCGAAGTTGGGGTCTCGGGGGCCCGCGCGAACATACTTGGGGAAGCCAATGGCTTTCTGGGTAGTGGTGCACTTGGCCACGGCTTGGTGGTCGCGCAGGTAAACGTAGGGAACCATATCGAGAGAGGCGGCGATACCGAACCACTGCTCAAATCCCTTTTCAATCGGGCCATTGGTGAAGGGCTCGTCGAAGATGACCTTGCCCTGTGTATTACGGGCCCACTCGATGCCAAGATGCCATTTTCCAACCATGGCAGTCTGGTATCCGTGATCCTTAAGGTAGCTGGCGATGGTTGGGCGGTCGTCTTCGATGAGCGGTTTATCGCGTGGAGGAAACAACACCCCGCTCTTCAGGCGCGAGCGCCAGCAGTATCGACCGGTCAGCAGGCCATAGCGGGTAGGAGTACAAACCGCGGAGCCGCTGTGAGCATCGAGAAAGGTTGCTCCGGAACGAGCAAGACCATCCAGATGGGGAGTAGGAATCTTGGATTGCGGGTTGAGAACGCCCACGTCGCCATAGCCCATGTCATCAGCCAAGATAACCACAATGTTAGGCTTGGTGGATGCAGAGACAGGAAGGAGAGCGAATAGGAGGGCCAGCAGGGTTAACGACTTCATGGTTCAGGCTTCCACCTCAACGAACTGTTGCTGATTCCAAAAGAAGAATCTCGGTATTCTTCTCCGGCGGTTATTCCAACGGCTTGTGGCCGCTGTATGCTTCCACTGTCCGCACGAAGGGATTCAGGATGCCTTCTTGCCGGAGTTTTTTCCTGGGGCCTTACTTTTCTGTTTCCCCTTGCGCCGTTTGGCACGGCGCTGTGCGGATTCCTTTTCCACTTTTTCCATGTAAGAGGCGAGAGCTCCGGGATCCCCTCGATTGAGAAAAGCTGGGAGAGCGTGGTCGCTGCTCTCCTCCATGAAGGTCCGGAGGCGGGCCTGCAGGCGACTCTTAACGGCCTGATGTGCCGGGTCATCGGCGAGATTTATCAGGCAGTCAGGATCGCTCTCAATATCGTAGAGNTCTTCCACCNTNCGGTGATCCATGGTCGCAAGACGNGCGGCGATTTTCTTGTNGGAAGGNGCCAACTTTTTCATCAGGCGATAGGTGGCGGTTCCGTTGGTCGCAGTCTTGAAAATATTGGTGCCGTCTGACCAGGGATTGAAAAGATAGAGGTGGGTTTTGGTCTGAAGCCCCCGGATGGGGTGCCGGTTGCCTCCGGCATTTTCGTTGTAGACCTTGAATACTGCCTCGCGCCCTTTCTGCTCCTGCCCCTTGATGACGGGGACAAAGGAGGAGCCATCAAGGCCAGCTGGAATCTCCAGGCTGGCCATTTCCAGCATTGTGGGGAGCATGTCGACCGCAGAGATCATGTCGCGATTATTGACTGAGCCCGCTTTGGTCACGCCCGGCCAGCGGATGATCCATGGAGTCCAAGTGCTGTGGTGGTAGAGTTGGGTCTTGGCAAATGGCAGGGGCATGCCGTGATCGCTGAGGAACATCACGATCGTGTCATCAGCATGGCCAGAGTTCTCGAGGGCCTGCAGGATGGCGCCGACCGCGTCATCCGCCCGTCGAACGGAGCTATAGTAGAGGGCGAGTTCCTTGCGGACGTCGGGATGATCAAAGAGGAATCCAGGGATTGGTACTTCCTCAGGTTGGAACACACGGGAGACCTCGTGCGGGTCATTGGGTTTCCAGAAGGGCTTGTGGGGGTCGGAGATGTTGATATTCAGGCAGAACGGTTTCCCGGCAGCCTTGGCTTCTTTGATGCCGCGGAGAGTACACTGTCCGTAAGATGAAACATCCTTGATGTGGAGTTTGCGTCCATCTGGGCCGATGGTGAGGTCAGCGTCCCATGGGTAGGGTTGGTAGGGCGTGGAATGGCTGACCTTTCCTCGGATCGCGGTGTAGTAACCTCCGCTTTTCATCAAATCGCATAGGACGGGAAATTTGATAGGCTTGATCTGGTAGAAGCCCTCCACCCCGGTGTTGTGAGGGTAGCGCCCGGAAAACATGACATTCCGGGAGGGGTAGCAGTTGCCGACTTGGACGTGGGCATGCTGAAANCGGAGNCTCTCGCTGGCTAGTTGATCNATGTGNGGNGTNGTTCCCTTGAGCTTGCAGCCAAANGCGCCGATCGAATCACAGGACATGTCGTCTACTGTGATAAGGAGAAGATTCGGCTTCGCTCCGTTCGATACGGCAAGGCCTGAAAGAAGGCAGAGGAGGAATAAGAGAGATGGCTTCATGCGTCAAAAGTGTGCGAGAGGTTTCAGGAGGCAGGAGAGGCGTTTTTCTGGTTCTTTTTTCCAGAACCTTTTTTTCGTGGAGCTTTCAATCCTTCCCCGGGCTCGTTGCGTTTACCAAACCTCAGAGGACTGAGCCTGCCACTGCCGGGCTTGAGTTGGCCGGGCTTGAGCCGGTCGACATCCCGGGCAATACGGAACCACTCCTTGATCATGCGGGTGGCGCGTTCGGGATGATCTTGACGCAGGTCATGGAGCTCGGTGCGGTCCTCCGCGAGGTTATAGAGTTCCCATCNCCCACCCTTGGCAGCAACGACCTTCCAATCCCCTTCTCTCAGGGCTCGNTCCGTGCCGAAATGCTGGTAAAGAGTTTCGTGGCCACTCCGCTGTCTGCCCTGGAAAATGGGGGCGAGGGACTTGCCCTGGAGCGGATCGATGGTGCGTGAGCCCACCTTCTTCGGATAGCTGGCCTTGCCCAGGTCGAGGAAGGTAGCCATGAAGTCGATCAGGTGACCGGGTTGGTCGGTCACCATGCCGAGGGGGGTTTGGCGGAGGCTCTTGTCTGCGGTGCCAGAGCCGGTGCCTGCCTTGGCACTTAATCCTTTCGGCCAGTGAGCGATGAGGGGAGAAGAAATCCCTCCCTCGTGCTGGTTCTGCTTATAGAGCCGGAAGGGAGTATTTCCCACGTGAGCCCAGCCCACGTCATAGCACCAGTAGCTTTCCGGGTCCCAAGGCTGCAGGTCTTTTCCCCGGGTGCGCTCGAAGGGACAGGCTCCATTGTCAGAGCAGAAGAGGAACAGAGTGTTCTCCCATTCTCCTTTTTCTTTGAGGTGAGAAATGAGCCGGCCGATGTTCTGGTCCACGACGTCGACCATGGCAGCAAACACTTCCATCCGCCTTGCTTCCCAGTCTTTTTCATCATCCGGCAGCGATTCCCAGGAGGGAACGTGTCGGGGGCGGGGACTGAGCTTGTAGTCCCGTGGGAACAGCTTCGATTTAAGCTGTTTCTGATAGCGCTGTTTGCGAAGTTCATCCCAGCCAGAATCGTAGACACCCTTGTATTTCGCTACCTCCTGCTCGGGGGCCTGAAGCGGGTAATGAGGGGCGTTATATGCGACGTAGAGAAGAAATGGAGGCGCACTGGATTCCTTGTCGGTTGGAACCATCTCATCGATAAAGTCGATTGCGAAGTCGGTGATGGCGGTGGTGGCATAGAAAGGTTTCCCGTTCAGATCTGCGGGAACGTCCCAGGGTTTGCTGCCCAGTCGGAAGGTGTTGTCTCCGGTGAAAAAGTTTGTCGCCCCCGAAAGGTGTCCCCAATAGTGATCGAATCCGAAGTCAACAGGGTTGCCCGAGAGGTGCCACTTGCCTGACATCGCGGTTGAGTAGCCTGCTGCCTTGAGAGTCTCTGCAATCGTGGTCCCGCGCGAGAGGGAGTTGCTGCCAGCCTGATCGCAGTAGAGGCCCGTCAGGAGCGATACCCGGGATGAATGGCATTTTGCGGTGTTGTAGAATTGGGAAAATCGCAGTCCGTTGCGCGCCAGCTGGTCGAGATTCGGGGTGCGAATTTCGGCCCCATAGCAACCGAGGTCCGAGAAGCCGAGGTCGTCGGCCATGATGAGTACGATGTTGGGCCTTTCAGCCGCTTGACTTGACAGGGTCAGGGCGAACAGGGCAGCAGACAGGCAGATAGCTTTCGGTGGGGTCATCGGTTTTGTGTGTGGATTTGCGCGGTGTTATTTCTGGCCGGATTTGAGTGCATCGACAGTGAATTGCGTCAACGAGGTGGCCAAGTATACTGGGATTCAGGGGGCATCAGGGGCGTCTGGCCTGTATCGAATCGGGACATCGAGAGTAATCAGTCAGTTATCTGAATCTCTCACCAAGTCCTTCTTTCAGCCTAGGTAAGAATGGTCTCGAACAGAAGGCAAAACCTATCGGGCCGAACGTTTGAGGCCTGCTACCCACTACCGGGGGCGCACCTCCTACTCAGGATTGGATTTTTCGATACCCTCCGGCTTCGACTCCGGAGCAGTGGCGGGTTGGTCAGCGCCGGCTTGTCCTTCTCTGTCTCATTTTTGCAGCGAACGACTCACTTCGGCTTGTTCTTATAGTTCTGTCTCCAGTCCTCCCACATTTGTGCAAGCTCGGCGGTTTTCTCCGGTCTTTCCTTGGCCAGGTCGTGCATCTCGGTCGGGTCGGCCTTAAGGTCGAAGAGTTCCCACTCTTTGCCGGCTCGGACCACTTTCAAGTCCCCCTGCCGGACGGCATTGGCCCTGTTGAAGTGCCAGTAGATTTCCGCATGGGGTTCGCGTTCTTTCCCCTTGAAGATGGGGAGGAGAGACTTGCCGAGCGGGGGCTTGGTCTTATTGCCGAGGATTTCCTCGGGGTACTTTGCACCCGTTATGTCCCTAAAGGTTGCGGAGACGTCGATGATGTGGCCGACCTGGTTGGTCATGCCNGGCTTGATCACGCCCGGCCAATGAGCGATGAAGGGAGTGCGGATCCCGCCTTCGTAATCGGTTGACTTGAACTTGCGGTAGGGTGTGTTGCTGGCATTGGCCCAGCCCACGGAGATTGTTCGGTAGCTTTCAACAGGGCCTGGCGGTATATTCGGGGTGGTGTTGGGTTGCTCGGGGCATGCACCGTTGTCGGTCAGAAACATGATGAGGGTGTTGTCCCACGCACCCAGTTCCCTGACCTTGGCGAAGAGCCGACCGAGGTTCTGATCTACCCGATCGATCATGGCGGCGTAGACCGCCATTTTAAGATCCTCGGCATCCTTTTGTTCCTCGGACAGGTCGTTCCATGCCTTGGAGGCCCGTGGGCTTAGCCTGTGGGCTGGCCCAATGATGCCCATCTCGTTCATGCGCGCAAAGCGTTGCTTGCGGATCTCATCCCAGCCAATTTTGTATTTGCCGCGGTATTTCGCGATGTCTTCAGGCCAGGCATGCAGCGGGTAATGAGGGGCAGTGTAGGGAAGGTAGAGAATGAAGGGCTTATCCTCGTCCTTATACTCTTCAAGGCGGTCGATCGCGTAACTGGTGAAGGCATCGGTATGGTAGAAGTCCTTGTCCGGGCTGGTGTAGCCCATAATCACCTTGTCCTCGATGGCCCAGCGACGGACGCGGGTCTTGCCTTTTCTGCCCGGAGGTCCCTCGCCGGGGCGGGCCTTGAGTCCGGGATTGAAAAAGTTGCTGCACCCGTCGGCGAGCCCGAAATAGCGATCAAAGCCACGGGTTGTCGGTAGTGGCTTCTGGTGCCACTTACCTGCAATGAGGGTACGGTATCCAATGGGCCGCAGCACCTCCCCGAAGGTGGCTCCGTGTTCCATGTTGTTGTCTCCAATGGAATAGGCGTAGTTACCGGTGAGGAGCTCGGCCCGGGTGGTGTGACACTTGGCGGTATTGTAGAACTGGGTGAAACGCAGCCCGCCCCTGGCCAATAAGTCGAGATTGGGGGTTTTGACTTCGCCGCCGTAGCAGCCGATATCGGAGTAACCCATGTCGTCGACCATGATGAGGACGATGTTGGGCCGGGTTCGGTCTGGTTCTGCGCCACAGGTAAGTGCGNTGGAAATGATGCCGAAAAGAAGCGAGGGAAACAGAAAGTCTGGGAAAACACGTTTCATGGCTGGTGGGCCTTGGAGGGTTTAACGGTTGGTCTTGTTTTTCAGTCCCGCAGCGCGCCCTTCCTTGCTGGCGGTGGTGAGGCGGCTCTTGGCCAGTTCGGCGATCTTGGCTTCGAACTGCTCCTTGAGGGTGTGTTCGGCTTTACTGAGTTTATTCGCTGCGATTTGCCTGCCCTTGAAGGGGCCCTTATAGCGGGTGAGGGCGGCGTTAGTGCCGTCCTGATTGGCGAGCAGGGAGTAGTGCTTGTTGCGGACCATGACCTGTTTCCGGTACCAGATGTAGACCCAATCCTTCGTGCGGGCGTCCGCCTGGTTCTGAAGAACGGGGACGATGCTGGCGCCGTCGGCGGGATGGTCCTTTGGTAGTTTGGCGCCGGTGACTTCGCAGAGAGTCGGAAACATATCGGTGAATTCAACAAGATCACTCGCGACGCGCCCCGGCTTCTGGATGCCGGCAGGCCAACTGGCGATGAGCGGCACGCGTGTGCCCGTGTCACTCATGGTGCCTTTGCCTCCCACAACCTTAGTTCCGTTCCACGGAGTGACGATCGGCTTGTCCGTGCCGTTGTCGCCCGTGAAGATCACAAGGGTGTTATCGCGTACGCCGGATTGTTCCAACTGCGCCACGATCTGCCCGATGGCCTTATCNGCATAGGCGACCATGTCGCGGAAATGGCGTTGCGGATCCTTACGGTCGCCCTTGTAGGTGGTGGAGCCGAGTCGCTTAGGATCCCAGTCAGTGGAGTCGGGTGTGGGATCAAATGGGCAGTGGGTAAGGATCATCGGATAATAGACCAAAAAGGGCTTCTTTTTGTTTTGGTCGATGAAGTCGCAGATGAAATCGGTGCAAACCTGCGGGCCGTATTCGCCATTGGTGTGATCCTTTTCCTCTCCGTTGATTTCCAACAGCGGATTTACAAAGCGGCGATCGATGTTTTTGCCGCCTTCATTGGAGCGGCCACTACGGGTGTGTTGCCAGAGGCAGGATTGCTCGAAGCCAAAATGCTGAGGAGAGTCTTTATCCTTTCCGAGTTGCCATTTGCCCGCGATCGCGGTCGCGTATCCAGATTTTTTCAGTTGATGGGCAAAGGTGGTTTGTCCTCGATCCAGCCAGCCGAACTTGACGTAGTTGCGGACATTGTATTGTCCAGTCATGAGTTTCACTCTGGAGGGCGTGCAGATCGGGTTAGAAAAACAGTTGGTGAAGCGCACGCCTTGCTCCGCCAGCTTGTCGAGGTTGGGGGACTTGCAGGATTCGCTGCCGTTGGCAGACAGGGCCTCGTAGCCCATGTCATCGGCCATGATGAGGATGATGTTTGGCCGTGTCGCGGCAGCAGACGTGCCAGCACTGAGGACTGTAAAAAGGCAGAGAGAGAGAATGAATCGAATCATGGGAAGAAGGGAGAAGCTGTGAGAGAAGATTGCAGGTTTCAGACGGGAAACCATCCGGAATCTGCGGGATGGAACATCCGGGAGGTCACTTCCGGGCCTCCCGGAAATCGGGGAGAAGATCTTCCCGGTAGCGTTTGGCGAGGTCTTTCAACTTCGCGAGACGGGTAGGGTCTCGATCGGCCAAGTTGGTGGATTCTCCGGGGTCTTCTGCAAGGTTAACCAGCAGGTAACCCGGCGCCTTGCCATTTTTCCACGGAGTGACCTGATCGAGAGGACGGTGTAACAGTTTCCAGTCGCCCTGCCGTACAGCCCATGGTGCGTTCTTGTTTCGGCTGAAGTCCTGAGTCCAGAAGAAGTCCTTGTGTGGAGACGGAGTACCGGAGGAACCAATCACGGAGCTGATGTCTTTTCCGTCCAGCTTCATGTTCTTGGGCAGAGGAGCTTCGGCCCACTTCGCCAGCGTGGGATACCAATCGCAGCCGGTGACGAATTGTTTCCTGACCTCACCTTCTGGAAGGGTGCCCGGCCAGCTTATGATCGAGGGGACCCGGAGCCCGCCCTCAAGGAAAGAAAATTTATGGCCTCGGAAAGGCCCCGAGCTGCCACCACCTCCAAAAGTGCGTTCTTCGACTGAGTGCCCGTGATCGGACTGAAGGATGACAATAGTGTTCTTCCGTTTGCCGGTCTTGTCGAGATGCCCGACCACCTGGCCGATCAGTTCGTCCATGGTGGAGAGAAAGGCGGCATATTTGTCGCGAGGATGGGCCAGTTTTTTACTGCGGTAATGGGCTCGCCATTTATCAGAACCCTGCAGTGGGTAGTGCGGCCAGTTGATCGCCCAGTAGATGAAGAACGGGCGCTTGTCCTCGCTGGAAATGACAGCCTTGGCTTCCTCTACCATGAGGTCCCCGAAACCTTCCCCATCCCGCCAAACCTCCCGGCCATTGCGCCAGAGGTCGTGCCTGTTCGGGCCGTTCCAGTAGAAAAAGTGGGAGTAGTTGTCGATGCATCCTCCCATGTGACCAAAGGAGGAATCAAAGCCCTGAGCGTTGGGCATGGTTTCGTCGGTGTAGCCAAGGTGCCACTTGCCAACATGGTGAGTTCGGTATCCTGCATCCTTGAGAGCCTCCGGGAGAAGATAGAGACCAGGAGAGAGGCCTTTGCCACCGCGCGAAGACGAAATGTTTCCGGGGGCGCCGAGGCGCATGGGGATGCATCCGCCAAGTAGACCGGCCCGTGAGGGCGAGCAGACTGCGGCCGGGGCCAGCATCTGGGTGAAGCGTACTCCCAGTCTGGCGAGGCCGTCCATGGCCGGAGTCTGGAGGTCCAGTGCTCCGTAGCACCGGGCGTCCGCAGACCCCTGATCGTCGGTGTAGATGAGAAGAATATTGGGTCTCTCCGCAAGGGACTTCTGGGATTGAAGGAGACCGAAAAGGAGCAACAAGAGGACTATCTTCCAACGTAAGGACATGAGTTTTGGAGCTAGAATAACAGAAAGATTCAATCAAGCGTAAGCTTAGAAACCAGGAAGACCCTCGCGGATGCGTTCGGAGAATGCCGGATCTTCGCGCGCCTTTCCCGCAGCTTCGTTGATGGAGGCCCTTCGGATAAGTTCTTCAAGTGGTAGCCCATCTGTGACAATGACCCCCCGTTCGTAAAGAAGAGATTCCATGAACCCGTTGAGGATGATCCGGTAGTCGAAGGCTGGCCGTTTGCCGGTGGAAGCCTGCCGCAGGTAACTGGTAGTACAGTTGGCTGTGAGGCTGTTGTAGAAGCGCGGATTCTCCTGAAGTGCGTTCATGGCGGTGATGGTCTCATGGAATATTTCGCGGATACGTTCGAGGGGATAAGTCAATCGATAGAGACGCACTGGTTCTCCACGGACCACGGCTCGCTCCTGCAAGAAGTCTCGCTCGTCACCGACAAGGTAGATCAGGTCGTATTGTTTGTAGAGGCCTTGGAGGGGAGAGAAATCCTGACCTTTCCGATAGCGAATCTCGACTGAAAAGGCGATGTGTCCTTCCTCGCCAAAATCGAAGCTGAGGAGAGGGTGAGCGAGAGGGCTGCTGGCAAGCTCATGGTGGATGAAGTCGAGGCCTTCCAACTTGGAGAGATCCACGGTGCGACTTTCCCATCGGTTCAGGGCCTCGCCTTTTTTGTCATACTGGAAATGACGGAAATTATGAAAGGTCACCAGGTTTCCTTCAATAAGGGCGGAGGGCATGCGGGAAGCTCCGGGTTTCCAGTCTGTCCGGGAGGCCGGTTTTTTGAGAGACCAGGGAACTGCGACGATAGCGATAGAAATTATCCAGCCCAGAAAGCGTCGTCGGCTCGAGCCCAGTGCGACCAAAGTCAGAAGCACGACCGAGGCGTAACCGATAGCGAGGAGGGCGCGACCCCATTGCCCTTCGTTTGGCAGGGGAGCATCATAGTAGACCGCTCCGCTGGCCCATGCGAGGCCAAGGAGATACAGGAGCGCGCGCAGGAGTCCGAGTAGATTACTGGCGATTCGGCGTCCTGCACCCTTGATAGATGTCCTCGATGATGCGGATTCTTCCTTCACGGCACTGGTCATCACCGTCTCTATCGTGAGCCCGTGGAGGGTTCATTCCAAGTCGGAATCGCCGATTGCGAATGGCGGGGTGTGGTGAGTAGAATGGCGGCATGTCGTGGAGGCATCGGTCACGGGTGACGCGGGGTGCTGTGTTTATCTCGCAGAGCTCCCTGCTTGTGGTTGGCGTTGTTGCTTACGTGATGCACGCTCAGCTGGGAGGCGCCGTCTGGGTGATTGCGCTGGCCTCTCTGGCAGGGATTCTTGCTTCTCTGTTCATGGTCGCGGGCTGGGGAGCGGAGGAAGAAGCCGACAAAGCGTTGCGTTTGACCGAGGAGGCAATCCGGCAGGAAGCGAAACGTCTAGATTCTCGGAGGGCAGAGATCGGCAAGGTGCTCATGGCCTATGGGGAGTGGATGGAGTTTCCGGACTTTGAGGAACTTCACAGAGTGGAGTGGGCAACTCCTGAGCGTTCAGCTCAGGATGCAGAAATTGTGGCTCTGCTGGAGGGGCAGGCGGATCTTGTTCTCCAGAGAATTTCAGAGGGGAAATACTGGGACGGGGGTCAGTTGGAGACCCGGCTCCTGCTGAATGACCTCGGGGATTTCGTAGAAAGCATTGCGCGAATCTACAACCCACAGTCGGGGCAACCCCTGCTGGAAACCAATCTGGAAGAGCTGCTCAAGGCCTTAAACCGGGTTTCGCTGCAGATAATCCTGCTGCTGGAGGAGGTTCCACTGCTGGACGTCAAGGATTGGAATCTCCGACAGGTAGCGGACAAGGTTCGTACTGCAAGCAAGGTAGTCAGGAAATACGAGGATCTTCAGCCCATTCTCAACCCGGTACGCTATCTCTGGCAGGGAAGTAAGTTTCTTCTCGCTTCCAACCCCATCCTTGCCGCGGGCTGGATTGCTGGCTCAAATCTTGTGCGGGAAGGAGCCAAGAAGCTCGGGAAGCGCACTCTCGATGGATATCTTCTGAGTGTGGTGCGGCAGGTGCTCGGAATAATCGCATGGGAGACGGCGTCGATTTATGACCGGACCAACCGCTTCAGAGACCCGGAATGGGTATACGGGGTGGAGCTGGTTCATCTCATTAGTGAGTTTACACTCGAACGAGAAAGTCTGCGCGCTGCCTTTTCGGAACTGGGAGCCCTCGCCTTGCGTAGCAGTTACGACCGAATCTTTCTCTACCGGTGTGTCGCCCAGCACGTTAGTCCCAAGCCGGAGCGCTTTATTCAGACTGATCTTATGACAGAGGAGAGGCGCGGAGAGATTGCGAAAGCTCTGAACGAGTTCTGCTGCAAGCACCTTNAGGAAGGCAGGGGAAAGAAGGCCGATAAGTGGCGTAGGGAACTTGGTCGACGTTTGGCTGTCGACATGACGGTCCAAGAGGGCCCGAATGAAAAGTGATCCCTCGATTGTTACCGTGATTTTACCTGCCGCGAGGGCCTCCTCCTCCCGGTCGTCCGCCGCCACCACCGCGCCCGTCAAATCCCCGGCGCTCTGCCGTAATGGATTCGATGGCTTCCTGGGGAAGGCCACTGGTTTCGATCCATTGACTGGCAGCCTCCCGGTCGCGGTAGAACCAGCTGCGCGCGACCTGAGTAAGGGTATCAACACGCGTCTCCACATTGGAGATGGTCTCAGCCCACTGGATAGCGGTGGCGGGCTCCTCCCTTGAGAGGGTGGTGGAAAATTCTTCTACGGCGGAGTCCCGCGCGGTTGAAGGCTCCATGCCTGTCAGGAAATCTCCGGCTGCAGTGGCATCCCGCCGAGTCCATTCTTCAAAGGCTTCTCCATAAGCTTCGGCCTTGGCTGCATCAGGCAGAGAGTCCGCCCAAGTCAAAACTGCCTGCGGATCGTCCTCGGCCCACTCGTCGGCTACCCGGTTGACCGCTCGCTGCCCCGCTTCATCACCCGCATACTGGGTTACCCACTCGACCGCGCTTTCAAGATCGTCACGGACTGCAGATTCGGCAACGCGGGAGAGAGCCCCTCCCCGGAGATTGGGATCACTGATCGTGTCGACCCAGGCCTTGGCGGAGTCTAATCCTTCCTCGAGCATTTCGCTTGCGATGGTCGACATGTACCAGTTTTGAGTTCGACCGCCATCTTCGGTCTGGGGGAGCGAGGAGACGTATGCCATCGCTTCATCGACCCCGTTCACCATCATTCCTCGCACCACCCCGAAGGAGAGCATGCTTTTCTCCCGATCGTCCTCTACNCCACTGACGTAGTTGGCNGCCGCCCTCCCGTCAGCAGTGGCCCATCCGGACANNACACTGACAAGGTCGATTCCCCCGCGTTCGCCTCCCCGGCCCCTTCCTCTGCCGCCTTCCTCACCTTCGCGCTCAGNACGNATGGCGGTGAGAGCCTTGATGGCTCCAGGCCCATCAATGCGGCCCCATGCGTGGGCCATGAGGCGGAGTTCATCATCTCCTGCGCCGCGCCCCCTGCGCCGGCCACTTTGAAGCGCAACGTAAGCAGCCTGAGCGTTCTCAGGAGTGAGATTTTCAAGAAGCTCGCTAAAAAGCTTCCGCCTCAGAATAGGGTCGTTCTCTTTCCGCATCTGTTCGATGGCCGCCGTCATGTTGTCAGAAGAGATCGTTCCACCAGAGATATACTGAGAGAGAAATTCGTTCACTCCCCCTCTCCCGTCTGATGAGCTGCGCGGGGCTGCTGAAGGGCGGATTGGGCGGGAAGCAGCACCTGTGCTCTTGGACCCGCCTGCTGCGACACTACTNCCGCNATTGGCCNGGGAGGGCTTCGAAATCCAGCCGAGGCCGAAGGCCAGGCCGGCGGTAAGCAATAGAACTGGGATGAGAGCGGATCGTTTCATGGCTTCCTAAGACGTTTATAGAACGGGTCGATCTATAAAAGAGCAAACACGCCATGCGCGTAGAAGTTGCCCGAAAAGAGTCATCGAGGAGTTATCGGACTTGTGGGGTTCAGGCAAAATACGGACCAGAACGCCCAGAGCGGAATCATTTCCGTCAGCCAGGGAAGCGCTCCGCCCAATAAGGTTCGCCCCTTCGTTCTCCGGTAAGCCCCGAGTGTGAAATACGCTGGCACCGGANGGAGGGGTCCATAGGATCCCGATATGAAGAGCACACTGCTTATCCGTATTTTTGCTGTTTTTCTAGCTGGGTGCTCGGTGTCCGCGGCAGCCATACCCAACATCGTCGTGATCATTGTGGATGACCTCGGATATGGTGATTTGGCCTCCTACGGAGCAGAGGATCTCCGGACCCCACATATTGACAAGCTGATGGCCGACGGAATGCGGTTCGATTCCTTTTATGCGAATTGTCCGGTGTGTTCCCCAACCCGCGCTGCGTTGTTGAGCGGGCGCTATCAAGAGCTTGTAGGAGTACCTGGAGTGGTTCGGACCCATGCGCCCAATAACTGGGGCTACCTTGCGCAGGATGCCGTCCTGCTTCCTCAGGTTCTCAAGCCCCTCGGATATCACTCTGCCATTATCGGGAAGTGGCATCTGGGGCTGGAAGAAGAGAACCAGCCCACGAGGAGGGGCTTTGATTTTTTCCATGGGTTCCTCGGCGATATGATGGACGATTACTATCACCATCGCCGGCATGGGAATCACTACATGCGGCGTAATGAGGAACCAGTTCATCCCAAGGGCCACGCGACTGACATTTTTACTCAGTGGGCAGTGGATTATCTTTCAGAGAGGGCTCAGAAGAAGACGCCCTTCTTTCTTTACCTCTCCTACAACGCCCCGCATACGCCCATTCAGCCACCCACTGACTGGCTCGAAAAGGTGAAGAGCCGGGAGGCAGGAATTAGCGGTCAGCGGGCCAAGCTCGTAGCCCTCATCGAGCATATGGACGAAGGAATCGGGAAGGTGATGGGGGAGCTCAGGAGAACGGGTTTATCAAAAGACACTTTGGTTTTCTTCGTGTCAGATAATGGAGGGCAGGCAAATGTCGGGGCGAATAACGGAGCCCTTCGTGGTGAAAAGCAGGAAATGTATGAGGGAGGACTGCGGGTGCCGGCCTGTGCGGTCTGGCCGGGCAAAATCAAGCCGGGAGGGAGGAGCAATTTCATTGCTGCCACGATGGACATTTTCCCCACTCTGGTCGAAGCCGCAGGGGCGAAGGTCGGGTATGCGATCGATGGGAGATCCTTCTTGCCCCTGTTGCTTGGAAGGGAGCAGCCAGCCTTTGACAGGGATCTGTTTTTTACCCGGAGGGAAGGGAACGAGCGCTTTATGGGTGAGTGTATCTGGGCCATGCGGCGGGGGGACTGGAAGCTGGTAAAGAACTCCCCCATGAAAAACTGGGAGCTATTCGACCTCTCGAAGGACCCTGGAGAGACGACCGATCTTGCGGGTAAGAACAGGGGGAAATACCGGGAACTTGGGGCGGCCATGAGGATCCACATCCAGAGGGGTGGGGCTGTTCCGTGGCAGAAAAGCAAGGAAGGGGAGGATCCCGCACCCTGAGGGCAAAAGCTGGGTAGTTCCAAAAGATCTGAACCCTCGAAAGATCCAGAGCGTCGCTCGAAAGTGCTATCTATAGCCACTTTTAAGACTGAATTCGAAACTTTCGAAGGAAAGGCGTGAGACCTGCGAGATTTTGTCTTAGTTCTCTCGCCTCAGAACTTTGAAATTCATGATGACCCGCTCGTTACTCGCCCTGCGGATTGCCGTCCTCGCTGTCCTTTTCGGATTTGTGAATGTGCAATCGCTTCCTGCCGCCCTCACTCTCGAGAAGCAAGATCGTATTTGCATTGTCGGAAGTGGTCTGGCGGATCGCATGCAACATGATGGTTGGCTGGAGACAGTTCTCCACACCGCATATCCAAAGCACTACCTGGCCATCCGCAACCTGGGGTATACCGGTGATACGGTCTGGAGTCGCCCCCGCAACAGAGGCTTTCCTTCTCAGGACCAGTATCTGAAAGACATCAAGGCCGACGTGATCTTTATCATGTTTGGTTACAATGAGTCTTTTGGCGGTGAGGGTGGACTGGGCAAGTATCGTGATGAGCTTGGCAAACTGGTGGATAATTACCGGAGTATGAAGCCCAACGGGAAGAGTGCTCCACGGATTGTCCTCTTTTCCCCAATCGCTCATGAGGATCTCGGGAACCCCAACCTTCCGGACGGGAAGGCGAACAATGCGCGCCTTGCAATTTACTCGGCAGCGACCAAGGAGGTCGCCGAGGCCAAGAAGACTGAGTTTGTCGATTTGTTCTCCAGTTCGGCAGACCTTTTCCGGGCTTCCAACGTGCCTCTCACTATCAACGGGATTCATTTGAACACGGAGGGAAACCGGCGCCTCGCGGAGGTTATCTCCAAGAATCTCCTCGGAAAGGAGATACCCGCGTCACCCAGCCTAGAGAAGGTTCGCAAGGCGGTGCTGGATAAGAACTGGCACTGGCATAACCGCTATCGTGCAACTGATGGCAACGATGTCTGGGGTGGACGCTCCGGCCTGAAGTTCGTGGACGGCCAGAGCAACAAGGATGTGCTCTGGCATGAGCTTTCCATGATTGATGTCATGGTTGCTAACCGGGACATGGCTGTCTGGGCTGCCGCCGGAAATCACAAACATGAGATTGATGACAGCAATGTTCCTGCGCCGATTGCGGTGAAGTCCAACGTGGGAGGAAAGAGCAGAAGTTCGAATGCCGGGAAAGAGGGGAATCTCGCGGGCTATAATACCGGTAAAGAGGGACTCGCCAAGTTGACGGTTCCCAAGGACATGGAGGTCAATCTCTTTGCCGATGAAAAAATGTTCCCGGAGTTGATCAACCCGGTGCAGATGGCTGTGGACACCAAGGGTCGTCTCTGGGCAGCCGCCTGGCCGACCTATCCCAAGTGGGAGCCCCTCAAGAAAATGGACGACCGACTCCTGATCTTCCCCGACGAAAACCGGGATGGGGTGGCAGACAAGTGCATCACCTTTGCCAAGGTTCATAACCCGACAGGATTTGAATTCTGGAACGGGGGAGTTCTGGTTGCCTCCCAGCCGGATATCCTGTTTCTGAAGGATACGGACGGAGACGACGTTGCCGACGTGCGGATTCGCTTTCTGCAGGGAATTGGATCAGCTGACACCCACCATGCAGCTAACGCTTTTGCGATGGGGCCTGATGGAGCCTTCTACTGGCAGAGCGGGGTCTTCTTCCATAACGCTCACGAACATCCGTGGGGGGCGCCTCTGCACAGCGGAGCCTCCGCTATGTTCCGGTTCGATCCACGGCAGTACACGGTTACAGTCCATGCAGGAAACAGCCCGAACCCACACGGAGTTTGCTTCGACTACTGGGGTCGTCACTATGCCAACGATGGAACCGGGGGCCGCTCCTACCAGGTTCGTCCCGAGGGCAAGGGCTTCAAGATGCACGGCCTCGTGAAAAAGGAAGTACGGCCAGTGGCCGGCTCCGGGGTGGTTTCCAGTGCGAACTTCCCAGATGAATGGCAGGGTGATTACATTCTCGCCAACACGATTGGGTTCCTCGGGGTGAAACAGTATGACCTTGAGCCCAAGAATGAAGAGGATCACATGTGGGGAGAGCCCCGGCAGGATCTCATCAAGAGTTCTGACAAGAACTTCCGCCCCTCGGATGTGGAGTTTGGCTCCGATGGCGCTCTCTATGTTTCCGATTGGCACAACGTCATCATCGGACATATGCAGCACAACATCCGGGACCCCTCCCGCGATCATACTCACGGCCGGATCTATCGGGTGATCCACAAGGGCAAGCCTCTTCAGGAGGATGTCAAGGTGGACGGCGCTTCCCTCGATCAGCTCATGAAAAATCTTGAGCATCCAGTAGACGGGGTTCGCTACCGGACGCGGATCGAGCTCAGTGAGCGCAAGACAAAGGATGTGATAGCGGCCTGCAAGAAGTGGGCCAGCAAGTGGGATTCTGCAAAGGCGGAGCATGCCCATCACCTCCTCGAGGCTCTCTGGGTGCACCAGCAGCACAATGTAAGGGATGGAGAACTCCTTGGGAAGGTTCTGAACTCCCCGGTGTCCCATGCCCGGGTAGCGGCCAAGACCGTCCAGCATCTTTGGTATACAGCGGATCCCACCAAGGGCTCTGCTGCGGTGGAAGAGGTGAAGGTGACCAAGAACGATCCTCCCGGGGTTTTCAAGGACACCGATGAAGCCACGGACGTTCGGGTCGGAACCCTGCTCGAGCAGCTCAAGTTCGACATCAAGGAATTCGAGGTGAAGGCCGGCAAGAAGATCCGGATCCACTTCAAGAACTCCGACTATGTGCCGCACAACCTGGTGATCGTGAAGCCGGGGGCTGCCAACGGGGTGGGAGAGGCTGCCATCAAGCTGGGAGAAGCGGGTTTCAAGGCCCAGTGGATCCCCGAGCACGATGGGGTCATCGCCCATTCCAAGTTGATCGACTTCGGCAAGACCGAGGTGATCGAATTTACCGCTCCCGAGCAGGGAGGGAACTACGAGTTTGTCTGCACTTTCCCCGGCCACCACATCCTCATGCGGGGCGTGATGAAGGTGAAGTAGAGAGGCCCGAGAGACAATAGCTCTTCATTAAGTGGCGCGGGTGTGAACCCGCGCCACTTTCGTTACAGTCTCCTAAGCTTTCTGCGGGTTCCCCTTCAGAGAGTGGAAGGACTAGCGCAGCTTGATGGGGCTGAGGCCTGCTGCCCTTATGCGTTTGTCGAAAGCCCTCCGTTGTGCCGCGCGAGCCTCTTCACTCCCCTTCAGGCGGGCCCGGTTGGTGAACTGGCCGGGATCGTTCTTCATGTCGTAAAGCTCCTCGCTGCCATCCTTGTAACGAGTGTAGGTCCAGTTCGCGGTGCGCATCGAGGTGCCACTGCCATGGATGGAGAGGGCGCTTTCCTTCACCCGGGTGGCAGGGTCACGGAGGATGGGCAAGAGGCTGGTACCGTGAAGGCCCTCGGGAGTCTCGAGACCCGCCGCTGCCGAGAGGGTGGGGAAGAGGTCAACTAGTTCAACCAGAGAGCTGGTGCGGCCTGGTTTGAGGCCGGGAAGCGAGATGATAAGAGGGACCCGGGTCACTTCCTCATGGAGATTACTTTTCTGCCAGAAGGTATGCTCACCGAGGTGATAGCCGTGGTCGCTGGTAAAGACGATGGCAGTTTTCTCGCGCAGGCTGAGACGGTCGAGCTCGTCGAGAATTCGCCCGACCTGTTCGTCCATGAAGGTTACTGAGGCGTAGTAGGCGGCCCACATCCGCTTCTGGTTATCGGGGAATTTTGCGATTCCGTTGAGGGCGGAACGGCTCCGGGTGATGGCGAGCTTGGGCATGTCATCGAGATCATCGGGGAGGGACTTGGGGAGGGTCATCTCCTGCCAGGGGTAGAGGTCGAAGTATTGCTCAGGCTGGACCATGGGGTAATGGGGAC
>PBAI01000031.1 GCA_002715825.1 Roseibacillus sp. | reverse complement strand
GCAACTTTCTTTGCCGCATTATCCGGCGTTCCGTCTAGAGATTCATTTCTACTATCTAATTTCTAGCACACCTAAACCCCATTTATGAGCTCCCAGGACCCTGTTCAAGAAACCCTTCCACCCTCAACTTCAAAATGGCTCCAAGCAATTAGGGAACGAACCAGGGAAATCGTCGTAGGACAGGATGTCGTCGTCGAACGGACCCTCATCGCGCTCCTCACCTCCGGCCACCTCCTTCTCGAAGGGATGCCCGGACTCGCCAAAACTCTTCTGGTCAACACTGTAGCCAAAGCCCTTCATCTAGACTTCCGCCGCATTCAGTTTACCATCGACCTTCTTCCTTCCGACATCGTCGGCACGGAGATCCTCGATGAGAAATCCGGCACCTTCCGCACGCACAAAGGCCCCATCTTCACTAACCTCCTCCTTGCCGACGAAATCAACCGCGCCGCCCCCAAGGTCCAAGGCGCACTTCTTGAAGCGATGCAGGAACGGAAAGTAACCCTCGGTTCGGAGACCTTCTCCCTGCCAACCCCTTTTCTCGTCATCGCGACCCAAAACCCGATCGAGCAATCAGGAACCTTCGAACTCCCCGAAGCCCAGCTCGACCGCTTCATGCTCTGCCATCGACTGAACTACCCGACGCCCGACGAAGAAGAGGAAATTCTCCGACGAAACCTCAAACTGGGCATCTCGGAAAAAGATGGCGGCGCGGTCGCCAAAACCGAATTCGACCTCATAGGTGACAACGCGGTTGGCACCACGGGAGACCTCGTTGCCGCGACCCAGGCCGTGCACAAAATCCACGTCTCGGATGTCTTTCTAAAACACGTCATCGACGTCGTTGAGCGCACCCGCAAACACCCCGACCTCGAACTCGGATGCTCTCCTCGCGCCGGCATTTCACTCCTCAAAGCCGCTCGAGCCCGCGCCCTCATTCAAGGCCGCGACTACGTCATCCCCGAGGACCTCTTCTCGCTCGCCGAGGACGTTTGTCTTCACCGGATCCGTCTTTCCTACGAGGCCCTTGCCGAAGGAAAAACGCCCAAAGGAATTCTCAACGAAATCCTCGAGACCTCGGTCAGCTAACGCAACCGGCACATGCCCACCCTCGAATACACCGACCCGCTCGACTCGCGACAATTCGTCATCGCGATCAAGCGCCTGGCCGACTCGCTCAGCTACGGCACCGACCGCAGCCCCTTCCTCGGCTCCGGTCTCGAGTATGCTCAATCCCGTCCCTACGTCCCGGGCGACCCGGTCAAGACCATCGATTGGCGCGTCACCGCACGCACCGGAGTCCCACATGTTAAACTCTACGAGACACCAAAGCAGCTTCCCGTTTGGTTCATCCTCGACACCTCGGCTTCGATGACTCTCTCCTCGACCAAGCTTTCGAAATACCAGCTCGCGGTGCAAATCGCCGGTGGTCTCGCTCTGGCTTGTCTCGATCGCGTATCGCCCGTCGGCCTGCTCGCCGCCGGTTCCCGCGACCTTAAGGTAAAGCCATCCCTCTCCCGCGAAACTCTCCTTCTCTGGCTCCATCAACTTCGCAACTTCGAATTCAGCGAACAAACACATCTCAGCAAAAAGCTCCTCGCTCTGAATCCCTCCCTGCGCGAGCGCGCCCTCGTCTTTGTCATCTCCGATCTCCACGATCTCGGAGCCATTCCCGCATTGAAGCTTCTGAATGCGCAACACGATCTCGTCGTTCTCCTGATGCGCGATCCAGCCGAAGAAGGACTTGGAAAAGCCGGCTACCTCCGCGCGCGCGACGCCGAAAGCCGGCGTGTCGTCACCGCACCTTCCAAGCATCAATTCACTTCGACCAGAGACAAGGTCTCCGAACTGCAAGGAGCCTCGATCGACCATTTCCTCGTCGAAACCCATCGACCTTTCCTCGCCAACCTCCGCCTTTTTCTGCAATCCCGAAACCTCCTCTCCCGATAAATCTAAGAAATGTTATTCTGACCGCCTTGCTCTTCCTCACGGGGTTTTGCAATGCGGCCGACACACCCACCCAACGGGTTGGTTTGCCTCTGCTCATCGAGGACCAATATCTCGCCGGACCTCTGCTGGTTCCTGTTCCCAGGCGCGATCGCGAGCCTCCACTCGTCGTCCAAATCCTTGAAACCAAGCCTGCGCAGGACGGTTTCCGCTACAACTTCGAAGTGCAAGGTCTCGATGCCGGAACCTATAACCTTGGCGACTTTCTTCGCGATGCCACCGCCGAATCCGGGAGCTCCACCCACCAGATCCCCGTCACCATCACCACCGAACTTCCTCCTGGACTCCCCCGTCCGGCCGACCTCGCTCCCAAGTCCGTTCCCGCGATTGGCGGCTACCGCACCGTGCTCAAAGTCCTCGGTATCCTTTGGGTCATCGTGCTCGTAATCATCATTTATTCTTTCCGAAAAAAGAAGGTCTCCGCCTCTCAAGAAATCCCGCCTCCCACCGTCGCCGAGCGCCTGAAACCTCTCGTGCAAAAAGCCTCCGGGGACTCTCTCTCCACGGACGATCAAGCGCAGTTGGAAAGACTCCTCGTGGGCCACTGGCGCGAGCGCCTTCCCGAACTCTCAGAGCAGGAACCCGCCCAAGTCCTGCGCCATCTTCGCGAACACCCCGAAGCCTCACCTCTCATTCTCAAGTTGGAAAAGTGGCTCCATACCCCGAACCCCGAATTCTCTTCCGACGATCTCGATCAACTTCTCGCACCTTACCGGTCGTAGTCCGCCGTGCTCTTCGCCCATCCACTTGTCCTCCTGCTTCTCCTGTTGCCCATCGGGCTTCTGGCGTTCCAGTGGCGGCACAAGGCGCAAGGCGTTCCCATTCCCAGCGATCACCAGCCCCACCAACGACAACGCCTTCTCACCATCCTACTTGGATTCACCTCTTCCCTACCCGCCCTCATTCTAGCCATTGGCATTATCCTCCTCGCCGGACCCCGCAAATTCGAGCAACCCCGCTCCGCCCGTGAAATGACCAACATCCAATTCTGTATTGATGTCTCCGGATCCATGAACGCCAAGTTCGGCGACGGCGATCGTTTTGAAGCCGCTATCGAAGCGGTCAATAGCTTCATCGACTATCGCAAGGGCGACTCTTTTGGTCTCACTATCTTTGGCAACACCGTCCTCCACTGGGTCCCGCTTACCTCGGATGTTTCGGCCTTCCGTTGCGCTCCTCCTTTCCTCCACCCACGCAAACTACCACCTACGTTCGGTGGCACCTCAATCGGAAAAGCACTTCATTCCTGCGAGGATGTTCTTGTTTCCCATGAAGAGGGAGACCGCATGATTCTCCTTATCACGGATGGCATGTCTTCGGATCTCTATGGCGGAAAAGACGTCGAGATTGCCGAGTCCCTTAAAGAAAATAGCATCACCGTTTTTGGCATTCATGTCGCCGGAGGTTCCCCCCCTGCCGAAGTCTCCGTCATCTCTTCAATCACCGGAGGGCAGTATTTCTCCGCCGGTGATCCCGAATCACTCAAGGCCGTCTTCCAGCAAATCGACGGCATGAAACAGGCTCCCATCAAAAGGCTCACGCCTGATCCCGTTGATAATTTTCAACCCTTCATCATTGCCGCCGTGAGTCTCGCCGGACTCTATCTCCTCGCCCTCCTCGGTCTTCGCTACAACCCCTGGTGAACCTCATGGACCCCGCCATCCTCATCACACTCGCGACTGTCATTGTGACAGCCGCCGCCGAGGTCGTGCACGGCCTCCGGGTCAAGCGGGTCATGCCACTTCTCCCGAACGTTCCCCGGGCCATGCCGTTTATTGCCGGAGTCATTCGCGTCGTCGCACTCGGCGCTCTCGCGTGGTCCCTCACCACGCTCTACAATCTCGAACCAAAGGCCCATCGTGCAGAAATGGAAACCATCGAGGTGAAAGACCGTGAGCACATCCTCCTCGTCCTCGATGTCTCGCCCTCGATGCGACTTCAAGATGCCGGAGAAGAGGGCGACGACTCGCGGACACACCGTGCCTCCTCTCTCATTAAGTCGCTCCTCAAGCGTGTCTCTGACGAGAAAATGCACTTCACCGTGATCGCCACCTACACCAGCGCCAAGCCGGTCGTAAAAGAATCCCGCGACCGCGAAGTTCTCCTAAACATTCTCGACGACCTTCCCATGCACTACGCTTTCGAATCCGGGAAGACCCGCCTTTTCGACGGACTCGAAGAAGCCGCTGTCATCGCCAAGGAATGGCGGAATAACTGCGCCACTCTCGTCGTCATCTCCGATGGCGACACCGTCCCGCCCACCGGAATGCCGCACATGCCGCCCTCCGTCGGTGGAGTTCTCGTTGTCGGCGTTGGCGATCCCATGAAAGGATCCTTCATCGATGGCCGTCAATCCCGCCAGGACGTCTCCACCCTCCGGGAAATCGCCAACCGCATGGGCGGCGAATATCATGACGGAAACATTAAGCATGTCCCCACCGCAACCTTGCGCAGTCTTGGCTCGCTCAAAGTCGGCACTAAAGAAGAGGAACTCACTATTCGTGAATATGCCCTTATTACCATTTCCGTATCATCATTCCTCGTCGCCTCATTGCCCTTTTTCCTCTATCTTATTAACCATTCCAATACGCGGAGCACCGCCGACTACAACAGCNCGAANCTCTCACCAGAAATCAATCCATCATGAAAATCGTCCTTTTAACCCTCTGGCTCCTGGTGCCGCTCGGCTTTGCCGCCTGGCATTACGGNCCGGGCCAAGAACATCTCGANCGCGATGATGCCCGCACACTCATCGAGAAGGCCGAAAAATCTATCGCTGAAAAAGACTACACGGAAGCCATCAAAAATTGGTCCGAAGCCATCGGTAAACTACCNGACGACGAAACCCATTTCTCGCGTCGGCTCGAGCTCGAAATCGCGAAAGCCAAGATGCTCGACAAGAAACTTCCCGAAGCCCGCGAAGAACTTGCCGAACTTATGATCCGTCTCGATGAAGATCCCGATTCCGATCAAGCCCTCCGCGATGAAACACGGTCCGCTCTTGCCAACTCACGCTACTACATGACTTACCTCATGAAGCTGGAGGGTCTTCCCGACGCCGACTGGGAACCAGAAATTGAAGCNGCCCGTCAGGAGTATAAACTCCTCGCCGAGACTGCTACCGATTCCAATCTCGCCAAGATCTCCGCCGACGATCTCGAATCCGCCATTCGGCTCGCCCGCATGGACCCGGCCGAGCTCTACGGCCTTCCCATCCCCAATCAATGAAAAGGATGTAGCTCGGGCGGTCGCCCAAGTCCCAAGCCTTCCGGAAAGAAACCNCAAGATGCNCGTGNAGCCGGATCCGGACCTCCACCAGATGGCTCCGGTAGCTAGTCTTTCCNAAATCACNTCACACCTNNTGCTCCATCTTTTTCCATGAAAGTTGCCTNCCTACTTGCCNTNGTATCTGGCTCTATTCTCGCCCAGACNNCTTCATCGGTCATCGTTNGAGGCATTCCCNTCTCTCCTGGAAGCCCCANCNTTCCCCCCGAAATTCAGGNCCGNATGGCAGCCGGAGCTTCNCCTCCNGCTGCCACCGNCAGCTCCAAGAAAGACCCCGAGGCTTATCGNGCGGAANTTCTCGGNAAACTGAAANTTGATCGTACTCCNTCCGGCATCCTCAAGATGCAAAGCGAAGCCCGACAACCTGCTGAAGAAANACCCNACACCCCGCCNACGNCGGAATCTGATGAAAACGNGCTCAAGCGCCAGNAGTACAAAAAAGAAATCGANGCCTTCCAAAGCAATGTCGTCCTCGGTCACTGGGGGNAAGTAAAAAACTTTCTCGCCGAACTCCCANAACCTCTCGCNAAAACCACCTACAGCANACTGCTCACCTCNTTGGGCATGCCGGTGCAGGTTCGCCCCCGACCNGAGCTCACCGCAGTAGGCGCCCGCANCGTCTCACAGAAAAACTACTTCTCTGTTGNCGACGTTCTCGCATTGTCGGATGCCGCGCCCACCGCGCTGGAGATCGTCGANATCGGNCGCCTCGCCAAGCTTATACCNAGCAATCCAACGCCCACNTTCTTCGCCAGACTCGCACANGGAAACCGCTACTTCGGCAAGACNGACCTNGCACAGCGGCTGGCCACTACCGCCTTACTTCTCGATTCCAAGCACGTCGAGGAATCGAGCGACTTNCTCCCTGACCTCNAAGAAGCCCGCACCGAAAAATCCTACCAAGCACTCAACCTGCTCTCCCGTTACCATGCCGAGTCCCANCAAATGGACCTCGGNAAAAAACACCTTCCNAAAGCCTGGGAACTCTCCATCGAGGTCCTCTCAAATCCCGAAGCCTCCGCCAACGACCGNGCCGAAGCTCTCTACCGCGCGGTNTCTCTNGTCTCTGATCTCGAGGAAGGCTCCGGTCAGGANTGGCTCAAGAAAACCTTCTCCGACCCCGAGGGCGAAGGTTTTGAAATTCTCGCCGCNGCAGGNACTCTCGGCTCCCAATCCCGCGGCGTNCGCAGTGCNAACTTCCGACTCCAGCAAAACCGACTCCAAAGCAATGCCGCTGAAGCCNTTCTCGCAAACGAAGACATCGACTTAACTCAGTGGAAGAGCCTCTTCACCATTTATGCCCTCAACTGGATTTTCGAAGCCGACCTTTCCGCGCGGCTCGACCGATCAACTTCCATGCGTCCTCAGGCCCAATACGACCCNTGGGGAAACCGCTTNTATAGCCAGCGCANCCAGACCACCGTCAGCAGCCGNGAGAAGGCCAGCCCNATNCCCATCGGCGACCTTCTCGACATTGTCCCATCNGCAAAGTGGATCTCCGCCATNGATGAGACCGTGCGGCTTGCCCTGCTCGAAAANATCCCCGGNCTTTATCTCAAAGTCAAAGAACACCGAAAGGCATTCCCATACATCAAACAGGTCGCGACCGAGCGCCCCGAAAAGGCAAAAAGCCTCGTGCAAGACCTCATCAACGTCTGGGCGCAAAATCATAACCCCAATCAAGACCAAAGCTACCGTTCCTCCTATTCCTATTACTTCGGATACAACAGCCGCGCCCAAACCATCCCGCTCACTCGCTCGAAGCAAGAGCGAAACCTCAAAGAACTCGCCGAACTCATCAATGATATTCGCGCTCTCGANTTAGACGAATCCTTCGACAANGAATTGTCAGCCGCCTTCATTACGGTCCATTCAAAAGCCGAGGTCTGGCGTCTTGAATCACTCGAAAGCGTCTTCGGNGATCTTCAAAAATTAGACCCNGACACCATCGCCTCCCTGATCGAGCGNATGCGCATCAATCTCGCGGCCCTGTGGCCGAACCCAAAATTACAAGAGCAGTATAAAACCAAACGCACCGATAAGGAAAAAGACCAGCAAGTGCTCGAAGGCTACACCATGGCCCTCAACGTCGCCGATGCCGCCAGCCTGAAGTTTCCGGAATCGAGCCGCCTCCTCACCCAACTGGCNTCCCTGACTTACGAGANGTCGAACTANCTCTCCGCAAAAAAGCCCCAAGCCGATCACTCCGCNACGAAACGNNGNGCTCTTGATGACCTCGCGGAAGCCGCGCAAATNTACGCCGATTCACTTCCCCTCGAAAANGAATCCGACGAATCAACCGCTGTCTTCGAAACCTGGTTGTTCGCAGCACTGGGCTCACCTCTCCTTGAAACGCTCAAGAATCACCATCAACCGGTCTCCTCCGAATTTTCCAAAATCAAAACCGCGCTCGAAAATCTCCCCGGCGAAGCCAGTGAACGGCATATGAGCAAGTTCGCCAAAACTCTCAACTCGCGCATCACAAACGTCCCACCCGACCTCAAGTTCCGCTTCCTCGAAGCCGCCCTGAACATCACCGGCGAACATGAAGAGATGGAGACCTCCTCCGAAATCTTCGATTACTACAAAGACCTCGTCACCGAAATCGAACTCGTCGCATCGCTCGACGGAGACCCNAAAGTCGGTCGCGAAGCCTTCGGTCTCTTCGTCAACCTCCACCACACCCGCGAGATCGAACGCGAGTCCGGCGGCTTCCAGCGCTACCTGCAAAACCAAAATAATTCGTCGGGCTACTCCTACAACTTCGGCCGTCCCACCGAGGACTACCGCGACAAGTTTGAGAAAGCGGCCCGCACTGCCCTCGAAGAAAGTTTCGAAGTCGTCTCCGTCACCTTCCACACCGCTAAAGTCGAATCCCACACTTCCACCCGGCCCGGTTGGCGCACTACCCCTTACTCCTACTTCCTTCTCAAATCAAAAGGACCGCANATCGATTCCATTCCACCGCTCACAATCGATCTCGATTTCCTCGACACCTCCGGGCACGTCGTTCTCCCCATCAGCTCGGCGCAGCTTCCACTGGACTCCGCCGCCGAACCCACCACCCGTCCGTTCCGCGAGCTCAAGCTAACCATGACACTCGACGAACGCGAAGCCGCCGAAGATGGAAACTGGCATCTCGAAATCAAAACCAANGGCGAAGGACTGATGCCGTCTCTCGCCAGCCTCATTGAACTACCCCCAACCGGATTCGAAGTTGTAGAAACCGCGGATCAGNATCTTCAGATCGATGAGCTCACCACTCAAACCGACGATGGCGCTCCCTACTCGAGCCACGAATATCGCCTTACCCTAAAGCCCAAGGGCGACACAATTCCCACCACCTTCACCTTCCCATCGCCAACCAAGGCTGCCGCCTCTTCGCTCGCCAAAGAAGACGCCATCCTCCGCCAGCGCTATGATGATGTTGACCTTCTCGCCGTGGGAGAAACGATCACCCTCGAAGTNNTACCGGCCTCNTATCTCTGGGCCTGGATTCTTGGCATCGTAGCCATCATTACNGCTCTCGCCGGCTGGCTTTGGTCTNAACACCGCAATGCCAATCTCAATCAAGAAGATAGCGAATCCGGACCCGCTCTTCCCTCCCAGCTCACGCCGGTCAGCCTCCTCCATTGGCTCCGCCGCCTTGAAGAAACAGTTCCCGACGATAAAAAAGAATCACTCCAATCCGAAATTGCATCCCTCGAAAACAAAGCCTTCGCCAAAGGCTCCCCCTCGCTCGACTTGNAAAATATCGCCCAAACCTGGGTCCGCTAATCAATCTTTGGCGGTAATGTTGGAGGCCTTTCCGGCCCCGGCTTCGTNGGCGCCGGTGGANGCTCTTTCTCTCTCCTGATTTCCACATCATCGATGCGAATGGAATAGGCGCCCATTCCCTTTACTTCCCAACCCTNCGAGACCCGGGCCTTGTCGGTCACGATTCAGTCTCGACAAGACTTCTGGCAGACCGCCTAAACACAACGTTGTTACAAAGCACCCATCTCTTTGTAATAGGCAAAAAGTAGCCTAGGAAATATGTGTTTACGATATGAGGATCAGAAGGATAAGTCCAACCGGAGCAGCAACCGTCAGCGCCACTGCTACCACTATTTTAATGCTCTTACTCAGCCTTAGTTTCGTTTTGAGTGGAGGTAGCGCATCTGCATTAGGACTTCCACCGGACATGCTCGCAAATGGCACAGTGGCTTTCATCGTTATGACCATAATTTATTTTGTAGTAACATGGATCTTCACAGCGATTTGGACCCTTATCTTAAACCTTGCTCTGGAGTGCGCAGGAGGGTTACGCATTGAAACTTCTGAATAACAATCGCTCAAATGCTAGGGATGAGTCGCTATGAGAGAAGAATGGGACCCAGAGCCTCCTCCCCCTCAGAGGCAGCCTAATAAACCAAATCGGCGTCTTCTCGGGTGTCTTCTCTAATGTCTAGTATCGATCTGTTTGGGCCTCGCGTTTTTGTATTATTGCCTATGGTGGCTAAACAATAAATCGGGACTTGGATAGAGGTGGCCACGGTCATAGATGCCCAGATTAAATCTAACAGTGTTCCTGTTAGGATATCCCCTAGAGCAAACCTTCAAACAGCGCTCCCAAGCCAAATCCCAGCAGTGACGATCTGCTGGCTATGGGTATTGATCCAAAGACTAGGTTTCCTTGGTTTTGATCTCCACCAACAACCAATACATAGAATGTGCTTATCTTGTTGGTGATGCCGGACCCAGGTTATAGCTCGCTCAAAATCGGATAAGGTATCTTAAAGAAAGAGTCAGCAATCCGAACCCGATAAGCAGAGAGAGGTAACCTAGCACAAGGCCCATACGTGCTCGGCTTTTTCCTTTGGCCTTTCCCCACGTGTCGACGATCTCATATAGGGCGCGGTGCCCGTTTTTGATGCCAACAATTGCCACCCAGATAGAGGCAGTAATTAGAGCAAGGAGAGAGCACGTTATTATTAAGCTTTCATTTATGGCTCTTCTGTATACCTCCAGAGCCACGACACCGCAGATCATGGCGCCGAGTCCCGCCATTAGGCTCACACTCGAGTGTCGTGAGGCGGTGTGCTTTTTTTTTCTGGACTGTCCTTTTTTCGTCACGACCGATGATTGGCATGGGCACTTGGGCATGCACTTTGCTCGACAAAGCGGCAATTCAGGACTAAGTACATCAGGATACCTTAGATAAATGCATGTTGAGAAACGTGTGCAATAGTAGCAGCGTCCAGGCATCTTACGAGGCAAAAGTCCACAAAACATCCACAAAGATGCCGAGGCGGACCTGGTTTACCGAAGTTTCTCAGGTGAAACGCGCTTACCGGGGACACCCGGACCGTATTCCTCAACGAGGAATTATCAGAGCATGCCCCCTTACCCCGGTAGCAATCGGCCCGGACTCGCCCGCGAATCCTGAGTTTGGATGGACCCCATAGGGACATGTTTTGCCTGACATGGAACTGGACCGCTACCCTTTCCATCCGTCTGATGACTCCTTGCAACCACACCTTACTCAGATCCGCGTGGATTGGGTTAACCCCACGCCGCCCCCAGCCGTCACAAGCGCTGCGCTTGCTAGCTAGGCAGACAAATTGTAGCGCGTTACGCCCATACAATCGCCGGTCCATGCTATGAGCGAAGCGAAAGCACCAAAGCCGCCCTTACCTCCACGGCAGCCCGATAAGAAAAATGGGTGCTCTACGGGAGTTTTCTGTGTGTTGGTGGCAGTCGCGTTTTTGTTTCTCTTGGCTTTTGCCTTCATTTTATGGATCCAGCGGATCCTAGAGGAGTTCCAGGCGTAAGTGCCATACTGACGAACATATAATTAGCCGCCCCCGGTAGCAACGAGCCCCATGATTGCTTAATACATCGACAAGCACTACGACTAGAGAACCATGGGGACGGAAAAACCAAGTGATCTCCCTCTTCAATTGAGGCCTGATCCTGGGCGCGGTCCCACCACTAATCAGCTGGCAAAGGTCAGTTTCTTCAGTGCGATCGGCGTTACACTTGCATTCTGGTCCCTGGTTGTGACGAGAAACGATACCTGGGTGATTCTTATCCTCTCTTGTATCGTCCTGATT
This sequence comes from Roseibacillus sp., assembly GCA_002715825.1. GTDB lineage: Bacteria > Verrucomicrobiota > Verrucomicrobiia > Verrucomicrobiales > Akkermansiaceae > Roseibacillus_B. The sequence continues at coordinate 35,564 of PBAI01000031.1, read as the reverse complement.
TGTGCCTTCGGGGTCTTTTGCGGGCATTGTGCCTGCGTGCAGCTCAAGAGGCGGAAATATAATCAGGAAGGCATCGCCATGGCTGTGTCCGGTATGATCTTTTGCTATATCTATCTTGGGTTGAGCAGCTTGATTCTTTGGGTGATGCATCTCGACGGTTTTTAGGGAAGCCGTGCTTGCGGATTAAGAATCTCTGGTCTGATTACAAAGATTGCACCCTTTTATAATAGATCACTACTGCTGAGATTTTATAGTATCAGGCGGTATCCAAATACTGCGATGAACTTTCCGAATGCGATCAAGAGCTTTTTTGTAAAATATGTGACGTTTTCGGGACGCGCTTCACGTTCTGAATACTGGTACGCGATACTTTTCTTAGCACTTGGGAGTTATTGCCTGGAATTCATTGAAGGAACCCTCGGCCTCTTTCCCAACAGTGAGAATTACGTCCTCGATGGAATTTTTCAAATGGCCACTCTCCTTCCCATGATAGCCGTCACTATCAGGCGGCTGCACGATGTGGGTCGCTCCGGCTGGTATTCTCTGATCGCTCTCACCGGAATTGGCGTAATCGTCCTGGTGGTTTGGGCATGCATGGCTGGCGAGCCAAGTGATAATCCTCATGGTCCTAACCCACTCGCGCTGCCACCGCCCATGCCGAAGTGACTGTGAGATTTGTTTCGTCGCGAGTATAAGAGGTCCCTGCAGCCACAACCTACCGTGCTTGCTCTCAACGCCTAATGGGTGGTAGGAATTAACAATGCGAAGGTTTCTCCTGCTGTTCGCCATCATTCACCTCTTTGGGTTTGGGATCGTGCTCCTCATTAGCAGTTGTGGTGAGGGGCAGCAGGAAAAATTGGAGTCAAATCCTAAGGAGGAACCGAGCCTCAAAACAAAGGCAGAGCCCAAAATGGAACCTGCTCGAGAATCGAGGAAACTTCCTCCTCTTCCCGAGACCATAACTGCGGAATTCATCATGGGGCTGTGGGCCAAGCCTCATGATAAAAGAGATTTCATCGAGGAGCTGAGGGATGATAGTCCGGGCATCTGGAAGTTCGTGCGAAATATTGGTCCCCGTAAGGGAGAGTTGGTTCAGCGAATGGAAGCCACCGTCACATTGAAGAGGGTCGATCGGCGCTTTTTGGCGCAGAAATTATCCCATGATGATGGGGTTCAGTATTCGGTGATGACCTATGATTACGAAAGGGAGAGCTACCGTTGGTGGGAGTTGATGCCGGATGGCTTCATCAATGAGTTTTCCGGAAAACGGTATTGGCGTAACCTGAGGGAATGGCAATCGGTGAAGTTCTCGGAAGAGGACGTGCAGACACGAATGCGCGAGACGATTCGCGAGAAGAAAGCAATCAAGGCAACCTTTGAGATCAAAAAGGGAGGAGATCTGGTGGCTCACGCTGAAGACGAGGCGACTTGGATCTCAGAGTTGGAACAACCGGACGAAGCCCAAGAGGAGGAATGACAATCTGGCATAAACCGGACCCCAAGGTGCCGTGGTGTCGGAAATGTCGGGCGCACGCTGGCTCCGCTCAACAAACAGAAATTCGTAGCTCAGCTTCCGGGGTGACCGAATCCTCCCTGTCCGAGATAAAGAACGTCACGGCGCGGAATTGCAAGGTGTGTGGGGGGCGTATGTTGATCCCGTGGGTGCATAAACAGAAGCTCCACCATATGATCTGGGGTCTCTGTGGCTTCGCCGTAGTTTTGGCTGTGGGAGCCTTAGTTGACGGCAGGAAGGGAAACCTTCAGGCGGTCTACTTTACGATTTGCACGATCCTCTTCGGGCTCCCTGTCATCTACCTGTGGCTATGGCTCAGGAATCCCTACCGATCTTGGAAGAAGTGGGCTGGGCGGCAACACGGATGGCGGGGTGAGACTCCCGGTCATCGCTCTCTTGGCTGTTATATTTCGGACTGGTGGAAAGGCCTGAAGAAATCCCACCAGGAGCACATGAAAACGATGGATGAACTGCGTGCGGGGATGGAGCAACGCCGCAAGGAGGAGAAGAAGATTCCCCCTCCTCCCGATTCGCTGAAACCGGAGAAAGAGGCCCACAAGTAACTCACCCCATCCAGATCCGCGTGAATCGGGTTATCTCCTCAACTTCTTAATCATGCCCTCAGCCTGAAGCCGGGTCGTCAGGGAGCCCCTTGGATCCTTCACAGGACCAACTCCAAGGCGCTCGCCTACGGCAGTTTGGCCCTCCGCGCTTCCAAAGACAACTCCTCGAGGAGACAGAGGGCACGTTCTGCGTCTCCTTCCGGAACGAGGAGGTGGTCATGATATGCTCCTGCCAACAAGTTTGCGCTGATGCCGTGGCGAGCGAGCCGGTTCGAAATAGCTGCTGTCAACCCGACGGCTTGAAGACTGGAGTGCACATTGAGTCGGATGCAGCGAAACACGGCAGACGGTTCGAGTCCAAGGCCTCCTGACTCCGCGACCGGCGCGATCACCGTGACCCCCTCCGGCTCCTGAATTGTGGCGAGCAGACCCTCTGGGAGAGGATCGGGCCATGAATCTACTGATGCAATCACATAGCGTTTGGGCCGGAGCACAGGCGCCATATTCTGCAGCAACGTCCCCAGTTCGCATTCGCCGTCCATCGTTAATCACACCTACCACGCCGCCCCCGGCAACCACAAGCCCACGCGCTTGCTCACTGCACCTGGCTGGTCTCCTTACAAAGGTCACATCTTTTCGCCATAGACGGTCCGACAGAGGACATGATATGTTGATCGTAGGATGTTACCCAAAATGTTGGGATATTTTGCGACAGGCACTGTTTTCTTTCTGGCGTCGCTTCTCGGTTTCGCCTCGCTAGCAAAAACCAGCCTCGGATTCCTTCCACTTGCAATATTCGTCGCAGTGTTCCCGATTTCAAATGACTTGGTTATTCAGTCTATTCCGCTAGCTGTGATCGTAGCTTCTGCGTTGTTAGGATTTGCGATCGCCGGGTGGATTTTTTGGCGCGAATCTCTCCCTATGTTGGCATATCTATCCACAGCTGCCGTTGCCTTACCGATCTTACTACTTGGTTTTAGTTGGTTGCTTACGGCGGGAGTTTCTCTAATCCCGAGTTCAAGTGATCTACTATTAATTGAAGAGGTCAGTGGAGGCATCCTTGTGGCTGCCTTCATAGGTTCTGCATGGCTAAGCTTTAAGATCGCTGGACGGTTTTTTTGGCGCGAATAATTCCGTCTGTCTGACTCCCTAGCGGCACGGGCAGGATACCTTGGACCTTACCAAGATCACCCGTGGTAGTGACAAGGCGTGTGCTTGCTGGTTTCCAATGAGAAGATAAGAAAGAGATACGTCAAGTAGCCGTGGGGATTACAAAAATCCACCTTCATTGTAATAGTCCCATGCGAACACTCACGGTCATCATTGACAGATGACAAAATCTACGTGGAGCCGCTATGCGTGCACCGGAGCAATTCTAATCGGTTTTTTCCTCCCCTGGATAGATCTCGGAGACATGGGAGAGTTCCTTGAGGCAATGGCCGGAGTTGCTGGGGCGGAATTCAGTTCAACACTTAATGGCTGGCAACTAGCAGCTGGAGGCGGTGATAATTTAGCAGGAGACTGGGGCTTCGTGTTGTTTGCCACTTTACCACTCGCAGTCGTGATCGCACTGCGCAGTAATGCCCGCGAGAGAATTCTGAGTTCGATACTGGGACTTATGATCGTTCTACTCCTCTCTCCAGTTCCGGCAGATGCTGGCTCACAAGCTGTTCCTCCCGGAGTAACAGCCTTCGCCATCGGAAAGTTGCTCACTCTAGCTGGTTTCGCTGCTGCGATTATAACCGGGATCGCCCTTCAAGAGGACAATTAAGGTCTGAAGTTGATATTCACAAATATGACCCCAAAGAAATGGGCACCTCGTCTTTCCGTTAATCACATCTACCACGCCGCCCCCGGCAACCACAAGCCCACGTGCTTGCTCACTGCACCTGGCTGGTCTCCTTACAAAGGCCACACCTTTTCGCCATAGACGGTTCGACAGAGGATATGATAGGTTGATTGGATGAGATTCACGTCCCTCCTTCCGCTCTTTGCCGCGCTACTGATTTCCGGTTGTGGGGAGAAAGCGGCGAACGACGTTGCGATCAAGGAAGCTAGTGAGGAGGCAGTCGACTTTGATGCCCTCAAACGACGACGAGACGCCCTCCGCTATCAGGTTAACGAATCAGAACCATATAGTGGGTGGGCGAAGAGGATGTATTTTGATTCGGAACAAATTGCGGATCTGGTCTCCTTTAAAGACGGCAAGCTGAATGGCCTCGCTACACAGTGGTATCGGAACGGGCAGAAGAAGAGCGAAACAACCTACCAAGACGGCGAATCGGTTTCCCAGAGATCTTGGCCCAGCAACGGCAGAGAGAGCCACTAGCACCACGCCACCCCTGCCAGCCCCAAGCACACACTCTTGTCTGCAGTTTCACTCTGAGAAACGTGCGGTAGGAGCTGGCAACTTGCTTGCCCGAGAGTCCAGTTGATATTAGCATATCTTGGGTCAGCGGTCAGACATGTCATCTTTCAATCGAAGAAATTTCCTGCGTGGTGCCGGGGTTTGCCTCACACTCCCGGTTCTCGAATCAGTCCACGGCGCACCGGCTCAGGCTGCCCCCGCCAAAAGATTTGTCTGTGTGGCCCCAAGTTACGGAATGAATCCCAGCGGCTTCTTTCCCGAGCAGACCGGAGAAGGCTACGATTTCCCAACCCTCCTGAAGCCACTCGAAAGGCATCGTCCCGATTTCAGCATTTTCAACAACCTCGACCATCCAGGCGTAGGCGGTGGTCATGGCTGCTCCAACACGCTGCTCAACGGGATGGAACTGAAGGATACCAGGGATCAACCCCAGCGACTGCACTCTCTCGATCAATTGCTGGCCGAGCAGATCGGGCAGAAAACGCGCTTCCCATCATTGCGTCTGGGATCCGGGGGAATTTCCTGGTCACGAAGTGGGATGATCCTGCCAACTGATGGGAGCCCGACCCGGGTGTTCTCCAGATTATTTCTCGAGGAAAACGCGAAGGGTAAGTCAAGCCAGCGGAGGTTCCTGGATGAAGATGACAGCATCTTGGATGTGGTGCATGCGGACGCCAAGCGACTCGGCGCAAGGGTAACCGCGGCCGACAAGGCCAAGCTCGACGAATACCTGACCGCGGTGCGGGAGGTGGAACTCAAACTGCAGCGCCGGGCAAGGTGGCTCGATGTGCCCAAGCCTAAGGCGAATGATGAAATTATCCGGGGTAACGATGAGGTGGTTGTCGACCTGAATTATCCCTACAACACGCCGGTGATGTATGACCTCATGGTGCTGGCTCTACAAACCCGGTCGACCAATGTCATAACCTTCGGGCATCCGGGCGGGAATCGCCTGTTTCCGTTCGAGGGAGTGGAGCTCGGGTATCATTCGCTGACCCACCATGGCAAAAGGCCGGATCTTCTCAGACAGCTTACGATTATTGAGCTCTACTATATGCAGCAGCTGGCACGTTTCCTAGATCGCATGAAGGAAACCCGGGACGTGGATGGGAAACCGCTGTTGGACTCGACGGTTGTCCTGTTCGGTAGCGGTATGGGTAATGCCAGCTCTCATTCCAGCCGTAATCTGCCAATCCTTGTTGCTGGTGGCGGATTCAAACAGGGGAAGCATCACCGGTTTGAACGCAACGGCCGTGATGGCCGGCCGCTCTGCGATCTTTATGTTTCCATCCTGCAGAAGCTAGGCGTGGAAACCGATCGCTTCTCCTCCAGCAGTGGCAACCTGAATCATCTTCTGGTTTGAGGTCCCTTCTTGCCATTATCGCGCTGACCAGCGTGTCGGTCGCCAGTCTGCGGGGAGCTGATGGGACTGAATTGCTCCAGCCATTCCTGAAAGACCACTGTATCCGGTGTCACGGACCGGAAAAACAGAAGGGCGATCGCCGGTTCGACAGCGTGACCGGCGATTTCACCAGCCTGAACGAGGCGGAGACGTTTCAGGAAATCCTGGACCAGCTGAATCTTGGGGAAATGCCTCCGGAAGACGAAGCACAGCCCAGCCCGGACGAACTAAATCGCGTGGTGAAATATTTGACCCGATCCCTCGCCCATGCACGGAAAGTGGCCGGGGAAAACTCCGGCAAGGTAGTTCTCCGCCGATTGAACCGGGTCGAGTATCGCAACACGATTCGTGATCTATTCGACCTCGAGATGGTCGACTTTGACCCCACCACCACCTTTCCACCTGATGATGTGGTTGAGGGCTTTGATAACGTGGGTGAAGGCCTCGTCACCTCGGGTCATCTCCTGCAGAACTACCTTGAGGCCGCTCGCAAAGTAGCAGACAAGGTGATCCGCCCAGGATCTCGTCCCGAAACCATCCGCTACGATAAGGCGAATGAGAAAAACAATGGATTGCTGGACAAGGACGGTCGGCGCGCAGCCGCGCGTATGTTCATAAAGTTCCGCCAACCGCTCGGGTTACTGCGGCTCGATAAGCAGAGGGGAGTTCCAGCTGCTGGCGAGTATGCCATCCGGTTTTCAGCAAGGGCAATCCGTAGAAAATCCCGCTACAAGGACGAGGATCTCCGCTACAACTCCGATGAGCCAATGCGCCTCTCAATCTCGGTTGACTCCCGCGAGCTGGGAGCCACCGCCCACAGGATCATTGGAAATTACGAAATACCCGATGACAGGGTGATTGAGATCGAACACCGGGTCTGGCTGGAAAAAGGGTTCACCTTTCATGTGCACTGGGCAAACGGTCCCAATGGATCCTTCAAGCGTATCCTGCGCAAGGTGCTGCCGAAATACAACAAGGACGCACTTTATCCGGCGCGTAATCCTCCCGAAATGTATATCGGTTCCGGCCCTGAATTACACGTCTACCAGCTCGAGATCGAGGGACCCTTTTACCAACAATGGCCCCTGCCGGGCTTCGAAAGATACTTTCCGAATCCCCCAAAAGCGCCAAGCCCGGAGTATCTGCGAGACTGTCTGACGAGGATTGCCAACGTCGCCTTCCGGCGGCCGGTTACCGCTGACGAGGTCAGACCTTACCTTGATCTTGCCGAGAATTACCTGGAGGAGAAAAAGGATTTCTGGGCAGCAGCGCGTTACGGGCTGCGTGCTATCCTGACCTCGCCGAGGTTCTTGTATCTTACTGAATATGCCTCCGGCTCCGGAGACCGGAAGCTGGAGGCCCATGAACTGGCATCACGTCTGTCCTACTTTCTCTGGAGTTCGCTTCCGGACGCCGAATTACGCGCTGCGGCTGTCTCAGGCATCCTTCAGAATCCATCTGGTCTGCGCTCACAGGTCGAGAGAATGCTCAAGGACCCCCGTGCCTCGGCCTTCACCCGGAACTTTGTCGAACAATGGCTCCACCTCCGCAAATTAGGAGAAATGCCTCCAGATCCGGAGAAAAACCGATCCTACTACGACGACAATATTGAAGCCGCCATGCGGGAGGAGACCCGGCGATATTTTCAGCATCTCCTTTCGGAAGACCGGAGCATATTTGAGTTTATTGACTCCGATTACACGTTCCTCAACGCGGCCCTGGCCCGCCACTACGAAATCCCGGGTATCAATCACAAGGAGTTTCAACACGTCCACCTGAAGCCCGAACATCATCGCGGCGGTCTTCTCGGTCAGGGCAGCATTCTCACCGCCACCTCGAACGGGGTGGAAACCCAACCCGTCCTGAGAGGCGTCTGGGTCCTGGAGAACCTCCTCGGAAGTCCACCTAGTCCTCCCCCCCCTGATGTCGAACCAATCGAACCTGACACCCGCGGGGTGACCACGATCCGGGAGCAGATGGTCAAGCATCGGGAAAATGCCACCTGTTTTGAATGCCATCGTCGAATTGACCCGCTCGGCCTCTCGATGGAGCACTACGACTTCCTCGGCCGCTGGCGCGACCGTTACGACAAGCGATTGCCCATTGATGCCTCCGGAAACATGCCTGACGGAACTATTCTAAATGGGCCTGACGGAGTCCGGGATTACCTCAGTCAAAGACCGGAACAGTTTACCCGCTGCCTGACCGAAAAACTCCTCGTCTACGCCCTCGGTCGCAGGATCAGCTTCACGGATCGCGACGATATTGACCGAATTGTAGCGGATATGCCTGAGCACCGCTACGGCCTGCGCGAACTGATTCAGCAGATTGTGGCCAGCGAACCGTTTCACTCGAAATGAAAAAGCTGCTTCTGGTCCTCTGGACGACTGCCATCCTTCACGTTCACGCCGCTGAACGCCCCAATATCATCCTGGTCGTGGTCGACGACATGGGCAGGGACTGGGTCAGTTGCTACGGGGCCACGCATTCCACCCCAAATATCGACCGGTTAGCGGAGCAGGGTGTTCGATACGAAACGGCGTGGTGCACACCCATTTGCACCCCAACCCGCGTTACCCTCCTGACGGGCCTATACCCCTTCCATCATGGATGGATCCAGCACTATGACGTTCCCCGTTGGGGAGGTGCTGGATTACGACCAGATCGCTTTACGACCTTTGCCCGACTGTTGCGCGAGGACGGATACTCTACCGCTATCGGCGGAAAGTGGCAGATCAACCACCTTGGCAAGGAGCCCGACGCTTTGGAGAAGCATGGATTTGACGAACACTGCGTCTGGCCTGGAGTCGAAGATGGCCAACCAGAAACTCAGGAACGCTTCTGGAATGGGCTGGTGGTTACCAACGGCAAGCGCAGCAAATCTTCCTACGGGCCGGATACGATTAACCGCTTCCTGATTGATTATATCAAGCGCCACAAGGACAGACCTTTCCTGCTATACTACCCCATGCTCCTTACCCATGGACCTCATGCCGCCACACCAATGAACAAGGCGGAAGCCCCAGAGGGAAAACCGGCATTGTATGCAGGCAATGTCACTTACATGGATCATCTCGTTGGAAAACTGGTCCGCACGGTCGATGAGCTGGGACTTAGAGAGAGGACGGTGATCATATTTACGGGAGACAACGGGTCTGCTTTACCGGGCACCCTGAATGGAGAACCATACCCCAAGGGCAAGGGCCGGCAGGCAGATTGGGGCGCCCATGTCCCATTCATCGTTCGGGCCCCGTTTCTGAGCAGCGGCGGGATTGTTTCACGAGATCTCGTTGATTTTACCGATCTCTACCCGACCTTCCTTGAACTGGCCGGGATAGAACCCCCGAAAGATATCAAGCTGGACGGGAAATCCTTTGTGTCCGGGTTGCGTGGCGATGAGGACCCCTTCAAGAAGCGCAGCTGGATTTATTCGCAGATCGGAGACTTCCGGATGATCCGGGATTGGACCCACATCCTCGACAGCAAGGGGGCCTTTCATAATCTGCTGAAGGATCCACGCCAGGAAGAGGAAGTAAGCCCTCTGGACAAGATTGCTCCCGGAAGACGCCAGCGCCTGCAAATGATTCTTGATAGATTCCCCGGGAACGCCCCCGCTCCGTTTCCGGAATTCAAGATTCGTCACCCGTAACCAGAGAACCCTCCCCGCTTGCACGCAGGTGGCCGTGCCCGGCGACGGGATCGGGTGTGGAAATCATTTCAGAACCGGAAACAAAACCCACCCCGGGCGGATACGAGGCTTTGAATGTCGTATAATTTATTCGTCATCATACTATGCGCTAGCAGTGATCGATGATGAGGCATCAAACTGGTCCAAGCGTTCCCTACAGCACGACAGAATAAAAGTCGGGAGGGTAAGGGGTGTTCAACAGCGCTCCTTTTGAGCTTCGTGGGTGATATTCTCGTGTTCGCACCTTTGTCCGTGCAAGGGATGCCGAAAGAGGCGGCCGTTTTGGCGATCACCATGGCAGTCATATTAGTCTTTGCCTGTATTTTGGAGTCTCCGGAACAAGTGATCTTGGCTATCGCAGGAACTGCTGGGGCCTTCCTCTAAATCTTCTTAATTTTCTCATGTATCCAACGTAGAAGAAAATCGTGAGTCATTTCACAGCGCCAAAAAAAACTCCTGAATGAAGTAACAGGACCAAAGACGATGAGAACCCAAGGTTGCACACCAAATGCCTCTGCCTTCACTTGATGACCACAGAGAATTGGGCCGAGTTGGAAGTCAGCGTGATACGCTCTTTTTCCAAACGGGAGCTGAACTTCAGGGTGACCTTGTAGTCCCCGGCCTTGGTGATTCTCCAACGGCTCATGTTGCGAGCGCCATAGGCCAGGCCCTTGATCTCAAACTCCTTCCTCTCGCCGGGACCGATGGTGACTTTTTCGCCCACACGGTATTCCAATGTCATTGGTCCACGGTAGGGAATATTGATAGCACCGGGACCTTGGATGGAGAGGCTGTGAGTGGATTCATCCCCCCCATGCCTGATCTCAACCGCCTGTTTGCCGCTATTGGTAATTCGGTAGCGGAGCGTGATGCCCGCCACCGGGCCCTTGGCACCGAGCCCTCTTTTCACCAAGTCGGCCCTGCTGAGAGTTACCGGCTCCTTGGGCGAGAGCAATTCCAGTTCCAGCGACGAATTCGCCATGCCTGGTGAGATGGCAAACAGGACAAAGATCCCGCTGAGAAATAGAGTTTTCATACAAATAGGACACACGGGATTGAGAATCCTTGGATCATTTCTGAGCGTTGATACTCCACGGAAGGGCTCACGGTGAAGTCGTCTTTGATATAATCGACCAGAAATAAACACCTGTTCCCCGACCCTGCCTTTCCTGAATGCCAATTAAAAAACGAATTGGGCATCCGGTTTTTGCAAACAGGCGCAGACAGCTTTCCGCAAAAATTCCACCGTTTGGCATAAAACTTTGTTCATATGACGGTGGCAATTCCCCCACACCCACATGGCGTCAATCGCCGTCTCTCCTCTTGCCAGCTGCGCCCTGCGACTAATAGGATGGCGGAATGAAAGTGTTCCTCACGCTGTTTCTTTGCATCTCGTGTCTAAGCGGATGCTTCTCACTAATCCCCAGCCGTGCAGAGAAAGAAAAGTGGGAACCCCGCATTGGCTGGGTGACTTACGATCAGGTTGTCAGCGAATACGGACCTCCCATTACCGGAACAGAGACAGAGCGAAATAATATACACGGCGATAGCGCCTTTTCTGCACAATGGCGCTCAAAAATGGGTGAAAGGATGCTTCTCGAATTCGACGAGGAGGGTACTTTGTTGCGACATGTATATCCAAGTTATTCGCGGCCGTAGGGACACGAGAGAGGAGTTACAATCCGTCTAAATCCATTCGCTGAAGAATAACGTTCAACTCAAAGGCTTCCAATTACGAGTATTAGCCCCGGCAACCACAAGACCTCGACTCGAGCTTGACAGGAAAAGAAACGAGAGTAACAGGAGACTGTGAAAGCGCTCTTAGCTATCCTTACGATTCCGGCGTTTTTGGCGCTGTCTGGCTGCGGAGATGCTCTTGATGGGGATAATCCCCGGAAAAAAGCATCAACATGAACTGGGACGTGAAAAAAAAGTCGCGGCAAGGTCTTGCCCGAAGAAACGACGAAAGAGTCAGCGAAGGAAGAGTAGCGGTCTGACCAGACGGAAGTCTTCCATTCTGCCCCATCAGGATTCCGCAGAGACTCGCTGCAAGATCCCATCGACAAACCATGGGATTTCCACCCACCTTGTTATGGGTGTCGGGAATCGTTTTACCTGTAGTAAGAGAGCTTCTTTGGGGGAGTCTGGCTTTGCCTGCCGAAATATTTCCCTTTTCTCAGGGCTCACCGGAACATGGTCCTTCCCCTGCGCGCCATCTCGTCGCCTCCCGTGGTCTAGCTATGGAGTAACCACTCTTAGGAACCCACTCGGCGCATTCAATGCTTGAGTATGGCTCAATCTGTTTCCGTTTCCTGATCGTAATGCTCCAACATCCGTCCAACTTTGTAAATCGCTCGAACGCTGCACCTGATAGCTACCTTCTTTGTCAGTCTGCCTGGTTATCGTTAACCTGTTCCTGTTGAGATCAACCCCTGACAAACTCAATACTTCCAGCTCAGGTTCCGTTTCTGAGCCGATCTCGAACGAAAACCACACAACGCCAGCTGCTCCAATGGTCCCCCCAGTGGTTTGTCCTGCACCATATGTCAGCGTGAATACACCTCCACTTGGCCCAATTACAAAGAAGCCATCCCCAAAGATTGTTTCAAACTGCCCGGCTGCGAGATAATACGTCCCTTCCGAGAGCCCCGGAGGAGTCACAATTTGACTTTGGAGGGTGCCGTTTATGTCATCATTTTGAGCAAGAAGGGTTCCATTAGCGCTAAATAGGCCCAGCTCTGTATCAATGATGGAGTCAAAGGTGTTAAAATCCAGGGCTTGAGTTCCATCACCGAGAAGGCCTAGTGAAATTGTATTTGCAGGCGGAGTAAACTGTGCGGAAGCCATGCCGATTGCCGCCGCTAAACACGCCAAAATTACCAAAGACGCTCTTTTCATAATGCCTCATACATACCATGCCTCCACCGGGAGCTACAAGCCTCCTACGCGTTTAGTGCGCCGTTAGATGGTGGCGTTACAAAAAATTGTTCGTTTTGTAACGACCACCGTAGCGGTTCCTCCTAGCTCTGANAANAGCGAAAGNCAAAGGAAGCAATCACGCTGAGAATTTNTCCTCCTCTTTGCTCACGGGTATCGGCTCTTTTGTATNTTCNTCATCAGCGCGACTAATACGATTCGGTTCAAGTCCTGCTACTGCACGTTGATCTCCACATTGTCGATAGACCACCCACTGAAGTCATCAGCGCTTTCGTCACTGATGAATTGAAACTCGATGACGATAGTTTCTCCAATTACGCTCGACGGNAGNCTGGCACTGAACTCGGTCCAGTCAACATCGAACGCGGTAAGGTCTGCGTCAAACGCAGACAATTCGCTCANNTCCCCNGATCTCAGCACCCTGACGAATCCCCTGTCGCTNAANCCATCCGCGTCACGAAACTGCTGAAAACTGAGAGTGACCTCTGTNATGCCCTCTGCTGTGAGATCGATAACCGGAGAGCGGAGCGCTATGTCTGAATCCGATTCATATCTGCCAATATTCGTGGTAAACGCGTTCGCAGAACCATCTGCGCCCCTGAGCGGACCGGTGCTCGCGTTGGGGCTTCCTAGTTCCCAGAGAGTTGCGCCAACTGCGTCATTGACTCTGGCGGTCCATCCCTCGGCGCCATTCTCAAAGTCTTCTGCGAAGAACGCTGGAGCGACTTTTTCCACGAGAACAAAAAACCGATNAGGGTCAGAAGGACGCTGGAATGTCTCAACGTTTTCTGGCGGAGTAGCGATGATGTTCTCCTGCCAGACCTCCCACAAAGAGGGATTGGGTTCGTTCTCCGGGTCTCTTGAGGTCAGGATGTCGTAAACCTTCCCCGGTTGGCTGTCGAAAGTGAAAATGAGATCATCACCGAGGCCCTCAACCTCAAATCGCAGAGGANTACCCGGCCCAAACTCTCCGCCCAGCTGAATCTCTGCAATTTGCATACTGTTTGCAGAGGCCTCATTTTTAACGGTTGGGAAGACGANGAGATAGGAGGTGTAGGCGTCTGAATTACTGAAAAACACAGTCTGAGANTTCGCCTCGTCGAGATCGGCATTCCCACCCTGGTTGCGGGAGTCCGGAAGCGCAAGATCTCCAGACGAGATGAGTGTGAACTGATCGAGATCGAATGGACCCACCCCGGACACATCGCTTGTTGTTCCATAAAGCTCATAACTTGCAGGGTCACGAGGGATGGCGTCGTTGGCCGCCCAGAGGGTCATGGAGGTAGCCACTGAGAGTCCTCCCGAAGNAGTGACAAGAACCCCGCTATTGAATTCAGCAAAGTTGAGATACTTCTGCCCCACCCCGTCAATGGCGAACTCCGGTCCTTCGTTGGCTGGCCAGTTGTTTATCCCTTGCGTTCCCCCGGGGGTCCCTACCTCGAATCTGTTGTTGGTAATGACTCCTCCCAGAATGGTATCATCCGGCCTGAANATGGTCGGTGGCAGCGGATCCATAAAGGTGGGATTTCTTCCTACCGCAACTTCTTCACCATCGGAGACAGNATCTCCATCAGTATCCTCAAGGTTAGGGTTGGTTCCTGGCTGAGACGTGGGATTGCCGGGGTCGAAGGCCAGCGANGGATTCTCCACACCGTCGAGCAGGGTGTCNTCATCAGAGTCCGGATTCCGAGGATCAGTACCCGTGTCAGATTCGCTAACCCACACTCCGGTTCTGGTTTCCACTCCATCGGGAAGGCCATCCTGATCAGAGTCTTCATCCTGGGGGTCTGTTCCAAGGTCCCTCTCTTCCGTGTTGCTCAAGCCATCTCCATCTGGATCCCCGAGTGCTCCGTTCGGACCATCCATGGCACCCGGAGAGGACTCCCCAACGGTGCCATCATCGTTTGCATCAAGTCCATTGGCATTTTCATAGTCATCAGACAGGCCATCCCCGTCGAAGTCACCCAGAAGCCCTACTGATCCATCGAGCTGGATCTCAGCGATCTGCATACTGTTTGCGCTTCCANCATTCTTCACTGTGGGAAAAATGATCATGTANGANGTGTAGGCCGTNNCGTTTCCGTTAAATTCGACGGTCTGCAGATTGACATCGTTGAGGGTGGCGCCGCCGCCGGGATTCCGACTGCCTGGAAGATCGAGATCACCCGAAGTGATCAGGACAAAACTTGAGACCGGAAAGGGGCNCTGATCAAGGACGGCATTCGTCCCATAAATCTCGTAGCTGGCAGGATCACGTTCCGGGGCATCATTAGCCGCCCAGAGCTTTAAGGAGGTCGCAACCGAGGGTCCAATACCCGGAGTAACGACGATTCCAGTATTGAGCCTCGCGAAGTTGAGATATTTCTGACCNACTCCGTCCAGCGCGTTCACCGGCGCCTCACCACCGGGCCAGTTATTGGCACCAGCCGCAAAACCGCTNATCCCCACCTGAAAGTTNTCCCCGGTGAGCTGGCCTCCANAAACGGTGTCGGATGGGCTGAGAAGGTCTTCGGCCTTGGCGGCGCCGTTCGCAATGAGAACAAGAAGCGCCAACTTGGACATTAGAAGTATTTTGGAGAACATATTCGTGAAAAGAAGAGAAGTATGGNNCNGNAGAATGTTCGAAAAATGAGGCNTTACGCGCAAGAAGAAAGCTCNGAGAGGGACCTTCTCCGAACTGNAATTGACCCNCCTCTTCTTTGAGNTCACCCCTCAACCNCCGACCGCTTCNTTANTGCGGCCGCANGGCCCGTCGCAGNATCCNCNTTAACCCAACACAAGGAATGTGTCTGTTACGGCCATCATTGAAATCAACAGCTACGGACGAATCGGCCTGATTGTNGTGAGCACTTGTCCGACCNAGTCGACTTTAAGATTNTCACTCGGAGGGAGCTCAATNCTTGATTCCNNTCTCCGGNGCTGGAGCTATCTCAACGATCTACACTCTAAAAANACAGATCCGGTATCTCCAATCTGTNAGNTCTCATTTGACGATACGCCTCTTTGCAANGACGTCATTTAACNNCTGCGCCTGAGCCCTCGATTGCGGTAAGCCGCTCGTTTCACTNGTCAACGTTTGGCACCAANCCCTCGCCTATTCCCCACAGGGCCGACGGGTCCCCGTTTGAAGATAAAGGAGTGCCTTTTGATAACTGGCTCCNGTGAGAAAGTGGTCTAAGTTNGCATCAATCTCGCTTCGGTGTGTTTCGTGCCAGNAGCCGATTTCTCCNCTCACTTTCTTGAGGGCTTCAAGATGAGCCTCGGGATCCCGATCCCGGAATCCGTGATCCGCAATCACCGCAATACGCGCTTCAAGAAGTTTGGCCAAATCNGGGAAGATCATAAGAACGATCNAGCCTCCCGATAAAAGGAGCCGTCGACAACTGAATTCCAAAATACCTTTGCACACGGNGATTCTCCAGTCCTGCCTGTTTCACTAAGACTCCCTNTCTTTGGAACACGGACTTGACAACTTAAGTGCTNGTGGAAGGNTTAANAAGATNCCNNNTGTCAATATCACTCCAAAACCTATGAAAATCATNTCNCTCGTNGTCTGNGGCCTAATGTTGTCCCTNCTGCCCGTCTTCGCCGGTCCAGTGAATAAAATCTGCCCGGTAAAAGGAAAANCCGCCAATGGNAGCACTGCCGTCGAGATCAAGGTAGGTTTCTGCTGCNGTCGATGCCTGGCTAANTTTGAAAAAGACCCGGTCGCTCTTCTTGGCAANGTCGNCGAGGCNGCCGACGGAAAGTGCCCGATCAGTGGCCGCGANAACGATCCAGATGCAACTGCAACNATTTCCGTNGCCGTGTGCTGTGGAGGCTGTAAGAGCAAGGTNGCCAAAGCCCCAAAGAAGTTTCTCGCCAAGATCGCTGGCAGAAAGAAAGGTTCCTGATCTTCCCTCGAATAATTTTTNAACTCCTCGACTGTAACGGTCGAGGAGTTTTTTGTGGAGGGTCGGAACGACTATGCCGACGTCAAAAGCACGAGGACCCCTCAATGAATCAAAGCGTTCCTCTTGCGCGACCTGAGGACCATCAAGACCGGAAATGCTACAAGAACGGCTAATGCNATCGCCGGCCCGTTCNTAGCGATTCTGCCTGACGCCGCGCCGTTCTCTTTTCCATGCATCTCTCCACCAGTTTCGGGACCAGGCGAAATCGGCACCTCCTCTCCGAGTAACTCTCCCTCCTTCCATGGCTCAACCACAAGCACCCCTCGTATTTCTGCCGTATCAATCGGCATACGACCATCGAGAATGGCATGAAACACCTCTAAGCCAGTGACCCATTGCTTCGCGGGACGAATTTTACTGTTCTTTGACACAGCTTCAAAGCCGCTCTCCGGGGTGCGCGGATCAAAGCGNAACCGGGCNCCGCTATCGATCAGCACAAGCTCGAGGCTCTCATTCCGCGNCGAATAGCCCTGCAGCAATCCCGCCATCCGGTAACCAAGCACTCGCCCACCTGTTGGAAGCGGAGCAGCGGGATTCGGCTCAAGCCCTCCCGAATCCAACTCGTGCCGAATGGCCGAGGCAATTTCAAGCAATCGGGGGCTCAGGATTCCGGAGGCTCCCGGGAAATCCGTGCACAACGAGCAACCGGTAATCGGTTGCCAGAAGACAGCGAGCAACGCCAGCGCTCCGAGGATCGCCTTCATTCTNTCTACTTTTTCGCCTCTTCAATCAACTCGATCACACGCTCGGGCTTCATCTTCTTGGTAGGAAGCGGAAANCCCANTGTATCACCATTGGGTATGAACCCATTACCNTCAACGTCGACAAAGATCGGATTGTGATACGCACAGGGCTGCATGAGCGCCTGATCGCTTGTCCCGTATCCGGTTTTCAAATCGAAATTCTCTCCCATCGCGACGACGATTAAGTGACTATCTTTCTCGAGTTTCACTTTCANTGACTGATTAAANTTCATCACCCCGTCCCTGAACATCCCCGGGTGGGACTTTCGAGTGAAATTCAAATCGGGACGCTGTCGCCCGTTGACTAGGACTTGGACTCGGTCAATGTCGATCCAGTCCGTACACTGCACTGTGACATCGAGAGAGACCTCTCTGNCCTCTATATCCGCACCCGGCAAAGCGCCATTGGCGGTTACATTGAGAAACGGACCGGTTGTCAGCACCATCTGACCCTCCTTCGATTTCCGGGANAGCTCACGCCAGTCAACCTTNGANGGATTGTCGGTCGAACTAGGGACATANGTACGCCATCCTCCTACGCCGTTGCCCCACACCGAATGTGCATCGGCAACTGCAATCGCCCAGACGCGTGTTCCCTGATTCAGTAGCTGCAGCCAGATCACCTCACGCACCATGGCGATGCTTCCGGCACTTCGCTCACCCTGTTTGCGTACCCGATAAGGCACTCCCGCGAGAATACCGTCCCCATCCCGGAACTGTGTAACAAAATTCTCCGTCTCAANNCCATCCAGCATCTCTCCCAGAAGAACGTAGCCTCCATCAAGAGTTCCATCCCCATTCCTGTCAAAAAACTCAATCTCCATTCGGGGGTGATTCAGATGCACCCACCGGTCGGGCTCCAACCCCTGAAAATCGCGTAAATGCAACGCGTTAATTCGCGCGTCATTTTCCCAAACTGGCGCTCCCCCGTCCTGAGTCCGCGGTATCGGCTTTAAGGGGAACATGTTGAGGTGTCCTCCCGGACCAGTCAGTTCCATTCCGGGAACAGTAGCCAGTTCGTCACTCAAACCCAGTTCTGCAATGTGTGGCGTCCAGTCGTAGAGTCGATTGTGTTCCGTCGTCGGAGCAAACTCGATGTGTTCAGCGGCCAGATTGATTAACCGGTCCTTCGTACCGCACGTGTTGTCTCCGCTCGGGGTAGAGTGATTATGATAATCCGTGCTTACCCAGCCCTTCGTATCAACGAGTCTCCTTAATGTGCCTTTCACCGCTACCTTTTCCCCTTGCGCAAGATCTATNTCCTTCACGTAATGCGAATACTCGATACCCCTGGTAACCGTAACACGATACTTTCCGGCAGCCAGAGGCACCCGAAAGTCACCCCTCTCCGAGTGCCATTGATCACGGCACCCGTGCGCCCGGTTCTGTGGCCCAAGATTCGGATTCTTTGTCCCTTCCCTTCCAGAGAACTGCACTTTGCANGGTAGCAGCTTCCCCTTGTCGTCCTTGATGGAGAATATCACCACTGNTTGGGGACNCATCTTGACCTCCTGCCTCACCGGTTCCACCCCTTCTTCAAGTTTNATCGTCCCCGTGATCGTTTCNCGCCCCTGGTCCTCAGCGCTCCACGAATAAGTTCCGGCCGGGAGCGCCAACGCTACTGCACCCGAGTCATCNGGATAGCCCACGAGCGTCTTCCCCGGTTCCACTTCCACCAACAGGGCAGCAGTAGTAGCNGGATTGCCCTTGTCATCATNCAGGAAAACTCCGGCTGTTATCACGCNGCCACGTNGNAATCCGGCAATACCCACCGCATCNAGAGGTGAGGCCCCCACTGCCAGGAAGCGCGAAACGGTCAACTCTTCGCCAGGCTTGAGGACCTCTGTTCCCTTTGGCNTACGATCGACTCCATGGGACATGACCCACGATAANGCGTAACCGGCCTTGTCAGCAGGATCCACGGCATCCCCCCACAAAAATCCCTTTGCGTAATTCGCCCGTCCGAGACCAGTCCACTTATCCTGCATCTTGAATGAAACCGGTGCCTTTCCTTCATTTCGNAGNGTGGTGAGAACGGTTACGCCCTGCACTCCATCAGTCACGATATAGCGATAACGCTTGAAGACCCCCTTGCCTAATGCCGCCGTGACCACCGTTTCCACAGCCGCCTCATTGGCAGCAACCTCGCGCTCGGGGACAATCCGCACGTAAGACACCTCCCCCCGTTGTTCAAGCGGAGCTANAATCGTGATCTGATCGTTATCTTTNCCACGCAGCGTCAGATCATAAAGGCATCCGGGGGTNACTCCGCCGTCCCCGTAGAACGTGCTCATGTTCGCNCGACGCAACGGAGCATTGTGGGATATCACNGCTTCAACCTTGTCACTCCGCAACACAAAGTCCCCAATGATTCCGTCCGCCTCCTTTCCGCCCGGGAGCTCNCCGACACGCTCCTTGGTCACCTCTATCGCTTCTGCTGCAAAAACATCTNCAAAACACAAACCCAACACGGATAGCACAATTAAGGCGCTGGAAACGGATACCTTCATNTCTCCTTTTTTCATCTTTTGAACGNAATACTACACTGGAGGAGTAAACAAACCGGCAACCGGAGGAAAGGCGCAATCTCACTCAATGCAAGAGTCGCACGGAATACATCACGCCACCGGAAGACCCATCCTCTGACCTTGCCGATCCACCAAAGCAAAAGCGTTTTGGCACTTCTCGACAGCCCTTGGGTTCGAAACATCACTACCCGGAGCCACTTAATTGACACCACGGCCATAAGGCACAGAATTTCATCGATGAAAATTTCAATCCTTACCATCTTCGGAGGGTGCACCCTGCTGCTGTCCCTCCCCACACTCGCACAGTCACAACAGGAGATGAACAGNCAGGCCCGCGAAAGCTTCAAGANGGCCGATGCTGAGCTGAATGCAGTCTACAAAAAGGTAATCGCACTGTTACCGGACGAAAAAGCCATCACATTGCTCCGAAAGGCTCAACGCGCGTGGGTCATTTTTCGCGACGCTGACGCAGCCTCTCATGCCGACGCAATGCGGGACGGATCTGCAGCCCCACTTTTGTTCTACGGGCAGCAAACCCAACTCACAAGATCGCGCATCAAGAACCTCCAGCGTTATCTCAAGGATTTCGGAGNGCGCTAAGATTCTCTTCGGCTTACCTCACGGCGGACCGACTCTGGGGNGATNCTCTCCTACCATCCGCAAAACCGGACTCCCAGGANCTATCTCTCATACGAGCTTTTGCGACGANCCGGCTCACCGGAGATCACNCATTGAGAACGTAAAGGAGCTGCGNCGGGCTGACGAGAGCTCATCGCTTNGTCTTTGTATGGCGAGGCTTTCTCGNNAACTCGTTCACNGTCACCTTATCAGGATCTTCCACTCTGGACAGGGTCTGACTCATCTTGTCAAGAGCCTCTGTNTTCCAGGTAACCAGCACCTCGTAGGTTTTCCCGGATATAGTTTCCGTGTATCTCCAACGGGCCTCAGTTTCATTGATNCCAACGAGCTCTGAGAGTCCAGCATACAACTTTCCGCCATCAAATCCGGAAGAGCTCGCAAGGATCTTATTCTTCTTGGGGTCCCAGGTNTCCATCCCCGAACCAGNGCTAAGCACGGTGCCATCCGTAGCCTGCATGATGTGAGAAGTCAGAATCTTGGTCCCATCCGCACTAAGCTGACTGGTAAAAGTGCTCACGTAGTNCAGCCCTGCAGGGATCCCCTCCCAGACATCGGTTGTTTTCCCCTCGTGTGCCCAGACCCCGAACGATTTCTGCTTTCTTTTGAATGAGAGATATTCCTTCCAGCTCTTCACCAGCGATANCTGACCTTTCTCTTCACCATGGTGGTCGGCTAGCGCAAGGGGCATCGATAAGGCAAATACAACGCCGATGAAGAAAGGGAGTAACCTCATTCAGAATCACTGACACATCCTTAACCTCGTTACAAGTANCTCCTGCTGAAACGNAGTTCTTCTCAAGAATCTCAAAGCCCACNCTGCGGATCTTCTCGCTCCCTAGCCGAGTGCCGGGTCCTCATCAATTCCCATTGCCGGCCAACCCTTTGCCGTAGTAGGGGAATGGAACATGAATACATCCGACAAACTACTTGAGACAGCCAGCCNGATNCTCGCTCGGTGCAGTATAATGGGATTNATCCTGCTCCTCTGGTGGTGGGTTTGCCTCGAAGTCGCAAGCGACTTCATTTATGCGGTCCACTCAAGGATTGCTCCCTCCATGTCCGAATTACAGTTTCAACTCATCAATTATATCGGGATGATTTCCACAAAGCTGGTGATCATGATCTTGTTTCTTCTTCCTTGGATTGCAATCAAGCTCATATCCAGAACACACAGGAGTCAGTCAGGGACGGTTACTACAGCAACCGGATCATGAGCTGTGGCATCCTCCTCGCGTCTATTTTCCTCTCCAACTGAAACGCGCCGCCCAGATCCNGATTACCNTAGTTTATCTACCCTGTCGGTTTGGAGAGACTACCGTTAGCCCTCACAAAAGCCACGCGTGACCTCTTCAGGCGCGGGGCATGAACGGCACTACCCCTTCTTCTTTCCTGACCCCGGCAAAAAATATCATTCTTTACCGTCGCCCGGATTCTCAAACCAGATCACGTTCTCGCTCTGCTGCCCGGCCACGAGNATATCCATATCCCCATCACCGTTGAGATCCGTGATCATCGTGTCGTAGGCCATCTGGTTACGACTGAGGACATGTCGGGTAAATTTGCCCCGTCCGTCATTTTCATACCAAGCGGCGAGCTTCGAGCCAAAACCAACGCTGGACAGGTCGATATCTCCATCTCCGTCAATATCCCCGAAATCCGTGGAATGAGGAAAGAGGATGTCCTCGTCGATCACNTGCTCCTTCCAGCCCGGTCCTTCGAACCACACNACCCCGTTACCATGTCCCCGGCTCGCCAGAATGTCNGGCTCTCCATCACCATTGACATCAGCCGGAGCGGCATGTGTGGCTCCGGTCTGGCCTCCGGGATCAGGAAGGAACTCCCTGCGCCACGGCAGGGCAGGNTCTTCTGGGGCNTAAAACACGGCAAAATAGTTTCCGTCAGCAAAGGGCTTTCCTTTTGCACCTAGGGTGAAGTCTGGTCGACCGTCACCGTTGACATCACCAAAATCAAANTAATGGCTTCCTCCAGGTGCACTACCGCGGGCGATTGGTATGATCGACCATCTCATCTCATTGGGCTCGGACGGAATTACTGGCTTGAGCCAGCAAATTGATCCTGAATACGGACCNTTCNCTTCCGTAAAGTCGTTGGCGATCAGGTCCGGGACACCATCCCGGTCAATATCGAAAGACCTGATGCAGTGAACACCATGAATTTGGTCGGTGATCTGGTGTGTCTTCCATCTCGTGGTGGTGGCCTTGTCCCCTGGGCACTCAAGCCAGAAGAGTCCACGNGCATGGGATCCCACGAAATCCAGATCGCCATCGNGATCCACGTCGTGCAGGACACAGTGAATACACTGGGCTTTTGACTTCGGGCGTTTCGAATCAAGCAAGGCGAGGACCTGCTTGGTCCTGTAATCAGGACCAAGAAACATGAACACCTTACCAGCGGCCGAAAAGATGATCTCCTGAGAACCATCACCGTCGTAGTCAGCAGCTGTGGCAGAATTTACTCGTGCACCTGAATACACCTCATGACCGACCCAGGAAGCATCTCTTTCAGCATCAACCGTCAAAATCCGTGCCAGCGTCAATGTCACAACAAGAAGGCTGACCGCCAGNACTGCCGGCCACACCCGGGAGGGAATTGTATTCATAGCTATTCTTCGTGCCATCAGNTCTCTTCCNTTCCTCANAGCTTCAAGCGAAGGAGGAATAGCACTTTGTTATTCATTCATGCCGGAACCCTTTGATCCTACGGNAGAGTTCCCGTTCCGCCCATGCAAAAAGATTCTATCCATAAGCNGGTCGCATTTATNCCCTTTTTCGNTTTCTTCCGGCTCACTGTCCCATCAGAGCGCTGGGGAAACTCTAACCNTCGANGNCCTTNCGGCGAACTTGCTGCGGGTCGGACGAGGGCAGAACCAAGGTTGCTGCCGAGATGGATAAATCCGCGAGAATCAATGGGCGCAGCCGGGCCCTCCCGAGAGCTGAAGTGTCCAACGGACTCGCCACNCCGATTCTCCTANAAAGGAATGATTNATTAACCTCTTTCACTCGCGCTGCGACCGGGTTNTCGGCGTCGGCTTCGGCCCGACTGACTCAGGGTGCATGATCACCCCGGTCAACCACGCNAGGCCGTCAAGGTTATCACTGAGAACCTCCTTCGAATCCAAGTGAGCCTGATGATCGAGAATCCCTACCGCACCCGTGTATCCACTCTCTATCAGCGTGCGCAGCATGGAGAGCTCATGCTCTCCCTGCCCGATTGTAAGGATCTTCGGTTTCGCGCCGGTGTTCATTCCGTTGAGGTTCACACAATGTAGAAAAGGAAGCATGTTCTTCAGGTCTGCCGCCCAATTCCCGATTCGATCGTGCCCATGGTGCCAGTTATAAACGATCCCGACATGCCGGTGGCCTCCTCGATGAAGAGTCCGACACACTGCAACCAGATTGGCGGGATCTCCACCCCAGCCTCCATGATTATACAGCCCCAGCTTACAACCCATTTCAGACGTCCGCCTCGCAAGAGGAACGAGCGCTCCAGCGGCCTCAGAGACATTAGCCTCCTGGGTCTCCCTGCCCGGATTGAGAAGGGTCTTCCAGATTTGCGGTTGGATACTGTGCTCTCTGAACAAGCTAAAGGCGCGTTCATGCTGACCCCAGAACGCAAAGTAGTGAATTCCATGTTTACGATACTGCAGGATTTCTTCCTCAAACTCAGTTACATGCCTTATCCGCCAGTCGTAGGCACATCTACGAAGACCAAGCTCGGAAAGCATTATTGAGCGCTCGGACGGACCTCGCTCAGCTGCGTCAAAGGGGACGATGCACCAGGCTACAAGGTTCTCCCTCCTGAGATTTGCGGGAACTTCCGCAGCAAAAGTTGAGACAACCAACAGGATTCCCAAAAACGAACCAAGAGCAGGACCTTGAAACATCCATGCAAAGTGAAATCCTATCACCGGATTGTCGAGACAAGGGAAAACGACTGGGATTCCCAGACACCTTCACCTCTGCTTTCCCCGGACATCCAACCCCCATTTGGCAAGAATCCTCCTGACACGTGATCTGGCAATTGGAGTGCCACGCTTCGCGAGGTGAAAAGACACTTCCCTCGCAGACCTTTCGGGATAAAACGGCTCTTCCAGTCGTGGGCAANGCTCAAACANCACGTCCCATACTTTTTTCTCTTCCGCCGTAAATCCCCTTCTCACGCGAAGATTCTTTAGAACGTTCTCCAGCTCCCCGACGGTAGCCTCCTCCCGAAGATCCCTCGCTAGCTCAAGAGCATCACACACCCGCGCCATTAACTGGANGGAATCGTTNAGGATACCCGCATCCTTACTCTCCGAAGGAAGGGTCATTGGCGAACTCCCNAACCACTCATTCCTGCTTCTGGACGATAATCCGGGTATCCGGAGTATTCCTCGCGTAAGCAAAAGCCCACCCCAGCAAAACGCTCAACTTGTTCCGAAATCCAACGAGAAAGAGAATGTGGATGAAAAGCCACGCAAGCCATGCTGNAAATCCTGTGAGTTTCAGCGCTCCAGAGCTNACNACGGCAGCATTTTTACCAATAATTGCCATAATCCCTTTGTCGAAGTATCGAAAACTGGGGCGCAACTCCAGTTTCTGATCTCTNAATCTTGTCCGCTCCAGCCTTAGCTCCTCTTTNAAGACTTTCGCGACGTGCCGCCCCATCTGAACAGCAGCTGGAGCTACACCTGGGATTAATGCNCCNTTGGAGTCNGCCAGAGAAACCAAGTCACCTCCAATAAACACCTCGGGGAAGCCCGGAAGAGAAAGATCTGCCTCAGGAGTGATTCGCCCCGCACGATCGGCGAGAGGGACNCCCAACTGTTTTGTCAGGGGGTTGGCCTCNGTCCCCGCGGCCCAGATAATTGCCGCAGCNTCAAGNGTGGAACCGTCAGCAAAATGAACACACTGCTCGGTCACGTCGGCAACCAGCGTGTCGGTTCGAATTTCAACGCCGAGCGCTTCCAAACGCCGNAGNGCATACGCACTCTGTTTTTCGCTNTAAGCCCCCANCAATCTGTNNCTCCCCTCCACGAGAACGACCCTCAGGTCNGAGGTATCGATGCGGCGAAAATCATCGCGAAGCGAGCGGTGCACGAGATCAGTGAAAGCGCCTGAAAGTTCTACTCCTGTCGGCCCCCCTCCAGCGATCACAACCGTCATCAGACGACGACGCTCGTCCTCGCAGTCTGTAAGCTCNGCCTTTTCCAGATTNCTCAANACGCACCGACGAATTCCCTGCGCCTCTGTAAGCGATTTNAGACCGAGGGTGTGGGCCTCCCATTCGGGCCGCCCAAAGAAGGAGGTTTGNACCCCCGCGGCAAGAAACAGATAATCATAGTCGTAAATTTGGCCAGACTTCCCCTTCACTCGCTGAATCTCAGGAGACAGANCTGTCACCTCGTCCATGAGGACCGTGACGTTTGACGCTTTCATCAAAATCTGCCGAAGAGAGCGNGCGATGTCTGGAGCCGCCAGAGACGCGGTCGCTACCTGGTAAAGCAGCGGCTGGAAGAGATGATGGTTCGTCCTGTCGATTACCGTTACCTCGAAGCGCCGATCATTCGACAANCTTCGNGCACATTCCAAGCCCGCGAAACCACCTCCGATGATGAGAACCTTTCGAGGCCGACGTTTGGGAGATACCGGGCCANTCCTCNCTTGCGGAGAGNTTGGCGATGCCCCCGAGTCGGCATCTTTACCATCAAGCACTCCCTGCATCATTTTATTAGTGAATGGTCTCTCTGAGAACTGCAGGCAAACTTATCGACTAACGGNTCTCAGGAAGCCACCCTTAAATCACGATTCAAGGGGCCACCGACAGGATCGGGCATTGGTTTTTCAATCCGGTGAAGCGCACGCCTCATTTTTGTGAGCGCCTTGGCCTGCAACTGACGAATTCGTTCCCGGGTAACACCAAACTCACCGCCAACCTCCTCAAGCTTNAGAGGNTTGTTNCCATCGAGGCCGTATCGAGCGTCGATGATCCGGTATTCTCTTTCGTCGAGCACTTCGAGAAGATCAGCNAGCTGGCCTCTCAAGGTCTTCTCTTCAAGAGCTTCCANTGGATGNACTGCCTTGTCGTCTCCGATGATTTCGCCAAAGTTAATTCCTTCCCCNTCATTCACGGGAGCGTCGAGCGAAGTNGGTCGCTGCGAAGCCCGCTTCAGGCGTGAGATCTTCTGGGTAGGGATGCCCAACTCCTCTGAAAGCTCCTCATCGGTAGGAACCCTTCCGAGTTCTTCAGTGAGGATTGCAGAGATGCGCCTGAGCCGGGCAATCTTGTCGACCATGTGGGCGGGAAGCCGGATCGTCTTGCTTTGGTTCGACAGAGCNCGCTTTATGGACTGATTGATCCACCAGGCGCTGTAAGTGCTGAACTTTGCGCCTCGATCCGGATCGAACCGATCCACTGCGGTCATGAGCCCNATGTTNCCCTCCGCGATCAGATCTACGAGTGGAAGTCCGTTGTTGGCGTAATCCTGCGCGATTTTGACCACGAGCCTGAGATTCGCTCTGATCATGTGCTCGCGAGCCTCGGTGTCTCCGCGACCCACGCGCTCTGCAAGTTCNGCCTCTTCCTCCGGGTCGAGTANTTCTGTCGTAGAAATATCCCTGAGGTATACCCGAAGACTGCTGTCTGAAGTTAGCTGTGCCATTGGACCTGTTCCTTTCTGTGGTTGTTGTGGAGNATCTCCTTGNACAATTTACTGCTTGAAGAGCTCCTGATTCCCTTTTGTTCACTACAAAAGACCAACAAGCAAGGAAACCATCGGCATAAAACTCATCTGTTNATGTTTTGTTTGCTTNAGGTTGAGNATTTCAAGAGATNAGGCNCCTCACCTTTCAGACAGCGCCCGCNGTGGACCTCGCACNCNNTACCTCCTTGCTAGCGGCTGCGCCTCCGCGCTCGCCGGCGACTCCCATGCCGCTCTTGGACCTTGAAGGATTCAGCCCTGACCTCTGGACGTTTCCGGATTTCCCCCATTCGCTGCCTCGCCAACGCATACGCCTCGCGATGCATGACGATCGGACGGGGGTAGTCTTTACCNATTTGACAACCTACTTTGTNCTGAAGAACGCCCGGCATCCGGTGAGGCTCGGCAAGATAGACCTTGGGCACCCCTTCAAGCTCGGGACAGAATCGCCGTAGGAACACGCCNTCAGGATCCTGATCCGCTACTTGCTTGGCNGGAGAGTAAATTCGGAGCGTATTAATTCCGGTGACCCCCGATTGCATCTGGAACTGGCTGAAGTGGATCCCAGGCTCGTAATCGAGAAAATGACGGGCAAGAAACACCGCAGTCTGCCGCCAATGAAGCCACAAGTGATAAGAAGCGAANGACACAAGCATGGCTCGCATCCTGAAATTGATCCAACCAGTCTGATGAAGCGCACGCATACATGCGTCCACCATCGGATATCCTGTTTCGCCCCGACACCATGCTTCGAATCGATCCGTGCGAAATTCATTTTCACGAAGGCCGTCGTAAGCTCGGTTCATGTTCTCAAATTCAATCTCCGGCTCGTCNTCGAATTTTTGCATGAAGTGGCAGTGCCACCGCAACCGTCCCTCAAAGGAACTGAGAGATTGCGCCCAGCGTTTGTCCAGAGGCCTCCCCTCTTCCTTGGCGCAACGCACATCCATCACGCGATCTCGCGTGCTCTGAAACACCTCCCGAACAGATATATTTCCCCACGCGAGATACGGACTTAATCTGCTACAGCTCGTCTCTCCCGTGAGCGGGCTCGACATCTCCTTCCTGTATCCCACGCCTCGCTCCAGCAGAAAGGACTGCATGGTTTCCCACGCCAGTTTCGTTCCGCCTTTTTGGGCGTTCACCTTGGTCGTTTCTTCCAACCCGACTTCCCGGGGTTCAGGTAGGTGCCCCGAGTCCACNCCNCTGGCAGGCTTTATNCTTTCCGGAGTTNCCGTCAATGGCTGAGCCATTCTCCGCTTCCACAACGAGGACCACCCATCCCGTGATTTTAACCCTCTTACGACACCCGTCTGGGGGATTTCCTGCCACTCAACACCCCGCNCTTCGCTCCAGCTCTTGACCTCCTTGTCCCTCNTGAAAGTCCGGAAATTACCCGTTTCCTCGTGGCTCCAGAGATTTTTAAAACCCGTGCCTTTCCACAATTCTTCAAGCACGTCCGGAACTTCCCCGACCCGGACGACGAGTTCCCCACCCCGGGCTCTCAGTTCTTCTCTCAACTCCATGAGCGACTCGGTCACGAACCGAAAGTGGCTGGCATCCGTATCCTCAGCCTGCCAGTAGGAAGGCTCGAAGCAATAGAGGCACAAGACCTTTCCTCGCTGGCAGGCTTCGTGGAGTGGTCGGTGGTCGCTTAAGCGGAGGTCCCGCTTAAACCAGACTACGCTGACCCGGTGCTTTTTTGAATCNGACAAAGGGTNNAGGAGTTTACTTCAGACCAGAGCACAGGTTTNTCGAGCACGCCAATCGTTTCCACTCTCCGGTCCTCACTCGAACCACATNCCGATTAGTGAGAAGACCCCAAATCGTCAGTGCTNATGTCGACTGGAAGACAGTTCTCCTTGNTTTCCCNTTNTCCCGGCAAACCGTCTNACNANACCAGCCATTTTATCCANNCTTCACCTGACNTNANCCTGCCGGAACCATTGGAAATCGCGCTTCTCCATACTCTTGCGACAATTTACATGACCGGGTTGATCTGGTTTGTCCAAGTNGTCCACTATCCNCTGAAGGCATTCGTCGGATCCCCTCATTTCTCTGCCTACCACGAGGCCCATAAGAATCGTACTGCATGGGTGGTCGGACCCCCAATGCTCATCGAGGCAGGTTCGGCTCTCTGGCTGACAATCGACCCACCCGGCGGCGCCGGCCGATTCTACCCGATCGTCGGACTCACGTTGCTTGCCNTAATCTGGATTTCCACGGCGCGCTTCTCCATCCGGTATCACAACATTCTGAGCCACGGTTTCGATGCCTCCTCGCACCAACTGCTGGTTCGAACGAACTGGATCAGGACCATCCTCTGGACGATCCGGTCGTTCCTCGCTCTCNTCCTTCTTCATTCTGCTCACGGATCCTAAAACACCAGCGTCGCATGTCCNCTCTCCCCCGCCGNA
Source organism: Roseibacillus sp. (assembly GCA_002715825.1). Classification (GTDB taxonomy): domain Bacteria; phylum Verrucomicrobiota; class Verrucomicrobiia; order Verrucomicrobiales; family Akkermansiaceae; genus Roseibacillus_B. The sequence goes on along the minus strand of PBAI01000031.1, from coordinate 6,113 downwards.
NCACCCTCCTTGTGTTTCCTCATCAACTCTTCGAGGAGCACCCCGGAATCACAGCAGACCCGACTGACATTTACCTGATCGAAGATAGTCTTTTCTTCGGCGANGCCAATCANCCAGCCCGCTTCCACAAGCAAAAACTATGGCTGCATCGGGCGTCCATGAAGCGNTACGAAGACCGACTNAGGACATCTGGATACAAGGTGACCTATCTTGAGCATCNNCCTGGGGAATCTGCTTTGCAGCAGTTGTTTGAGGCCACCCTTCAGCACACCGATGGGGATCTCCTCGTAGCCGAGGTCCACGACTTTCTTCTGCAAAAGAGATTGGAGCGCCTGTGCTCGCTCTACTCCAAGGAAATTAAATCACTGAGAACGCCCATGTTTCTCAACGACTCGGTCACCAACCAGAAATTCAGAGAGGGAAAAAAACGCTGGTTCATGGCTGACTTTTACAAGTTTCAGAGGCGCAGACTCGATGTCTTGATGGACGGGGAGGATCCCGTCGGTGGCGAATGGAGCTACGACGATCAAAATAGAAAAAAAGTCCCTAAGCGTATGCTGGGTGAAATCCCCGAGATACCGTTTCCGGAGAGGGACGCTGTAGACCTTGAGGCCCGCGACCACATTCTCGCAACCTATCCAGATAACCCCGGGAGCCTCGACTCTCTCTATTACCCAACCTGCCACCTGGGCAGTGAAGAATGGTTACAGCAATTCCTTGCTGCCCGTTTTTCTCTTTTTGGGGATTACGAGGACGCCATGGTGGAGGGAAAAAACTGGCTTTGGCACAGCGTCTTGACCCCGATGTTGAATATTGGGCTCCTGACCCCTGAACAGATTCTTAACCGCGCCATATCCCATGCGGATAAACAGGAAATACCACTCAATTCCATGGAAGGTTTCATCCGGCAGATTATTGGCTGGAGAGAATTCATGAGAGCCACCTATGTCGACCTCGGCGTGACCATGCGCACCTCCAATCATTGGAACCATTCCCGAAAAATTCCGGACTCGTTCTACGAGGGGACTACAGGCATTTTGCCTATCGATGATGTCATTGGCCGGATCAGGGAAACCGGATACTGCCACCACATTGAGCGGCTCATGACTCTGGGGGGATTCATGTTCCTCTGCGAATTTGACCCGGACGAAATCTACAAGTGGTTCATGGAGATGTTTGTGGACAGCTACGATTGGGTCATGGTGCCGAATGTCTATGGCATGAGCCAGCACGCCGACGGCGGTGGAGTTGCGACCAAACCTTATTTTTCAGGTTCAGCCTACATCCGCAAGATGAGCAACTACCCAACCGGGGACTGGACTTCGGTATGGGACGGACTCTACTGGCGTTGGATTCTTAACCACGTGGACTCTCTCGCCAAAAACCCCCGCTGGGCAATGATGTGCGCCACCGCAAGGCGCATGCCCCCAGAGAAAAAGGCCGCTCATCTNGAAGCGGCCGACGCGTTTCTGGNAAAGCTGTGAAAAGTTTCTTGGGAACCTAGCGCTGCTGGGCGCTCCGAAAGNCCTCGATCTTTGCCGCCACCCGCCGGGCAGCATCGAGACCCGAACTCATTGCAAGGGGCACACGGCCACGACCACACAGCCCGTCCCCGGCAAAAAAGAGATTCTCTTGCTCCCCGGTCCTGAGAGCCTCCAGATTTACCGCACTACTGGGGCTTGCCAGCATCCAGCGTTGGCTGTCCCACCAATCCGGTGTNTGCGCTACCTCAGGTAGCAAGGCGCTGACGTTCTCAAGGACCTCGGGAAGAATGTCCTCCGGGGGACGTTCCAACCTCCGGCTGGACCAAGCTGGAGACATCTGNACTACCAGCACGCTGTTGCCTTCAGGAATATGACCCGGCTTGTCNTCCTCGAAGCTNATCCATGANACGGCNTGAGCTCCGTCGGAATTGACCAGTGCGTGAAANCNTCTNGATGGGCTTTGGGACTCATCATACCCCAGGAGNAANGAAAACTGNGCGTGATACAAGGAAGCTCTGAGTGCCTCGATGAGAGTCGTTTGGAGAGNTNCCGGCAGCGTGCTGGCGCGAAGNAGCTGGGCAGCTTGGGGCGCAGGTGCGGTGGTGATNACCGCGTCAAAATGGCCNTGGCTGGCTCCCCCGGAATCNCTGAGCAACCATCGCCCCTCNTCCTTCTCAATTCTTGCCACCCGGACCTCCCGGCGCACTTCAACCCCCGACACCTTCTGCAGGAGCTTTCCCAGAGTATTGATNCCGCGGCGATATGAATACTTTGGTTCCCCNTTCTGAACCGGGTCTCCCGGAACAATTGTTCCGCTTCGATCAAAGGTCCATACCTCTCCCACCACCTCCACGAGCTCGTCCGTCGGAAGAATTTCGTGGACCAGATGCGCTATTTCCGGATCCGTGGTTCGAAAAAAATTGGCNCCGTGATCAACACACGCAGCTCCGCGGCGACGAGTCCCAGCCCTGCCGGAAAACCCCCTGCTTTTTTCGAGCACCACAACTTGGTGCCCGAGGCGGGTAAGCTCATAGGCAGCCGTGAGTCCCGAGACCCCTGCGCCGATCACCGCAATAATNCTCACGACGCTACAGTTCCCCAGCCCATTCATTCTGCAATCAGATTTCCATCTCCCTGAGACGAAAGCTCGGTCTGGTATCCCAAGATCACTTGGATCAAATGNAATCCGTTCTAAGGTGCCATTATCGTCCCGAACGCGAAAAAACATGATCCACATCACCCCCTTTCTAGGCTCCTTGGTTGCCGACGCTCTTGCTCTCCCGGGGCATTGGTANTACGACCGGGCTNCTNTGGCGCGAGACTACGGGAGCCTCGATTCCTATCAGCACCCTCGTAATCCTCACCCNGACAGCATCTTCTGGCGATCAAGCTACGAGGCCCTGAACGAAAAGGGCGACATCCTTCACGATCANGCCCCCTTCTGGGGAGTGAAGGGCATTCATTACCACCAGAATCTCAAGGCTGGGGACAACACCGTAAATTTCCAGCTCGCGCAGGAGCTCTTCGCCCTGATCAGAAAGCAGGGAGCCTACGATCNGGACGCGTGGCTCGAAACCTACATCTCCTGCATGCTGACCCCGGGTTGGCATCAAGATACTTACCTCGAGGAATACCACCGTGGATTTTTCACCCGCTACTCTCAGGGTAAAGAACCCCGTAAATGTGGAATCAGGGATGAACATATTGGGGGGCTCGCTCAAGTCCCCGCTCTCCTTGCAGCCCTGCCTGACCATCCCGATCCAAAATCCCTCGTGAAACAGCACGTGGCTCTCACCCATCGCCACTCCAACGTCCTACGAGCCGCGGACTGTCTTACGCGGCTCCATCTGCGTCTCCGGGAGGGTGTCACTATNCGTGACGCCATCATGACGGAGGCNGGGGACTGGTTCTCCTCCCGGAAGGCTGCCAAACGGGAACATCGCTCCGANCTTGAAATCATNGGNTCGGTCTTCAGCCCTGCCTGCTACATCGACCAGGCTTTCCCGGCTGCCCTCTACCTCACCTGGAAATACCACGATGACTTCTCCGCGGGCATCATNGCCAACGCCATGGTCGGGGGAGACAGCTGTCACCGTGGCGCGGTCGTCGGCTCTCTCCTCGGAGCAGCTAACTCCATCGAGGACCATTGGATCAACGACCTCAACTACACGCTNGNCCCGGAGGAGACAGTAGCTTGAGGAGCAGCACTCTCCTCAGGTTCCCTTTGTATCCCCGTAAAGGTCGATGTGCAGCCGCGGGCAGAACCGGTATCCGGTTTCCTTGCAGAGCTCTGCCACCATCTGACTTCTCTCCTGCAGGACCCCGGATTCTGTTCCCTCCGGCATCAACAGCACCTGCCCGGGCTCCGGGCGCGGCCTGATCCNCTGGAGNATCTCCTCGATCTCCCCCATCTCGCCAGATTCGCTCACCACGAACTTGAACTGACANGNATAGGNCGCGGCCCACGCGTCCAGCACTTCGGGCTGAATGCGGCATTCNTCATGGCGCTTCGACCAACCNTCNCCAAACTGCTCCGCGTCNGGAGTTGAATCAGCCAATTTGGGACTGAGCGAGGCAAGATCACANGCNANTCCATCCGGCTCGATCGTGCCCGCTGTCTCAATGGTAATGTGGTAGCGCGCTTCCTGGAGAGCCGCCGCCAGCTCCCTGATCCCNTTTGCCAGCATGGGNTCACCTCCAGTGAGGACNACGTGGCGCGCGGGATACTCCCGCACTCTCTCCACGATCTCCTCCACCGTCTGCTGCTCCCCCTCGGGCTCCGAGGAGGCATAAGGAGTGTCGCACCACCGGCACCGGAGATTGCACCCCGAGGTTCGAATGAAGACTGAGGGCACTCCTGCCAGCAGGCCCTCCCCCTGCACCGAATAGAAGAACTCTGAAATCAGCATGACGTTTCCCCTTCTTCCTTCACCNGCAGNNGTCCNGNCNNANGNTANTCNGTNNCATCACTCAGACCCGCAATTTCAAAGGCCTCNCGCCGTTCCACGCAGGTCCCNCATTTGCCNCAATGANTCTCNCCNCCCTTGTAACANGACCAGGTCCGNGAAAAGTCCACTCCNAGCTCCGCNCCCCGNGCNGCAATATCCTCTTTNCNCAACGCGATAAACGGGCGNAGCAGGNTCANNGTNTCGTAGGTTCCCNGCTGGATGGCCTCCCCCATCGCTTCCATGAACTCCCCNCGNCAGTCCGGATANATCGCGTGATCNCCNGAATGCGCCGCTATGANGAGNCCCTCGGCTCCCCTGCTCTCTGCCAGCCCAGCGGCAATCGCCAGCATGATCCCGTTTCGGAAAGGCACCACCGTAGCCTTCATGGTTTCCTCCTCATAATGGCCTTCGGGGATCTCGCCCCCTGACTGGAGGAGGTCCGAGCGGAAATGTTCATTCATGAACCCGAGGTCAATAACCTCATGNGGCACCCCGAGACNCTCCGCATGCTCCCGCGCGAAGGGAATCTCCCGGTGGTTGTGCTTGGAGCCGTAATCGAAGCTCAGGGCCACCACCACCTCATGCTCCCGATGCGCCTCATACAAGGCCACCACCGAGTCCATGCCGCCGCTTACCAGCACTGCTACCTTCTGCCCGCTCTTCATCACTCGTTTGCTGGAAAACGGGCCCTCTCGACCCGGCACCGCTTCCTACCACTCGTCCGGGTAGCTTGCCGAAGCCGTCAGGCTGATTCCCCCGCGAGGCGAAAATTCACCCACTACGTCCATCCTCTGTGGCTTGGTAGCCGCTACCAGATCATCGAGAATCCGATTGACGATTTCCTCATTGAAACACGGCAAATTNCGATAAGAGGCGAGATAATACTTCAAAGACTTGGTCTCCACGCACAACTCGTCAGGCACATAGCTGATCTGCAGGTGGGCGGTGTCCGGCTGTCCNGTCACCGGGCACAGCGAGCTGAACTCCGGACAATCGAGGGTGATGGTGTANCCTCGCCCGGGGGACTTGTTGGCAAAGGTGTCCAGCTTGGCCTCGTCNGGCGAGGCGGGCAAGCTGCTCTCGTGCCCAAGGAAGCTGAAATCGTCTGCCGTGCCGCTGCTCATGTTGACGACAGGGTAGAGCAATGCCCTACCCCGTCCAATCTCGAAACACGCGGCAATTGAAATTCTATCTTCCAAAGCTGGAAGCCTCATCGTCGCTCAGCTGCAACAAATCCTCGACCCCATCCTCTTGGACTTCCAGTTCGCGAAGAGCCGTTCGGAACGCATTCCGGGAATTCCAGGCGTTATCCGCAAACTCGACCACTGGATCTACCGACAAGGCGACGATGGCTCGTAGCCTTCCAGAGCCGTTGTTAGCAAGAAATCTCCCGTATTTGTCTACGAATTCATACCCGCGCCGGGCGTAAAGCCGGAACGAGGCCTCATATTGACCAGCGTCGTAGAGCTTCGACCCGTCTCGAAGCGTCGCCTGCGCGAACTTGATTCCATCGAGCTTGGTAAGGTCGTTTTCAGGAAGCTCCATGGGATCCCCGATCACCTTCCCGATCACATTGACCAATCCGTTGAACGCCTCGGTGTCAGCCTCCAGAATCTCGATTCCCTGAATCCTCGTCCGACCGTCATCAACCGTGAGGTAAATCGGAGCACCATGGATCGTC
>PBAI01000030.1 GCA_002715825.1 Roseibacillus sp. | reverse complement strand
CAAAGTGGCCATTGTCATGGTAGGTTCGACCGCTAATGAGGTTTCCATCGATGACACAGGGTTCATCGACGAAAATGCCCCCGCAGACCTCNAGNTCGAACCGGCACTTTGGNACAGTNGCCATCCGCCGNCCTCGGACGCAGTCNGCGAAGGCNGGAATTTCGACCCCGTGACACACGCTNCCGACTGGTTTGTTNTCNTCAAAGAAGTGNCGGGTAATTCNGACNAGATTCTCGTCGTAGCGGATATATTCGGGGGCGCGNCCNCCACTGAAGAAGATGCCCAGATAATCNGCNGGGTTGATCTCGCNGAAGGCGACATCGGCNTNNATGGANTANCCNTCCCATTCCCGGGTAATGGTCCATCCNGGTNGAACCTCGTGGAGNACCATTTGGTANCGGCGTTTTTCTGGAGCGGCGATCACCGGTTGGAANCCGCTCTCNATAAGACGGTAGTANGGGTAGAGAGTGTCGACNGTTTCNGTGGCGTCACCGACGATGATAAGGACNTGGGACATGGCNTAANTGGTNAANGCTAGTGGATCAGTTCAGGAACCGGTGTAAAGCACNNGCTGCGNTNAAGGNNCGATCCTCANAGNTTCTGCAGGCACNTCTCNAGNTANGATCGGGANCGNTTGATCTCGGCGGTNACCNCNGCGGTGGANTTGTGNATGGGGANGCCGCGGGGNAAGGGGTGCATGAANGGTTCNNTNAANCCGGTGAAGTTGATGGANTTGAGNCCTNNNAGNAGNGGNGTGAANTCGAGAGGTCCNCGNCCNGGCATNTGNAGCAGTTCCTNTTCACGNGGTTGNTTCCGNGAGGATCCNGTTCCNTGCTGCTGNCCNTAGAAGANGGCNACCTTGCNGCCAAGCCCNGCAAGAAGNCGNCCCTGCATTTCAGCATCCTGAGGNAGATGATGAGGGGCNAANGCNAGNGCNAGNTTNGGNTGANTNGCCAANTCTGNNAACCACTTGATGCCNTCNGGTGTNGCNAGAATCTGNCCNCTNTGATTTTCTACTGCAATNGTGACGCCNTGCTCGGCNGCGGCATCAGCATGCGGCTTCATNCGCTCNNTNAANTTNNTNACNTCNGACCTNAGNTNTGTTCCNGTTGCNGCCCNGTNGCCGGCNGCGCCACANACGATNATCTGGCATCCGAAGCGNTNGGCGACCGGNAATTCGGAGNNNAGGCCGAAGGGNCCNAGTTTGTATTGNGTGAGNACNCCGAGCTTAATCTTGATGNTCNGANAGNAGTTCNTCGAATNNNGNNAGACCCATCATGGCGACCTGTTCNCGATGGTTGGCNTGNGGNCGNGGCCAGATATCAATGAACGATGATCCAGTTTTTCGGATTTCGGGCAAAATCTCGCGAAGAGGGGTGGTGCCATACATCGCAGAGGAGATNAGGTAGTTGAGCTTGAANGGAGGGTNGGTGTTTTTTGCCTGTAATGACCCACAAAGAGCGGCGGCTGATGCAGTGCGGCAAAGGGTGCGTCTGTTCACGAGGACTGCATTTTAAGGGTGTAGATCTTTCTGCCGAGCAAGAACGTGCGCAGTTGTCCATCCCTTGAAGTGAGGGNGCCGTCTGAATGACTTGAAATGTTGCTCCTCCCCGCCAAGCTCCGTCTTTCCGGATTAGACAGATTAGTAATGAAGCCTCTTGGAATGCAGGGTCTTGTGGCCGCGGTGGTAACCCCCATGACGGACGACGGGGAGCTTAACCTCGGCTTGGTTCCCAGAATCGTCGATCATCTCGTGGCTAACAAAATTTGCGGGGTTTATATCGCGGGAAGTACCGGGGAGGGAATGTCCTTGAATGACGAGGAGCGCATGGCGGTGGCCGAGGCTTATCTTGGACACTGCAAGGGACGGCTTAAGGCCGTGGTTCAGGTGGGGCATAACAGCATGAAGGCAGCGGCAGCCTTGGCGGCTCATGCTGAGGAATTCGGGGCAGATGCTATCTCCGCGACTCCTACCGGATATTTTCAGGCGGAAGGAGAAATCGGGCTGGTCGGGCTTATGGCTGCAATTGCCGGAGCGGCTCCAGCCACCCCGTTTTATTATTATCACATCCCCATCCTGTCAGGAGCTTCCATGAATCCCATGANCTTTACCGATTTGGCGGTGAAGGAGATTCCGACTTTCTGCGGAATCAAGTATACGGATGCGGGAACGTCCTACAATCTGTCGTCTCTTCAGAGGGTTGGGCCCGGGCTTGAGTTCCTGAGTGGAACAGATGAAGCGTATCTCCAGTCTCTCGCGCAGGGCTATGAGGGAGCAGTAGGGAGTACGTATAATTATGCAGCGCCGTTGTATCACCGGGTCAGGAATGCCTTCGAAAATGGAGACCTCGTGGAGGCGAGGCTTTGGCAATCCCGTGCGCTCGAAATGCTGGAAGCGATGCTGTCCACCTGTGGGCGGGCCAGTCTCAAGGCGATGATGGCGATGGTGGATATCGATTGCGGTCCTGCTCGTCGCCCGATCGAGCCAGCTACNGCAGAGAAACTCTCCGAGCTCCGANGCCGGCTTGAGGCGATGGGCTGGTTTGAATGGATTAANTTGCAAGATACAGAAGTCTCATGAAGTTCCTCGTTTCTTTATCTCTCCTGGGCGCATTCCTGCTTTCTCCTGCNNTGATGGCGGAAGAGGACAGCAAGGGTCCGTTATCGTGGGGGCATCTACCCGCATTACCCGATAAAGAAGGATTTGCCGGCGCTTTTGCGGGAATCGTAAGTAGTAAGCAGACGGAGAAGGATTATCTGGTGGTGGCCGGGGGAGCGAATTTTCCCAAGGGCCGACCGTGGGAAAGGGACAAGAATCCAGAGAAGGTCTATTATGACGTCGCCTTCAAAATGGAGATGGGAGCTGAGGATGGGAAGGGGATTCCCTTGTGGGAGAAATTGGAAGGACCTCTGGGGCAGCGGGTGGGCTATGGAATGTCAGTGACTCTTCCCAGTCGCGGATCATCGCTCTTTATCGGTGGCAAGGCGGAGGTCGCTACCGATGCGGTATGGGAAGTGGCTGTGGACGGCTCGGGGACCCTGAGTTTTACCCCGCGCGTTAAGTATCCCGTGCCGATTGCAGAGGGTGTGGCCGGAGTAGTGGGCAACAAGGTGATTGTGGTAGCGGGCGTGACTAACAAGGAGGGGGGAGGTTTCAGGACCGTGCAGGAAGCGTATTTTCTTGATACGAGCAAGGACGAGCGCGAGTGGGCGTGGGAGGCGCTTCCGTGGATGGAGGCTACAGATAATAAGAACTGGAAGGATTATTTATGGCCAATAGAGAAGAAGGCTCGGGGTCGGGCCTACGCTGTTNCCGGAGTGCGGTCGGACCAGTTTTACCTTTTCGGAGGGCGTGATTATGCTGTGTCCGCCGAGCTCGCTCCTGAGCGGGTGCATCAGGAGAAGCTTGATATTTTATCTGATTGCTACGTGCTCAATTTGAAGGGGCCAAAACCAGCGTGGAAGCGTCTGGCGGATCTTCCGCGGGGCATGAGCGCAGCTCCCTCAGCAGCTCTGCCAGTGGGGGTCTCACACCTGCTCATGGTGGGCGGGGTTTCGGCGCAATACTGGCGCCAGCAGTTTGAGGATCGTCCGGATCTNAATGGAGCGGGAGATTTGCATCCCGGATTCGAACNTAGTGTATGGGCNTATGATACNATTACGGACACTTGGGCTTCNGCAGGNGAGTTGCCCCCAATGGCTGGCGGGGTGCCGGTTGCGGTTCCGGTGACCACACCGGTCGTGGAATGGAANAANAANTTNATNGTCCCNACCGGNGAGATTAAGCCAGGGATCCGNTCTCCACAGGTGCTCGTAGCAGAGGTTCAGAAGCTTGATGCCAAGCTTGGATTGGTAAACTGGATCGTTGTGGGCGCTTATCTTGCGGGAATGGTAGGCGTTGGTTATTGGTTCATGAGGCGAGAGGCTTCGGCGACGACTGAGGCTTACTTCCGTGGGGGGCAAAAGATTCCCTTCCTTGTGGCAGGCTTGTCGATCTTNGCAACGGTGCTCAGTTCGATCACCTTNATGAGTATTCCNGCNCGGGCTTATGNNACNGATATNACNTGGTATGTNGGTCANCTNGCNATGCTGATCCTGATCCCNGTAGTNATTCTGTTCTACCTGCCTTTNTTNNGNAAACTCGATCTNACCAGTGCCTACCTCTANCTNGAGCGGNGGTTNAATNTGGGGGTGCGNCTCTTTGGGAGTTTCTCCTTCATGNTTGCGCANGTCGGNCGNATTGCGATCGTGCTGTATCTTCCNGCNGTGGCGCTAGCNGCAGTTTCNAATATCAATATNTATGCCGCNATTATCATNATNGGGATCCTTTGTGTGATCTANACNGTGATGGGAGGGATTGAGGCNGTGGTGTGGACNGACGCGATNCANGCGGTNGTNCTGCTGGGNGGTGCGATCCTCTGCTTNATTCTNGTTGTTGTCCGCCTCGANGGNGGATTNGATGAGNTGTTCTCGATCGCNNATGCGGATTCCAAGCTCTTACAGAACCTGACCTTCGACTGGAATATCAAGGATGGGACAACAGCTGGGTTTATCATATTTCTAGCCTTCGGTTTTAATTCTTTGAACCAGTATACGTCCGGACAGGATGTCGTGCAGCGCTATGTGACAACCAAGGATATTGGGGGTGCGCGCAAGTCGCTCTGGACCACAATGTGGATGTCGGTCTGCTTTTCGATTGTCTTCTTTCTACTTGGGACTGCACTTTACGCCTTCTACAAAGCGCAGCCCGAACTCCTGAATCCGGCAATGGCAAAGTCAGATGGGATTCTCCCGTTCTTCATCATGCAGCAGCTCCCGGTAGGAGTGGCCGGGCTCATTATCGCAGCGGTCTTCGCTGCTTCCCAGTCCTCGATCTCCAGCTCGCTGAACAGTATTGCGACAGCTTGGACCAAGGATGTGGATAGTCGCCTGCTTCGGCCGAAGGCTACGGATAAGGATTACCTTAATGCCGCGAAGTGGGTTGTTGTCGTCGTTGGAATCCTGGGCATTGGTGGGGCGGCGCTCGTGGCACTCGCAAATATCGAAAATGCCTTCAAGGCGTTCATGTCAATTATCGGTTTGGCGAGTGGGTCTCTGGGCGGATTATTTGCGTTGGGAATCTTCACCAAGCGCGGGAATGGAAAGGGAGCGATGGTGGGGGCAGTGGTTGGAATAGCCGCCGTAGCCATCATCAAGTTTGGAGGATTCCCTGTCACCGGAATCCTGAATGGCTTTATCGGGTTCACCTCTTGTCTGGTGGTGGGCTATCTCGTCAGTCTTGCCACGGGAGGAGGCACTGAGCAGGGCGAGGAGTTGTCTGTACATGGAGAGACTCAAACGTAGATTGCGAAGAGCTTTACCGGCGACTCAGGACTTGAGGGATTGATGAAGGGCTATACGAAGGAGGAGCTTGGCAAACTAGCCTCGTTTTACCGTGCGGGCCTGCTCGATGGCACCTTGCCGTTCTGGTTGCCGCGGGTTCTTGATGAGGAGCACGGAGGCTATCTGACTATGCGGGAACGCGACGGCGCCCTGCTCGATGACGATAAGCCGGTCTGGTTTCAAGGGCGGTTCTCGTGGTTGCTGTCTACGCTGCATCGCACAGTGGAGCCGCGACTGGAATGGCTCGAGGCAGCACGAAGCGGAGTGGAGTTCCTGCGGGATCATTGTTTTGACGAGGATGATCGGATGTTTTTTCTGGTCAGCCAGGAGGGAAAGCCGCTCCGCAAGAGGCGTTACTTTTTCTCCGAGGCCTTTGCGGTGATGGCTCTCGCCTCCTATGGAGCGGCCGCGGGTTGCGAAGAGTCGGCAGAGCAGGCGCGGCAACTGTTTCGCCTGTGTCTGGAGTATATTGACGGTCGTCTGCCAACCGGGGAGGCAAAGTGGATGGAGGAGCGGCCTACTCGCTCGATCGGGGTTCCCATGATTTTCCTGCATGTCGCCCAGCAACTGGTGGAGACCGTGGACGATGAGCTGGCAGAGGAAGTAATCGATGAGTTCATCGGGGAGATCCGCCTGTTCGTGGACGACGATAGGAAATGTGTTTTCGAGCAGGTTGCTCCGGATGGCTCATTGAACGATCATCTGGATGGACGGACGCTGAATCCCGGACACGCCATCGAGGCGGCATGGTTCATCCTGCACGAAGCGAAGCGGCGGGGAGGGGACAAAGAGCTTAGCGCGCTCGGGTGCCGGATGCTCGATTATATGTGGAAGAGGGGATGGGATGAGGAACACGGTGGGCTGTTTCACTTTGTTGATCTGCATGGCAAGCCGGTCCAGGAATACTGGCATGACATGAAGTTCTGGTGGCCGCACTGCGAGGCCATCATAGCGACCCTGCTAGCCTACCGGATGACCGGTGAAGATCGTTACGCGGAATGGCACCGCCTTGTCCATGACTACTCCTACCGGACCTTTGCCGATGAGGAGCACGGGGAGTGGTTCGGTTATGCCGATCGTAATGGGAGGATTTCAAACACCACAAAGGGGAATCATTTCAAGGGGCCGTTTCACCTCCCACGGATGCAGTGGTATTGTGCCAGGCTCCTAGATGAATGGTAGATGAGGAGAGAGTCCGATTTGGGATGGCAAGAGAGCGGTAACCATGCAGGCTAGTTCGTGATGTCCCGCTCTGCTCTTGCTGTGATTCTCTGTCTGCTCGCTCAATGGACCGAGGGCTTTGCAGAGCGCTCTAATGTAGTCCTTTTTCTGGTGGATGATCTTGGGTGGATGGATCTGGGATGTCAGGGCAGTCACTACTACAAGACGCCTCATATTGACCGCTTGGCAGCGAGCGGAATTCGTTTCACCAATGCCTATGCTGCCTGTGCCGTGTGCACGCCCACGCGGGCAAGTATCCTCACCGGCAAGTATCCGGCCCGGAACCTGATGACTCAGTGGTTGCCCGCGGGCCGCTGGAGCGCCAATGATCACCGTATGAAGGAAGGGCGCTTTCTGCGGAGCCTTCCGCTGGAAGAGATCACGCTGGCGGAGTCTCTTCGAGAGGCTGGCTATCGAACCCTGCATGTGGGCAAATGGCATCTGGGAGGTCCACCCTTCTCTCTTCCTGCTCATCACGGATTTGATGTCAACGTCGGTGGCAGTGAACACGGAGCTCCGGGCCATTACTTCTACCCCTACCGCGGGAGCTGGAAAATTCCAACAACCGGGGAAAGGGTGGAGAAAGTGACTCTGCCTGATGGAGAGGAGGGGGAATACCTGACAGAGCGTCTCACATCGGAGGCCTTGGCTCTAATCGAGAAGAGCAAGGATAAGCCGTTCTTTCTCTATTTCCCCTTCTATGCAGTGCACACGCCCCTGCAGGCAAAACGGGATTTGATCGCTCGTTTTAACACAATTCCCAAGGCAGAGCGTCAAGGAAGTCCAGTCTATGCAGCGATGGTGGCGAGCGTAGATGCAAGTGTGGGGCGGGTAATGAAAAAACTGGGAGAACTGAACCTGGCTGAGGAAACGCTGCTGATCTTCACCTCGGACAATGGTGGGTTTGCTGGCGCGACGAAACATGACCCGCTAAGGGCCAATAAGGGGTCGCACTATGAGGGAGGTATCCGGATTCCCTTGATTGTGGCAGGGGCCGGGGTGAAGGGGAGAGGTCGAATCTCCACTGTGCCCACCATCACGAATGATCTCTATCCGACCGTTCTGGAAATGATGGGGGTGCCTTCTCGTCCTTACCAGCATATCGACGGAGTAAGCCTTGCTCCGGTGATCAAGGACTCTGGAAAGGTGAGACGGGATGCGCTTTTCTGGCACTACCCTCATTACAACAGGCATCCGCAGAGTGCCCCGGTATCCATTGTCAGAAAGGGTAAGTGGAAATTAATCGAATTTCTCGAGCGCTCGGAGTTCGAGTTGTATGATCTTGATAATGATCCGGGGGAAAAGGTCGATCAGGCAGCAGACCGTCGGGATATTGTCAGTGAATTAAACACCCGATTACAGGAATGGAAGAAAGAGGTAGGGGCTCAGGCGATGGAGTCTAATCCGCAGTATACCGGAAAATGACAGGGAGCCAGTTCATCAGCAGTTGGGATTTCCTGAGTAAATATGTGAGGCAGCGGGTTGCGCGAACAGCACTGGTTTTCCTCGCAGGAGCTCTTGTCATGACGGGCGAGGCGAAGCCCCGGCCAGACGTTCTTTTCGTTGCAATTGATGACATGAACGACTGGATATCGCTTTTGGATCCGGAGTCGCCGATCAAGACGCCCAATCTCGAACGTTTAGCCACGCGAGGAATGCTCTTCACGCGGGCCTACTGTATTTCTCCGGCCTGTAATCCATCCCGAAGTGCTCTTCTCACCGGATTGCGCCCGTCGACATCCGGTGTTTACGCCAATAACAGTGATTGGCGTAAGGCGCTGCCGGACCGCCGAACAATCATGCAGCAGTTCCGGACAGCAGGATATTCGGTTCGGGGAGCGGGGAAAATCTTCCATCACAAGTCGAAGGGTTTTCACGATGAAGATTCCTTTGATGATTTCCAGATGATGGCCCCCCAGAACATGCCGCCGAAGAAGCTTAACTTGAGCCCGGGATATGGTTCACGGAATACGGACTGGGGGGTTTGGCCTCCGGATGAAAGATCCACGATCGACTTCCGCACGGCGGACTACTGTATCAGGGCGTTACAGTCTCCAGTGAAGGACAAGCCTCTCTTTCTCGCTTGCGGTATCTTCAAGCCACACTCGCCTTTCTTTGCTCCAAGGGAGTATTTCATGGATGCCGGAAAAATGCGCCTTCCACAACGTCGCACCGATGATTGGAATGATCTTCCACGTGGGGCACAGAAGCTCATGGAGAAGACGAAATGGTTCTGGAATGGTATGGAGCGACTCGATGGTCGACTGCCGGGTTCTTACAGACGGTTTATCGAGGCCTATGCGGCCTGCTGCAACTTTGCCGACGCTCAACTGGGACGGGTGCTCGATGCCCTCGATGCCAGTCCGCGACGTGACCGCACCATCGTTGTGTTATGGTCTGATCATGGATTCCATCTCGGGGAGAAGGATCATATCGAGAAGTTCGCTCTCTGGGAAAAGAGCAATCATATTCCATTCATTGTAGTCGCCCCGGGCGTCACTGGCAAAGGGGTGCGCTGTTCGCGCCCCGTAGATTTGTCGGTGGTCTACCCGACTTTACTGGAGTTGTGTGGACTCCCTGCAGCGGAATGTGACGGAGTGAGCGCAGTGCCTTTGCTTCGCAATCCGCGTTGTGTTTGGAAGCGTCCTGCCCTTATGACCTACGGGCGAGGGAATCACGCGGTAAGAACTGAGCGATGGCGTTATATTCGTTACGCCGATGGTTCTGAAGAATTGTATGATCATGACGTAGATCCCCATGAGTGGTCCAACCTCGCGGGGAATGACGAATTCGAGGGGATCAAGGAGTCTCATCGCTCTTGGCTACCCTCCGAGGAGGCCAAGGAAGTTGTCTCTTTGAAGAGGTAGGAGGACTGCCACACCGTCGTCTCTGCATTCCAGCACGTGGGCGTTCATCAAACGAATCAGGTAGTAAAAGATGCGTCAGGAGTCAAAAAACAGCGGAATGTGCGGAAATGGTGTAAGTTCAGCGCATGTAGGCGTAACAAGGTCGATTCTTCGGACTTGCGGCACCGACAAAACTCGCAAATCCACGGTATTTTTCAGTCGAAAGGACTGATGATCCCTGTAAGTTAACCCCCGAAAGCCACATACAGTTAATGAAAGTGAAGTGTCAGCATCAGCACCGGAGTCATAGCGCAGGTTCGCAGGGGTTTACCCTTCTAGAAATGGTTATTGTTCTGGGGATCATTGGTTTGATCCTTGGGGCAGCTATCGGACTGAGTGGGGGCTTTACCGGTTTTGGTCGCGAAGTGCAGACAAAGAGTAAACTTCAACGGATCAACAGTGCGCTAACAATGTATAGGCACCGGGCTGGCCATTACCCGTCGGAGTCCCAGGGAGTGAATGCGCTGGTTGAGAGACCCACCAGCGCCCCGGAACCAAGGAGCTGGGAAGCCACGTTCAAGAGCTTGCCAAAAGATGGCTGGGATCAGGAATTCGTTTACAAATATCCAGGAACGAAGGACCGAAGCTACCCTGAGGTAATTTCGGTAGGTAAAGACGGCGAAGTAGGCACGGATGATGACCTCAGCAGTCAGGACCAAGAGTAGACTGACCTGGCGTACTGGCCAACAGAGGGGTATGACCCTGTTGGAAACTATCCTGGCGATGGTGATAGTTTTGGTCGTTATAGGTGTAGGTCTGGCCTACCAGTTCACCTCCAACGACAAGGAGTTGCTCAGAAAGGCAAGTATCAGGATCGAGGCAATGTCATCACGAGGCCATGCCATGTCAGTACTCCATCAGAAACCGTTCTGGATTCGGATCGAGCATGATAAGATAGTGCTTGCGGGCGCTGACGTGCGAAGGCAGGCACCGGAGGATCAGGTTGGTATCTCAGGGCTGACCGAGGATGAGGAGTTCAGCGAGTCGAACGAGGAGATCTACGACACGCTAGAGGCGGGTGAAACAGCGATAGCGCTGCGCCGTTGGGGAACGCAGGATGATGCATGGATTGAGCCCGAGGAGGGAGAATCAATCGTCTGGCAGTTTCAGAGCACTGGGTTATGCGAGCCGGTTTCGATACGGGTAGCGCGAGAGGACAGCTATATCATCATGCATATGAACCCGCTGACGGCTCGGGTTGATGAAGAGGAGGCCGTCATCGTGCAATGAAGCAAGGCCATTTCAGAACGCGCAAGCGCAAGGGGTTCATCCTGATGGAGGTGATGATCGCACTGACTGTTTTCTCGATGGTCGGAGTTTCCTACATGGTGGCGCTGAACGAAATCGCCGAGATTCTTCGTGAGATGCGGCGCGATTCGAAAATGGGGCGTATATTGCAGAGTGAATTAATGAAGTATGCCACTCTACCGGATATCGCGGAGATGGAAGAGAGCTACCCCCTGGAAGAGAAAAGCGAATTAGAGATTCAGGTGATCATCAGGCCGTTGGAGGAAGTGGTGGAAGAGCAGCGAATTACAACCGAGAAGGGGCGGGTCATGCAGCAGATGTTTCACGTGCAGGTTGTGGGAACCTGGTATGAAGATATGACCTGGCATGAAAGAACTGCCGAGACCTGGCGCTATGCGAGACTTTACCAGCAATAATCATCCTCTGGTAATGAGGAGAAAGGAGCGGCGGGGAATCCTGCTCCTCGAAGCCGTGCTGGCTCTCGCAATCGCCGGAATTCTTCTGGTTTCGATCATGTGGATCGTCGATGGAGCCCTTCAGATGTCGAATGAGATGGCAGATGATGGCCGTGAGCATATGACTCAGGAGGCACTTATTAACTTTCTTGACCGAAACTTCAGCCAGTTGCCCGGAAATGCCGAGGTCGAGCTTGAGAGACAGGATGCCGGTTCCCATTTCCTGAGTGATCTGACGTTCCAGAATGTGCCGACTTCCTTCTCTTGGTCAGGGCAGGCCATATCGGCGGAGGCTGTTCAGCTATCGACGGTCCCGACGAGAAGTGGGGACCTCGATGTGGTCCTTCGTTACTACGAGGATGCCATCCTCGACGATAGCGACTCTACTGCGAACGTGAACGCGGAGCCTGTAGCGGAGATTACACTGCTAAAGGATGTCTTCTTTTTTGAATGGTGGGCGAGGGACGGACGCGCGCTGGGTGATGAGGCTCAAGGCTACACCGAAACGTGGGACGTCCGCGGACGTTTGCCCATCCAGATGGAGCTCAGAGTTAAATTCGATGAGAATTCGGATGAAATTGTTCACCATTTCTGGCTTCCACCCAAATTGAACCCGGAAAGCGTCGTCAGGTCACAACGGCGGGCGGCACCGCAGGGGAGAGCTGGAGGCTCCGGCAGGTCCTCGGCCGGCCGCGATGCTGGACGTGGGAGAGAAAGTGACGCAAGGCGTGACAGCAGGGGTAGTAGCCGCGGTAGTGANAGGGGAGCTCCTTCACGGTCTGCTCCGCCGAGTAGAGGAAGCGGGAGTCGCCCAGCTCCGCCAAACCCGGGAGGTGCAGGGCGATGAAGATTGAATTTTCAGATCAGCAGGCGAAGGCAACCGAACGTGGGGCCTTTGCAATGGTGCCTAGGGGGCGGCGAGGGAGCACGATGGTTGCTGTCTTCTGGCTCATCAGTGTAATGGCCCTCTACATCTTTACCGCGATCCAATTGCTTGATTACGAAGATCGGCTGGTGTCTGGTCAGGTTGAGGGGACCAGAGCTGGGCAGATGGCTGAAATGGGGGTCTCGGTAGCCTGTAACCCGGTGGTTGAACGTTCTGATTATCTGTTGCTCGAGCAGCAGTTTCCCGGCGACGTGGGGTTTACTGCCACCATCGAATCGGAAGGATCGCGCTTCAACATCAATTCCCTTTTGATGAACCGGGGAGATGGAGCAGACCCGGATAAGGCCCTTTTGAGGGAAATGTTTGTAGAGTGGGGTGCGGAAGATGATTTCGCTCAGGAAGTTGTGGATGCTCTGGTGGACTGGGTGGATGAGAATGAGCTCGAAGAGCTCAATGGGGCAGAATTTCCCTTTTACGAAGGCGAAGGTTTCCTGAACAGGCCCTATAATCGTCCGTTTTACTCTCTCGATGAGATGCGATTGGTGCGAGGAATGGAGGAATTGGAGCGCATTTACCCCGGATGGAGGGATTGGTTCACAATCTGGAGTAGCGGAGGACTGGACGTCAACGAGGCAGACCCGGAAAAACTGGCCCGGGCGGCAGAAGTGTCAATCGATGATGCGACGTCTATACGCGATCGGGTCCTCGGCCCTGATATGATCCGAGGAACAGACGATGATCAGCCTTTTAGTAATAGCAGAGAGGTCCTCGATTTGCTAGGGGTTCCAGAGATTCAGCGGATGATCGTCGAACCCCGTCTTACTGCCAACGACCCAACTACCCGTATTGAATCAACGGGCTGGTCCGGGTTGGGCGGATCCCAGGTCAAACGTCGGATTACCCTGATTGTCAGGAACAGGACGGGACGCCCTTCAATTCTAGAGAGAAAAGTGGAACAGGTGCCATGAGCTCAAAGGTGAAAAAGAAAGGTGAAAAGGTTCTCCTGCTTCCCGGTTCCGAGGGATGGGAGGTTTGGACTGCGGAAGTGGGTGGAGGAGCTTTCAGTCTCCACGAACGCTCAGAGATGGTTCGTGTTCTTGATGTCGTCGGAGTTCCCGCAGGGGAGTTGACGATGGCGTTTCCGGTGAGGGATGTTTCTGCTTTGCCATTTCGCGCTGCCACCACGGATGATGCGTTGCTCAGCGATCTTGCGGAAACCCACCTTGAAAGAATGGGTTCTCGCCCAGGGGTCGACGCAGGCGTATTGAGTGATACGTTCAAGGTGGGCACTATAGGAGAGGAAACCCTTGCCGTCCCAGTTGTGCTGGCGCCTCCTTTTGAGGGAGATCTGCCGCGTCGGGCGCCACAGAATTTCGATATTTCATCCCGGTGTCTACCAATGCCTTCAGGTGGTCTGGTAGTGTGGCGGGAGCTCGGCCGCTGGGTCTTTGCTCTGGCCGTAGACGGGCAACCACTCGAGTACGAAGCGCTGGCCATCAATCAGCTCAGTGAAGATGCCGGCAGGGAAATCCGTCTAGCGATGATGCAAATGGAGTTGCAGGGGCTGATTGAGACCCTTCCGCAACAGTGCATCGTTTGGGTGGGAGAGGGCGAAGCGCAGCCGCGCCCGGAGGAGCTGCAATCTCTTGGCGAGGGCGTGGGCTTGTCCGGACCTGCTACCGTGGCACGTAAGCCAGCTCCAGTAGTGCCAGAGAGGTGCAGCCAATTGCTTCCTGCCGATGTTCGTGCGGACCGGGTCGCGAAGCGCAAGAAGCAGCAGGTCTTACTGGGTTCAGGAATTGCGGCGCTAGTATATATAATTTTGATTGGTCTCTCTTTCGTGAGCTTATCGAGAGAAAAAGCGGCAGCTCAGAAGGCGAAGAACGACTACGCTCCATATGCCAACGTCTTTGAAACAGGAGAGCGCCATATCAGGAAGTGGAAGGAGCTGAGTCCCGTGATCGAGCAGGAGTATAGCACTGTGGAACTGCTCTACCATTGCATCCGAGCACGGCAGGGGGAGGAGGGAGTGCGTCTGGACCGGGCGGACATTATCAACCAAATCACCGTTGACGGTGACGGGGAACTCCAGCGGGTTCTGGATATTCGACTTCAGGGAAAAACCGATGAACTGGGTCAGGCAAACGCCTTCGATGAGTCCTTGCAGGGAGCCCGGGGATTGATCGAGTTTCAGTGGAACATGCCTTCCGCGCAACAGAAGGGTGATAAATGGGCCTTCCAGTGGGGGGCTCAACTGTCGAATTCCGAAGGGTTGTAGTGATGAGTGAGCGGGAAAAAAAACTTTTGGTAGTGGTAGCTGTCCTCGTTTTCGGGCTCATCAATGTGGGCGCCTATAAACTCTATTATCTGCCGCAGAAGGAGGCGGCGCAGAAGAGCAAAGAGGAGTTCTCGCGTAACAGGCAGACCGCAATAGAAATGCTAAAGATTCAGGACTCCCAGCGAGCAGAAATGGATTGGCTCGAGCGCAGTGAGCAGAAGGTGATTAAGAGCTCGCAGCAGGCCCTTACCGATTTGGAGTCACTGGCAAACCGGGAGGCGCAGCGCAGGGGGCTGACCGTCAAGAGAGTAAAGCCGTTGCCTGCGCTTGAAGGTCCCCAGTTGGAATTCCATCGGGCCCGGCTCGAGATCGAAGTGAGTGGGAGGGAACAGGTCCTGTTTCAGTGGATTGACCGATTAAATACCCCATCTGACCTGCGTGCTGCTACGACCCTGAGTATCAATCCAAAAAAGGATGATGATACGCAGGTCGACTGCCGTGTGACTCTCGAACAATGGTTTCTTCCGAAGGAACGTTGGGAGAGCGAGAACTCCATCGAGGAAGGTTAAATCTTATCACATTCATCATGAAAAATTCTCTAAGGATACGACGGTTCCTCTGCCTTGTGGCAGGTCTGATTCTTGTCCTGCCACTTGGAGCGCAGGTTCCAAAGAAGCAGCCGCTCGGACGTTATAGTGAGCTTTGGACCAAATCTGCATTTACGATTCCCCCGCTGAAGGAAGTGGTTGAGATTGAAGAGGAGAATCCCCTGGAGGAATATACCCTTGCGGGAGCGTGCGAAGTAGAGGGTGGATGGTTTGTGGTTCTTATTAACAAGAAAGAACGAGATAAGCGAATCCGGTTGCATCCCGGTGAGAAGAATGAACAAGGATTCGAGGTGGTAAAAGTAGACAGGGGATCTTCCTACATGGATACACGGGTGGAGATTAAGAACCGCAGTGGGAAAATTGGTGCGGTCGAATACGACGAAAAATTTATCGTCCTTAAAAAAGCGACACCGAGAGCTCCTGCAGGGAAGCAGCCCACGGTCAAGCCGGGCCAGCGACCAACCACTCCACAGCGTCCGACAACGACATCAAAGCGCCCGACTACAAGCCCTTCTTCGGGAGGCAAGCCTCGNGTGCGACGTATTCCCAGCCCTCCAAGTCGCTAACGCGCAGAAATTTTCATCCAGCAGCATAATGAGACCAATAATAGCAATCTCCCTCCTGTTCGCCCTGCTACCTCCATTGATGGCGCAGGAAAATGATCCGCCGGTGCCTCCTGCTCCTGCGGGTGAGCCGCCAGTTGCTCCTCCCGTGCCTCCTGCTCCGGTTGCGCCAGCAGAGGCTCCTGCAGCGCCAGTTGAGGCTCCTGCAGCGCCAGTTGAGGATGTCGCAGTTCCTGCCGTTCCGCCACCTGGACTCGTTCCTCCTGCTCCTGGCGTCAATCCTGTTAACCCAGAACCTCAGGACCCTGTTCCAGTAGAGGCGAAACCAGCGGTCGATAATGCGCCAGATCCAAATCAGCCAGCCCAGTTGAATGCAGCGAACTTGAATGGTCAGGATATCGCGGACTTGTACTTTACCTACACGGGCAAGAAAGTGCTGGTAAGCCAAGAGGCTTCAGCGGCAGAGGTATCTTTCATAGTCCCCGGGCAGATGACCTATGCTGAGGCTGCGAGAGTGATCGAAAAACGTCTTGTCATGGAAGGTCTCGAAATTGTTCCTGACGACGATGACCCCAGCTTCGTAAAGCTCGTTCTTGCCAATTCGGCGACCAGCGGACCGAAACCCCTTGGCCCTCCGGTGGGTGACGATATTGATCAGCTGGAAGGAAAGGTGTCTGCCGATGGTTTTGTGACCTACGTGATGGCTCTAACATATCTCAAGCCCGACGACGCACTGCGGGCGTTCCAATCTGTGGTTCAGCAGTTTGGGTCGGCAGGAACTGTTGCTGCGATCCCCAATGCCGGCTCTGTTGTTATTTCAGGCAACCTGCCTCTGGTGCGCATGTTGGTGGAGTTGAAGGAGCGCATTGACGTTCCGTCCGCGCAAGTTGGAACCAAATTTGTGGAAGTGACCTTTGCTGATGTGGAGGACCTTGCAGCTCGTCTGAATGAGATCTTTAACAGCCAGAGCCAGAACAGTAATGCCACAGCAGGGGTTCGCAGGACGACAAGTAATCCTGCCAATCCAGCTGCGCCACCATTGCCAGCGGCTGCTGCTGCTGCTGCAAATACGGCTGCGAATGCCGCAAGTGGATCGTCCTCAGCGGGGGAGGACACCCCGATCAATATCATTGCGCAACCGAGAACGAGTCGTATTTTCCTGATGGGTCGTCCGGTGGATATTCTCTTCGTAGAGGGCTTGATCGCAGACTTCGATGCGCCGAGTTCCAAGCGAAACTTCCTGCGCAAAAAGTTGAGGTATCTTCCTGTAACCGAGTTCATACCCGTAGCTGCGGATGCGCTTGAGAGGACCCTTGAAAGTGGAGTAGGAGGAGCGGGGGCAAGTTCACGGCGTTCTACCGGAACTACCGGCCGGACAAGTGGAACAAGCAGTCGCCGAACCACCGGGACCACTACCACGGGCCGCTCCAACGTTGGGACTGGAGGAACAGGAGGAGGCTCGCGCGCGCAACTCGCGCAGCAGGATATTCAGACTGCTCCAGAATCAATTCTCATCGGTAAGACTCTGCTGGTGGGAGACAACATTTCCAACAGCATCGTAGTGAACGGTCCTCCGCACCATATCGAGATTGTCCAAAGTCTCGTCGATGAGCTGGATCAGCCGTCCGAACAGGTAGCTATTACCGCTGTGTTTGCGCGTTATGATCTTGGTAAGGACCGTAGCTTTGGAGTAGACCTTGGACGCTTGCTGACCGGTGACAGCGATTTCAGAGGCGCTTTACAGAATAGGAATGGGGTTCCCTCGGTGATTGATCCTAACACCCTTCTCGATTTCAACTCCCTCCTTGGGGCTCCGGGAGCTGCCGCAGGTGGGCTCTCAGCATATGCTGTCATCGGTGACAACTTTGGGGTGTTCGTGAATGCGCTGGAGAGTAATCGAAACTTCACCGCAATCTCGCGTCCAACAATTTTCACAACGAACAACGGTGTGGCAAGGATCAGCTCTGGTTCGCGGATCGCGGTCCCGACTAGTACTTTCCAAGGGGGGACACAAACTGGATTCTCAACCAACGTGGAGTTTCGGGATATCGTTCTCGAACTGGAAGTTCGACCTTTGGTGAATTCGGAGGATGAGGTTACTCTTGAGATCTCTCTGGTGAGGGACAATATCGGGGAGAACCGGGCTATTCAGGGATTTGGAGAAGTGCCTGACATCGATACCGATGAAATTTCCACCAGAGTGACAGTGCCGAACAGGTCGACGATTGTTCTTGGAGGTCTGATTACGGAATCAGACACCCGATCAGGGTCAGGAGTTCCATTTCTCAGTTCGATTCCGATTCTCAATAAGTTTCTTGGAGTTAACAGTAAGGATATCCTCCGGGAGGAGCTGGTGATTCTTATTCATCCGTCGATCCTCACGGATCCGTCCGAGGTGGCGGCCTACCAGAAAGCGTTTGACTCAGATAGTAAAGTTGCACCAAGAGCCCGCGCTTCTGTCCAGAAGGGTGTTCTGCCTCCTCGTGGGGCGCTGATGCCGGACGACACCGCAGAGAAAAAGGCGACCCCAGGCGGCGTGATGACGTCTCCCGTGCATCGTGCCATGAGAAGGAAGAGCGAACGGTAGGCCGGGACCGGATAGCTTCGCTTTTTTATCCCATTGTGGATGGTTATTCCGCCATCTCGCAGGAGGCGCTTGCCATGTGGCCCCGGAATCGCTTCATTAGCGCCCCAGCAAAATCCCACTTCCATGGCCGACCCAACCTCTCAAGAATCGAGTCCTGTTGAAATTTCAGTATTGGACCTCCCCAAGAATCTCGGGGATCTCGTGCTCAAGGCAGATGCTGCTATCGAACAAAATAATTTGGGCTATGCAGTGAAAATTCTTTTGTCGGTTCTCAAGGCTGAGCCCGGTTTTGTTGATGGACGAAAAAAGCTTCGTGCCGCAGAGATGAAAATCGCGGGGCCGCCAAAGAAGAAGGGGCTTTTTGGTGGAGGCGGAGCTGGAAAGTTGAAGGGGAAGGCCAAGAAGGATCCGGCCGGGGTGATAGATGACATCGAAAAGGAGTTGGAGAAAGACCCTTACAACGCCGCTCTCAATGAATTGCTGCACGATGTATCATTTAATCTCAACATGCTCGATACCGCGGCCTTTGCACTCGAGACAATCCGGAAAGCAACTCCGGACAATACGAAATTGCTTCACAAGCTGGCTTTGTTTTATGAGGCGCGGAATATGCCTGAGGAGGCAGCCGCTGTTTATAAGGATATAGTCAAGGTTGATCCTACCGACACCGAAGCTGTGAAGGGTGAAAAGGATATGACGGCTCGGGCCTCGATGGCGCGTAGTCAGGATGCGTCCGGCGCCTTGGTTAAAAAGGATGACAAGGAGACTCTGGCGCTTGAGAAGGCAGCCCGAGCGGCGATGACTCAGGATCAGCTTGAGGAAAGGCGCGACCAGCTCGTCCAGCAGTATAACGAGGACGTCAATAATTTCGAGGTCGTCAAACAATTGGCTGCCATCTACGAGCAGTCAGAGGACTGGGCCATGGCCCAGCAGATGTATGAGTGGGCTCATACTCTTTCAGCGGGTGACGCTGCCCTTAAAATGAAGTCCAATAATATGAAGGACCGGGCTGGAGAGGAAGAGGTGCGAACGCTGCAGGCTCGGGTTGAAGAAAATCCGGACGATGAAGAGGCGCAGGCTGCTCTCGACGAGTATCAGCAGAGCCGGGCGGCCGCCCAGGTAGATGAGCGTCGCAAGAGGGTAGAACAGAATCCGACCGATCCGCAATTACGCTACGATTTAGGTCAGGCTCTCTACCATGCAGGCGAATTCAGTGACGCTATTCCCCATCTCCAGCAAGCGACCCGTAATCCTCATATTCGGACAAGAGTACTGCTCCTGCTTGGAAGAACGTTTGATGCCAAAGGAATGAGCGATATGGCAATCAAGCAACTATCAGATGCTAACGCGGAACTGACAGTTATGGATAAGACCAAGAAAGAGGTTCTCTATGAGCTTGGGTTGATTCATGAGAAGGTGGCCGGTAAGGACGATGCGCTCAACTGCTTCAAGCAGATCTATGAGGTGGACTATGGTTACCGGGATGTTGCTCATCGAGTTGAGTCCTCTTACTCCAGTTAGGTGAAGGAGAGAGTCCTTCAGGCCTTTTAGAACTCGTCCAAGGCATCCACGCAGAAGCGTGACCAAGATTCCAGATCGTTATAGAGAGGTCCTTTGAGATCATCGACACTCTTGAACTGGAGGTCGAGAAGGGCGTCCTCGCGCGATTGCGCCTCCCTGCTTTCGAGTTCAAAAAGGTGAACAACTCCGAGGTGAACCCGGCCCACGGGGTTGCTGTCGTCATTCAGAAGAGCAACGATTCGCTGTTTTGGTTGCGAGGGGAGTAGAATTTCTTCATCGATTTCCCGTGCCACACCGGCGATGTAGGTGGCACGGCCAAGAGGATCATTCCTTTCGTCGACTGGATTGATGTGACCCCCAATTCCCAGTGATCCCTGGGCATGGAGCCTGCTTTCACCACCGGACTTTCCACGAACGTAATGCAGGTAATGGTCTCCAATCCTGAAGATGGAATACGGAATTATCTGCTTGAAGGAGGGATCCTCTTCCGCGGCTTCCCGATCCATGAAGAAATTATTGGAAGGGTCCAAAAGGGTGGCGATGTAGCGATCNGTTTCGGTAGTCAGACCCTGGAAGGATCCGAGGTCATCGAAAAGTTGGCGTGGGACAACCAGAATCTCCTCCCCGTCATATTTGGACATGCGCCACACTGTGGCTGAAACTGGGTGATTCGAACTCCTAAATTACCGGCTAATTGGGAACAGCTGTTAAAAACTAGCACAGCATTCCGAGGGGTCACCCCTTGGTCGCAGACGAAGACCTGACGAGTTCAAGGATTTTCTCGTCATCGCCGTCAGCNGCCCAGACGTGACGAAGAAAATCGGCGGGGTGGATTGCATGTTCGCGAAGAAATTTACGATCTCCTCCACAGCAATACATGATGTCAGGGTCCAGTTCTCCCTTAAGTTTTGCGCGGGCTTTGGTAAGGATCCTGGGAAGGTAATGAATTCCCCCCAAGGTGTCTCCAAACGAAGGAAGATCTTCTCTCGTGATCTGATGGTCACTAATTTGACCGTTCTGAACGACATGCAGATAATCGCGACGAACCGCCGTGATCAGGAGAGCAGTAGTTGGAGAAGGAGCGCTTTCGTCCACATGGTCCTCAACGAAGTCAAATAGTTCTCGAGTCTTGCAGCCAATACTCCTGAGAAAGTTCAGATCGCCTTGGCTGTAGTAGCTCTCAAAGTCGGCATTTCCGCTTTGGTAGATTTCGACACATCGATTAAAAATGGTGGTGAATTCCTCGTCCCAAGTCATACGTAATCCCTAGTTGATGTCTCATAGCTCAATCTGTCAACCACGGTGGCGTCTTTAGACGAGCAAGAACGAAGCAAGCGGAGATCTGCAGATGGCGAGCAACGAGCGGGTCAGCTTACTTGCCCAGTCTGGCGAGGACTTGTCGGCGAAATTCGGGGTTTTCCCGGAGTGTCTCTGTAACAGCCCGGAGCGCGCTGAGGGTGGCTCTTGAGACATGATGTTCCATCCCTTCCACATCCCGGTAGATGGTCTCTTCGTTAATATCAAAAAACCTGAGGAACTCCGTCAGGAGCTCGTGCCGGTCCATGATGGCTTTGGCGATTTGCTCCCCCTCCGGAGTCAAGGCTGTGCCTCGATACTTTTCGTGTTTTACGAGACCTTCCGAGTCGAGGCGCTGGAGCATGTTTGTAACGCTGGCCTGAGAGATGCCAAGACGTTGAGAGATGTCAACGGGTCGGGCATATCCCTTCTCCTCTATGAGGTGCAGGATTTGCTCGAGATAGTCGTCCTTGGCGACGCTGCCGCTGGTTCTGGAAGCATGCGATCCCACTCAGAAAAGCTAACCGGGTATTTAGGGCCACGCACGGAATTTCATGAGAATTCGTGGAGACGGCTTCTAGCGTGCCCCGGGGGGAGACGAAGATCCGATTAGTAACTCGCCGGAATACAGATCGTTGTTGGATGCCTGAAATTCTGCTTTCAACCTTACTTTTAAGGAGCTGAGGTCAAGTAGCTCCCAGTTGAGAAAGGTCCATTCGCCATCAGCTCCATCATGTGAAAACCCCAGAAGGAGGTGATGAGCATCTTCAGTGATTTTTGAGACGTCGCCTGAGCCAATCTTGTAATAGAAGCTTCTCAGGGTGGAGGATCGGCTTTTTTCCTCGTAGAGTTTGGGATCGAGATAAGCAACCGTTCCAGATTCCACGTGTTCGATTCGGAGATCCGGATATCCAGTTCGCTGTTCTCTCCCTTCAGCCGTTTCAGGAACCGAGCAGAAGAGACCTTCATTCGCGTCGATATGCTCGCGGAGGGTGTCCTCAAAGAACCGTGATCCTTCGTTGATTCGACGAAGACCCCTGAGGGCTGAGCCTTGTTCGCTGTGAATCTTCATCGCATGGTCAGCTGCCTTACTGATGGCTTCCAGAATGGTTGATGATGCGGGACTCTTCTTGTCAAAGGGAGCCACCTTTCTTCCTGTCGAGTTTTCGACGAGGCGATTAAAGGGGAATCGGCGCTTTCCGAGTTCCGGAGCTTGGAGGACGGCAAGAAGATCCTGGCTTTCGCTTTTTGATTGCTGTGCGGCGACCTTTCGTTCGGCTTCCTTGCGGCTTGCGAGGCGACCGATTTCAAATGAGCCGAAAGCAACGAGGAAAAGCACGCCGGGTGCGATCATTAGAAGACGCTCGCGAGGGGTCATTGGGACAAGCATCTCTGGGAACAGCTGAGGAGGCAAGTAAGGTACAGTGAGACAAATCGACACGACATGCTGTCCCGTTTCCCGGGTCACGGTGTCCCTAAATTGATTCGAGGCCCTTATAATCAGGGGTATTTGTGCTGGTCCAGAAATTGCGATGAGTGCCACATGGCTCTCGAAAAACTAACAATCAAACTTCAAGAGGTGCTTCAAGGAGCGCAGCGACTAGCTTCAAACTCCGGGCATGCAGAACTGAAGTGTGAGCATGTTCTGCTCGGGTTGATACAGCAGGAAGGGGGACTGGCAGTTTCGCTACTCGAGAAAGCGGGTGTTGATATCACTGGTTTAAAAGCACGGCTGATCATGTCGCTTGACAGGGAACCGCGGGGAGAGGGGGTAAGTGAGCAGCCGCAATTGGCGAGAAGTCTCCGAGCTGTTCTGGATTTTGCTGATGAGGTCAGATCGAAGATGGGGGACGACTTTCTCAGTATTGAACACGTAGTCCTCGGGATGATGCAAGTAGGTGGATCTGGGAAAGATCTTCTGATTGGAGCAGGGGCTACCGAGGAAAATCTGGAGAATTCGTTGAAAGAGATCCGCGGGAGTCAGCAGGTCACCGATGAGGATCCCGAGGGGAAATACGAGGCACTCGAGAAGTATGGGACTGATCTTTGTGTTCTTGCGCGGGAAGGAAAGATTGACCCTGTAATCGGACGAGATGGGGAGGTCCGCAGAGTAATGCAGGTCCTTTCCCGCCGGACAAAAAATAATCCTGTTCTGATTGGTGAACCAGGGACTGGTAAGACGGCGATCGTAGAGGGCCTTGCCCGGCGAATCGTGGGTGGCGACGTTCCGGATTCGATGAAGAACAAGCGAATTATAGCCATGGATATCGGAGCTATGATTGCGGGAGCAAAGTATCGGGGGGAGTTTGAGGACCGTTTGAAGGCATTTCTCAAGGAGGTCACCGCGGCAGACGGTCAGATTATCCTCTTTATCGATGAGCTTCACACTATCGTGGGGGCTGGTGCGAGTGAGGGAGCGGTTGATGCTTCCAATCTCCTCAAGCCGCAGCTGGCTCGCGGTGAACTGCGAACAATCGGAGCTACCACGCCCGCAGAGTATCGGAATTATGTGGAAAAGGATGCAGCCCTCGAACGCCGCTTTCAGCCAGTGAGGGTCGAGGAGCCCTCGGTTGAGGACTCGATCGCAATCCTCCGCGGTCTCAAGGAGCGCTATGAGATTCATCACGGCGTAAGAATTCAGGATAGTGCTCTGGTCGCGGCAGCACAGTTAGGAGACCGATATGTCTCGGCTCGCTTTCTTCCCGATAAGGCTGTTGATCTCGTTGATGAGGCCGCTTCAAGATTGAAGATCGAACTGGACTCCATGCCGACGGATATTGACCAGCTTGAGCGCCAAATAATGCAACTCGAGATGGAGCGGCAGGCACTTGAAAAAGAGTCAGATGAGGCAAGCTCGGAGCGCCTAGTGAAGGTTGAGCGAGAGATAGCCAGCCTGCGCAAGCAATCATCCGGTCTTACAAAGCAGTGGCGCAAAGAGAAAGATCTGATCGAGGAGGTGCGCACTATTCAGGAGCGTATCGATCAGGTGAAGACAGAGGCAGAAGCGGCCAAGCGCCTTGGGGACCTGACACGTGCATCAGAGTTAACTTATGGAGCGTTACCCGATGCGCGGGGTAAACTTGAGAAGGCAAAAGTTCGTCTGGGTGAACGGAACTCCGATTTGCAGCTTCTCAGGGAAGAGGTGACCGAGGAAGATATCGCGCGCGTGGTTGCATCCTGGACCGGTATTCCGGTCGATAGACTTCGAGAAGGAGAGAGGGATAAGCTGGTAGAGATGGAAGTTCGAATGGGAGCTCGGGTTATTGGTCAGAAAGATGCGATAACAGCGGTGTCAAATGCAATCCGGCGCGCTCGGGCTGGCCTGCAGGATGAGAATCGGCCGATTGGGTCCTTTATGTTTCTTGGGTCGACAGGAGTTGGAAAGACCGAGCTTTCCAAGGCGCTCGCGGAGTTTCTTTTTGATGACGAGAGTGCAATGGTCAGGATCGATATGTCAGAGTATATGGAGAAGCATAGTGTCTCCCGCCTTATCGGTGCTCCGCCGGGATATGTTGGTTACGAGGAGGGAGGTCAGTTAAGTGAGCATGTGCGGAGGAATCCCTACTCAATCGTCTTACTCGACGAGATTGAGAAAGCGCATCCTGAAGTATTCAATGTTCTCCTTCAGGTCCTTGATGATGGACGAGTCACTGACGGACAGGGGAGGACAGTAGACTTCCGCAATACCGTTCTGATCATGACCTCAAACATTGGCAGCGACATACTGGTTGGCGAGGGAAACTCCGAACAGCATGAGGCTGGCGTTATGGAGGCCCTTCGCGGCCATTTTCGCCCGGAGTTTCTGAACCGGATCGATGAGACAGTGGTATTCCACCGTCTCGGCAAGGGGGAATTACGGCGCATTGTACGGCTGCAGCTGGAGAGGGTAGAGGAAAGATTATCTCGAAAGGGACTTAATCTGCGGATCAGTAAGGAGTCAGAGGATTTTCTTGCGCAGGAAGGGTATGATCCTGTTTACGGGGCTAGACCTCTCAAGAGAGCCATTCAGAAGTGCCTTCTTGATCCTCTTAGTTTACAGGTTCTCGAAGGAGCTTTCGTCGACTGCGATACGGTTGAGGTAGAAATGAAAAATGGGGAAATGGTCTGTGAGCCTGCGCAGAGACGCGCTGCTTGAGACGATATGCCTCACTCGCTCAGAATAAGGGCGAACTCAGGGTCATCTGACGCAATGTGATGGAGCGATCTCCGCGGTGGGCCGGACAGGCCGGGACCTGATTGCGATTAGCACGCAGGGCGTCGAGCTGGGAAGGGACTTTGGGAGTAATGCCAATAAGAGAAAGGTCGAGGGAGGGGCCAGAATTCCATGTCAAAGTGATTTCAAGGCCGTCCTCTGGTATTCCTCGGAAGAGCAGGGACTGCTGGCCGGCCAGATCCGGCTCGGGTAGGAGCATGTCCATCCCGAGCGCAGTGACCCGGGAGAGCCCTGCCCTTTGATCTATCCTGATCTGAATTTCTTGGGATAGGGCAGTTGGTCGGAGGCGAATTTTTGCGTCATGTGTATGCCCTGTCGTATTCCATTTTAGAAGCTCAAGATGAGGACTTGCCAGCTGCGCTCTAGGGGCAGTGAAGACAGATGGTCCCAATGGATATGGTAGGTCGCTTGCCTCCGGGAATGGGTCGAGGTTTCCGATTAGCCTCTGAGGAAGGTCTCCCTCCCATGATGAAATTTCGATCTGGGCGTCGTCTCGGTTAGCAGCCTCAAAATAGGTCAGATTGATATGCTGCGGAGCATCCGAACTGAAAGAAGGTGATTTCACGGCAGTGTACCCGGACCACACAGCTCCCGCAAGCAGGAGAAAACAAAAGCCAGAGATTACAGGTCGCGCAAGAGAGGAGACAACTGGGGCAAGTGGAAGCAGGAGGAGAACGACAAGAAATGAGAGTATTGGTGAAGAGGCGAAAACTCCAAGAGCCGGTGGCAAAAACTTAATCAGAGGGACTAAGACCAGCGAGGTGGCCGCCGTAACCAATACGCAACACACGGGAAGAAGAAGCCTTCGATTCCGATTGTTTCCGGCAAGCAGAAACGATGCGAGTGAGGCGGTGAAGGCGGGAAGTATAAGGACATAAGAGAATCCCTCGGCAATAAAACTCAGGATCAGGGAGCCGAGAGCAAGAGCAATTGCGTGGAGAAAATAAAAAGTGGTGGGCTCCGATCGAATGATAGTGATGGCTACCAGCGTAGCTATGGAGGCTACCAGAGAGGGCACCATCAGGTCGTAATGAAAGCCCTCGGGCCATGGTGTTGGAGTCGAATCCAGATGCTGGAGGAGAGTGGCTGAGAGCCAGCCGAGGATAACCCCGAGAAGCATGATCAACGCCCAGCAAATTCCTCCCCTGAGAAGTTCTCGTCTTTGCCAGGAGCAGGTGTTAGCTGAAAACCGAAAGGAAAAGACGATTGAGAGTAAAATGGCTCCGGCAAACCATGGAGTTCGTCCTGAAGGCCACGAGAGGATAAAGCTTGCTCCGATATCGGTATAGACTGCGTCCCGGATGGAAGATGGATCGGTCCATTCCGAGAGAAGGAGTTGACGGGTTATTGCAAGAGCGTGGTCACCCTGATGCTGCAGGCTTCCAAGGTCGAGGTTCCCGATATTGTCGAGCGGGGTGTGATAATGCTTAGGGTTGCCGATGAAGGCAAAGTTGAATCCACTTAATCCCCGCCTCATAAAAACGGTGAGGTCAGAGGAGTTAGGCATTGCACGGTAAATCGATACGTAAGCGGAGCTGCTCATAGGGCGATCAAGGCCCCGCGCCATTTGTTCAACGAGCCATGAGTTTCCTTCCGAAGTTTCAAACATCAGACTGCCACCGGAGTTGCCGCGGGCCTCAAGATTTATCACGACACCAATCTGATCTGCGATTTCATTAAAGCGTACGAATCCACGGGCTCCCACGAGTCCAACTTCCTCTCCGTCCGTGAAAAGTAGAAACACCGGACGGGCGAGAGGTGTTTCCCTCATAAGAATAGCGGCGATCTCTATCAGCGATGCAACCGCCGCAGCGTCATCACTGGCGCCGGGACCCGCAGCTACGGAGTCATAATGGCAGGCAAGGAGGATGGCGGGGAGCTCTGGATTTGCAGAGGGTAACTCAACGATGAGATTTCGGGCGAGAGTGAGGCTGCTACCCGTGGCAGGGCTTCTGCTTGAGACCCAATGGTCATTTTGAACGGGATCAAGCCCGAGATCTTTCAATTCCTGAAGAATTCTGAATCGAACCTGATGATTAGCGGGTGAGCCGAGGGGATGAGGTTCGGCACGTGGAAGAATCGTCTTTAGCCGTTCAAATGCCCGTTCTCCGGAAAACACGTCGGGGGGTCCTTCAGTGCCAACAACGGGGGGAGGATCATATCTGGTCGAGAGGTATACCCCAAACACGACAAGGGAGAGCATCATTGCCGCCACCGTGATCCTTGGACGATCTGCCGGAGTCCATCCTGAGGTAGATCGGGAGCGACGTTCGGAATCCATCTAGGATTCAGATCCTCGCAGAGCAGCAGACAGCGTCGATACGGAATTTTTTTTAAGAATTGCAAGGGATACAGCTTAAAAATTGCCTTCGGCCTTGTTCCCGCGGGTAGGAATTGTCAGCTTTCAACGATGAAGATCCGCCCCGGCTTCCGTCGATTACTGCTCCTCGGGTCCGTTCTCCTTTTGGGTGATGGAATCGTTCTCGCTCAGGAACCGGATACGAATCCTTTGTCACCGGCTGCTGAGGTTCCACAGACCGAAGAAGTCACGCTGGCGGAAGAGAAAAATAAATCGGTCGACGAACGAATTAACGAGAGATTCGACAAGGCTACCGGGTGGTTTGTTAAAGCCATATTTTCTTCTATTCGTATTGCGGATTATGACGTCCTCTGGGTCATTCTCTGGCTGGCGGCCGCTGGGATCGTTTTTACGGCAGTTTTCAAGGCCATTAATATGCGGGCCTTCCCCCTGGCGTTGCGAACAGTCAGGGGAAAATACAGTGGGCCAGATGATCCCGGGAACATTTCACACTTTCAGGCGCTTGCGACTGCGGTCTCGGGAACGGTTGGGCTTGGGAACATCGCCGGAGTTGCGATCGGGATCTCCATTGCTGGTCCGGGTGTTGCTTTCTGGCTCTTTCTCAGTGGTTTTCTCGGAATGGCTACCAAGTTCGCTGAGTGCACTCTTGGCGTAAAATATCGGAGTATCGATGAAGCAGGCCACGTTCAGGGTGGACCCATGTACTACCTGAAGCGAGGGATGGCGGAGCGTGGACTCGGGCCGGTTGGCGCCGTCCTTGCAGTGTTCTTTGCTATCTTCTGCGTGTTTGCCTCGTTCGGAGGTGGAAACATCTTTCAGGTCAACCAAGTGACCCAGCAACTTATCAACGTTACCGGTCAGGATAGTTTCTTCGCGTCAAATCAGTGGGTTTTCGGTCTCATGATGGCACTTGTTACGGCGCTGGTAATTATTGGAGGGATCAAATCGATTGCGAAGGTAACCTCAAAACTGGTTCCGACGATGTGCGTGATTTACATCATGAGTGCTCTTCTCGTACTGGTGGTAAACGCCGATGCGATTCCCGGAGCGATAGGCATGATTGTAACCGAAGCGTTTCAGCCTCGGGCCGCGGTGACAGGCGGAATTCTGGCAGCGTTTATCTGGGGCATGCGTCGAGCTACATTCTCCAATGAGGCTGGAATTGGATCAGCGCCCATAGCCCATTCGGCAGCACGGACGCGCAAGCCAGCATCAGAGGGCGTTGTGGCCCTTCTGGAGCCCTTCGTAGATACGGTTATTGTCTGTACAATGACCTCTCTGGTGATCGTCACAACGATGCAGTTCGATGGCGACACCGCCAACTTTACGGTTAACGGCCAAGCATTCGAGCTGGGTCGAGCTGCGAACAACAATTCTTCGTTTGGAATCGGTCTTACCTCGGCCGCGTTTGAGACGGTAAACTCAGGATTCAGGTATCTTCTCTTCGTTTGTGTTCTGCTGTTTGCGTTTTCCACGCTGGTTACGTGGAGTTACTATGGTCTTCAGGCGTGGCAATATCTCTTTGGAAAGAATCAGGTTCTTGAACTCACCTATAAGACGGTCTTCTGCCTCACTATCATAGCTGGAGCATCAGCCAATGTCGGTAAAGCGGTCGATTTCTCGGATGCTGCTTTATTCGCAATGAGTATCCCGAACCTCATCGGAGTCTATTTTATGATTCCGATCATCAGGAAAGAGTATGCCAAGTTTCAACATTTTGCCGACAGAATTGATAAGGGATCGTCTCTTGAGGAAGCGGACGCCTCCGTTGAAAAGGCCTTTCCGGATCAGTAAAGAGGGGTAAGCTGATCTGATGGCGCGCAAATATACTCTGGAGCGTCCGACCACCAGTGGTGCGTCCGGGATTGATTTTGCTGAGGAACTGAACGAGCAGCAGTTTGCAGCAGTGTCTTCTCCTCCAGGTCCTGCTCTCGTGATTGCGGGGGCAGGATCTGGAAAGACTCGAACACTGACTTACCGGGTGGCCTATCTTCTCGATCGTGGAATCGAACCTCGAAATATTCTCCTCCTGACTTTCACCAATAAAGCATCCAAGGAGATGCTTGAGAGAGTCAGATCGTTGGTTCCCCGGGATGTGAGCGAAATGTGGGGGGGGACATTCCATTCTGTTGGAAATAGAATTTTAAGGCGACATGCAGAAGAAATCGGGTTTACGAAATCGTTTTCGATCATGGACCGGGATGACCAGAAGTCATTGATGAATACCGTGATCGCCGAATGTGAGATCGATACCACTGCGAGACGTTTTCCCAAACCGGACGTTCTTATCTCAATTTTCAGTTTGATTGAGAACACAGGAATCTCGCTCGAGGACCTTCTGGTGGATCGCTACCCTTATTTCGAGGAGTGGGCAGAGGAGATCGCGAAAGTGGAGGTGCGCTACCGTGTGAAGAAGCGCCAGATTAACTCCATGGACTTTGACGATCTTCTCGTTCTGACCCTCAAGCTCCTGCAGGAAAACGAGGAGTTACGCGGACTTTACCAGAAGCGCTTCCAGTATGTTCTGGTAGACGAGTTCCAAGATACGAACCATGTGCAAAGTGAACTAGTGGATCTTTTAGTGGGGGAAGGCCAGAGTCTCATGGTGGTTGGAGATGACGCTCAGTCGATTTACTCGTGGAGGGGGGCTGACATGGATAACATTCTCAGCTTTCCTGAGCGTTATCCAGATGCCCAAGTCTACCGGATCGAGAAGAATTATCGCAGCGTGCCCGAAATTCTTGAACTCTCAAATTCAGCCATCAAAGCTAACCGACACCGCTTTGAGAAGGATCTTGAGGCAGCCCGGCAGGGAGGCGCGATGATGCCGGCACTGGTATCGCTGGAAGATCCTAATTCACAGGCCCAATTTGTTGCCCAGCGCATCCTTGAGTTGCGGGAGGAGGGGGTGGAGCTTGAGGAAATCGCTGTCCTCTATCGTGCTCACCATCAAAGCATGACCCTTCAAATGGAGCTTAGGAACCGGGGTATTCCTTTCCAGATTACCAGTGGCCTGCGCTTCTTTGAGCAAGCTCACATCAAGGACGTTGCCGCTTTCATGCGCTTCGTTACCAACCGTCGTGATGAGGTTAGTTTCAAGCGGATGGTCTGCCTGCTGCCGGGGATTGGTGCAAAAAGTGCGGACAAGCTCTGGAAAGGATGGGTGGCCACGCCTCACGCTGCGGCAGAAAACCCTCCTGCAGCATTCTCGGATATTCTTGGGGATCTCCCAGTCCCGAAAAAGTCGTTATCCCACTGGGAGCAGCTCGGACTTACTCTCGACGAGCTCGTCAGTGTAGATGGCTTTGCCAGACCCTCCGAAATGATTTTCAGTGTTCTGGAGGGAGTCTACGACGAAGTCATGCGTGAGTCGTTTGATAACTATGAACATCGACGATCCGACCTTGAGGAATTGATGAGTTACGCGGATCGATTTGACGATGTCCTTGAATGCCTCGCCCAGCTCTCCCTTATGTCGGCTGTGGACGGAGACCCGAGTGGGAGTAAGGCTGAAATGGATACCGAACAGGTTGTGCTTTCCTCTGTTCATCAGGCAAAAGGTCTGGAATGGAGGGTCGTCTTTGTGATTTCCCTGACGGATGGAATGTTTCCAAATGGCAGAGTTCTAGACGCAGATGACGAATACATGCTGGAAGAAGAGCGCCGACTTTTCTATGTAGCGATAACGAGGGCAAAGGATGAGCTGTACCTCACCTATCCGCAGATTAACCCGAAGAGTTATTCCGGTGAGGTTATCCAGAGGCCTTCCCGATTCCTCGATGATTGTCCCGCCGAACTGATGGAGGAGTGGCAGGTCTCGGGGGAGTGGTGAGACGGGCTCTTTTCAGCGATCTCACTCTCTAGCAGGGAGAGTTTCGGTAGATCCGGAAAGATCCTCGACAATGCCCTTCGCTCGAGGCCAGGCGGATCGCGCCTCAAGGATAATCCAGAGCTGCAGAGCGATGGTGGCCATTCCCAGAACAGCGAGGAGGAACTGCGAGTTCTGAAAAAACTCATAAACTTTGATCGCCATCGCAATGCCGGGCAGGATGAGCATGACAACAGTTGGGGGGATAATGAACCACACTGGCAGAGAGCGACGCCAAAGCCAGAAGGCTATTACAAGAAACGCGAGCCCGGCGAGGAGTTGGTTGGTAGCTCCGAAAAGTGGCCAGAGAATCAGTCCTCCTTTTCCGGCAGAGTTGAGGGTCCATGCTGCCTCCGGTGGGGGGAGTGCTGCGAGTGCTCCGGCAAGGATGATGGCAAAGACGGCGGCTCCGTGCTTATTGGTCAGGATAGAAAGGGGATGGGGGGAGGGGGACGCCGTAGATGTCCTCTCACGAGTGAAGGTTGAGGCAAGTTCCTGCACGACATATCTCTGCAGGCGACAGGCCGTATCCAGAGTGGTAGCTGCAAAGGAGGCGACAAAAACTCCCATCAAGGCCACNGCAAACGGCGCTTTCAGTCCCAAAGCGACAAGGAAATTTGCAGAACCCTCTACAAAAGCGCCGATCTTTGCGGCGAGGCTACCCGCAGCAGACCATGAACCGTAGCGGGCATCATACGCGGCAGTTCCAAAAAGGGTTGAACCATCAGCCTGAGCGCCCATTCCCAGACCACTTACGCAGGCAAGAATCACAAGAACGGCAAGGAAGCCCTCGGTGATCATTGATCCGTAGCCTACAAAGAGGGCATCAGACTCTGATTTCAGCTGCTTGGAGGAAGTGCCAGAGGATACGAGGCAGTGAAACCCCGATATTGCTCCGCAGGCGATCGTGATAAAGAGAAAGGGAAAGATTGAGGGTGCCCCCTCTGGGGCAGCGCGGAAGGCTGGGGCCACGATTTCAAGAGCTTGGCGTTCGCCTTCAGGGGTAACCGGAGCTCCTCCGATGAAAGCTGTAACAATCAGACCAACCACAATGAGACCAAGGGTTGAAATAAGCTGAAGTGAATTGATGAAATCCCGGGGTTGAAGGAGGGTCCACACGGGTAAAACCGAAGCGATGTAGGAGTATACCAGAAGAATGCACACCCACGTAATGACCGGCATGGACGCAAGCGCTTGATTTATCGCTGCAAGAAAACCGACGTTCCCAAATGCAACCGTGAGATACATGATCCCCAAAGTCACAAGCGATGGGACCACAAGATTTACCCCATGCCGGTGAAGATAGATCCCGATCACCACCGCGATTGGAATTTGAATGAGACAGGGGAGAATCGCGGACGGGTATTGCTTGAGGACTGCTGCGATTACCAGCCCGAAGATCGCCAAGACAATCGTGAGCGCGAGGAAGAGCACCGAGAGAAATAGGAGACGGGTGCGTTTGCTGAGGACTCTTCCTGCAATATCTCCCACGGTCTGGCCCCGGTTGCGGATCGAGACTACGAGAGCTCCAAAATCGTGAACTGCACCAATGAGAATTGATCCAAAGAGGACCCATAAGAGGGCAGGGACCCAGCCCCAGATGACGGCAAGAGCAGGGCCTACGATGGGGCCCGTCCCTGCTATGCTNGTGAAGTGATGTCCGAAGATCACGCCCTTACGCGTAGGAACGTAGTCATTACCATCCTCCAATTCCACGGAGGGAACCCTGGCTTCCGGGTTCAGCTTAAAGATCCTTCTGGCGAGAAACTTCCCGTAAGTGTGGTAGGCGATAAGGTAGAATACGAGGGAGCCCAGAGCGATGGCAAGAGTCTGCATGGTCGAGAATGTTCAGGGGGCTGAGAATACGGACGACACACAGGCAGAAGTTCACTGGCCTGACTTGTCTGCATCAGGTTGGGCGGGAGAGAGAGCATCAAATACCGGCCCCGGGACGTAACGCCGCACGGTGTCTTCCCATCCCTCCGGCCCGATTAGTCCCTTGACCATACTGGAGCTGAGCTCAGCGATATCACGGGGAGGCATCAGGAAAATCGTTGTTATTTCTGGAGCGAGGTCAGCATTAATATGCCGCATCACGCGCTCATATTCGTAATCATCGCCAGTCCTGACCCCGCGCAGAATATAGGCGGCCTTCTGCTCCTTGGCGTAATCTACCAGATAGCGGTTGTCGAAGTGCGATATCTCAAGGCGCTCGCAGGACGGAACGGAAGCTTTCATCAGCTCTAGACGTTGCTTAACGCTGAAGCTGTATGGCTTTCCGGGATTGGTTCCGATCGCAACTATGAGGCGGTCAAACAATTCTAATCCGCGTTGGATCATCCAAAGGTGACCGTTGGTTGGAGGGTCAAAGCTCCCTGCGTAAACAGCCGTGTGCATGATATCCCTAGCCTGCCGGTCGAAGATTCTAGATGTTTCGCCTGATGATGGCAGTTCTTTTCAGCATCTTAATCCATTCATCATAGCGGACGGAGCGTTTTTCCATCTCAACCTCTTTCCGCATGCGCTCTCGCATTTCAGCGTCGAGTTCGGGAGTTGGTCCCGGGCTTATCTTGACGATATTTACGATCGTAAAGCCGATCCTGTCCTTGAGCGGGCCAACGATATCTCCTTCGGAAGCCTCGAAGATTATGTCAGCAAACCCCACTTCAAGATCAGAGCGCAGGGTGTCCTGCCAGAGGCCTCCCTTGTCGGCAAAAGCTCCCGATGAGTGCGTCTTGGCAGTAGTGGCGAAATCTGCACCGTTTCGAACTTCTTCTGCAAGCTTTTCAGCGAGGGCAAGCTGTTCCTGCTGGGTGGCGACCGGNTTTTCCTGATTGACTGCGGGAATGTAGATTTTGCGAAAGGTAATCTTGTCTTCGGTCTGATCACGCAAATCTGCTGCCCGTTTCTTAAAGCGTGAGACGATCTCGCTCTCCGTTGCCGGAGCAACATCCCTGAACTGTTCCCTTTTGAAGGATTGAACCAGAATCTTTTCCTGTTGCGACCTCTCGAACTCCCGCCGGGTCATCCGTGTTGATTGAAGATACTTCCGGAATTCCTGCTCATTACCGTCAAAATTGATTCGGATAAAACGTTCGACGTCCTGTTTTACGATATATTCGGGAATCTGAATCTTTCGCTCCTCGAGATTGCTCAGAACCAGTTTGTGTTCGATGAGTTCCTCCAGAACCTCCTCTCTCGCTTCCGCGAAGGCCTGCTGGAACTTCTCCCCGCGACGGGGATATTTCGCGAGCAGGGAGGAGATTGCGGGGGCGAGCTGTTGCTCAACCTCCCGCGTGCTGATCATCTTGCCATTGACAGTTGCTGCGGTCTTCAGAAGTGGGACCGGAGCGGCGGCGAGGGGAAAAGTCAGAAGCGCGATAACGGGGAAAATAGTCTTCATGGTCGGTTGAGGGACTCTAACCACTCTATTGCCTCCGAAAGCATACTGCTTGGATGCTTTGACCTCAAGCGGGGAAACTGGCGGTTATCGACCATCAGGAATCCACCGTTACGCTGGACCATTAGCCGATCTCCACGAATCTCGACAGTTTCTACGTTTGCCATTGTGGCTTCAAACCTGAGCCGGGTGACCTTGATCAGGTTTCTCGCGGGTCGTGCCATTGGCCCGTAACGATCGCGGAGCCTTGATTCAAAGGCGTGCAGCTCCTCCAGGGAGGTGAGACTGGCCATTTCCCGGTAAGCTGCGACACGAGCCCTTGAATCTTCAATGTATTCCGCGGGAAAATATGCCGGAAGCTTCTCATCGTCAGCCTCTTGGTATCGAGATTCGGAAAACACTATAAATCCTGCCCTGAGAACAACATCGACCCTGCGGCGAACCTTGTGGCCGCTTAGCTGTTCGACGGATTGTCGCAGAAGCTGACAGTAGAGGTCAAAGCCCACAGCGGCAATATGGCCCGACTGCCTTGTTCCCAGCAGGTTGCCGGCGCCACGGATTTCGAGATCACGCATGGCGATCTTGAAGCCTGATCCCAATGCGCTGTATTGTTTGATCGCACTCACNCGTTTTTTCGCATCGCCCGTGGAGATCTGATCGCGTGGCAGCATCAGGATGGCATAGGCTCGTCTGTCCGCCCTGCCTACCCTGCCTCTCAGTTGGTAGAGGTCTGCCAGTCCGAAGCGATCGGCCCGGTCTATCATGATGGTATTAGCGTTAGGAATATCGATACCACTCTCAATTATGGTGGTGGAAAGCAGGACATCAGCCTTTCCCTCGACGAACTCATGCATGACGACCTCAAGATCTTCCCGGGCCATCTGGCCGTGGCCAATTAGAATCCGGGCCTCAGGAACCAGTTCGAGCAAACGCTTTCTCACAATTTCAATACTCTGAACCCGGTTGTGGAGGAAGAAAACCTGCCCNCCACGCTCTAGTTCCCGACGGATGCAGTCCCGTATGACGCGTTCGTCATAGGAGCAGACTGACGTGTGAACCGGGATACGGTTAGGAGGTGGAGTATCGATTGTAGACATGTCGCGGACGCCCATCAGAGACAGGTAGAGCGTGCGGGGGATCGGAGTGGCCGAAAGAGAGAGGAGATCAACCTGATGAAAGCGTTCCTTGAATTGCTCCTTGTGCTTAACCCCGAATCGTTGCTCCTCGTCGACGATGGCAAGTCCGAGATTATGGAAGGCAATATCCCCGGAGAGAAGACGATGAGTGCCTATCACGATATCCACACTTCCTTCCGCTATGCCTCTGATTGTATCGGAAATTTCGCTGGGCTTACGAAAGCGGCTCAGAAGATCAATCCGGATGGGGAAGTCGCTCATTCGCTCGCGGAATGTTCGCCAATGCTGTTCGGCCAGCACAGTAGTAGGGACCAGAATAGCGACTTGAGAACCTCCGGTGACAGCCTTGAAGGCCGCCCGGATGGCGACCTCGGTTTTTCCGAAGCCAACGTCACCACAGATGAGGCGATCCATTGGCTGGCTGGACTCCATGTCCGCTTTGGTATCCGAGATCGCCTGAGCTTGATCAGCTGTTTCAGTGAAGGGAAAAGAATTTTCAAATTCCCACATCCAACGACTGTCTACGGGATGTGCATAACCTTGCTTAGAGTCCCGCTCGGCATGTGTTCGGAGAAGTCGAGCGGCATAGTCCATGATTGCAGCTTCTGCAGATTTGCGGACTTTTCCCCAGCGTCCATCTCCCAACCGGCTCAGCACAGGAGTCTTGCCCCCTACTCCCACATACCGGGAAATGAGGTGGGAGTGGTCAATCGGCACATGCAGGGTGCTCCCGTCCCGGTATTCAATGGACAGCTCCTCCTCACCGTTCTCTCCGTCGGTCAGACCGCGGAAGCGTCCAATTCCGTAGTCCGCGTGGACAACAAGATCGTCCTCATTAAGCTGGTCCAGTTCGGTAGCTGCCGAATGGGAGCGGGCCTTCTCCAAGCGCCGGAGGCGGTTTGTTCCTCTGGAAGGTTGCGGACGACCAAGTAGTTCTCCAAGAGAAAGAACAGCCATTTTTGCGGAGCGGAGAACAAAACCCTCTGGAATCGAGAGCTCGAGGAAACGATAGTCGTTTTCCGGAAGTTGAGTTCCGGCGAGTTCGCGGAAACGCTCACGTTCGCCTTCAGATCCTGCTGCGATGTAAATCGTCCAATGCTCTGAAACCCATTGGTTGATGTGGTGGAATACGGTGCTTTGCTGTGCTTCATGGAGCACGAAGTCGCCGGCGTTAAAGTGGGCAAAGGGAGTTCCGTAAGCTTCTACCATGAGGGCGCCGCCGGATGGGTTGTCAGTGAAAATTAGGTCCGCGTTTTCAATTCCTTCCTCGAGCGCGATGATGGTGTCATTTTCCGAGGCCCATTCGCTAACGCGGGTATTCATTGCCGGAGCGGTAAGAATCAGCTCAGCGTGGTCGATTCGGCGGATAGACGTCTGGGAATCGAGATCAAATTCACGGAGTGAATCCAGCTGAAGATCAAAAAACTCAAGCCGCAAAGGATCGACTGCCTGAGCGGGGAATACATCGAGGATTCCTCCTCGCCGGGCAAACTGTTGGCGAGCGTGGACCTGGGCCACCTGCTCAAGACCCGCTGCGAGAAACTGCTGCTGCAAGGAAGCGGGATCGTAATCCTTTCCAATCGCCAAATGGAGGATAGAAGATTTCAGGTCAAGTGGCGAAGGGGCTGGATGAGAAAGAGCGTTAGCGGAAGCAAGAATGATTGGCGTTTCGGCGTTATCGCTTGGTTCAGCGAGTTGCTGAAATGCGGCGAGGCGCTCAGCGTCGGGCTCCGGATCGAGGATTTGGGTGTCAACAATCCCTGAGGGAGGATCCGGGATGTCCACGACCTTCTGACCCCACGCAGTGAGCTCTGAAGAGATTCGCTCGCGATGCCGGGCGGACCCGCCCAGGATCCAGAGCCGTGAGTTGGAGTCGAGTGACAAGGACACCAAGGCGGTTGCGAAGGCCTGCGCAGGCGGTTCGATTGGGCCTATAGTGAGGGGTTTTTCAGTGTCAGCCAGAGATTGAACTTCGTTCAGGGCGCATTTGTCCCTCGCGAAGGCAAGGGCGTCCGCGGGCGAGGTGACTATTGGCGCTGGGGAATCTGACTTGATTCGTATGCAGACAAGACAGGGCTTCCGGGCTTGGGCAACTTAGATCTTCACAAATGTGAATAACTCGGTATTTTGTTAACAACCTTTAAATATTATAAAGCCTATGGGGAGCCCCCTCGCCAATCCGCTAATATTTCTCACAACACTTTCATCCCTTGTGCTGACGGGATGTTCCTCCCACAGAAGCATCAGTGTCGGCGGGATGCAGGGCTACCGAGGCGGACCTGCTGGAATGGTTTCCGCCAGCAATGCTTACGTCAACGGTAAGAGGTCTCCTGCATCTGCACGTTCGGTACTTG
Organism: Roseibacillus sp.; assembly: GCA_002715825.1. GTDB lineage: Bacteria > Verrucomicrobiota > Verrucomicrobiia > Verrucomicrobiales > Akkermansiaceae > Roseibacillus_B. Next base: position 96,897 of record PBAI01000030.1, on the reverse strand, counting down.
CACGTCAGGGAGTTCCCATCAGTGCCCCTGCCTTGATTCCCCGGAAGGCCCCCTTGACCCTTTTGTCGGAGGTAAGAGTTCATAAGGATTACCTTCCCAAGAGCGCTCGTGGCCGCAAGGGACAGAGTTCGATGCGCCCCCGTTATATTACCATCCACAGCACCCAGAACTGGAGCAAGGGTGCGGATCCATGGCGGCATTCTCTTGCTTTGAAACGTAGTAAACTAGGAAGCCTCTCATGGCATTACACCATCGATCAGAATGTGGCGGTGCAGCACTTGCCCACGAACATAACCGGGCGTCATGCCGACTTTAACGGGCCGGGGAATAAATATTCGATTGGACTCGAGATGTGCGAGCACAAAGGGAATAGCCTCAATCGGACGATTGACAGAACGGCCAAGCTTGCAGCCTATCTGATGTATAAGCACGGGATTCCGCTCTCGAAGGTAGTTCCTCATTATCATTGGCCACGCTACGGCATGAATCCCCCGCATAAGAATTGTCCTCATTTCCTTCTCGACAATGGGCGTCCCGGAAAAAAATGGAGAGGGTTTCAGGCTAGGGTGAAATACTACCATGATCTTATCACAGTCCAAGGGCCGTCCTACGCGGTTCGATAAGCTTTGAGCCACGTCTGCATACGGGCTCTAACATTACCGAAAATCGCATCCCGGGCTGAGATCGGGGGCCGGGAAGAGCTCTCAGACCGTGGCGTCCCTTAGCATGATGGGTGCGCGGCAAGCTCACGCTAGAAAGCTCCTTTAACCAGTGTCGCTCAAACCCCGTTTTCACTATGCCTGCCAACGCTGCACGGCGTGCTGCAAGTGTCCAGGAGACGTAGAGGTGAAGGACGAGGAAATTGCACAGATCGCTACTTTTCTCGGCATGCCAGAACATCGGTTTCTTCAGGAATTCACCAGAATCAGGTCAAACAGAACGGGCCTTTCTCTCATCGATAAGGATTCGAGCAGTGAATGTATAATGCTGGATGGGGCTCAGTGCCGCATCCAGAAGGTAAAACCTGTTCAATGCCGTGGATTCCCTGACACGTGGAATTTTCCTGGCTGGGAAAAGGAATGCGAGGCTATCGCGGTGCCGATCAAAGGAGAGGCCTGATTGCTGACTGAGTGGTCGGGATTACTCAGAGGAAGGTGGGATTCGTGAGCGTAACCAGCGGAGTGCCTCAATTTCTCCAAGAGCGAGCGCTCGTCGACAGTATCCTTCGACAAGCTCGGGTGAACCCCTGAGTGCATCGGTGACGACAGGGAGCTCCCTGATCTGATTCCGCTGATGCTCAATAGAGGCGAGGAAGGAATCAGGGTTCATTTCCGCAATGGGAAATGGGGCATCAGGAGGAAGATCTGCATAAGCGTTACTTTGGATGGAAAGGCCAACCAATCCCGAAATCAGATCGTTTTGTCTTGCGACGGAAGTGCCAAGGTCCGCATTGCGCCTTCTCGCAATGATCGCTTCTTCAACGGAGCTGTGCTGGGCGTGCTCACGAAGATTCTGGCTCAGGGAGAGCAGTTGTGCGAGGTGTGGTAAATCTACCGTCAGCAGGGCGTGGTATGTAGAGGCAATGGAGTCGTTGCCTGTTGCGCGCAGCGCGTCGGTGACGGCAATTAATGATTCCGAGGTAAAGGTCTGGAATGTTTTGCGATGATCGACCTCGTTGAGAATTTCCAGAGCTGAGTTCTTATCCACATTGTCCCACGTGAGTGATGCGAGGAGGAAGGATGCCAGCGAATTGTCAGGCTGAACCTCCTGAAGTTGCCGGGCCCAACTAATCCGATCTTCGTCTGAAAATTCACTACGTGAGGCGAGGGCAAATAGGACATGCGGGTTGGCAGGATCCCGGGTTATCGCTTCCCTCATAAGGCCGGGGTCCTGCAAAATCATCCCTGCAGCAAGATATCCCTCCGCCGGGTAACCGCTGTCAGCAAGGTAGGTGTCGAGCTCAGTGCGGGTCGGTAGTTTGATGCCCGTGGCGGCAAGAAGGTCTTCAAGGCTTTGGATCTCCAGAGGCTTTTTCAGGACTTCCGGCAGGGGTGTAGGGTGATCGGATCCAGTATCTGATGCAGGGGGCCTCGTTGATTTGCGGAACTGGCTTGAGAGGTGCGCGGTATCCTTCGCTTCATGTAGCCCACGCATGAAAGGCCCCGACATGCAGAGAAGGACGACCAAACCTCCCGCGAAGGCAGATCCCAGATGCGTAAACAGGGGCTTGCTCATGCAGTGGAGCCCGGCATGAGCTTCCGAAGTGCATGGATTCGGGCGAGGACCGGTGGGTGCGAATAATCAAGAAGAACGCGGAATCGGTGAGGAGTGAGATTTGACAGATTATCCGCGGAGAGCTTCTTGAGGGCTGTGATCAGGTGATCAGAGGTATTTTGCGCTTCTGCAGCATAGGCGTCAGCCTCAAATTCATGCTTGCGTGACCACGCATTGAGAAAGACTCCGAGAAAGCGGCTGACCGGGCTGAAGAGAATTCCGAAAAAGACGAGACCGGCATGAGGTGAGATGTTTTCAGCGGTGAGTCCAAACGCAGCAAAGAGTTGGCGGGAGAAGCTGCTCTCAGGATCAATAAGTTGACCGAGGAGATAGAACAGGACGGCAAATTGAACCAGAGAGAGGATTATGCGCTGGATGATGTGCTTGCGCTTGAAGTGGCCGATTTCATGGGCGAGGACGGCTACGAGCTCCTCGGTTGAGTGGTTTTCAACAAGCGTATCGTAGAGAGCGATTTTCTTGTTCTTACCAAAACCCATGAAAAATGCATTGGACTTTGCCGAACGTCTCGATCCGTCCATTACGGTGATTTCGGTGAGAGGGAATTCACAGCCTTTCGCCATTTTGTAGATAGCTTCCTTCAGGGCCCCTTCTTCCATGGGTTCAAATTTATTGAAGAGCGGCATGATCAACGATGGAGCGAGGTAGGTAATCGCCAGAACAAAAGCGCTGAAGGTAAGCCACGCCCAGACCCATGCATCAGGATTTTGAAAGATAAGAAGAATACCGGCAAGGAGAGGAGCTCCGATCAAGGTTGTGAGAACAATAGTTTTGAGCTGGTCCGTCACGAAGGTCGCTCGTGTTGTTTTGTTAAAGCCGAAGCGCTCTTCCAGCACGAAGGTGGCGTAGACTGTAAAAGGCAGGTTGAGAACATAGTTCCCAAAGAGGAGGCCAAAGATATAGATAAGGCCGGTAGAAACTTCTCCAAGGGCGAGGGAGCGCGTCCACGAGTCCCACCAGCCAAAACCGCCAAAAAACCAGAAGCAAAGTAGAATTGTGAGTGAGGCAATTGACGAGAAAATGCCAAAACGGGATGTGGCCCGGGTATATTCCTGCGATTGGGAATACTTCTCCGCATCGTAAATATCGACGAATTCCTGAGGGAGTTCTGGTTTAAGAGACCCCAGATTAAGAAGGGTAGCTACCAGGTCCAAATTCCAGAGCATAATGAGGGTGAGGAGAAGCAGGATGGCGACGGTGTTGAACTCAGGCATGGGCGGTTTGGATTTTTGAGGGTTTAGCCCGGTGACGCGATCGAAGCAAGAACAGCTCAAGTAGCCCGAGTTTTTCCTCATACCGAGCCGAGGGGCGCTCTTCCATCACCACAAAACGGGAGGTTCCAACGGGGACGGGTATCTATAGGATGCAAAGGTTTCCAGATTTGGATGCCGGAGCGCCCTGTCAAGGAGTAACCCACGGGGGGGAGAGGAAGAGTGGTTCTGTTTAGAACCGGGCCCAATGTAATACTGGGTATTGGCTGTGCAGCTTCCACCGTTGTGGTGTATCCTCCTTCAAGTCCTCGGAGTTTTAAGCTCCTGTCCCCCGAAGTCCCCGATGGAAACCCTCAGCCCTCGACGATTCCTATTTGGCCTGCCTGTAAGGTGGGCCCGGGGAATTCTGTCTCTGTCGCTTACTGTTACCGCAGCAGCTGTTCCGGTGGCGGTAGATGATACCTACAGCACCGTTGAGGACCTTTCTTTAAATACCCAATCCGGACCTCTGATCTCGACTGATCTAGATAGCAGTGCGAATTTGATTATTCCGACATTCGATGGGGAGTGGGATTACCTCGACCAGATGGAAAACCAGCTGGGAGCTGGAACAGGCTACCCGGTTGATGGATTCGGCAGAGATTGGAACAGCGTCGATTTTGATGTGAGATCATCAACAGTCGGTCCATGGGGCTCGGGAGTTCTCCCCCTTCAGGGAGGAGTGGTTCAGGCTTTTCCCGCCGCAACGCCGGATCTTCTGCTCGGAATTGGCGATGGCCCAAACGGTCAGAATTTGGTGACAACCTACCTCTTCAGAAACACCTTCTCTTTGAGTGCAGAGGAGGTGAGTGAGCGGAAATGGGTTGCGAATCTTGCGGTTGACGATGGGTGCGTGATCTTCATCAACGGAATCAAAGTCGGCTCTCTTTTCATGCCGGATGGTGTCATTGACTCGACTACTCTGGCAGAGAACAGCGATGAGTCCTCTTACTTTGTGGTCGAGCTCGATGTTGCCGGTGTTCTGAGGGTGGGGCAGAACACCATTGCCGTCGAAGTCCACCAAGCGAATCTCGGGAGCTCCGATGTGGGCCTAGATCTCACGCTCGAGGGCGGAGTGGGAGCTTCTGGAGGCTTTATTTTCTCGGACGATGTGTTCGGGACAGATCAGCCGGATTATGCATCCGGCAGTATCGATCCTGACGCGGGGTTTGCCGGTTCGGGGCTCCGGGTCACAATTGGAGGGTTGGACAATCGCTTCGTCCCAGGGCCTCACGCTACCTCCGGAGCTTTCACCCAGAGCTTCACGATCGCGGCCCCCGCAGCAGTTCAGGTGGATTTCAGATACAGGCTGATTAACTCCGACCCGCTGGAAGCAAGTGAGTTCGGGGAGGCCGTCTTCGAGGTTGACGGGGTGCGCTATGGGAACGATGTAAATGATTCTCTGGTTCGGATCAGTAATGGGGGAGATTCCGGGTGGCGTTCTGCAAGTTTTACTCTGTCACTGGATGCCGGTAGTCATACTATCGCACTTGGTGCTTACAGCGGTGGGACGAGTCGGGGTAATGAGGTTGTTAATGTGTATTTTGATGACGTCCTTGTTCAGCGGGGAGACGGAGCGGTTGGTGGTGTGTTGAGTAATGATTCTGTCGGCAGTGATCCCGTTGTAACGATTGTGGATCCTCCTGTGAACGGAGATGTCAACATGGACCCGAGTGGAGTTTTCCTGTATACTCCGGATCCCGATTATTTTGGTAGAGACACTTTCACCTACCAAGTTGCAGACGTTGCAGGGGTATCCGAGGTCGCCGAGGTTGTTATCGAGGTCGTGCCGGTGAATGACGCCCCGGTCGCGATTCCTGAGACTTTTGCGCTCGACGAGGATGAAATTCTAGTTGTCGACGCCGCTGCAAATAGTCTGCTTGCAAATGATGAAGATCTCGAGGGAGACGTCCTGTCCGCCTTTCTTGTGGAAGGAGTCACGCAGGGAACCCTCTCTCTGGATCCGGACGGACAGTTCATCTACACGCCTGATGAGCACTTTTTTGGAACCGACTCATTCACCTACAGGGCGAGCGATGGAGAGTTGGATTCTCAGCCTGCGAGGGTCAATCTCTTGATTGGTCCAAGACCGGATGCGCCAGTCGCCATCGATGATTTTTTCGAGATTGGAGAAAATGCTACCCTCGAGGCGATTGTCGGCGGGGGGACTGAAAGTGGTGAGGTGACGGTGATTCCGTATGGAGCAGACTGGCGCTACGATGATACAGGAACTGATCTTGGTACGGCGTGGCGGGAGCCGGATTTTGATGACTCTCAATGGGCGAGTGGCCCCGCCGAACTGGGGTATGGTGATGGTGATGAAAATACCGAGGTGGGGTTTGGGGGAAGCCCGAGGAACAGGAATCCAACCACATACTTTCGCCATACCTTTACGATCGCGTCGGTAAATTCAATCGTGGGGTCACGATGCCGTGTTTTTCGGGATGATGGGATCGTCGTCTACCTGAATGGGACAGAAGTAGGCCGCGATAATATTGGAGAGAACCCGTCGTATAGCGACTTTGCGAGTAGCGCTGAGGATGATGGTGATCTCGAGATCGAGCTTCCGGCAGTTTCTCCGAGCCTATTTGTTGAGGGAGAAAACACCCTCGCGGTAGAGATTCACCAGAGCGACCGGCAGAGCTCCGATATCAGCTTTAACCTCGAGCTTGAGGTCGCCAGAGCACGGAGGTCGGGACTGCTCGCAAATGATCTGGATCTGGACCAGATGGGACTCGTTGCTCTTCTTGAAACTGGTCCTACCAATGGAGTGCTTAGTCTCGATGAGACCGGAGCCTTTACATACGCGCCGCTTCTCAATTTTGAAGGCGAGGACCAATTTACTTATAGAGCTGTCAATCAGGAGGGAGCTTCGGTCGGGGTTGTCACAATCAACGTTGTGCCGGGTAGTAATGATATCCCCGAGCCAGTAGCAGATGTGTATCAGGTGGTCGAAGATTTGGAATACATCCGCGGCCCCGAGGAGGGCGTTTTGTCAAACGATATAGATCCCGATGGTGATGCAATTCAGGCGATACTTGTGGAAAACACGACTCGTGGAGAACTCGTGTTGAACGATGATGGTTCGTTTTCCTATACTCCTGATCGTGATTATTTCGGTCCGGACTCCTTCACTTATGCTGTATCTGACGGCATAGCCCTGTCGCCGGTGGTGGAAGTTGTCTTGAACGTCAGCAATGAGCCGGATGCTCCTGTGGCCATCGAAGATACCTACGCGACAGATCCCGGGGGATTAATCATAGTAGATGAACAAGAGGGGGTTCTTGCCAATGACTACGATCCAGATCAGTCAGTCCTTGAAGCCGTGTTGGTTAGTGGAGTTGAAAGCGGAGAGCTGATTCTTAGTGCGAATGGAGCGTTCTTCTACCGACCGGCTGACGAAAACCCGGGTCTGGTGTCTTTCAGCTATCGAGCCAGTGATGGGGCTCTTTCATCACCCGTAACCACGGTGAGGATTTATTTGGACCAAGCTCCGGAAGGAGTCTCTGATGAGTATGTTGTCTCGGAGGACAATCTCCTCGAGGTCACGGTCGAGGAAGGGGTATTGTCCAATGATAGTGATGCGGAAGGTGACCCTCTGGCCGTGGTGCTGCTTTCCCCGGCCGCGCGTGGAGCATTGGACTTACGCTCAGATGGATCGTTCACCTACACGCCCGAGGAGAATTTCGAGGGACCTGATTCGTTCCGTTATGCTGTTACAGGAGGAGCGCGCTCATCGGATCCTGTGGTGGTCAGGATTGCGGTGTCAGCGGTGAACGATCCTCCTGTAGCCAGTGAGGATTACTATCGGGCAATAGCTGATCAGGAGCTGGTAATTGGATTTGAGAACGGTCTTCTTGTTAATGATGTCGACGTGGATAGTCCCTCGCTGAGTGTATCGGTGACGAGGGCGCCTGCGCATGGGCAACTGACAATGAATGAAGACGGATCATTTGTCTACATGCCCTCGCCAGGCTTTTCGGGGAGCGATAGTTTCAGCTACAGGGTCGGTGATGGATCTCTTTATTCCGGCGCGGTGACGGTAAATATTCAGGTGGGCGGAGCTGCGGATGCGATCGTTATCAATGAAATCATGTATCACCCCGAAAGTGGGGAAACGGGACATGAGTTTATTGAGTTGCTCAACATGGGTGATGGGCCGGTGAGCGTTGGAGGATGGGAATTCACTCGAGGGATTGGAATGGTTCTTCCGGACCTTGTAATCCCAGCCGGCGGATTACTGGTGGTTGCGGCAGACATTCAAGAATTTGTCGGCCTTTACGGAGCGGTGGATCTCCTGGTTGGTGGTTGGAGTGGCTCTCTGAGTAATCGTGGTGAGCGTATTCGACTGGTTGATGATAAGGGAGAGCAAGTTGACGAAGTGGCCTATTATGATCAGGGCGATTGGGCGGAAAGAACGAGAGTGACCGATACTGGAGAACCGGGATGGGTATGGGAGGCAAGGCATGATGGCGGGGGGCAATCCCTCGAGCTCATTTATCCATCCCTTACCAATCAGTCTGGGCAGAATTGGGAAGCAAGTAAGAATGGGGCTACCCCAGGAGTGGTGAATTCCAACGCCTTGAGTGAGAACGAGGTCGCTCCGTTTATTCTGGATGTTGGTCACAGTCCTCTTGTTCCAAGCTCGACAGATCCAGTGACCATTCGCGCACGTCTGAATGATACAACATCACAAGGTCTTTCCGTGAACGCTTTCTACAGGGTGTCTACGCTGGATCCCGTAGATTTTACGGAAGTGGTCATGTCGGACGATGGCCTGCACAACGATGGAGCGGCTGGCGATGGAGTCTTTGGGGTTACCTTGCCCGCCATGGATGATCAGGTTATTGTTGAGTTCTATTTGTCGGCAAGTGATGGGGAAAATGTCAGGACGTGGCCTGCTCCGACCGATATAGGGCAGGTGGCGAATCTCCACTATCAGGTCGACGATGCCCCCAATCCCGAGGGAGAAGGCATTTACCGCTTGATCATGACGGCCGCGGAAAATCGTGCGTTCAACCGGATAGATCGTGACTCGAATGCGCAGCACAACTGCACCCTGCTGGCAGATGACTGCAGTGGTCCAGTAGTAAGGTATCTTTGTGGGGTCCGGGTTCGGGGTGCGAGTAGCAGGCGAGATACTCCTCCTCCGATGAGATTAAGTCTTCCCAGAGACCGAAAGTGGAATGGTGAAAGTCAGTTGAATCTGAACACTCAGTTTACGTGGCTTCAGTTCATTGGCATGAAGCTGTTTCAAGTGAGCGATCTTCTGGCACCTGACAGTAAGCGAGTTGCCATTCGGAGGAATGGGCAGGATCTCGCGCAGGATACGGAAGAGGATTATGGGAGCTTCGTGCATCTTCAGCCCCTGAATTCTGAGTTCATAGATGAGAAGATGTCGGAAGACGCGCAGGGTAATCTCTATAAGAAGGTGCGCCCAGATGTGAACTGGGCTTATCGGGGTGGAGACCTCGAACGGTATTCTCGAGACGGATGGGGAAAGCAGACCAATGAGTCGGAAGACGACTGGACGGACCTCGATGAATTCCTCCGGATCATGAATCAGGCAGACGGGGATCCAGACTATATTGATCAGGTTGAATCCGTCGCGAATCTGGGACAGTGGATGCGTTGGTTTGCTGTTGAGACTCTCATTGCCAACGGGGAGACGAATGCAAGTAACGGGACGGATGATGATTACAGCATGTATCGAGGGCTTCTCGACCCTAGGTTTCAATTTATCCCCCACGATTTGGACACAATACTGGGGCGCGGAGACGACTCCAGGATTACGGATCCCGAGCATACCTTGTTCGATATGGTGCGATCAGGAGAATCGCTTGGTCCTCTTGTTCCACTGTTTGAAGAGCCTACAATCAGACTTCGCTATTTTGGGGCTCTTCGTCAATTGATAGAAACCAGCTTTTCCAAGGAAAGATTTGATGCGCTGTTAATCAATCATCTCACTGAATGGGTGCCGTCTGAGGTGATCGAGGAGATGATCGATTTCATGGATGCCCGCCGTGCCTTTGTGCGAGGAGTAGTCGATGGAGAGCTTGGAGGAGCGCCTCCCATACTTGAGCCCGCGACCTTGGCCGCGCAGGAGGCACCCCGGGGCGAGTTGTATCTGAGTGAACTTCTTGCGCAAAACGAGTCGTCGCATGAGGTCGAAGGGAGGTTTCCGGATTATATTGAACTGGCAAATTCCGGAGTGAGACGCTCCCTCGAAGGATACTCCCTTTCCGATGATCCGTCCGATCCACGCAAGTTCGTCTTTGGACCGGGAATCGAGATTGATACCGGTGAGCGATTAGTGCTTTATGCTGAGTCAAGAGATGGCCCCGGTATCCGGCTTGGCTTTTCTCTCAGTGCTGCCGGGGAACAGGTTCTATTTTACGATCCCGCAGGGGGACTCATTGATTCGGTATCCTTCGGAGCGCAAATACCAGATCTCTCGATCGGTCGGGGTGGAGTTGCGGAGACCAGCTGGAGCTTGAACATGCCAACGCCCTCGACGATCAATCAGGTGCACTCACTCGGGGTCCCTTCAGGAATTCGGATTAACGAGTGGATGAGTAAGCCAGAGATCATCTACGGAGAAGATTTTGTGGAGCTCTATAATCCAGAACCGCTGCCGGTCTCACTCGGGGGACTCCGAGTTACCAATGATCCAATGAGCGCGAACCGTGGGGCAGTGATGCCATCCCTCACGTTTATCAGGGGTGGTGGGTTTCTAGTGCTGGAGGCAGTAGGGGCAGGGGCTGAGGGGCCGTCAGAATTGCCGTTCAAACTTGAAGCTGGTCACGAATGGCTGGCGATTTATGGGGTAAATGGCGTTGAAATCGATAGGGTCCATGCGAGTTGTGATGCGCCCGATCAGTCTCGGGGCCGCAGGACTGACGGAGCGGCTCTCTTCAGCAATTTTGATCTCCCGACGCCGGGTCTTTCTAATACGTCGGATCTTGCGGGTGAAGATTTAGTCCTTCAGTCCCTGCGAATCACGGAGATCATGTATCATCCGACAGAATTTCCCGATTCGGAATATATTGAGTTACGAAATGTGGGCGATACGGAAATCAGTCTTGCTGGAGTTGAATTTACGAGGGGGGTCCGGTTCAATTTCCCTGATGTCGTTCTTGGTCCGGGAGCCTACGCAGTAGTTGTATCCGATAGAAACGAATTCGAGATGGCTTATGGTGATGGTGTCAATGTTCTGGGAGAATGGTCTGGGCGGCTGGATAACGACAATGATCGATTGAGGCTGGAGATCTCCGAGCTCAATGCCGCAGTGCATGATTTCACATATCGCGACTGGTGGTATCCCTCAACCGACGGAGAGGGTTTTTCCCTGGTGATCGTCGATGATTCCCTCGAGCCGGATACCTGGGCTGATCCCGGCAGCTGGGCCGCGGGAGTATCAGGGGGCGGATCACCGGGAACCAGCAGTGGCTTCTTTGTCTTTGGAGGCGTTAATCAGGAGGTTAGTCTTCCTGCGGGGGCAACTCTCGATGCGACAGTAAGCTATGGTCCATTGAGTCGGGATACTGTTGAGCTCCGGTGGAGTCAGCTGGAAGGTCCTGCTCCGGTAACATTTGGGAATAGTGATAACGAAGATACTGTCGTGTCTGCCAGCGTCGCGGGACGATATACTTTCGTATTGGAAGCTTCTTCTCCGGATGGCGTCACTCAGAGAGGGACGGTTTCGGTTATCTTCCGGGACTCTTATGGTGCCTGGGCAGGACGTCTATTCGGAGGCGCTGGAGAATTGACTGCGCAGAGCAATGCGGATCCGGATGGGGACGGGTTGAGCAATCTCGCAGAGTTTGGCCTGGGCCTAAATCCTATGGTGCGGGACAGTGATACTCTCGAAGCTCCTTTCTTGGTTCCAGAGGGAGTGCTCACCATGGTGTATTTCCGTCCCTATCTTTCGGAAGCTATTCAAGTTGTTCCAGAGGTCTCCACAGATCTTCTTTTCTGGGAAGCAGGGCCTGAGGTCGTGTCCGAATCTGTAATTTGGTCTACAGCCGAGGGGGAATGGATTCAGGCCCGGGACCTGTTTTCCTTCGATGGGGTTACGCCCCGGTTTATTCGTCTCCGTGTGGAGGCGAATTAATATGGATCAGGAATTCAATTTGAGTTGTGGCGTTTTGTGTTAATTCCGGCCTTGATTCTGAGGATTGCCGTGAGTTTGAAGCTGCGGTAATTTCTCCCGCGTTCATGAAAACGTGCTGGATAGTACTCTTCCTCATACTGCCAACCCTTCTGGGGACTGGTTTCGGTCAGGACGCGGGCAGCCTTCCTGCTGAAATCACAGAGCGGGGGACGGGAGAAGAGGCTTCGGTGCTCACGCGTCCTGATGCGAGGACGATGACCTTGAGTATACCCGGTCCTCGAGGCTTGATCACCGACCGTAATGGCAAACCGCTTGCGGAGAACAGGGTAGGATATCAACTCGCTCTTCAATTCACACATTTTCCCGATCCAGTTGACGCCGACATCCTTGATTGGGCGAAGAAGCGTTTGAACCATGCGTCAAGGATCGCGGGTAAGAATTACGGAGTGACAGACAAGAATCTGCTCTCTCACTACAAGCACCGACGCTGGCTTCCGTTGGTTTTTGGGGCGTCGCCCGTTCCCAGCGAGAAGGAGAAGATCGTCAGGGCGCAACTTATGCCAGGCTTGATCATGCATCCGGTTTACCTGCGACATTATCCGGGAGGAGATTCAGCAGCTCATGTCATCGGATATGTGAGGAGCAAAGGTCGATTGCCTGCTGGTCCAATCACTCATGGCGACCTTCTGTTTGAAGACACCCGTGGAGACGCCGGTCTCGAAAAAACAATGGATGAGGATCTGATCGGAAAAGCGGGGGAGCGAAAGCTGATTTTTGATTCCAATGGTCGGAAAATTCGAGACGAACTAACGGCGCGACCCGGGATCGGGCGTACGGTGGTGACAACCCTGAATCTCGATTGGCAGCAGCACGCGGAAAAGGTCCTGAAAGAGAGCTGCCAGCGCGGGGCCTTCGTCGTTGTAGATATTCCCACGGGCGAGGTTCTGGTTCTCGCCTCGAGGCCCAGTTACGATATTAATGTCTGGATTCCGCGTATCAGTAACGGGGAGTTGGCAGTGCTTACGGAGGATAAATCCCGTCCTATGTTTGGGCGAGCTTTCCAAGGGTTGTATCCCCCGGCTTCAAGTTTCAAGCCAGTGGTCGCTCTTACTGCTTTAACCCAGAAAGTAGTTGAGGAATGGACGGAGATTGACTGTCCGGAGTTTATTGAAGTAGGTGCGAATCCACCCACCCAGATGTGGAACTGGACGAAGGAACCCGAAGGACTGATGAATGTCACACGGGCCCTTGCGCGATCGAACAACTGNTGGTTCTATCTGGTTGGCATCGATACGGGACCAAGTTCATTTCTATCGACAGCGAGAAAACTTGGGTACGGTTCCCGCTCCGGGTTGCCTCTGTTCGGCGAATCCTCCGGTCGAGTCCCGACCAATGAGTATGTGCTCAAGAACTACGGGAGACCGTTCACCGATGGAGACACAGCAAATTATTCCATTGGTCAGGCGTGGGAAGCTACTCCACTTCAGGTGGCGCAGTCCATGGCTGGCATAGCAAATGGATCAGTATTGCCGAAATTGCAGTTGATCCGACAGGTTCAGGACCCCTCAGGAGGAGTCCTTGCGGCGGCTGATCCACAGTCTCGTAATGCTCTTGATCTCGATCCGGATGCTGTGCAAATCGTTCATCAGGGTATGTATGATGTTGCTCATTCGGCGTGGGGCACCGGACGGAGGGGTAGTCTTACCTTTGCGGAGGTTTGTGCAAAGACGGGGACGGGCCAATGGATTCCAGCGCTCAATCAGGAGGTTGCGTGGTATGCGGGCTTTTTTCCGGCCGAAAACCCGAGGCTCGCATTCGCAGCGCTTTATGAAGGCGATCCTGAAGAGGACATTTCCGGAGGGAGAAAAGCAGCTCCAATGATCCCTGCTTTTTTCGAGGAATTCAAGGAAGCCATTGAGACCATGATCCGTCCCCCGTCCAAGGCGCTTGTGATTATTGAGGAGGGTGAGGATCCCTCTTTGGCGATACCTGCAGCGCAGCCAGTTGAGGAAGAGGATAATCTGACAGCAACAAATGGGAAAATCCTCAAAGCCATCCCGGTGGAAAAGTGGGAGGAGGACGGCGAGCCAGCAGATTCTGTGGGGGAGGCGTTGCCTGCTATTCCTGTGGACGAGGCACCGGTGGCCATACCGGTTGAGGAGGATGAATAGGTTGGCGACTTGGCGCTGGACGTTTCATGTTCATCGGTCCAGACACAACATTTCAGATTCATAATGGATATTCAAATAGCAACTCTCTGTGACTTCGCCGCCGACTATGGTAACGGTAAAATGGTGATAAACGGAACTTTTGATGCGCTCCGCGCTACAAAGCTTCCAGTAGTGCATCCCCATTGTGCTCTCGCGATGCGAATATGTGTTCTGCCAGAGGACTCGGGTGATCACCGGATGACGATCAATATCATTGACGATGATGGAAATTCGGTGGATCCATCTAAAATGCCGATTCGTGCGGATATGCCGATCAAGGTCCCCGATGAGGTTCCTTTCCTGACTCGTAATCTTGTGCTGAACTTTCAGGGATTGAAATTTTCCAGTGCAGGAATTTACCATGTCGATGTTACTTTCGATGGTGAACTCGTAATCAGACTTCCGCTCCGGGTTGTGAAAGTTCAGGCTCAACCGGTTTCGGGGCCAGCTTCGGGGGAATAGGCACGCATACTAATATCACGTGGATCCACCTCTTCTCTACGACTGTTCGCTGATTACAGGGGCCTCAGGTGGCCTTGGAGAGGAGTTCGCCTCTCAGCTTGCCCCTCATTGTCGAAAGCTTGTTCTCGTGGCGCGCCGTGAAGACGAGTTGGGGCTTTTGCGAGATCGGCTACAAAATGAAAACTCCGGCCTCCAGATAAAGGTCGTGAATGCTGATTTGACCTCGGCGGAGGAGCGCGAAGAGCTGATCGCCGCAGTGAAGGAGGGCGAATGGGCCCCCAGTCTTCTGGTGAATAACGCCGGAATGGGAGATTATGGGGAGTTCGTGACAGGTGACTGGGAAAAAATGGAGCAGATGTTGAGTTTGAACATCATCGCTCTGACCCACCTCACCCATGGTCTCCTTCCCTGTATGATCCAGTCTGGCCATGGAGCAGTGCTGAATGTCAGTTCTCTCGCCTCGCTGCTCCCTATTCCTGACTTTGCAGTTTATGCGGCGAGTAAATCCTACGTGACAAGTTTTTCTGAGGCTCTGCGGCTCGAGTTGAATGAGCACAAAATCCCAGTCCTGACGGTTTGCCCTGGTCCGGTGCATACCGGGTTCGGTGAGATTGCGGGACGGGACGGCTCGATCGAGGAAAGTCCTGCCCGTGAGTGGTTCTTTGTTTCCAAGGAAGAGGTCGTCTTAGAGGCTTTGCTTGCACTGCAACGTGAACAGCCTAGATCTTATCCCGGGTTGAAGGTTTCTTTGATTGCTACTGCGCTTGCCAGTATGCCGCCCGCGATATTGAGGTACTTCATGCGTAACAGACCGCGTGCTGTCCCGGAACAGGAAGATTGATACTGCTTTGCCATGTCCCGAAATCGTAAGAGGTCTGCTAATGTGCCGTTCGATTACCGAGGGTTAATCCTCGGACTTGGTCTGTTGGTGACTGGAGTATTCGGGTTGCTTGTTCTGCTCACGCCATTGGGGGGAAAGGTCAAAAACGGTCTCGGAGAACTTCTGGGCAAAAGGACAGCCAGGGTGGAGAAAAAAAAGGGACGGGAAGCGTCGGAGAAGGTTCAATTGGGAGAGCAGCTGTCCCCGCTCGAAGCAGACCCTGACCCGCAATTTCCTCGCGGGACCCTTCGTCCTCTCTCGGATACGAATATCAGGAGTCTTTCGAAAGGGATTAATCTGAAAGTTGTTTTTGATGCGGAACAGGGAGAGTTGGCGTCCGTTGAGCGTGATGATGACGATTCCTACGTCGCTGAGTATTCCCTGAAGGTCCGTATGCCTCGTCCGGCGACGTCGCTGTCAGAATTAGCGCTGACGAGCCCCCATCTTATGGAGGTCTTTCCCGGATTGAGGGAGATGATTCCGCGAGCAAAGGTCTCGGCTTGGTATCGCCAATTGTACGCGAATAAAGCGGCCAGACTCAAAAGTGATGTCGGTCGATTGAGTGCGATCCTCAGCCGCCATAACTTTTACGATTGTGAAACAATTCTGAATCTCCGCTCAGAGGTGACCGGACAACGACTTTTCCTGATGCAGGCTGAGATGGATGTGGTTTCTGATGGATCTGATGGAGATAGATTGCCTCAGATGCCTGAGGCTATCGTCAACTCAACCAACTATCAGCCGTTCACCAGCTATAGATGGAGGAAAACAGGATCCACGCCCAATCCAATGATTGCAGGCTGGGAGAACAGAATCAACAACGCCAAGAAGGAGCTTGAAGATCCCGCAGTGGGACAGGATCGCGCGGCCTGGTTGAGGAGCAGGATGAAGATGCTGGAGACGGGTGTCGCAGATATGAAATTCGCGAGTTTTCTTATTGCTGAGTATGACCCCTTCATCGTCATCCCGGTAAACGTAGTAAAAGATCGACGCGACCCCTACGCTCCAAATATCGGAGATTTTGCGATCGTGCTTCATGGACGAGTGGCCTACCCGGCTATTGTTGGAGATGCCGGGCCAACCTACAAGGTTGGAGAAGCGTCCTTGCGGATGGCGCGTGAGATCAATACCAACGCGACTCCATACAGTCGCCCTGTATCAGACCTGACTGTTACGTATCTTGTCTTTCCGCGGAGCGCAGATGACCCGAAGAAGGCTCCCAACTACGAGTATTGGCGTGCACGTTGCGAAGAGCTTGTGAATCAAATTGGAGGATTGGGTGAAGGGGTTGAGCTGCACCAGTGGAGCAATCTTCTCACGGCAGATTGAATCGAGTTTTGGTTTACTACTTCTCCGGTGACAGGTGATTCTGAAAGATTCCGCGCGAGATGGACTCTGGCTGAGGTGCGAAGATTATCGATTGGCTAGTTTGAGCCAGCACTCATGTGGAATTTTGGCGTTCTCCAGAAAAGAAGACTACAGATGCAAATAACCAGCGGAATGGAATATCATCGACGGCTGGTAACAATGCAGGACTCGAGAGATCCCATCGCTCCAATCGTGTCAGGCCTTTTCCTGTTGGAACGATTAGGTAATGGTTGCCGAACGGGCCTCCTTCAGGGGGCTTCAACCTCTACATCGTATTGTTTGGCGAGATTCATGGCGGCTTCGGAAATTTCATCCTTCAAGCTGAGAAGATGAGGCAGTTCTCGATTCAGAGAGGACTTAATTGAGCTTTTCTCCCGGGGAGGTAGTGGTGCATACCGACCCAGAGACTGATCAATGGGAGGAGGATCAACCCAGTCAGCGAGGAGTCGAAGCGCTTCCATTCGAGCCCTCAGAGGCATTTCCGTATTGGAAGAAAAACGTAGGAGGCGAGTAGCATTCTGCTCTCCTCCCATCCGAAAGGCGCTGTGAAGAATTCTCCTCAGGAGCATGCGTGATAGTGGACGTCCTCTCTGCTCTGGGGCGTATTCGTCTAGTAATGCNGCTACGGCGGGGCGAGATTTCTCGATAGGAAGATCGTGGACTGCTCTGATGGCTTCGTCCGCAATTTNGCTTACATCGTCAAAAAAGAAATGGATGAGGCTTGGCGAGGCCATGCGCCTGAGCGCCAGGACAGAGGCCATGCGGATTGCCCTGCTGGGGTGTTTGGCCAAGGCTGCAAGCTCTGCCTCGTTGCCTGTCTGGCTTAGTGCCATCACTCCTGCATGGCGGAGATAGGGATCCTTGTCCTCGTTTTCGGCGAGTAACAGGAGCGTAGGGTTTAACGCAGCTCTGACCTTGAGGCGAGCGATTGAAATAGCAGCGAAGGCACGGACTCGAGAGGAGGGGTCCTGCAATGAATTAACCAGCCGTCCAGCGTCCTTTAGGGGCGATTCCCCGAGGGCGCGAGCTGCTTGAGCACGAAGCTCCTCTACGGGGTCTGCCAGTAATTCCATAAGACGATCGGTGGATGCATAGGATCCCTGGCGTCGTGCTCGAATCCAGAGGCCCCATGTGCCATGGAGTGCAAGATTGAGGTTTTCCTTTTGTCGGGTTGCGTTGATGAAGAAGGGAACGGCCTCGGGACGGTCTGCGAGAGCGAGCTGGGCCCGAAGTCGAACCCGGAAATCTTCATGCTTCATCAGTTCAAAGAGCCGGATGGAGGGGAGTTTTTGAATGCCAGCTCCAGCGAGTATGTCCGCCGCTCCAGAATCGGGGGGAGGAGTCGGAGGATGGTTGGATGAAAGGGTGAATATTCTCCCAGGACGGTCTGAGTCGTTTTGNCCGACGATATCACAGACATAGAGCCGACCATCGGTTCCGAAAGCAAGGTCTGTCGCCATCGTGCCCCAGATCAGCTTCCGAGGACTTTCCAATTTCATTCCGGCACCTTCTCTCTCAAGACGGAAAGACCAGATCCCGGAACTTTGCGGCGTTCCGCTGTTATCGCACAGAAGAAAAGAGTTACTCAGGTGATCGGGAAAACCGGTTCCGGGATGATAGGATAGTCCTGCAGGGTTGGCGGTGAGAAGGCCCACGGGAGGAAGGAGAAAGGCTGGTTGGTCGTTGTGAAAGGCGTCCCATTGGCGCTCTTCCATCCACTGGTTAACAGGTCGCTGGGTGCAACCGATTTCCGCGTGAAAAGTGTGAAGGTTTTCATGACCCGTACGCCACCCACTATCTCCTCCCTCGACAACGTAGATGACTCGTGATTTGTCACCCTGTCCAGAATCGCTTTCCACCGTTACAGGATTGCCCCAGCGATCAAAGGCGACGCCCTGCGGATCTCGTAGTCCATTATGAATGACTTCGAAATTCGAGCCATCGGGATCGAAGCGGAAAACTGCGCCCTGATCATTGTAAGAGAATCGATGGCCCTCCTGTGTCGAGACATTCAAGGCGCGGTCGCCAACTGTTCCATAAAGCCGTCCGTCAGGACCCAGTGCAAATCCCTTGAGATTATGTCCTGCGAGCGAAACCCTTGGACCAAAACCGGAAAGCAACTTTTTCTTCTCGTCTGCTTTTCCATCCTTATCGGTATCGTGAAGGGACCAGATGTGAGGAATGCACGCGAAATAGACATTTTCGCCGAGAGGGAAGGCGCCACCTGCTACTCCGTCGAGGAGGTCATTAAATCCTTCGGCGTAAATCGTGCTCTGGTCAGCGATGCCGTCTTTATTGCGGTCTGCAAGAAGGCGGACTTTGTCGGATTCNCCGGTCANCTTTGTGATGGGATACCGGTCATTCCATTTCTGGTGAAGATTCTCTCTATCGCTCAACGTTACGGCGCTGAGATCGTCATTGAGCCAATACGGGTGGTCTCTGGTGCTTGGAACGCAATGCCCCAAACGATGTGTTTCCGTAACAAGAAGGTTGCCGTTCATGTCGACGGCCAGGGCATTCGGGGAGTAGAGTTCGTGATCCTTATAGGTAGCGAAAATCTTAAGCTGGCTTTCCGTCGGGATCTGTAATCCTCGTATTATCGAGGTAGCAGTAAGCCCTGCGATTAGAGGAAGGCCATTCCTCGTGGCAGGAGGGAAAGTGGGTTTTGGTTGATCGCTGAACAGAATATGGTCAACGAGAATATAGCCGTGTGGTCGGGTTGAGGCATCTACCATCCTCAGAGCGGCCTTCTTCCCGATGAGTGCACTGACGTCCCAGGTGGTTGGACGCATATTGTGATCAGACCGACCGATGGCCTCTCTCATGATTTTCTGATCCACCAGCAGCTGAAGGGAGGTGAGCCCTGCCAGATCACCTCCCCCGATCAGAAAACTGATATAAGATTTCTGAATAGTGAATGATGATGAGGTCAGTGAACCCATTCCTTTGGGGCCTTGTGTCAACGAGCTCGCAAAATATTCCCCTGCGAAGCCGTTGACTTCGCCCGGTTCATTCTCGCTTCGTCCGGAAGAGGCCGATTCCCCGAAGGCATTACCCGTGATGCGCCATGAATCTAAACGCCCTTTCTCGAAGTCTTCAAACACGCGTTGATCCGCTGATGAAAGTGCGGTCAGCGACAGAAAAAAAATGATAGAAAAAAAGAATGCCATCGGGGTTGGCGGGGCTGAATATGCTCAAGATGGTGCAGACTCAATCTGACCCGAACTCTAATGGGAAGGTGTGTTTGGGACTGCGTGAGAACGTTCTCATTTGAGCATGGAGATTAGTTGGTCCTCGGAAAGGATCTCGATTCCGAGCTTGTCCGCCTTGTCGCGTTTGGACCCTCCACCTTCACCGGCGAGGAGGTAGCTGGTTTTTCCAGAGACTGAGCCGCTCACCTTCCCGCCGCCTTTCTCAATCATCTCCTTATAGAGGGAACGTGCCCGGGAAAGAGTTCCCGTTATGACAAATGTTTTTCCTGCCAGCGGCATACCAGCCGCTGCAGAGTTCTCCGATGGCCGCGGAAGATAGTTTGCAGACTGCGGGCAAAGTCCGAGGCTCTCAAATTNTTGCATAAACTCCACCCCGTGCTGGGAACTGAAGAATGCGATCAGGTTCCGAGCAGCGACTGCCCCGATGTCTGGGGACACCTCGTAGTCCGCAATTTCAGTTTCTGTGGTTTTGATTCGTTCCTTCAGATCGTCATGAAGCTTCTTCCGTGTGCTTCTCTCTGTGTCATCAAGGGGAGGTCTGTCCTTGTTCTGGGGAGAGACTTCTTTCCTTTCTTCTTCCAGATCTGCGAGGAGACTGATGGTGCGGAGGATNTTGCTGGTCGAGATCTCTGGCAAGGTTTGGTGCAGGCGGCTCAGCTCCCGCGAGGCAGATTCTCCGATTTGGGGAATACCCATAGCGAAAATCCANCGGGAGAGTGGTTGATCTACTTTCGAGCTATTTATGGAATCGATCAGTAGCTGAGCCTTCTTTTCGCCGAATCGTCGAGGCCTGGAGCTCTCTCCAGTTTGAAGACGCGCTGGGTCAAGAAGAAGATCNGAGAGCTCGGGCAATTGAATTGAGAAGAGGTCCAAGGGCGTCTTCACCATGCCGGAATCAACCAGCTTGATGGCAACTGATTCCCCGAGGCCCTCGAGATCGAGTGCCTTGCGCTGAGCGAAGTGAGTAAGTGCTGCGACTGCCTTTTTTGGGCATAATGGGTTTTCGCACCACCAGGTGACGACGGGGCGCTCCTTGTTGTCCGAGTTTACCCGCCGGGTTATCGGTGAGCTGCAGGCAGGACATACTCCTTTGAGGTGCTCTTCCATCGAGAATGGCAGCGTGCCGGGAGGACGATTCTCAATTATGACCTTCAGCACCTCAGGGATGATTTCTCCAGACTTGTGAGCAAGGATAGTGTCTCCGATGCGTATATCGCGATCATGAATAAAGGACTCATTGTGCAAAGTAGCACGGGACACGGTAGTAGCCGAGAGAGACACTGGTTCCAGTTCGGCTACCGGTGTGAGAATGCCACTTCGTCCGACCTGCACCGTTATATCAAGTAAGAGCGTGGGCTTTTGTTCCGGAGGATACTTGAAGGCAACTGCCCACCGGGGAGCGCGGGAAGTAGATCCAAGCGCAGCACGATCTGAAAGAGATGCGATCTTGATCACGGCGCCATCAGTGGCGTAGGGGAGTCCGAGTCGCTGTTCTTTGAGCTCACGTATCGCTGAGAGTACGCCATCGGAACTATCAGTAGTCCATAGTGGCTCATTGCATGGAATAGAGCAGGATGCGAGAAGGGAGCGGAATTCGTCTTCGCTTGACAGAGAAAGTCCCTCAAGAGCTCCAAGTCCATGAGCGATAAATGCAAGGGGNCGTTTGGCCACCGATCGAGAGTCAAGCTGCTTCAGGGTGCCNGCGGTTGCATTCCTTGGATTNGCGAATGTTTGCAGGCCAGCATCTTCCCGTTCTTCATTAAGGCGGGCAAAGGCCTCATTAGGCATGAAAACTTCTCCACGAATTTCCAGCATCGCGGGGAAGGGCGGTTTCAGAGAAAGGGGGAGACTCGGAATTGTGCGGAGATTTGCCGTGATCTCATCCCCGGTCAGTCCATCTCCGCGGGTGGCGCCATAAGAAAGAGCTCCATTCCTGTAGACCAGGGAAGTGGCAACCCCGTCGATTTTGGGCTCGATGGTTACGGTGATTTTTTCTCTGTCCAGGTTCCTCTGCAGCCGCCGGTAAAAATCAAGGACCTCCTCTTCGGTAAACACATCGTCGATGGAAAGCATTGGAACCGGGTGGTTTACCTGACGGAACCCCTCAAGGGGAGCTCCTCCTACCCGTCGAGTAGGAGAGTTAGGGTCATCCAGTTCGGGGTGTNGTTTCTCCAGTAATTCCAACTCCCGAAACAGGTTGTCATACTCGGCATCTTCTATTTCCGGACGTGCCTCCACGTAGTAGAGCCGGTTGTGCCGCTCAAGGAGCGACCGCAGCTCTTTGATTTTCTTGGCTGGAGACATGATAGTATGAGGAACGATAGNGGATTCTCTACNGGTGGGNAAACTCCAAAGACACAAGGAAGGATCATCCAGAGATAGCGAGTAATTAACGCAGGGCTTTTCGCAGGGAGTGGAAAGACTTGGAGATCAGGGCCCCGGCAACCCCTCCGAGGAGGTCTGCAATCCAATCGCCCAGGTCATTACCTGAGCGACCAGGGACCCAGGATTGATGCCACTCATCGAGGGCGCCGATCACGGCGACGGTGATGAGAACAACGAAAAGGTTGCGGCACCATGAGGACAATCCACGAAGATATAGTGCGACTGAAAGGAGGACAGCGCCGATCAGGAAATACAGAAAGTGCAGAATCTTGTCGAATCCGGGTAGATCAATGTTGTTGGCTCCTGGCAAGGGTCTGTCTGAAAGGATCCAGAGGAGGCAAGCCCACAAGGCGAACGCTGCGAGCCAGACGCTGCTTGTCCGTAAAAGCGTTGGGAATCTGCTATCACGCATCAGCGGTTGTCACCGCGTTGTTCGACCTCCAACCGTTCCGCGAGCCATTGCTTCATCATGGACTGATAATTAAGAAACCTCTCCCTCGCAATACGCTTGATGCGCGAAAGCATTCTGGGATCGAAGCGTAACGTGATAGTTGTTGACTCACGGCCGTCGGGGACATGCTCGGACGCTTTCATCAGCGGAGGCGTCAGCTCGTGGTCNTTCCAGAAATCGGCTTCTTCAGCCTCGCTTGAAAAGTCAGGGATCTCACCCCATGTGGAAATAGATTTCATGCCCTACTTGTATTCAGCATATTTACGATCGTAATACTTTCTCTCCCCCTCAGTGAGGTCCCTTACTGCAACAACGCGAACTTTTTTACCGTCGGACCAGAAGCAGAGAAAGAGGTAACGGTCTTCAACAGTACGTCCAAGAGCGTAATAGCGGGTTTCCCCATCGCTTCGATCCCGATCAGGTAGGAACCTGACCGCAAATGGGTCTTCGAGGGCCTCTTCGATCTCGCGGGGTTTTATGTCCTTTAGATCGAAGTGAACATCCAGCAGGTCGAGTTCCATCCGTGGCCCGAAAATAAGGTAAGGGGATCCGGTTTCACAATGAAATAAGCGGGGTCTGGTGCCCGATAGGTGAAAGTGAGCATATGACTGCCTCCTTTCTGGATAAATGAGGCAGAAGAATCCTCGGAAAGGGACCGGAGTTCCGTGATCACGTCACAAGAGTTTTACTCATTGAGGGCGGGAATCTAATGACGAAGAATGAGACTGAAGCTACTAAGGCCCCAGTTGTGATAAAGCCAAGACGTCCTCGGTGTTCCAAACCGACGATATTGACCTCGAGGTTTTCGGTTGAGGGGATTATCCTGAAATTCAGGGCTCCGCGGTATCGAGCAGCGAGGTCTTTAAGATGGAGTAAGGTTCGGAGCCTATGACGAAGTAATTGGGATTGCCGGTTACCTTTCCGTAAAATATCCGGTTCCTTGGGGAAGAACTCGCTGCGGCAAGCTCAAAGGAGGACTCCCGAAATCCCTTCAGCTCACCCTCTTCATCAAGTTCCTGAAAGATTGCGGTTAGCCGCAAGCTGGGGGAGCGCAAGGCACGGGAAGCGGCGGGGCTGACCGGATTCAGCCATCGTTCAACTCGTAATTCTTCCATGAACTTGAGAAATTGATTAGCTCGATGCTTGTTCAGTGCGGGAGTCACATCCTCTTCAAATTGCCGAGCGCTCCACTCCTCAGACAGGAATTTGTATTTCAGCGTCAGGGCGGGATCTCCAAGGGGTACCGAAATGGGGAAGTGCTCGATCTTCATGGCGCTGAGATCAACAATTGAGAACGGCATCAGTAAGGAGTCCTGCCATTGGTAGAGTTCAGTCGCGACGGAGGTGTAACTCGCCGGGCTGATTTCTGCGACCGTCGAGCTTCCCTGCTTCATGGCAAAGCATCGTCCCTCTGGTGTGCGGCCGAAGATGATGTCGACAGATTCTTCTTCCTCCAGTTCAAGGAGAATTCTCTTTGAGGGAGGCGAAAGACCGTAACGTGAAAGGCTGGCGGCGGCATTCGTAGCAAAGCCGATGACCTCATCGCGCGTGAGAGAGGTTAAGACCTTTGCGACGCTAGCCTCGTTGGCAGGCGAGAACTGATTCTCCTCCTTCAGGGTCCACCTCGGGCGTCCGGTCCGGTCTTTTCCGAGGAACACATGAATCGGAGAAGATCGCGTGGACTGGTTGATAGTCATGGATTTAAGCGCGGAAATTTCGAAGTCGGCAAGTGTTCTATCTCTGAGTTGATCAACCTTCAGCGGGAGCTGGGCCAGTGATATGCCGCCGGCGATGGGATTACGAGGCAGCTCAAATACCAATCCCGGCCGCTCCTCGGAGGTAGCGAGCACTGTATCAGCTTCCGGGGGCACCGGGGGCTCAATTGTGAGAATCGTTGAGGAAGAGGATTGATCTGTTCCNCCTCCTTTGGAAGTAAGTTCAACCTGAAGCAAATACCCTCCGGGTGGACGCGGTGGCACAGTGATTGATTTTCTTTCGTGAATCCGAATTGCTCTCATCTGGGATAGCCCGACGATAAGGCCGTTAACCATCTCAGGCTTGGTTCTCGTTTCGAGAGGTTTCGTCATGCGCCATGCAGAGGATTGATCAGGAGCTCTGCTGAGCATGATTTCCCGCCCTTCTGATCGGATTCTGATTCCTGAGATGCTTCTTTGATCGATTAGAATTGGATGATGGTCACGAAGTCGATTCAGGCCACGATCAAGGATGCGCCGAATATTTGAGGTGATCTTTTTTGGGGATGAGCAGACGTAGACATGATTATCCAGTGACCTCTCGCGGGGTTTTATGAAGAACGTCTCGTGGAGGTGGCCATCTTCTTCTTCCAGACGGTGCCATGCTGATCGTCGGCCAACGGTGAAATTCGCAAGAGGTCGATCGGACGCTCCTCTAAGGGTTATCTGAAAGGGGCCGGTGTTGGAAGTAGACGCGCGCATTCCGCTCTCTTCCTCCGTTAGCGCTCTGGCCTTGAAGCTATCTTCTATCCGGAGGTGGCGAGCAGCATATATGATTGTCTGAAGGATGGCGTAATCTGCACGATCTCGCACTGGTGTGATCATTTGCCAGACTCCTTGGCGTTTTACGAATCTGGTTCGATCGTTTTTCCCTTTTTCAATGATCATCTCTTCGACGTCACTGAGTTCAAAATCTCGGTAAAGTAAGCGACCTGCCGGTTCAGGAGTGCTTCCGAAGATGAGCCCGAGACTCCTGCTGCTCAGGTTAATAGCAGCAAGGCTTCCCGCGATTATGGCAATGATCGCAAGAATCAGAGTGGACTTTCGGGAGAGCATTGTGGCTGTAAAACTGAAATAGCGCGCCTGAGGCGATTTTTGAGTTCTGACTTCCCGCTTATGACCGTCGACTATTCCAGACAAATAGTGAGATCAGGAGAAAGAGTCCAGGGACGAAGAACAGATTGAGCTTATTAACAAAGGATACTTTCTGGGAAGAAAGGAGAAGCTTGTAGTAGCGAATTGGTTTTGGGCCGATTCCGGAGAGTTCCTCTCGGCCAATGAGCCAGTTG
Source organism: Roseibacillus sp. (assembly GCA_002715825.1). Classification (GTDB taxonomy): domain Bacteria; phylum Verrucomicrobiota; class Verrucomicrobiia; order Verrucomicrobiales; family Akkermansiaceae; genus Roseibacillus_B. Next base: position 71,231 of record PBAI01000030.1, on the reverse strand, counting down.
CTGGTATTCCGCAGGAAGTCGATATGCTCCTTCTGCCTGCTTCGTGGTCGGAGAAAATCCTTGTTGGCCACGATGATCATCCGCGACGTGCTCTCAGCGGTCTGCTCGTTGCGCTCGTTACCGCGGGAAACGGAGGCTGCAAGATAGTGTGGTCCTGGCAGAGGGGGTGAGCCGTCGAGTGGTTGGGCGGTAACGCTCTTGTCCGCGGCAATCAAGGCGAGGGGAAGAATCTGTCTCAGTTCGAGGTCTTCAGCATTCTCTCTCAACTCCAGCGACGAGGTGGCACCCTCAAACAGAGTGGAGGCATTGCCAAGGTCTCCGGTNGCTGCGGCATTCGTGAAGGTGGCGGGAATATCAAAGGTTCTCTGGGTTCCTTTGCTCGTGGAAAGACGCACTGCCCGTGGGGTAACCCCGTGTTCTCTGAGGAACGCACGAATGTTGGGGGGTTGTTCCTTGCTGGCGGGATCCAAAACAACGAATAGAGCAGCTTTTGGACGTTTCCAATAGTCGCGGAGGACGTCCATCTCCTGGGCGTTGAGGTCGAAGCGGGGTGCCACTAAAGCGACTCCGGCCGCGTCATCAGGAATTTGGTCGAGTCCTGAGATTTTGAAGGGTGCCATCTCGATGTTAAGGCTGGTAAAGGTGCGGCTTAGGAAATTCCATGGGGCATCTTCTTCCGATCCTCCGATCTGGCTTTTATCGGCTACGAAATACATGCGGCGGGGGTTGCCCTCGAGAGCGCGGCGGAGAGAGGCAGTGATCTGGTCCTCATCCCGATAACCGATCAGGCGTCGCCNNCTTCGTTGATCAGTGCTGAAAACCAGCATATCTTGGACCGCAATGAACCGGATATGGGCTTTCCGTATTTCCTCTTCGGTTCGTTGGGGGATCTTGGAGCTGCTGCCGCGTGGGAAGGATGGCAAGGCGTTGATGATGATGGTATCCTCAACAAATGCGGTATTATATTTGTCCGCGATTGTGATCGCTGCGTCGCTGTCGCGGACATAATCTATCAGCCGGACTTGGATTGCGCCCTCACTAAGGCGCTCGTAGGCGTCAAGCACAGAGGCGATTCTGGCATAGTGGGCGGAATTTCTGCGAACAGCGGCGATAATTTCAACGGGGCTTTCCCGTGCGTCGAGAGTCTTTGACTGCAACAGGTTGCGAGTCTGGTTCGAGAGGGAAAAGTTCTTGTCCTGGCTGAGGTCCCAGACGAAGTGATAATTGCCAGCGAAGTAATTCAGGGAGAGAAAAATGATCAGGCAAAGGCAAAGTTGCAGAAGCATCATTCCGCCCCCTGATCGTGGGCCGTTCCGGCCCTTTCCTGATTGGGGCGGCTGCTCCTCGGACTTGCCGGGTTTCTCAGTCATAACGGATCGTTGAGGTTAGCTTTTCCAGCGCCGGTAGTTAAGGGCATGATGAGTGACGAGAAGCACGAAGGCAGTCGCGCTGAGGTAGTAGATGATCGTGCGGCTGCTGATCAGACCCCGTGAAAAGTCGCGGAGATGTTCGCTGGCAGAGATATGGTGAAACAGTGAGGCTGCAGGAAACTGATCCCCGTAGATGACCGTTATGTATCCGAGAAAGTAGTGGATAAAAAGCAGTCCAACCGTAATCACACCAGCAATTATCTGGCTGGAAGTCAGGGATGAGGCAAAGGTGCCAATGGCAATGAAGAGGGAGCCCATAAGCAGGATCAGGAGAAACGCTCCTCCGAGAGAGCCTGTGCTGAACGGAGGATCTAGGTCAGTCAGAAGGCCAAAAATTTGGAATTGGAGGAAACTTGGAATCCACAGACCAAGGTAGAAGCAGAGGGTAGCAAGGTATTTCCCCAGCACGAGTTGTGTAGTCTGCACGGGTGCGGTCAGGAGAGTTTCAAGGGTTCCTGCCCGCTCCTCTTCGGCAAAGAGGCGCATCGTAATTAGTGGGAAAAGAGCAAGAAAGTAGAACCAGAACTGAGGCATGTGGAATACGATGTAGACCAGACTCTCCGGGATAGGGGCGTCCTGAAGAGCTTTCATTGCGCTGGAGATCGACCATCCCTGCATAACCGTCACCAAGGATAGAAGAATCCATCCAAATGGACTCAGCAAGAAGCCGCGTAACTCCTTGCGGAGAATGATCAACAGGTTAGCCATCTCAGTCCTTCCGCGTTAGTTCGACAAAAACGTCCTCCAGCGTAGCCGCGTGGCGATGCAAGCTGCGGAGAGGCCAACCTTCCTCCCGGGCAAGGTTTGCGAGGCGCTCGCGGGTATCGGTTCCGGATTCGACAAGAATAGAGAATTCTCCCCAGCTTCCGCGATCTCTCTCGTGAGTGACCTTTTTGACTTGATCGAGAGAGCTCATTTTCTCCTCAGCGACCTTCGGCTCGGCCTTCAGCTCGATGGAAATACGGCCGGCACTGCGCATTGTGGAAACGAGGTTAGAGGGAGTATCCGAGGCAAGGACAGTTCCTCCATCGATAATGACGATCTTGTCGCAGATCATTTCTACCTCACTCAGAATATGCGTGGAAAGAAGGATGGTATGGGATTCTCCAAGTTCCTTTATGAGATTTCGAATAGATCGAATCTGGTTGGGGTCCAAGCCGTTCGTCGGTTCATCAAGGATGAGCAGGGGTGGGTCGTGAATGAGAGCGTCGGCCAGGCCGACCCGCTGACGAAACCCCTTGGAAAGCGTCTTTATCATCTTTCGCCGGACCTCTCCCAAACCACATCGCTCGATGACCTCATCCATGCGCCGGCGAAGGGAATCTCCCCTTAGCCCCTTAATATGACCGCGAAACCGCAGATATTCACGTATTCGCATGTCCCGGTATAACGGGACGGATTCGGGAAGGTAGCCTATGCGGCGGCGGGTTTCGAGCGGATGTTCGCTGACGTCCAACCCGTCCACGGTAGCGGTCCCGCTGGTTGCGGGCAGAAACCCGGTCAAGATGCGGATTGTGGTGGTCTTTCCGGCGCCATTTGGGCCCAAGAAGCCGACCACTTCTCCATCCGCGGCCTCGAATGAGGCGCCTGATACAGCAGAATGTCGGCCGAAGCGTTTGGTGAGATTGTCAACCTTGATCATCTTGGGTATCGAGAGCCGGTTTGCATGTGCGATTGACTCTCTGGGGCAGAGCACTTAACTAAAACGAAACGTGGCCGGCACCAAGGAAGAAAACCCCAAGAACCGTCCGCGAACTCCTTCTGGTCACGCTCGATGAACGCATCAGTCACCGCCCGCATGAGCGCTAATCTGCTTGAAGCGAATTATGAACGCTGGCTTGAGGACCCCACTGGTATCGAGCCGGCTTGGGCGGCCTTTTTTGAAGGTTTTGAACTGGGAACTGCGCAGCTTGAGGAGCTCGGAGATGCCGATCGGAGTAGTAGTGGCACAGGCAAGACTGAGAGCGAGGGGGAAGAAGATTCGGAGGCCTTGCCTGATTCAGTGCATTCAGCCTTTCGAGGAAGGTTGGTGAGTCTCGTCTACAACTACAGGACTCTCGGGCACACTCAGGCACATATAAACCCTCTCGATGACTCTCCGAAACGAAATCCCCGGCTAGATCCCATCAAGTTCGGTTTTGATGAGAAGGATCTTGGTCGGAGGGTGTCTACCCAGTTCTTCCGGAATGGGGCCGAAATGGAATTGGGTGAAATGATCTCCGGTCTGGATGCAACCTATTCAGGATCGATCGGGTTTGAGTTCATGCATATCCATAATACGGAGGTGCGTAACTGGATCCGCGAAAAGGTTGAACAGCGAGTCACGGAGGCCACTCCGGCTCGCGAAATGAAGGAGAAGGCTCTGAGCTGGATTTTTGAAGCAGAGCTTTTCGAATCGTTCATTGGGAAAAAGTTTTTGGGAGAGAAACGATTTTCCCTGGAGGGCGGAGAGGGCTTGATGGCGATTCTCAACCGAATTCTTGAGATGTCTCCTGGCGTTGGGGTCAAGGAAGTGGCAATGGGTATGGCTCACCGTGGTCGACTGAATGTCCTCGGACAGATTGTTCGTAAATCTCTCCGGACAATTCTCTACGAATTCACGCCCAATTATGTGCCCGATCTGGTGGCGGGTGACGGAGATGTCAAATACCACCTCGGGTATGAAAATGTTCGAACTTTCCCCGATGGAGAGGTGCGCGTAAGCCTCGCGGCGAATCCTAGTCACCTTGAGGCGGTCAATGCGGTGGTAGAGGGAAAGGCAAGAGCTCGACAACGGATTTTAGGCGATGATGGAGCAAAGACAGACCGCAAGCAGGTTCTGCCACTTCTTATCCACGGGGATGCAGCCTTTGCAGGACAGGGTTCGGTTGCTGAGGTCCTCAATCTTTCTCAGCTCCCCGGATATCGGACGGGAGGAACAGTTCACGTCATTATCAATAACCAGATAGGTTTCACAACCATGCCGTCTGATGCGCGGTCCTCTTCTTATGCCACTGATGTGGCCAAGATGATTGAAGCTCCCATTTTGCACGTTAATGGGGAGCGTCCCATGGAATTGATCTGGGCCGCAGAATTTGCGTTCGCCTTCCGCCAGAAGTTCGGCCGAGACGTGGTAATCGACATGTATTGTTACCGTCGTCAAGGTCACAACGAAACCGATCAGGCAGCCTTCACCCAGCCTCATATCTACCGACAGATCTCCAAGAGAAAACCACTCGGGAAGCTCTATGCGGATGAACTGATTGAAACTGGCGTCATGAGTGCCGAGGAGGTGCAGGCCGGGCACGATGAGATATGGAGTCGCTTCGAGTCCGAATATGATGAGATGAAGCGTCTTGAGGAGGAGGGGAGCCGTAGTATCTACACGGGATCCACGGCCAAGGCGCAGGAACGCTTCAATCATGACCCGGTTCATACTGGGATCACCCGGAAGCTTCTGCAGCACGTGGGTAGCGTTCTTACTTCCGTGCCTGAGGGCTTTAAGCTTCACCCGACACTGGCCAAACGATTTATGCCGCGGCGCGTGGACGCGTTGAAAAATGGCGGTCCCTTCGACTGGGCATTCGCTGAGTCTCTGGCGTGGGGAGCTCTCTTGAAGGAAGGCTACCCGGTAAGGCTTTCGGGGCAGGACTGCCGTCGGGGCACCTTCAGTCAGCGCCATGCGGTTTTCTACGATTACGAAAGCCGTGATCGTCACATACCTCTTTACCATATCGATTCAGAGCAGGCCAAATTCTGCGTCTACAACAGTCTTCTTTCAGAGGCTGCGGTGCTTGGTTTTGATTACGGGTATTCTCTCGGATGTCCCCAGATGCTGATCATGTGGGAGGCTCAGTTCGGTGACTTTGCGAATGGAGCTCAGGTTATCATCGACCAGTTTATTTCATCTGCAGAATCGAAGTGGCAGGTGCCCAGCAGCGTAGTGATGCTGTTACCGCATGGTTACGAGGGCATGGGACCTGAGCATAGCAGTGCGCGTCTTGAGCGATTTCTGCAGCTGTGCGCCGAAAAAAACATGACAGTGGCTAATCTGTCCACACCCGCGCAATATTTTCATATTTTGAGGCGGCAGAAGCATCGGAGCTTTTTGAAGCCCCTCGTGCTTATGACACCCAAGAGCCTGCTCACAAGGCCAGAGGCTGTGTCCCGAGAAGAGGATTTTCTCGAGGGTGAGTGTTTTCGAGAGATATTGCAGGATCCGCAACTTGAAGAGCTGGATCTCGAGAAGGTCGACCGCGTTGTGTTCTGTTCGGGGAAGGTCTATTACGACCTTATGCAGCATCGAAAGGAGAATGATCTCAACCATACCGCGATCATCCGGGTTGAGCAGCTTTACCCTTTTCATGGGGAAATGGTGAAGAAGCTGATTGAGCCCTTCAAGCGAGCGAAAGCATTTGTCTGGTGCCAGGAAGAGCCTCTTAACATGGGGGCCTGGTCTTACATCTGGTCGCGGCTTGAGCGCTGCGTAGGGACTGGTCAGGTGCGTTATGCAGGAAGGGACAGGGCTTCAAGTCCGGCTGCGGGATCGAAGGCAATGCACCTGCGGGAGCAGAAGATGCTCGTGGAGAAAGCGTTCTCCGTGTAAGAAAGCAAGCGTAGCCCAGACCTACTTGAACTATGGCCCTTGAAGTCAAAATTCCTGCTGCCGGTGAGTCCATAAATACGGCGACGGTAGGGCAGTGGCACAAGTCTGATGGGGAACCGGTAGCAAAGGGAGAGGTCCTTGCGACGATTGAAACAGATAAAGTGTCCAGCGAGCTTGAGGCGCCCGTTGACGGTGTTATTAAAATCGTTGTCGCAGAAGGGGAAGAGGTGGCTATCGGCACGGTTATCGCAGAGATAACGGAAAAGGTAGACGTTGAGGGCTCGAGTGTTTCCGGCCAATCAGGGCCGGGCGAGGACAACCTGTCTGGCGAAGTGGTTGCTGAGGAAGTGGTGAGTAATGAAGAGCCAGAGAGTGATCAGTCGGGGCCCTTTGGGTTCACCGCTTTGGATGAGGGCCCGGAAATTATTGCCATCAAGGTTCCCGCGGCTGGGGAATCAATCGCATCAGCCACAATCGCGCAATGGCACAAGAGGGACGGAGAAAATGTGGAGGCTGGAGACACTCTTGTTACTTTGGAGACCGATAAGGTTTCTGCCGAAATCGATGCAGAATCCGCAGGGCTCCTGAATATTCTGTCCCCAGAAGGGATGGAGGTTTCCATCGGCGCTGTGATCGGCACGGTCACAGTAGGAGTTATGCCACCTGCCGATGTGGATGTGCCTTCGGATCATTCAACGGCTGGTGAGCCAGAAGTGCTGACCCCGAGTCAACCGGAACAGCAACAGAGTTCGCCAGTGGTGGAATCAGATGTTCAACGCGCCTCCTCGGCGGCTGCGGCCCTGCTCTCATCTTCTCTTCTGTCAGAGAAGACCGCTCAGGACGGAGGAAGTAGTCAAAGCGAAAGGACGCACGGTGACTCAGGGGATTTGTCTGATGCGGATGAAGGTCGCACTACGAGGCGTCGGATGACTCCTCTGCGGCGAAAAATTGCGACCCAGCTTGTGAACGCTCAGCAGACGGCTGCGATCCTGACGACATTTAATGAAGTCGATATGTCGGCAGTGATGCAACTCCGCAAAACAGTCCAGGAAAGCTTCCTTGAAAAATACGGGGTCAAGCTGGGATTCATGTCTCTTTTTGTAAAGGCGGTGGTGCACGCCCTGAGAGAAGTGCCTTCGCTGAATGGAAGAATTGAAGGGCAGGAAATTATTGAGAATCATTTTTATGACATTGGTATCGCAGTCGGCACCGAGAAAGGTCTTGTGGTTCCAGTGATCCGGGATGCCGAGGCAAAGGACTGCCCGCAAATTGAACAGGATATTCTCGATTACGCCGAGCGTGCAAGGGAGGGCAAGATACAGCTCGAGGATTTGAGAGGTGGGGTTTTCACGATTTCAAATGGGGGGATCTATGGGTCGCTGCTGAGCACTCCGATTCTCAATCCTCCACAAAGTGGGATTCTCGGAATGCATACGATACAAGAGCGTCCGGTGGCGGTTGACGGCAAGGTTGAGATCCGCCCCATGATGTACTTGGCGCTCAGTTATGATCATCGCATGGTCGATGGGAAAGAGGCCGTCACGTTTCTTATCAAGGTGAAAGAGTGCCTCGAGAACCCAGCCAGCCTTCTTCTTGAATTGTAGAGGGTGCTGGCTGCAGGGCGGCTACAAATTCCATGTGTTCGCGAACTACAATACCGTTTGGAAATTGGCGCCATGTTTAAATTGGGTCTTGTTTTGAAGGGTTTTGCTATCGGGTCCGCGAATGTCATCCCCGGTGTTTCAGGGGGAACGATAGCAGTGATCACCGGGGTCTACGAGCGCCTGATCGAGGCTCTCAAAAGATTCGATGGAACAACGGTCCGCTTTTTGTTGAGGCTAAATCTTCGAGGAGCGTGGGAACGCGTAGACGGTCGTTTCCTCTTCGGAATTGGAATCGGCGTGATTGTGAGCGTAGCGACTATGGCCCGGGTGATGGAGTGGGGTTTTGAAAATCACCCGGTCTTGGTCTGGGCGTTTTTCTTTGGATTGATCGTTGCCTCCATACCGTCGCTGGGAGCTCGTATAGAGAGGTGGACCCTCGGACCTGTAGTCGGGTCAGTGGCCGGGCTTGGAGCTGGAGGCGCGGTAGCGTTTCTGCAGCCAGCCAGCGGGAGTGACAATATGATCTATCTCGGTCTGTGTGGTGCGGTATCCGTCTGCAGTATGATTATTCCGGGCCTTAGTGGATCATTTATTCTGCTTCTCATGGGAGGATACAGGCTCGTCATGGTTGAGGCAGTTAACGGTTTCACTGGAGGAGAAGTAGGAAAGGCTTTGAATATTCTGATCCCCTTTCTCATCGGTGGGGTGGCAGGCTTAGTATTACTGTCTCGTCTCCTGAGCTGGCTCTTTCGGAGGGCCCACGACCTGATGATGGCTCTGATTACTGGATTTGTTGGAGGATCACTTGTTGTGATTTGGCCTTGGAAGATCACAATCACTAAGACGTTTATTCGTGATGGCGAAGAGACGGAAAAGATAGCTGGATTTACCGGGTGGTTCCTACCCGACATGGGATCGCAATCCACTTGGATCGCCTTGGGGTGTATGTTGGCAGGATCAGCTCTGGTTACCGTGGGTGCGCGGTTTAGCAGCAGTAGTGGCGCGAGCTGATGCTGAATGTGACGTGAAACGCAGCCTTAAGGGTATTAACTTGCGCCCACCTAATTTTCGACAAATACTGAAATATATGAAAAAGGAGGAAGTGGAATTGGAGGGACTTAAGGAGAAGTTCGTCTCTCAGTGGGGTGTTATGGGAACTCAATGGGGTATCAATCGTACTATGGCTCAGATTCACGCTTTACTCATGACCAGTCCAGAGGCCATGAGCACAGACGAAGTCATGGCGGAGCTGAGTATCAGCCGGGGAAACGCCCATACGAATTTGAAGGAGCTGGTAAATTGGGGGTTGTTGAGGATCGTAACCCGAAAGGGAGAGCGGAAAGAGTATTTTGAGGCCGAACTCGACGTCTGGGAAATTTTTCGTCGGATTGTCCGTGAACGAAAAAAGAGGGAAATTGATCCGGCTCTCGATCTTCTTGAGGGATGTCAGGCTGACAGCCAAGGCATGAAGAGCGCAGGCGGCCGGGCTTTTAACGAGCAAATGAAGTCTCTGGAAGAGTTCGTGCGCTTTGTCTCAAAAATGTCTGAGAGGGTAGCCGGAATGCCCCACGGGAAGGCGATGCAGCTCGCGATGAAGCTTTTCGGGTAGAATTAGCTCGTGAGAACGCGCCATTTCCCGCTTGAGTCAGATTTTTGACGCTCCTTCGGGACGAAAGTTGGTTTTAGAGCGGCACTGTTGGGTATTTTTCGCTGCACCGAGACTTGAAGTGGGTCAATGAAGCGAAAAACTTCACGATCCCTGAATGAATTCTTTGAGCGAGAAGGCAACTTGGACTAGAATTTGGCAGGAACTGCCCATGGATTTCTCAACAAAGCTTAAGTGACAGGAAGACGCAACATAGATGCGGGGATCCGAACTCTGCTGATCCTCGCCACGGTAGTAATAGTGATTGCTGGCCTGAAGGCGGCGGGAAAGTTTTTTGTCCCGTTCCTTCTGGCGCTGTTCATTGCAACGGTCAGTTTTCCCATAACGGCGTGGTTGAGGCGACACAAAGTACCGCGGTTTTTTGCTGTTATAACGACGGTCCTTGTGGATTTTGCTTTTCTTGCCGGAGTGGTTTTCATCGGGATGACCTTGATAGGCGACTTGCAGGAAAAGTGGGAAAGCAAGTATCAGGTAGAAAGCACCCAGAAGCTCAAGCAGGCAGAGGATTGGGCCGTCGCTACGATCGTAAAGTGGTCAGACATTCCGGAGCTGGAGGCGCGTAAAAATGTCCGGGCCTATGTGACAGAAGATCTGACTCAGCAGCTCAGCAGTATCAAGGTTGAGGATATTGTGGGACTGGGTACGAATGTTGTTGGTCGGGTGACCTCTTTCTTGGGTTCTGCATTCATAGTGGTTCTGTGCACTGTCTTCATGCTGACCGAAGCCCGTATGTTCGGGAGGCGATTGAGTTTAATCGGGGAGGCTCGTGGACCAAATTTCGAGCGGATGTTGCACGCAGGAAAAGACATTCAGAGATTCCTTGGGATAAAGACCATGGTAAGTCTGGCAACGGGCTTTCTCGCGGGTTTCCTCTGCTGGGCGGCGGGCCTCGATTTCTTCATTCTCTGGGGGATACTTGCCTGGGCCCTAAATTATATCCCGGTCATGGGATCCATTATGGCGGGAATTCCTCCCACGATTCTGGCTCTTGTTCTAATGGGGTGGCCGAGTGCTCTGGCGGTCGGAATCGGCTACATTGCAATCAATACCTTCCTTGGAAATTTCGTGGAGCCAATGATGATGGGGCGGCGTTTTGGCATCTCAACTCTGGTTGTGATCGTTTCTGTAATGTTCTGGGGCTGGGTGTGGGGGCCAGTCGGCATGTTCCTGGCAGTCCCCATCATGATGATGTTGAAAGTGATCATGGAAAACAGCTATGAGTTTCGCTGGATAGCGGTCGCCATCGGAAAGGAAAAGCGTGAGCATTTCGAGGACGAGCAAGAGCTCAAGGAAGCCGTAGAGGCAGCGGATGGAGGCGTGATGCCCGAAGGAATCGCTCCTGAGGGTGGATCGTCGCGGTAAGTCAGAGGCTGACCGGATCAGGAAAGATTTGCCATCCCAGACTCTCCCGTGTCCCTGTCAGTAGACTATAAAATTTGAATTCAGATGGAGCGCTTTCAGAAGCTGGCTATTGCGGCGCTAATCTCGGTTTTGCTGCTTCTTTTCGCAGGCGCAATTGTAAGGGCCACGGGATCAGGTCTTGGTTGCCCTGACTGGCCAACCTGCTGGGGCGAACTCGTGCCACCGACGAGTGTCGAGCAGATAGATTTTGAAAAAATAAATCTCGAAAAGTTCAGGAAGAAAGCTGAGCGGTTCGGCCGAGACCCTGCGGAAGTTACCCGCGATTCCCTTCGCGACGAATTCAATCCTCTTCATACATGGGTCGAATACATCAACCGTCTTTGCGCGATGCCAGTAGGAATCCTGTCCATGGCTTTGATGATTGCCTCCTTCTGGCGAAGAAAAAGAAGCGGTGTTGTCTGTCTGATGAGTGTATCAGCATTCTTGCTGGTTCTCATTAACGCCGAGCTGGGACGAAGGGTCGTTTTGAGCGGGTTGAAGCCGGGGATGATTACGCTGCATGTGGGTCTCGCGATTGTTCTCCTGTGTGTCCTTGTTTACGTCTCGTGGAAAGGTTGTGCGGATCCAGTGCGAAGAGTTCTTACGGGGCGGAAAGGAAAAGTGATCCGCGTATTGGGCATTGTGGTCTTTGGTCTGACAGTAGCAGAGGGTGTGATGGGAGCGCAGGTCAGGGAGTTGACGGACGAACTGGCTAAGAGCGCGGGATCTGACGAGCGCGCCCTATGGACGCAGGAACTCGAAAAATCCGGCGTCTATCTGGTCCACAGGAGTTTTTCGTGGCTGATCGTATTTGGAGCAGCGGCACTTCTGTTTTTACTCAGAAAATCTTCCGGTGGGATATGGTGGCCGGATAAGATGATCGGTTTTCTTGTAGGGTCTCTTCTTGTGATGGGTGTGCTGCTTGCCCATGTGGGAGTATTGAAAGTTGTGCAGGTTCTGCATGTGGGAGCTGCTGCACTTCTTGTTTCGGTCCTGTTTTTCTGGGTGCTCGCAACGCGCTTCCACGATGCCTAGAAATCCCTAGAATGTCTGTTGTTCCCTCAGAAAATCCCGCGAGGAGAACGTTCATTCTGGATAATCTACGGGCTTGGCCAGGTGGTTGTCTGGAAACGATGGCGATGACCTTCGTGGTCCTGATCGCAGTGCGTGTCTTTGAGGCGGATGCCTGGCAGAAAGCTACTCTGGTTGCAGCCTCAAGTTGTGGTCTCCTTCTGAGTCTGTTTCCGGTTCAGCTGGTGCGGAGGACCGGAATCTCGGTCAACCTTGCTACGGCCCTGCTCTGGATAATTTCGGCAGGAAGTCTTGTCGTTGCGGTGATTGGCGGGGGCTGCTTCAAGGTTTTCCTTCCCGCCATGGCTGTCGCGTTACTCTGCATTACGCTCAGTATTCCTCTGATGTCTCAAATTTACCGGAAACATTATCCCGATCGGTCGAGGGGGAGGCTGTTTGCATCGACAGCGGTAGTGAGAAAGGCCTCGGCTTTGCTTGCAGCCCTTGTGTTCGGGAAAGTTCTGGAAAACGACCTTGATGATTTCAAGCTGGTTCTTCTCATCTATGCGATCTGTTGCGTGCTGATGGCTGTTTGTGTTCTGGCGATAAAGCCTGTTTACCTGCAGAGATCAAACCAGGTCAGACTGTTTGGCGCTCTCGAACATGTGCGGAAAGATCGGGTCTTCCGGTCCCTGCTGACCTCATGGATGATTCTTGGATTTGGCAACCTCCTCTGCTGGTCGATCTTTGTGGAGTATGTCTCAAATCCTGATTACGGGTATGAGCTCACGGAGTTTACGATTGCCTTTATAACAGGGTCACTTCCGGAGATCATGTTTCTTCTCACCGTGGTGATCTGGGGCATCGTTTTTGACCGGGTGAACTTCTTCCTCGTGCGCATGATTTTGAATGTGTTCTTCATGTGCGGAGTCCTATTCTACTTCTTTGGGGATGGAATGTGGGCCCTCTGCGTTGGTATCTCGCTTCACGGAATTGGACGGGCGGGCGGAAATATCGCGTGGAGTTTGTGGGTTACCAAGTTTGCGAAAGCAGACCAAGTTGCCGAATATATGAGTGTCCATACCTTCATGTGCGGGGTCAGAGGTGTGATCGCTCCCTTTGTGGCCTTTCCTGTGATCGCGTTGTTCGGACCCCGGGCAGTAGGAGGTGCGGGATTTATTCTAATCATGGTAGCAACCCTTATGATCTGGCCTCATCTGCGAGGAAAAACAGCTATTGGGGTGAACGGCTCATGAGCAGCGTATCTCGTCCCGTGTAGATTGAGCAGAAGCTCCCATTCAGATACAGGACGGCAGAAGGTCAATGGAGTTCCAAAACTTCTGCAGGGCTGACAGTCGAAAGGCTGTGGGCTTCCCCGACGGGTGCACAGGTCAGTTTTCCCTTTGTGCAGTTGATTCCAGAAAGAAGCTCCGGTCGCTTACGACATGCATTTTGAAGATCGTTATCAGCCAGAAGAGAAATCCACCGTGTTGTAACGTTGTTCAAGGCCTGAGTCGCTGTCCGAGAGTAGGCTCCGGGCATGTTGGTAACACAATAATGAAGAACCTCCTCTTCAAAGTAGGTTGGATTGTCGTGGCTGGTTGGGCGGCTTGTCTCTGAGCAGCCGCCCTGATCGATTGCGATATCGACAAAAACGCTACCCGGCGCCATCTGTCTCAGCATTTCCCGTGTCATCAGTTTTGGGGCTGCTGCTCCTGGAATGAGGACAGCTCCAATGATGAGATCAATCCGGGGTAGTAGTGATGCGATGTTGGCTTCGGTGGAATACAGAGTGTGCGCCTCCTGGAGAGTGATATCCAGAAAGCGCATCCGCTCAACGTCGACCTCAACGATGGTGACGTCAGCGCCAATTCCAGTCGCGACCCGGGCGGCATTCACACCGGCTGTGCCTCCGCCAATAACCATGACCCGTCCTGGAGCGACACCAGGGACTCCTCCTAGAAGGATACCACGACCGCCGCGGTGGTTTGCGAGATGGTAGGAGCCAAATATGGCAGCCATGCGGCCGGCTAATTCGCTCATGGGTTCAAGAAGTGGGAGCCGTCCGCCGACTTCGAGGGTTTCGTAGGCAATTGCGGTGCAGCCAGTTGCGGTAAGGGTCTCGGTCAGAGACTTATCAGCAGCTAAATGCAGATATGTGAAAAGCGTATGTTCAGGACCAAGCATTTGAACCTCAGAGGGTTGAGGTTCCTTTACCTTCACGATGAGCTGGGCTTCCTCGAAGACAGCTTCTGCCGTAGGTAGCACCTCGACGCCAGCTAGTTGGTATTCTTTGTCGAGATAGCTGGAATTGGCGCCTGCGCCTTTCTCAATTACTACCCGGTGCCCTTGTTTGACTAATTCTCCCGCAGAAGCCGGAATCATGCCCACACGGTGCTCCTGAGGCTTCACTTCCCTGAGTATCCCAATATTCATGACGACACAGTAGACCAAGTTGCCTGTTCTCTCTACCCCCGACTTGCAGCTTCTCTGTAATTGGGCATATACTATGGGCGCCGCGAGAAAAGCCAGCTTAGCTTCAATTGGTAGAGCTCTCGATTTGTAATCGAGTGGTTGTCGGTTCGAGTCCGACAGCTGGCTCCATTGCTACGCTTCTGGAGCGTCGGGAAATGAGTAGGTGTGGCCATTGGGCTTCTTCGCTAGTGGAAATCATGACTTTGGGTTTCCAGTGAAAGCCCGAGAGGGGGATGTTCTACGGATGTCGTGTAAAGAGTATGAGAATCACCTTCTCCGACCTGCATTCTGCCGTGACAGAGGAGAAATTTTTCGGTGGTGATAACGAGGCGGTAATTCAGGAAAGTAGAACGAGGAATAAAAAGGTTTGCAGTTCCCGTCTCGTCTTCAAGAGAGATGAAGCAGTGTCCTTTTGCGGTGCTGGGTCTTTGGCGGCAGATTACAAGTCCAACGCAGCTGACATGCTGGCCGTGTGGTATGAATTTGAAATCGCGGGCTTTGGCAAGCGCAGAGGGGTTGATAGACGTGCTGTGGCTTCCTCTACGGGAAGGGCTTTCCGTGTTCTTGAATTCATGGGTCCAAGCTTCGCGTAGCAGAGCCATGGGGTGTGGCCCTGTAGTGTATCCCTGAGAATGGTAATCTGCGGTGAGTTTTTCCAAATCATTCATGGGAAGAAGTGGGCAGGCCCTTTCAGGTGCTGCTGCTTCGGAGTTGTTCAAATGGAGATCGTTGCACCGGTTGAGAAGATCCTCTTCTGGAAGGGTTTCTCCCTGCCAGAGGGCATCCCGGCGGTGAGCAACTCCTCGCAGGTCATCTAAAGATCCTGCGGCAGCAAGGAGGCGGCGTTCTTTTTTGTTGGGTTGAACACGACGGAGGAAATCAGCTAGATCAATGAACTGGTTGTGGGATCGGGTTTCCAGGACCTCAGAGATGGTGGAGCTGGAGATGTTCTTAAGGTGTTGAAGGCCTAGTCTGAGAGTTTTGTCATCAACGACAGATGTTTCGAGAGAGGAGTGTATCACAGATACCGGTTTGATATGAATGCCGCGTCGACGCGCATCGTGTAAAAGGCTGGCGACTGGATAGAAGCCCATTGGCTGGTTGTTAAGGAGGCCGGCGAAGAACTCAGCAGAATGGTGAGTTTTCAGCCAGCAGGAAGCATAGGCGAGGAGAGCAAAGGAGATAGCGTGACTCTCGGGAAATCCATAAAGAGCGAAAGAGCTGATAGAGCGAATCACCTTCTCCTGAACTTCAGGATTTACGTGACGGTCGGACATGCGTGAACGTAATTTGTCTACGATGTTCTCCATTCGTTCATCCGAGCGCTTAAAAGCCATCGCACGTCGTAGTTCATCGGCTTCAGCTCCATCGAAGCCGGCTACGATCATAGCCATGCGCAGAACTTGTTCCTGAAAGAGAGGAACTCCGAGGGTCCGTTCCAGAACCGGTTGGAAATCAGGGTGGATATAGTCGATGGGAGCACGGCCGTTTCGCCGGTTCAGGTAAGGGTGAACAAGTTCACCCACGATAGGTCCAGGGCGGATGAGAGCAATCTCGACGACGAGGTCGTAAAACTCCCGGGGTTGCATGATCGGAAGAGTTGCCATTTGGGCCCGAGATTCGACTTGAAAAGTGCCAACGGTATCTGCACGGCAAAGCAGATCGAAGGTGGCAGTGTCATCATGGGGAATGTGCGCCAAATCAATGGATTTCCCCCTCTGGCGACAGATCCTAAGGCTGTCCTCCATGGCTGCGAGCATGCCAAGACCAAGGAGGTCGACTTTGACAATCCCAAGCTCTTCGCAGTCATCCTTATCCCACTGTACGATAGTGCGGTTTGGCATGGACGCGGGTTGCAGAGGAACGATGGAGTCGAGTCCGGTGTCACAGATAATCATTCCCCCAGAGTGCTGCCCGAGATGTCGAGGGAATGATAAAATCTCGTGATAAAGGTGCATGAGAGGCCTGAAGCGGGGGTGATCCTGCGAGAGTCCCGATTGGCTCAGGGTTTTTCTCAGTTGCCCGAGATCTCTCATGGGGAACATTTGGCCGTCTGGAATTTCCTCTGCCTCAGGAGCTGTAGTGCACTTTTTACCAGCGTCTGGAGGAGGGTTGGTTCTATCGCCGGTAGTATCAGGCGAATGGGGCGAGGATATCAGAGACGAGAAACGTGCAGCGATTGAATCGGGGAGCCCGAGGACCTTTGATATTTCCCGAAATGCAGATTTTGGGCGATAGGTGATCACGTTAGCGGTCATCGCGGCTCCTCGTGGAGCGTATTTCTGAAACACGTGCTGTATGACCGCCTCACGTCGTTCTCCCGAAGGAAAGTCAATATCGATATCTGGCCACGACCGTCTGTTTTCGGACAAGAATCGCTCAAAGAGGAGGCCGCCACCAACGGGATCACAAGCTGTAATCCCCAGACAATAACACACCGCTGAGTTGGCAGCAGAGCCACGACCCTGACAGAGTATTCCCTGAGACTTTGCAAATTCTACGATCTCCCAGACGATCAGGAAATACCCGGAAAATTGGAGACGAATGATCAAGGATAGCTCGTGCTCGAGTTGCTGGCGGACCTTTATTCCAATTTTGCCATAGCGGTTTCGCGCTCCACGAAAAGTCAGTTTTCGCAGAAGCCTGGCCTCCTCCTCGAGTGTCAGGCTTTTCCCGTTTTCATGGTAGGAGGGGAACTGGTATTCCAGGTTATCGAGGGTGAACGCGAGACGCTCAGACAAAATTTCAGTATTGATAAGAGCTTGCTGCTGATCGCCAAACAACGCGGACATCTGATCTGGAGATTTAAGATATCTCTCAGAATTCGAAGCGAGTAAGGTTCCTGCGTCATCCAGAGTCGTATGATGACGCAGGCATGTGAAGCAGTCTGCAAGTAGGCGGCATCGTCGATGAGAAAATAGAGGAGCATTGGATGCCAACAGAGGAATTTTGAGAGATTGAGCAAGGTCTATGAGCAGTCGGTTTATTCGATCGGTGCTTCTGTTGTGATGACGGGTGAGAGTGATGTAGACATTCTGCTTTCCAAAGGTTCGACCAAGCATCAGGGCGACCCTCAAAAGGGTTTTTCTGTCCAAAGAGGGCAAAGACTCAGGAGTCAGAAGCGCAATTATTCCTTCCGTATGAGATGGAAAGAAAACAGAAGGCTCTGAATTATTGGATAATGCGTCTGGGGAAAATACTCCGGAACAACAATGTATCTCTGTCAGAAGATGGCACAGGTTCTGGTATCCTTTAGTGCTGTCGACCAGCAGGGGTATTTCCAGATACGAACCTCCCAGATGTCTTCCCGGTAGCTCGACGGTTGCCCCTACGAGTGCTCGAATCCCATTCCTTCGAGCGGCCAGATGAGCTTGAACGGATCCGTACACACCCATGTGATCCAGAATGGCAATGGAATTGTAGTTAAGTTCAGCTGCGCGCTGAATGAGATCCTGCGGATGGCTGGCTCCTCGAAGAAAGGAAAAAGAGGATCTCGCATGGAGTTCAGTAAACAAGTTCAGGGAAGGGCTAAGCAGTGACGCATGGAGTAATCCGGGAAGGACAGGAATCATTGATAAATTCCTTCAAGGACCCAGTGGTTTGGGGAGTGGTATGCAAGACGCAGGAGCACGTTACTGGTGAGTTGAATATCCCACTCAACTTGCTGCCAGCGCTCCACAGGATCCCACCAGTGGCCGGAGATAGGAAAGGGGCCATTAGAGGTTGTGACAGGACCGCAGTATGGGCCGTTCAGAAGAGCAAGAGGCTTGGGAAACCGTCCTTCCGGATCAGATACGACATGAATAGGAAGTGTTGGCCTGAACCGGCTTAGAGGTAAGGAGGTGCCGTTTTGAATCAGTCCGCAANGAGGTGATGAATTGTATCCGTTTTGATCTTTCTTCGCTGCGATGTTATCGCTGCACAGAGCACCTTTGATCTGGAAGGAATCCGGGCGATGAGTATCAAGAAGGAACGGCACGCCCAGACGCCCGGGTCCCAGAAGGGCATTGATTCGCCCAAGGGTATTCATGAATCTACGGGAGTTTTTGAGAGACCGCTTGAAAAGATGATATTGTTTTCCTTCGTGGCTGGCCGAGGTCAGGTGAAGAGACCAGCCAGTTGCTGGAGCTGGAGCATGAATCGTGCTCAAGTGAGTCTGGATAACCCTTAATAGCAGGGATGAGTCGCAGGTTGGTTCGGGAAGTTCGATTTTGTGCGCATACAGGTCTCCATCGTCAAATGTCAGAGTGATTCTAAGAGAAGAAGCGGCCCGCTGAGAGGATTGCAGCCGTGAGCAGAGAGTCCTTAAACCTCGGTGGAGAGCGAAGAGCAGTGGCTCCATCGTTTCGATAGGATACTCAAGTTGCTGGCTGAGATTAAATCGTTCTGGAGGGCGGTGAAGCCGCAGTAGTCGGTGATGTTTTCCATGGAGAACGTCATGAGCTATCTTCGCTTCGGGGCCGAGTCTCTCTGCGAGGCCCTGCCGCGGCAGGTTGGCAAGCTGGCCCAGAGTTTCGATGCCCCAGAGTGAAAGAAGTTCCGCCTCCAGAGTAATCTCAGTTGATACGCAGTTAAGAGAGTGAACGGGTTGAGAGTCGATATGTTGAATTGCGAAAGTGGGGTGTTGTGCCATACAGAAGATGGGATCTGAATTAAATCGGAGAGTATGACGCAGGGCAGGAGATTGTCCTGCGAGAATGGAAAGGTCTGGAGTTCTGGCCAGAGCGACATCGAGGGGAAGGCGGAGGGGTGTGGCCTTACGCAGGGCCTGTTCGACCCACTCTCCCGGGAATTTCGTGGCGTGTGGAATCGATATCAGATCCAGGATAAAGACGCCCATAGCGGTCTCTTCAAAGTCAGATCCTAGAGAAGCGAGGTATTCACGAAGAGCATTCTGGTGCAGGCATTCGTCCGCAGGATTTGAGGAAATAAGATTAAGGTGAG
This sequence comes from Roseibacillus sp., assembly GCA_002715825.1. Taxonomy (GTDB): domain Bacteria; phylum Verrucomicrobiota; class Verrucomicrobiia; order Verrucomicrobiales; family Akkermansiaceae; genus Roseibacillus_B. The sequence continues at coordinate 52,115 of PBAI01000030.1, read as the reverse complement.
GACAGCGTGCTAGGGCCTTGGTAGGGGAAAGTCCCTCGGTGACACGGTATCGAGCTGCCTCATGATTTACTGCAAGAATGACTGGTTTTGCAGTAGTAGAAGGGGTTGAGGTATCTGAATCGGGTGCGCAGCTAACAAGGGCAACGGGTCCAGAAATAAGGTCCGGCCTATCCCGGAGAAGGATAGCTAGAGAGAACAGTGGAACTTGAAAAGAAGCGTACAATGGGAGAGCTTTTTTGGTGGATGAGCGAAGAGAGTAGAGGCGGGCAGCCTTTTTCTTTGCTTTAAGCGTGGACCTTCCCCGGAGTCTTTTCCGTTCAGGGGGAAGAAAGAATTTCCTCACGCATTATGAAGAGCCATTTTCTGATGGGAGTAGGTAGGCTTCAGTTCATGACGTTCTTTTTTCAGGGCAGACAATGTAAAAGAGGAGTCCAGGAAAATTTGGAGCGCAGCGCAGGGAATGAGATGATGAGGTGTGAAGATGAGGACGGAGGTGTTAGCTCTCCGAGCTAGATTACGTAAGCGATACCAGGATGACCTAGGGATGAGATGAAGTTCCTTCGGAGGAGTTAGCAGCAGGTCAAGAACAAGAAGTGGCAGGTTTTCGTCACGGAGAAGAAGGTCACAGCAGCGCAGAGACTCCTTGCTGTCATGACAGCGAATCCAGAGAAGGCGGGAGCATGAATCTGCATCGTAGGAACCGGGATCAAATGAGTTTCTCCCATCGATGAGCGCGATCGGCTCGTCGAATAGAAGAGGTGAAGTGCAGGAGTCGTTCTTTTCGTGTGCGTGTTCAGAGTCTGCTCTCAGAATTTCTGCGAGAATAAGGGAGAGACCGGAGCATGGACTGGCAGGGGTTAATTCAGACAGGGCTCCAGATGGAAAAGGTGGAAGATGCGCGGAAGAGGAACTGGAGGAAGAAGGAGTTCTTACCTCGTGGGCCATGGGGAATTGCTCCCTCATCTGCTTGCGCAGAACGCTCAGTGAGGATGCCCTGCAAGAGGTAATGCCGTTCTTAAGGGGGGGGCTATGCATGTTCAAAAGAACACTACTATGAGAGCGGATTGACAAGTAGAAATCTTAAAATCCTAAATCGGGATGAGTTTCTCGAAGTCTGGTTTTTTCGTCAGCTCGGCCTTCACCTTTTTGACTAAGTGAATCGGAATGAGATGTGGACTAACTGTGAATAAGTAGGAGCGCGTACCGTTGACATGTTGATAGTCGCTAAATACAAAAAATCTGATGGGTATTCGTGTAAGGCCAATAGGGGAGATGAAGTCCCAGCCTGATCCTTCTGAGCGTGTAAAGTGCTGGAAATGTGAGACTTGGTTCATGATGAGCAGGTCTGCATCTCGCTCTTCCTGTCCAAACTGCGGAAGTCAGGTGGCTCTCCACCGACTCAAGATGCCGATGATGCCGAGCGGAAAGGAAGCGGCAGACCCAGAGCTGCTGCCTTCCTCGGAAAGACAAGGGTTGGTGAGATTGCCCGGAGAGGCTGGCACAGATCCGCGGGAAAGAGGTGTGGCTTCTGGGTCAAAGTTGGATGGAGAAGAAATACGGCGAATGTTTGTGGAGGCCGACCCTCGTCGGGAGGGTGGGCTGGGCGGCAGGGAAATGCTCGAGGGAATCTCTCCCAAGGTCCTGATTGCAGTGGTAGGAGTGGCAGCGCTGATTTTGCTGGTGCTAATCTTTTTGATCGAGAGATAGGCTTCCGTGGTAGACTTCATTCTGGCTTCTGGATCTCCGAGAAGAAAGGACCTGCTTCTAAGCGAGAACTACCAGTTCAGAGTGGTGCCAGCCGGAATTGAGGAGTGGCCTCCTGGCAAATTTCCGTTCCATCAGCTATGCGAGGAGAATGCGGTGCTGAAAGCAGGAGAGGTATCGGCAAAGTATCCGGAAGCGGTCGTTCTGGGTGCAGATACACTTGTAGGCCTGGAGGGAAAGGTCATGGGGAAGCCTGATAGCCTGAGCGAAGCCGTATCCATGTTGGAGAGGTTATCAGGGCGAGAACATGAAGTATGCACCGGGGTATGTCTTCGTCGTGGAGGGGAAAAATATTCCTTTTTTGAAGTGAGCCGGGTTCGTTTCAAAGACCTCGATAGCTTTCTTATCAAGGACTATCTCGAGAGGGTCAATGTCCTGGATAAGGCTGGTGCTTATGCAGTTCAGGAGCACGGTGAGATGTTGGTGGATTATCTGGAAGGAGCTTATGATAATGTCGTAGGCCTGCCTGTGAGCGAGGTTTCGAAAAGGTTGGAGCGGTTTGGGGTGCTTCCGGGGATGTCCTAGGAGGCGAGGTGATGCTCGTTTTGCAGGGTTTGCTGAAACTGAATGAAGTTGGGAATTGGTTAAAAGGTAAGATTATGGGAAGTAATGTTCGTGAACGCAGCTTCGAGGTATCCCCTGATTCTTAATCCTAGGGCACGTAGTGAGCGGGCACAGCGAGCCCGGCGATTCGTGATGGAGAATGCTACGAGGTTTGCAATTTATGCGACAAATACGGCTGAGGAATCAGCAGAGCTTGCTCGAAGATTCTCTGAAGAAGGTGAAGAGGTGGTGGTGGCAGCAGGGGGCGATGGAACACTCAATGCGGTGGTCAGAGGGTTGATCGGAACAGAGACGGTATTGGGAATCCTGCCAACGGGGACGATGAACGTTTTTGCGCGTGAGCTGAATATTCCCTTCGGTCATCTCGCCGGGGCCTTGGAGGTTATTGACGGAGGTCACGTCAAGGAGGTAGATCTGTTTGAGGCAGAGGGGACGCCGTTCGTCCAGATGGCCGGAGTTGGGTTTGACGCTCAGGTTATTGAAGAGACTACCACCGAATCCAAGCGCCTCCTGGGGCCATTGGCTTATATTCTTTCAGCGGTAAGGGTTCTTGGTTCAGAGCCTCCTCGTATGAAGGTTCACTTTGACGAAGGATTTACTGTCGAGGGGGCGTGCGTGCTTCTTGGTAATGGGGCTCTCTACGGAGGTCAGTTGCGCCTTTTCGGTAAGGCGGATAATGCGGATGATCTTCTCGACGTCCTCGTTTATAAGAAGGCTGGATATACAGCTGCCCTGGGATCGCTGGGGACTGCGGCCCGTGGTGGTTTCGAAGCTGATGGGAAAGCGGTTGAGTATTATCAGACCTCAGGTCTGACGGTTGAATCTGACCGGAAAGTTCCGGTTGAGGTGGACGGAGAGCTTTGGGGTCGGGCCGAACGGGTGGAGTTCAAGGCAATGACTGAAAAATTACGGGTTCTGGCTCCTGCGGAACGGGGAAAAAACTGGTGGGAGCAGGTTTTGGCAAATCTGAATCCAGGCGGAAATTGAAGGGCTGTAAATAAGCCTTTCCCTTCGAGGGGGAAGTTTCAGAATCATGAGGCAGTGAAGTCCCCGTTAGATGACCTCTTTGATTTCGCGTGCAGCGAGGTAAGGGAAGAAGACTTTCGGGTCTTTTGCCCCAAGGACCCGGGAGACATGAGCTACGTCGCATTATGTACGGGTGTATTAGCGAACAAGCAAATTCCTGAGAATGTAGACCCGGAGTGGTTTGAAATTTTCGGTATCGCCCAACGGGGAGTCCCGGAACAGGAATCTGACGCCGATCGCTTTCTGCGGTTTAAACTGTTTTGTGGTGCGGTGGCCGCAAAGTTTCTCTTGGTCGAGCCCGGTCTCGATACGGTCGTGATCGTAAATTATGTGTGCTGCTCTCTGGTTCAGTCGGCTCGGAAAATTGAGAGTCGGGAGCTTACCGAGATTCTGCTGGAGGTTTTTTCCGCCCTCGCCAAGGAAATGGAAGATTATCGAGCTCCAAGTGGGTGGGTGGTTCAGGAATATCCGTTTTGCCTCCTTTCAGGCATGCTAATGGCGGAAGATCTGGCGGAGCGGGGAAGAGTAGCAGATCTGGCGGAAGAATTACTCCGGGCAGAGGAGCAGGTCCGGGAGGAGAGCTTTTTTCCGGGACATGAGTTTCTTCTAGGTCTCACAAATTATGATTCTTTGCATCTGGAATGGCTCGCGTTGGCGAGGACGCTGGTGAATCCGGAGGGGAACGAGAAAATTAAAATCGTGAAGTCGAAGCTTGAGAAAGTTGAGAGNTGGAGGGCTGACAAGGGATCCTGATACGCCCTTGCGAGACGAATCATTTCCTTGAGTTCTTTGAACTGGTGGTCAGCCGCCGGCAGCGAGGCGAATGACTTCAACCCGGGATCCTTCCAGCAGGACGCTCGAAGCGTATTCCTGTTGCGTCAACGCCTGCCCGTCGAGCTCAGTAACGACGGGTTCATTTTGCATGTTGAGAAGGGTCAGGAGGTCGCCAATCGTCGATCCCTCCCTGATCTCATGGGTTTCTCCATTCAGTTGAATTGTCATTATTCAGGAGTTAGCCGGCGCGAGGATCTCGCGATCCCAGTCTTTCCAGACNGGGTCGAATCCTTGGCTGGCGAGTTGATCCGCTACTGCAGATACGGGGCGATCGTCATCAATTTCAAATTGAGGTGTGGCCTTTGTGGTGCAACCATTTACAGCTTTCTCTTCAGGCTCGATTTCAACCCGGCGTCCCTTGATTGTTCTGTGAAGATCGTTGGATCCCACTCCGGTGTAGCCTCCGGGTTCTGTATGCGAACCGGCNGATACATGTGTGACTCCCAGAGAGAAAAGATGATCACGAAGATTTGCGGGTTCTCTGGTCGATAGCACAATGTTGACCTGTGGAAATGTCAGGCGGAACGCACAGATCAGCTGGACCAGATCGCGATCGCTCAGAGTAAGGTTAGGATCCAGTTCGTGCCTATGGTTTCCGGCATGAGGCCGCATTCTTGGAAACGAAATGGAGAACTGCGCTTTCCAGCAAGTCCGGTAGAGGTATTCAAGGTGGGTGGCAAGAGCAAGGGCTTCAGTGCGCCAGTCGGCTAATCCGAAAAGCGCCCCAATTCCAATGCGGCGAAAGCCACCAGCGTANGCCCTCTCCGGACAGTCTAAACGCCAGTCAAATTTTCTCTTNGGTCCGGAAGTGTGAAGCTTTTCGTAGGTATCGCGATGGTAGGTTTCCTGATAGACGATTAATCCTTCCGCCCCACAGGAGACAAGTTCCGCATACTGAGAGTCCTTCATGGGGCCGACTTCAATTCCAAGGGTAGGAATCGAGGGAGAGAGAATTCTNAGACAGTCCTGAAGATAGCCTTCGGAGACAAATTTAGGATGCTCACCCGCGACGAGGAGCAGATTGCGGAATCCAAGTGAATGAAGGTGAGCCGCTTCGGCAGCAACCTGATCCAGATCGAGGGTGGTCCTGAGAATTGGATTGTCACGGGAAAATCCGCAGTAGCTGCAATTGTTCACGCACTCGTTGGAAAGATAAAGCGGGGCGAAAAGGCGCATGGTTCTTCCGAACTGACGCTTGGAGAGTCCTGAACTTCGCCTGGCCATGGACTCAAGCTTTCCAGCGGATACAGGCTCCAGCATAGACTCGAAGCGCCGCATCAGCGGGGAGCACCTTCGGCTAGGATCTGCGAAAAATGCTGAGAAGCTCACGGGGCAGGAGTGGTCTGATTTGCGGGGTGCGATGTCAAAGGCGAAAACTGGCGAGTTATGGTCTGGCTCTCTGTCAGCAGCCAGACCGCATTGAGTCTGCCGGCTTGATGATGTCTATGGGTAAGTTGCTCCCGAAGCTCAAATTCTCAAGAAAATGAGTTTTCTTATTTTAGACGGAATTCATTGAGCGCTTGAACATTTAGAGCTGGGCTGCAGATTCTGGAAGCCATGCATGAGGCGGAGATCATTGAATGCCGTGCCACGAAGTGGTTTTATCTGAGGGGCTGGGCCATGGTGATCATGTTCGGAGTCTTTCTCGTCCTGTTCCTCAAGGACTGGAAAGTCGGGTGGCCCACTAAAAACGAAGTCTATTACACTTATAAGGCGTTCGAAAAAGCTGAGGAGCTTTTCAATGAGCGTGAGTGGAGTGCAGAGGACTGGGAGAGTGAAACGAAGAAGCGGGAACTGTTTCCTGCAGGAGATGTGGTCCTGCCGATGCACGTAGACAGAAAGGCAACATGGCCTCTCCAGCTATCTGGTTATGAAAGCTATCGTAATGCTGTAATGGAGGAGGGGAATAAGACGATTCCTCCGATGTGGGCCCTCTATACTCATGAACGAGGTTGGAGTTCCGCGATTCCCGAAAAAAGTTATGAAGCGAAGAAGATTCAAGAGCAGCTCTACTATGGTATTGGCAGTGGAATACTTTTGATTATTGCCCTGTTTTTCCTGGTGAGAAATTCCCGCCGATCAATGAAGGTGGATGGCGAGGCGTTCTATGCTCCGGGAGGAGAGAGGATCGCTTTTGAGTCAATCCGCAGGATCGATGTTCGCAAGTGGCGACTGAAAGGGCTGGCCTATCTTTTCTTTGAGGACGCGCCTCATTCTGCTGATTCAAAGGGGGGGGCGCTCAAAAGATCGAAGGTCGATGGTCTGATGTACGGTCAATTCAAGGAGGAGAATGGGGCCCCGGCCGAGGCGCTCTTCCAGCGGATCCTCCAAAATTTTAAGGGAGAGCTCGTTGAACTGGTTGATGACGAGGCCGAAAGCGGCAGGGAAAATGTGGACAACTCTGTTCCAGAGCAACAGGCAGAGAAGGCCCCTTCCCAAGAGTGACTTTTCGGGGTTGCCAACTGGCGTGAGGAGATATATCCCAAAGAGAGCGAATAACCGCTTAAAAGACATGTCAGAATCAAGCGAAGAGAAGGTCAAGGGTATCATCGTAGAGCAACTTGGAGTAAGCGCCGACAAAGTGACGCGTGAGGCAAAAGTGGTAGAAGATCTCGGAGCAGATTCCCTCGATGCGGTCGAACTGGTAATGGCTGTTGAAGAGGAGTTTGGAGTCGAAGTGCCTGATGACGAAGCTGAGGGGCTTACCACTGTCGGGGCAATTATTGACTACGTGTCCAAAGCCAGTTCCTGAAGGAAGGCCCCGAACGTAACATCCCAGTGCGCAGGGCGGGTCCATGGGCCTGCCCTTTTCTTTATGACGACTGGGAAAATTACTGATGGAGCTGCAAAAGAATGTATTCACCTGACGATATCCAGTACGCGCTGGAAACAACCAGCGTCATATACGAACCCGATCGCCGGATCGATACCTTCGGAGATACCCGGTTCGAGTTCCTTCTCCTCAGTGAGTTAATGGATTCAGTGGGGAAGGTTCGAATTCGCTCCGGAGAGGTTGAAGCGAACAAGCCGACGATCATTAAGCCCGAGGCCTACAGCGGAATTGAATTCGAAGGGTTTAGTGATGAGGCTGATCGATTCCATGAGTGGCTCGAAGCAAGAGGGGCGAAAATCGCCATGGTGAATTATCAGTTCAAACGTGGAGAAGTCCGAGAAGAATTGCTTCATGATTCGATCGAAGTGGTGAGGGAGCGGGTTCTCGAGGATGCTCACCGGGTGGGAAACCCCATGCAGGTCGTTATTGAGGGAGTGGACGATGCGTGGGAGATCAGCCTTCTGCGGTTCATCTTTGAAATTGTGGATAAGAGCTCGGAAATCAATGCATTCGATTTTAAGCGCAAAGGNCTCCTCTAGCTTTTTGACTGCCAGGTCAGAGTGTCGAACGNCATGGGAAGGAAAGCTCAGTAGGCAGATTGGAATACGTGGCCGTTTGAGAATATGATGGCACTCATCAAGGTTATTGCGGCAGCGATCGTTATAGCGATTCTCGCCGCGACCTTTTTTCTCGTTGAGCGATTGAGGGAAGAGAGCGCAGAACCCCAAATCGGCGTAATTCCGGAGATCGCGTCAGATACGACGCTGGTGAAACCCGGAGAGATCGCGTTTGAACGGGCAAGGGAGCTGCTCGCAACAGGCCAGTTCGCGAAGGCTCGTGAGAAGCTCGAATTTTTGGTGGGAGTCTATCCGTCTTCTCCGAGTGCCTCTGAGGCACGCAGAATTCTCGGAGAGCTTAATCTCGATGACCTTTTGTCGACAGAAGTAATGGAGGGAAAGGTCATGTATAAGGTAAAATCCGGAGATAATTTCACGCGAATCGCTCAGAGCCACGATACAACCCTCGACTGNATCATGCACATGAACGGCTTGCAGCGGATGGACAAGCTCTTCCCAGGTGATGAACTCGTGCTGCTGCCATTAAATTTTAATATCAAAATTGATGTTCCGAGAAAGCTGCTGAGCCTCTATCGAGAGGGACGTCTTCTCAAGTCCTACGAGCTTCTGCATGCGAAAGCTCGTGAAGGGAGTGGCGAGCTCCGGTCAAAAATTGGCCAAAAGATCGGTCTGCTGGCCAGCGGCGGAAGTGTCTCACCGGTCAAGTTTGAGAGTTATCGAAATGCAAGGAAAGTGCTGGTCCTAGACCATCGGGGACTTCAGGTGCGCGAGGTTACGCCTTCTGACGAAGATGGGGTCGGAAGAGGGTTTTTTCTCTCAGGGGCCGATATTGAGGAGCTAGCCCTTCTTTTAAGAGTTGGTAACGAGGTGGAAGTCCGCTTTGCTAAGAGGTAGTATCATAAGCAATGAACGACANTAGTGCTCGTCCCGAACCCCTCGACTTCGAAAAGCCGATTGCCGAGATAGAGAATGAACTGCACCAGATGCGCGACAAGGCTCAGTCTGGCAACATGAATCTCAGTGAAGAGATCTCAGCTCTTGAGGAAAAACTGGGAGAGCTGAGGAAAGAGATCTACGACAATCTAACTCCATGGCAGCGTGTTCAGATTGCAAGACATACCGCACGGCCTTTCATGCTCGATTATCTCAACGAAGCCTTCGACGACTTCTGTGAATTACATGGAGACCGTTTGGTTGGTGATGATCACGCCATGCCGGGTGGATTTGCGATGTTAGAGGGACGTAGGTGTGTAGTTATCGGCCATCAGAAGGGAAGGAACACCAAGGAAAATCTCCAGCGGAACTTTGGAAGCGCGCACCCTGAAGGCTACAGGAAGGCGTTGCGCCTGATGAAGATGGCAGAGAAATTCGAGATTCCCGTTATTTCAATGATTGATACTCCCGGAGCCTTTCCCGGGATCGGTGCTGAGGAGCGCAATATCGCGGAGGCGATTGCCCGAAATTTGAGAGAAATGATGGACTTGAAGACGCCCCTCGTCACGGTCGTGCTCGGGGAGGGTGGCTCTGGTGGGGCGCTGGGCATTGGCGTTGCTGATAGAGTCCTGATGCTGGAGAACTCCTACTACTCGGTCATTAGTCCAGAGGGCTGTGCAGCAATCCTCTGGAAACATCGAAAACACGCGCCGGAGGCGGCGGAAGCCATGCGGCTCACCGCAGAGGATCTGGCCGCGATGAAACTTGTGGATGAAGTTATACCCGAGCCTGCCGGAGGAGCTCACCACGATGTCCGCTCTGTCTCCCGTAATCTTAAAGAAGCCCTGATACGCCACCTTGATGATCTGGGCGAGCTTTCGGAAAAAGAGCTGCTAGATTCGCGCTACGAGAAGTTCCGTGTGGCCGGTCAATGGAACGGATAGCTCAGATCTGTGCTGGACTCCAAAAGTCCTACTCCGGTTGGATTCTCCAACGGATTAGTTGAGCTCGCTCGCCTTGTAGGGCACTCCCTGTTGATCTTGGCTTTTTTCCCGGGATTCCTTGATGAAAGACTCATTTACGAGGGTTGACCGGTTGCTCCATGCGTGCCGTGTAAAGGTCAGGATGTCCGCGATATCCTGGTCCGAAATAGTGGGGTTCATCGACAAGCCCGGCATCGCTCCCGGAGGAGCGTAGCGTTTGCCGGACACCACGATTGGACCTTGAAGTCCGTGCAGAAGGACTTTTGCGAGGCGAGTAGTGTTTCCCGTTACCCAATCAGATCCGTCGAGAGGTGGGCCAAGATTGTCCAGTCCTGCGCCATCAGCACCGTGACATCCAATACATGCCGCGCGTCCCATGTAGAGCTTTTCACCTCTTTTGAAAGATGCAAGGTGCTGGCCTTCAATTTTAGGAGGNTCTACCTTCCTGAGATTCCTCTGGAGAGCTTCCTGCAGCCACTTGTCGAGGCTGCTGTTGTTGAACCGTCCATTATTAACGCCGAGGAAAACGGCTTCACGATTCTTCAACCCGGTGAAAGCGGCCTCTTTAACAATTGGATTCTTTCCGTTGTTTTGAAGGGTGGTGACCAGAGCCTCGAGAGCCTTGCTGGTTCCGGTGTCCGCCAGCAAGCGTGCTTTATAGATTGAGGATTCGGTGCCGGCCTCAAAATTTTCCAGTGCTGAGACAAGCGCATTTTTCTCCCTCTGGTTCAGTGAGAGAGCGGCCATAAGAGCTGACGANGCGAATTTCTCGTTGGCTGACTTCAGGGCGAATGAGACATGTTCGGCTTGAAGAAGGCCGAGTCCCTCCAGGCACCAGAGTGCATGGAGGCGTCCAAGCCGATTGTTGCTCTCAAGAACCTCCACGAGCAGGGCTTCGTCCTGTTTGTTACCCCGCTCGACGATCAGCCGCTGCGCAGTGTCCCGCCACCATCCGTTAGGATGGCTGAGGTAGGGAACGAGTTCGCTTGCAGAGAGCTTGCTCATCTTTGGCGTTGGCCCNCGCGCCTTGTCCTTGTGCCGAATCCGGTAAATGCGACCATGGCCGTTGGCGGGTTTATCCAGACCGCGGCTCATAATCTGCCTGCGGAGGTAGGAAGTGACGTAGGTTCGATGTTGGATAATCCCATGATACATGTCGAGAATGTAGAGGGAATTGTCCGGTGCGGTGTAGGCATTAACCGGCCGGAATCTCTCGTCNGTTGAGGCCAAAAACTCTTTTTCTCCAAAGGTGTGTTCGCCGACGATGGCACCCTCTCCATCACTGACGGTGATCGCCTTAACCAGATTGCCGGTAGCCTCCGTGATGAACGCTGTGCCATACAAACTTTCCCCGAGGCCGTTACTGCGGAAAATTGTCAGCCCTGAAGCTCCGGTTGCGTTGATGAGCTTGTAGTTCTCCGGGGAAACAGTGCCGCGCTGATATCCCCGATTGACACCGGGAGTGACACGAATGGGCCAGACGCGGTTGGTGCTGACCCGACTAGAAATTCCAGCCTTCATTTTAGCGTTAGTGTTGCCAAACGCGACGTTGGGGAATGTGTAATCACCCACAAGAAGAGTGCTGTTACTGTTATGAAACAGTCTTCCATAGTCGTCACGATCCAGACCCCACTGACCACGAAAATGGGTTTTCTCCATTACCCACTGGCCTTGAACTTTCTTATAACGTCGATCTGATTTTGCGTTGTAGATCCAATTGTCCAATCCAAGAACAAGGCTGTTGGCCTTGTGTTCCACATTTCCACCGCGGGCATACTCCTGATCAACAACAACTCGTTCCCCGACCGGTTTAAGGCCGATGCGTTTCTGGAAAAAAAGGCTCTCCTGATTTGCCCAGAGGATGCCGTCATCGAGGAGGTAAAGACTGCGGGGTAGAAGAAGTTTGTCGAGGAACACCACGCGTTGATCGACCATTCCATCTCCGGATGTGTCCGACAAAACAACAATACGTCCTTGAGCGATGTCTTCACCAGTGCCGTCGATATCTGGCATGTAACCGACAAGCTCGCAAATCCACATCCTGCCGTCCGAGTCAAACTTCATCATGCACGGCATATCGACAAATGGCTCGGCGGCGACTGGCTCAATGACAAAACCCGGTGCGAGTTCAAATGATTTGAGGGCATCCTCGACCTTGAGAAANGGCGCAGGGGGTATGACATCTTCAGGAACGAAGCTGGTCATATTGTGGCCCTTGCGGTCTCCCTGCTGGGCGACGAGAGGGGAGACCAGAAGGGCTAGAAGAGATGCCCGGATTAATAGTCTAACGAAACACATGATCNTCATAATTGCATGATCTGGTGCAGGTTCCCAACGAAAATGTGTCCAAGATTACCTTGTGGAACTCTTTGTCTAAGAGTCTTCAACAGGGAAAAAGGAGTGGAAATTTTGGGCCGTGAGAGAGCGTAAGTGAGATTGCCTTATTTCAAGAATATTTGCCAATCCTTCGGCCACTTTCACGAGGTTTGCGGGGTGGTTTAAGGAGTTAGTCTCTGACGTGGAAACAGAAAATTTTCTGTAACTCTCGGGGGGCAGCATATCGGGAGCGTCAGTCTCAACCAGGACCCGATCTGGCGGGATTCGCCGAAAAGCATCGTGGATCTTGTTCTTTTTTTTCCGGAGAAAATAACCCGAGAATGAAAAGTAGGCTCCGAGCGCGGTAAGCTCCGGAACGAGCTCGGGCGANCCACCATAGGAGTGGAGAAGGAAACCGCGATGCGGGCGTTCATGTGTTTTCAGGATATCGAGNAGAAGGCCCCAGGCNTTGAGGCAGTGAATGGAAATGGGGAGATTGTATTTTGTGGCAAGCGCAAGCTGCGAGATAAAGACCTTTTCCTGTTCCTTGATATCCGGATTGGGCATCCAGCGGTCCAGTCCGCACTCGCCGATAAATACTCTCCCGGGTTCACGGATGACGATCATAGTCATCTTATCAAGCCAATCCTCACTTCGTGTGGAAACCTTCCATGGATGTAATCCAACGGATGGTAGTATCATTCGGGGGTTGGCGTGGGCCAGATCNATTACTCGATCCCAATCGTCTTCGCACGTCCCGTTGACCACACAATGAGCAATACCTACGTCATGCATCGTTGAGAGAATTTCCGGTAGTTCGGCAACAAACCGGTTATCGTGAAGATGGTTATGAGCGTCACATAGGATGCTCATGACGATTCTGACGATTTTTCGATCTCGATCAAGGTGCGGGCCGCGTCCCGGTAGCTCGCGGGAGAGTGGTCAGGAAGAGCCAGCTGGCTTGTCGGAGAGGGATAGTTGGAATCGGCGGTGCCCGGTCGCCGGTAGCAGAGGTCGTAATGGTTTTCTAAAAGCGAGGTGACGAAATCAGGCCAGGCCTGGCAGGCGATCTGATCGAGCCATGATTGTAGTTGTGGGCGTCCGCGTAACTTCTCAAGTGGTTTGAGTAGTTTCGAAAGGGATTCAGGCTGCTCGAGGAAATGGCGGTAATTTTCGAGGAGGAGAAGGACCCGCTCCTTTATAGGCAGGGTGAGTTCAATCACATTGGCGTCGGCCAGCCTCTTCCAGAGAGCAGGAGGAAGATAAACGGCGCCGATCCGATTTGATTCAGCCTCGAGGTAAATCGGCCGTTCTAGATTCATTGTGCTCAGCCGATGATGAAGGCATGTCTCAAATNTTCTCTGGGTGGGTTGCGGCCCGAGAGAGCCAAGTAGCGATCCCCGGTGGTTGGCGATCTTCTCAAGGTCGACCGTTTGCTGTCCCGCTTCCTCCAACGCGGTAAGAAGAACCGTTTTTCCCACCCCGGTTAATCCGCCGACAACATGTAACTTTAGGGAAGGGTGTGAAAGGCGGTTGGCAAGGTCCTCCATCACGAAACGGCGGTAGGCTTTGTAGCCCCCCTCAAGGGTTCTTGCCCGCCAACCAATGGACCGAAGAACGGTGGCAACCGCTGAGGAGCGTTGCCCCCCCCGCCAGCAGTAAATAAGTGGATTCCATCCAGGGCTGATATCGCGCAGGGGTCCGGCAAGGTGGTTGGCGATCGCCTGACTGACATAGCGAGCACCCAGTCTCCGACCCTTAAAGGCGCTCTTCTTGTAGAGGGTGCCGACTTCAATGCGTTGTTCATCGGTCAGCACTGGAAGGTTTCGTGCTCCCGGGAGGTGATCCTCGTCAAATTCCTGTGGTGTCCGTACATCAATGATCTCATCAAAATCAGAGAGGTCGATGGGAAGCGATACGGATTCTGCAGGGGTAAGAGACATTTTCCGTGGAACAGGCGAGGGAAGAAGCTTTGGAGAACGAAGGATCTCTTCAATTTCGAACCTGCCGACCGCCAGGCAGGCTGCGGGTGCTACTTGGGAAAGTCCCCCGTGATAAGAGCAACGTGCTGGAGGCCGGCGCGAGTGAGGGATGCTCGACGACCGGTTCCGGTAAGGCGGGAAAGAGTAAAGTATTCGTGGCGGGACTGGGTAGTTCTTATGTAGGTGACCAGAGGTTTGGGGACTTCCCGGTGACTCGGTGCGATGGACAGGGGAAACCCCGAGGCTGTAAAGGAAATCTCCCAGGAAGGGCTGGGGCGATGGTGTGCACCACGTCTGATCCAAGGATAGCGGTCAGCGAGCTCCAGTTTCCCGCGACGAGGGCAGGTGACCTTGTAATAGGCAGAAGTTCCGGTGATAAACTCTGGGATGGTAATACNGGGTGTAGTTTCCTGTCTNATATACAGGTTGGCGATATCGAGACCCGAGAGATTCATTCCATTGTGCAGGCCGTGTCGATTGTCGCTTCCGAATTTCATCTTGTGCCATGCGTCAAACTGAAGGGAGATGAGGATATTTAATTCGAGGTGAAGGTGAGCTCGTTCCCGGTTGATGCCAGCTCCGGTGTATCCCATCTGCCCCAGCACGTGCCCTGCAGGAATCTGCTGCCCCTCCTCAACGAGAGTAGTCGCCAGGTGGGCGTAAAGACTGAGAAATGGCCCATCACCCCAGTCGTGCTCCACCACTATGTATTTCCCGTAATTGCTCCCCCCGGAACTTTTCTGCACATACACAACGCGTCCGACCGCAATGGACCTGACCTTGTCAAGTGGCCGGCCTGCGGAGTCCCTCTTCATTGGCCGGATATCAATACCCTCGTGGAAGCGAGTGGGAACTACCCCTTCTTTTGTTCGCCTGAGGGTTCTGACAAATCCGTAACCACCGCCCTGCCATGGCTTGCTCGTTTCACCCTCAAAAGTGCGGTAGACGTACATGTAGAACTTTTCGGGGTTACTGTCCAACAGTGCCCGGTTATCGGTTGGTAACTGAAGAGCGATGCCCTGACCGGGGCAAGGCATGCTCAGAATACACGAGAGAACGAAAGCGAGCAGGAAGCGGAGAGGGACTTGGGTCACTATTGCTTTTTGATTCTCTTTTTCCATGCCCTTGGATCTTCGCCGATACGGGGGAGGTGTTGGTCGGTCAGTTTGACCTCAGCGAGTGAAATCCGTTTCCAGATCACCACGAGGCCATCATTGACCGGCTTGTCTATGACAACGGCATCACGAACCTGCCCGTTGACGACAGCGAGGAGAAGCTTTCCCTGATGAGCAGTGCTCAGGGTTCTTAGTCTGTTGGCGGCTGTTTTCCCGAGCTGAAACACCATCCCGTAGGAGTTGTTGTCATCTGCGGGGAAGGATCGAAAGGCGATGACGTCCTTTGTGCTGATGGAAGCAGCTTTCTGAAAAATGACTTCCTTTCCTGCTGTCAACTGTTTGAAGACCCGCCTGTCCCCGGGTTCAGCCTGAAGGTGAAAACTCAGCTGAAGGTTTGGAGCTTTTTTTCCGGCTGCGCCGGCAAGGCCGGGTAGCAGCAAGGTGGCTGCAGAAATGGCGAGGAAAAAACAGCGGCGCATGTGGGTACAAAGCAGTTCCCGCGCCGGGACACAAGCAGAACCGGGATCGAACGTCTCCACCCGGGCAAAGCAATCCTGAGGCTAGGATGATTCTGCGCAAAAATATTCCGGGCAAATCGCCCCTCTCATTTCCCTGCCGCAGTTCCCGGGAGAAAGCGGTAATAGACCTCAAGCATGAGCGTTGCAAGAGCCGTGACGTAGACGGAGTCGTTTCGAGCTGCGGGCCCTGGTTGGGGAGGTGCAGGCCATGATCCGTCGTTATTCTGTGCTTTCAACAGCTGGTCTCGGAACATTTCGTTATATTGAACCCAGCTTTTTCCACCGTTATTGATGGCGGCCTGACTGGAGTAATAATGCTCGTAAAGATTGCAGGGGCCAGCCTCATAGTTGAACTGAGATTTCTTATCGATGTATTTGATGCCCTTCCTCGCGTTCGAATTAGCAGCCCCCTTGTGCTGTTGGAAGCAAAGGGTGCCAGCTCCTACGAGGGTTGAATGCCCATCACCGAGCGCGCGAGTTCCCTGATAACCGAATCCTCCATCAGCAGCCTGACAGGTTTCGCAATACTTTAGCGCATCACGAATGCAACGGGTCATGTTTCGGAACTCAAGGCCGGTATGCTTCCCTGCCTTAAGGGCTTGCATCTGCCAGGCAGTGATCGACATGTCTCCGCCCCTGTCGCCCGCCTCGTCATACGAATATTCCCAGCCGCCAGACTTATTCTGGTTGTCGATGATCCACTGAACGCTGGACTGGACGCTTTCCTTCAGGTTGGGAAGGTTAATGCTGAGCTGGCTGCAAAACGTATAAGCTTCGGCAAGTGCATAGGCAGCAATCGCATGAGAATAGCACCAGTGCTTGTCCTGCAGGTTGGAGGCCATACGGCCCTTGTTTTTCTGGCAGTTGTCGACGAGGAAGGTTATCGCTCCGGTTACGGTGACCCCAAATTCAACCGAAAGAGGGGTCTCGCAGTGGCCGAGGTAAGCGAGCAGGACCAAACCGGTATAGGCGACCTTGGTTCCTCCGCCCCAAGAGCCGTCTCCAGCCTGCGTGTCCTTAAAATATTGCAGCGCCTTCACGACGGCCTCTTCACATTTTTCGTTCCCACCGTTCTCTTTCAACCGTTGGAGACGATCCTCTGGCGAGCATCGTTTACGCATCGTTGCGGGAATATTGCCAAAACCGCCGCCCCCTCCATCGCCACCGTTTCCCCATCCCTGACCGAAATCGTCTCCACTTCCAAAATCAAGATTTGGCTGGGCTTCTGTCTCCGGGACCGGAACGGCGGTCGGTGATGGTGTGCTGGACGCGATCACCTTGGCCATGGAGGAGCTTGGCGCAGAAGGCTTTCGCTGAATCTGGGGGTTCACCTCCTTTTGTTCCATATTCTCCTCTTCAGGTGCACCAGCTTGGTAGGCCACGATGGTGGGTGACTTGATAATGAGGTTCGGCAGGAGAATAAAGAGCAGGATCAGGATCACGAGTGCCATGATGAGAAGCGCTATCATTACCGAGGTGATGACAGAGTTTCTCTTTTGAGACTGAAGGCGTGCCTCGGCTTCCTGACTGAGTTGGGCGTGAAGGCTCATTCTGAGATTGGTAACGGCTGAGCGTGATAAAACCTTAGAAAATTTATGGTGGCAAGATTCGAGAAGCCCAATACTTGCTGGAGGCCTCTTATTTTGCGATGAGAGATCATGGATTTAAGGGTTGGAGTAGCAGGTGCGGGTGCCATGGGCCGCAACCATGCCAGAGTCTACAAGTTGATTGGCGGAGTGCGTCTTGAGGGGGTTTACGATGTTAACAGGGATCGTGCCGAGGCTTTGGCAGACGAGTTCGGTGGCAAGGTAGTGAGCTCCCTTGAGGCTCTTTCGGAATGCTGCGAAGCAGTCAGCGTCACCGTCCCTACAAACAAACATTCTGCGATAGGAGGGCAACTCCTGCAGCTTGGAACTCATATTCTGGTGGAAAAGCCGATCGCATCCAGTGAAGAGGAGGCCGCAAAGCTTGTTCAGCTTGCGGCGACTACCGGTAAAGTGCTCCAAGTGGGGCATGTGGAGCGGTTTAATCCCGTGCTCAGGCATCTGGAGGATAGACTGGATCGCCCTAAATTTATTGAAGCCCACCGGCTTTCCCCCTTTCCGAACAGGAGTTTGGATATCGGAGTGGTGCTAGATCTTATGATCCACGACCTCGAGATCATCCTCCACCTCGTAAAATCTCCCCTTTTGCATATCGATGCGGTTGGGGTCCCGGTGCTTACAAGTCATGAGGATATCGCCAATGCGCGGCTACGCTTTGAGAATGGCTGTGTGGCCAACGTGACCGCGAGCCGGATAAGCCCGGATCGAATGCGTAAGATTCGAGTCTTTCAGGAAAACTGTTATCTTTCTCTAGACTATCAGGAGCAAAACGGAAAGGTCTACTGGTCAGAGTCTGGGGGTATTCAGGCTGCAGAGGTAGAGGTCGACCGCTCAGAGCCCCTGATGGCCGAGTTGACGGCTTTTGTCGATGCGGTGCGAGGCCACGAGGGGCCAGCGGTCACTGGCCCTCAGGGTGCGGCGGCTTTAGAGACAGCCCTGCGGATTACTCGTGCAATTCATGCCGCTGGCCAATCTGGTTCAGGACGGTCGGAAGTGGATCGAGATTTACTTTAGCCGTTGTCATTCAAAGGCTGATCAAAGGGGCAGGCTTCGGGAGGCACCGGTTCCTCTTCGGAGCTTGTGTCAGCGGGGGAAGGGGGTTGAGGGTTCGCATCGGGTTCTCCGGCGGCCTCTTCCGGTGCTGCTGCTTCGGGGGTAACCACGGGATCTGCGACAGAATTGAAAGACTCGTAGTATTGATTCAAGCGGTCACCGGTGTCCCGTTCAATGATACGTGCATCGTAGAGAGCCCTGATTAATTCCTTGGCCTGACTGATCTGCATGTCCGTGGGTTTATCGGACTCGCTGAGGTTGGGAGGGGAAATAATCATGTTCGGGATAATCCTTTCCGCCCCCGGAGAAACACTCGGATTGAGAATAAATCGGATCGAAGCCTTGGATTTCGNGTCAGGCCCCTTCTGAATAATCGGAGCCTTTCCTGCCATGAGAATCCGAATATTTTCGCTGTCGGAAAAGATGCCGAGGGTGCGGCAATGCTGGTAGTTTCGCAGGAGCCCTTTGCTGATTACATCGGCCTGCGGATCGTCTGAGGGATTGCTACCGGATCCCCCATTCTCAAAAAGAGCCCCTTCGTCAGAGCCATGAAAGACCTCCCTCAGGATTTCGCTGGGTTCCTTGTTGAGTTTTTCCTTCGTCTTGTAAAGAAGCGCCATTGATCTGAAAAGTGAGGATGTGGCATCCGCTTCGTATGTGGACTCAAAGGAAGTGGTGGGGTGGGCAAGGTCCCGTAATTCACTGACGATCTCTTTCTCGAGCTTATGCTTGTTCCATGCCTTCAACCCAAAGATGGCCAGTGCCACGACAATAACTCCGGCCACAATGTGACGAATAAGATCACCGGGTGAAATTCCCATGAGAGTAGAGTAGGGTTGGATGAGCTCCGAGGCAAGGACCCAGAGTCACGATGGAGAGACAGGCCTGTCCGGTTCCGGGGGGCTTCCAGCGATGAGCAGATCGTGAATC
Organism: Roseibacillus sp.; assembly: GCA_002715825.1. Classification (GTDB taxonomy): domain Bacteria; phylum Verrucomicrobiota; class Verrucomicrobiia; order Verrucomicrobiales; family Akkermansiaceae; genus Roseibacillus_B. The sequence goes on along the minus strand of PBAI01000030.1, from coordinate 33,082 downwards.
CTGCGGGTCTCGTCAGTTCCAAAATGGTAGTCAGGAAGACGCCTTTGAAGCGTTTCGAGGTGTTCCCTCAAGAGAGAAAATCCGTCATCCTCACCGTGTTGAGAGGCTATGAATGCGAGGATTTGGACACCTTCGTGGAACAGTCGCCGGGCTTCGCTTTGGCGTCCGGCCAACAAACTCAGATCTGCAGCTTCACAAAGCCAGGCTCCAGACGAAATCAGTTGAGGAAGTCGGGCGGTCCCCGGATGATAGAGCAGAGCCACTAATTTCTGAGCCTCGGTCTCCAATAACGTTTGGAGGGGGATCCCGGTCAGTTGCTCGCAATGTTCCTCAAGAAATTGTTGCAGGTCAGAAATAATGTCCGGCTTTTTAAATCCAGCAGCCCGCAGGCAAAATTCTACGGTGCGTTCAATTTCACGGAGAATGTAGTCTTGTCTCAGCACGGGCGTTTTCGGGCTTACATGTAATTCCTGACAAAGGCACTTATTCCAGATCTTCGTCCCCGAGCTCAGCCAAGGGTCTGGTCTCAGTTCCCAAGTTGATGTCCAGTGCTCTATCGGTCAAGAGCTCCGGCGTCTTGCTGTCCTCGGAATGGTCCTTCTCGGGCGCCAATAGCGAACGGAATCTGGGCTATGAAGTGGAACGTGTCGTAATGCATTCCGTCTCAGGGGAGCCCTGCTGGAGCCAGTTCATCGCTTGCCACTTGTAATGATCCGAGAACCCGTGATCTTGTCTGGGTATGATGCGTCAATTCAAAGGACTGGTAGTGGCTTTTTCAACCATAGCATCGCTCTCCGCCATGGGAACGCCAGTAGTGGGGCCTCCCAAGGGAAGTCTGGTGATTATGGGTGGAGGAGGAAAGGAGATGACGAGTATCTTCGGAAAGTTTGTGAGTCTTGCTGGGGGTGCAAAGGCACGGATCGTGATTATTCCGACCGCAGCTTCTAGCGCGCCGGGGTATAATTATAAGAGATCCTGGGTCGCGAGCCTCGCGCGCGAGAAGATGAAGGTTGCGGAGGTAACGGTGCTCCACACTCATGACAGGTCCGTCGCGAACACGGCAGAGTTCGTAGAGCCGATTAAGACAGCTACTGGAATCTGGTTTGGGGGAGGAAGGCAATGGCGCCTTACCAAGGCCTACGGGGGAACCCTTGCCGAGAAGGAATTCCATGAGGTGCTGGGCCGTGGAGGAGTTATTGGCGGGTCGTCCGCGGGAGCGACAATACAAGGATCTTTTCTGGCCAGAGGCGATACCAGCGGGAATACAATTATGATTGGCGACGTGCAGCGTGGCTTTGGTTTTTTACGTAATACCGCGATCGATCAGCATCTTATCGCAAGAGGTCGTGAACGAGATCTTATCAAGGTTCTGGAAGACCCACATAGGAAGATGCACCAGGAGTTTGATCGGGCAGCGATGCTGGGGATTGGAATCGACGAAGATGTGGCGATTGTTGTGAGAGGTGATCATTTTGAGGTGATCGGGAAAGAGCAAGGGGAAGTGCTCGTTTATGATCCACGGAAATGGGTGGCTACGACGCGTGACGAGGAAAAGTGGGAAACCATTCGGACCGGAGAATCATTTGATCTCAAAGTGCGCAAGATCATCGAGGAAAAAGAAGGCCTTTAAGCTTCCGCCATAAATTTCCACTGCATGAAGCTTCTTTTCAGCGCTTTATTGATTTTGCGGAAAATCCTGCAGGTCAGTCCGGATTGGACTGTCGGGCCAAGATTCAATCGCGACGAAAATTTCCGGGAAAAGGCATATGATTGAATGGTTGAAGGAGCATGAGACAGTTCTCACTTTGCTCGGGTTATTTTCGGCGGGCTCGATGGTCTTGGCTCTTTTTTTTACCCCTTGGGCCCTGTCGATGATCAGTGCAGATCATTTCGTGTCTGATCAGAGGAAGGGATCGCGTTCAGGCCGGTCGTTTGGCAGGTGGCTGATTCTGGGGCTAAGAAACCTGCTAGGGGTTACTTTCGTGTTTGTCGGAGTGGTGCTCCTTGCTTTACCGGGTCAGGGGGTGCTCACTATCTTTGCAGGGGTGATCATCATGAGTTTTCCGGGGAAAAGATCTCTGGAGCTCTGGTTGGTTCGCCTTCCATTTGTCCTGAAATCCGTAAACTGGATTCGTTCAAGACGAGGAAGAGGTCCATTGCAGCTTCCGGGTCTTCCAGCGTCCCCTACGAACATTGAGTAATTTCAACAGTATACAGACAAGTCTGCCCCGTTTCGAGCAGGACGGGCTAAGGCATGTGACGGTAAAGAGTAATGCGCTGGGGCAGCGGGCCGACCTTTCGCTTTTTCTTCCGAACGTGTTGGAGCGCAAGCTACCTCTCGTGATTCTGCTGCATGGGATATACAGTTCCCACTGGGGATGGTCTTCCTGCGCCGGGGCTCATCTGACTGCCGCACGCCTGATCGCAGAAGGTGAAATTCCGCCTCTGGTGCTTGCGATGCCAAGCGATGGTTTGTGGGGAGATGGTTCCGGTTATTTTTCACACCACGGTAAGGAGTTCGATAGATGGATAGTCGATGAAGTCCCTGCTGTAGCCAAGGAGGCGGGTGCGCCCATCTCTGATACATCACCGTGCTTTATTGCGGGGTTGAGCATGGGAGGGTTCGGTGCGCTCAGCCTGGGGGCCCGGTTTGGGGGTAAGTTTCAGGCAATCTCCGCCCACTCCTCTGTGACGGACCTGCGAGAGCTGGATCAGGTTGTGGAAGAGTCTTTGCTTTCTGGGGCCCGTCGAGAGATGGATTTGGAGGTTCTGCAGACAATCCTGACGAATCGGGAAATGTTGCCTCCAACCCGCTTCGATTGCGGCCTTGATGACAGTCTCCTAGGTGCCAACCGGGAGTTGCACCGTTCCTTGCAAGAGCAGGGTGTTGAGCATGTTTACGAGGAGTTTTCTGGTGGGCACGAATGGTCGTATTGGGAGCGGCACTTGGAAGATACCCTGCGTTTCTTTGCTGAGCATCTTTCATAGTCCGGTTCTGCTGGCCTGCGAAAGAGATAGTTTTGGGAGTGGGCTTGTGCAGCTACGGCTTGCCATGCCGGTTAGATCTCCTTAGAAGCCCCTCCCCATGACTAACGATTCATTGCTAAAAATTCTCCGTCGCAATGGCCGTTCCTCCAGTGCGGATCTGGCCGAACGGGCTTCTCTACCCGAGAATGATGTAGAGGCTCAGATCTCCGCATGGGAAGCAGATGGAACCGTTCTGGGATATCAGGCTGTGGTCGATCAGGCTCGAACCGGGCATGCTGCAGTGGTTGGTATCATTGAGGTAAAGCTCACCCCGGAGAGGGAAGGTGGATTTGACAGGCTCGCCACTCGTATCGCCAAGTTCGATCAAGTGTTGAGTTGTTACCTGATGAGCGGTGCCTATGATCTGCTGCTGGTGCTGGAGGGGCAGGATCTCATGGAAGTTGCAAGATTCGTCTCAGAGAAGCTCAGCACGATGGAGGGAGTGCTCTCGACTGCTACTCATTTCAGGCTGAAAACGTATAAGGAGAACGGCTTTGCCTTTGCGGGTGACGAAGATCCGGAGCGGTTGCCTGTGGCTCCCTAGCAGGAATGGATTATCTGTCGAAAATATCGCGGCAGGTTGCCGCTGTGCCGCGATCCGGGATACGCGATTTCTTCGAGCTCGTGCAGGGGCGTGAAGACGTGATTTCTCTCGGGGTCGGTGAGCCCGATTACTCTGCGCCCTGGCATATCCGGGAGGCTGCAATCTACTCTCTGGAGCGAGGAAATACCTCATACACCTCCAATCTCGGCCTGATGTCCCTGAGGCGGAAAATCGCAGGCTACGTGGAAGACTTTTTTGACGTCCAGTATGATCCCACCTCAGAGATTCTGGTGACGGTGGGTGTCTCCGAGGCTCTCGACCTTGCTCTGAGAGCACTGCTGAATCCAGGTGACGAAGTGCTCTATCACGAGCCGTGTTACGTGAGTTACATGCCGGGAGTATTGCTCGCTCATGGTGTGCCTGTCGCAGTTGCGACGAGCAGGGAAGATGATTTCGCATTAAAGCCGGATGTCCTTGCAGAAGCGCTCACGCCGAAATCACGGGTTCTGATGTTGAACTTTCCCACGAATCCCACTGGAGGAGTGGTAAGTCCGGAGGACCTCGAAGGAATTGCAAGACTCTGTATTGAACGCGATCTGATTGTTATCAGCGATGAGATCTACAGTGAACTGCGATATGATGATAATCCTCACCAATCGATCGCGGCTCTTCCCGGAATGCGGGAGCGGACAATTCTTCTGCACGGATTCTCAAAGGCTTTCGCAATGACTGGTTTCAGACTTGGGTATGCCTGCGCCCCAGAACCGCTAACTGAGGCCATGATGAAGATTCATCAATACTCAATGCTTTGCGCGCCAATCACGAGCCAGGTTGCTGCTCTAGAAGCGCTGGAGAATGGATCTTCCGCTGTCGAAAAAATGCGGGCAAGTTATCACGAGAGGAGGGATTTTGTGGTGAGGAGGCTTAATGAAATTGGGATGAAGTGCTTCTCTCCAGGAGGAGCCTTTTATGCATTTCCTGATATCCGGGAGCTGGGGCTCAGTAGCCAGGATTTCGCGATGGGGCTTCTCGAGGCTGAGAATGTGGCAGCTGTTCCAGGAGACGCATTCGGTGCCAGTGGAGAGGGGTTTCTTCGCTGCTGCTACGCCACGGCGTTTGATCAGCTAAGAGAAGCGTTGGATCGCATGGAACGCTTTGTCGCCACTTTAGCGAGTTCATGAGGCTGGCAAGGTTCAGGCGGGATCGCACTCTGGCTCATGTCGTGCCACTGGTGGCCTTCATGCTGGTCGGTGGTGGCCTAACGGCCATCACGGGATCGCTTGATGGTCTGTTTCGGGATCACGTATATCTGTCCTGGTGGCGGCGCTTCCCCGAGCACTGGATTTATCCCGTGCAGACACTGGTGGCCGGGGGGCTTCTGGCTCTTTGGTGGCGGCACTACGAGCTGCGCTGGGAGCCTCGTAAATTCCTTTTCGGCGCTTTGCTCGGCGTTGTGGGGATCGGGGTCTGGATTCTACCTACGCAACTTTACGACTGGTGGGAGATGAAGGAGGCAGAGCCCGGCGGCTGGAAGCAGGCTTTGGGAATCCTTCCCCGGCGGGAAGGGTTCGACCCTGACATATTTGAAAGTCCCGCAGGGTGGTGGGCTGCAACTATTTTCCGGATGTTGCGGGCGGTTATTGTGGTTTCGTTGGTAGAAGAGTTGCTATGGAGAAGTTTTCTGATGCGCTTCCTGCTTAACCCCGATGGAGATTACTGGGCAAAGCCCTTCGGCGTCGCTTCGTGGAAAAGCTATCTCGTGGTGACCACCCTTGTCGTGTTGATTCATGGGCCGGCTGACTGGGCGGCAGCCTTTGTGTGGGGAAGCTTGATGTATGGTTGTGCAGTGTGGACCCGAAGTCTTGGCGCATGTGTCGTGATGCACGCAGTGGCAAATTTTCTTCTGGGATGGTATGCCCTGTCCTTCGGCAAGTATGGCCTCTGGTAGAGACCCGCACCCATGCTGCCTCAAGTCTGTGTCAAATCGCAGTTTCCAACTACGCGAAGGGGTGCCATATTGGGGCAGCCGTCATTGAGGCAATCAAAGAGGGGCATTAGAGATGAAGATCGGACTGGCGCAGATCAACAGCACGGTGGGTGATTTCCCGTCGAACGCCAAACGTATCGTCAGTGCCTACCGTGAGGCTCTCGATCAGGGCGCAGAGCTCGTTATTGTGCCCGAGATGGCCCTCGTGGGCTATCCTCCACGGGATCTGGTCTTCAAATCAGGGTTTGTGGATAAGTGCCTGCAGGCGTTGGATTATCTAAAGGGAGAGATCGGAGCAGTCCCGCTGGTTGTGGGATACGTTGATCACAATGAGAAGCAGGGTCCCGGTAAGCCGTTTCGCAACGGGGCGGCTTTTCTGGTTGATGGAGAAATCAGGGACAGGATCTTTAAGACTCTCCTGCCAACCTATGATATTTTTGATGAGCGGCGCTATTTTGAGCCATCCGAGCAATGCCAGCCCGTGGAGTGGAAGGGACGAAGGATCGGAATCACGATTTGTGAGGACGTCTGGACTGAAGACTTCCTTCACCGCCCGCTTTATAAGAGGGATCCCGTCAAGGAGCTCATGGAAATGGATGTGGAATTTATCCTGAATCTGAGCGCGTCTCCATATCACCTCGGGAAGGGAGAAGTGCGGCGGGAGCTGCTTGGGGCGCTGGCCGAAAAGTCGGGGGTCCCCTTCGTGTATTGCAATTCGGTGGGAGGAAATGACCAGCTGATATTCGACGGAGGTTCTCTCGTGATGAGTTCTGAAGGGGTGCCGCTGATGGAGATGCCACCGTTCGATGAGGAGGTAGCGGTTGCCGAGCTGTTTGAAGGGTCGCCCTCGCATTCAGGAGCTCGATCGAGCCGAAAGAGGATGCACCCGGATGAGGAGATATTCCGGGCGCTCGTGCTGGGGGTGAGGGATTACATCCACAAGTGTGGATTTGAGACAGCCTGCATCGGGTTGAGCGGTGGGATTGACTCTGCGCTTACCGCAGCAGTGGCGGTGGAGGCAATTGGCGCCGATAACGTTCTGGGGATCACGATGCCGAGTCCTTATTCATCACGGGGCAGCGTAGATGACTCACTTTCCCTCGCTGCGAACCTCGGTATTCGCTGTGAGACAGTTCCAATTGCAGAAACTTTTGAGGCAGTCAGGGGAGCACTAGCACCTATTTTCCAAGATCTCCCGGAGGATGTGACTGAAGAAAACATGCAAGCCAGAATTCGAGGCCTTTACCTTATGTCGCTCTCGAACAAGTTTAACCACCTCCTCCTGACAACGGGAAATAAGAGTGAGCTCGCGGTGGGCTACTGTACGATTTACGGAGATATGTGCGGAGGTCTTGCGGTAATCAGTGACCTTCCAAAGACGCGGGTATTCAGTGTCGCCCGCTGGCTCAACCGAGATCAGGAGATTATTCCATGGAATACGATTGAAAAGCCTCCCAGTGCCGAGCTGCGGCCAGACCAAAAGGATGAGGATACTCTTCCGTCCTACGAGGTTCTTGATGAGATTCTCGAGTTCTACGTAGAAAAGCAACTTTCGCCGCAGGAGATCGTTGAGAATCATGGCTTTGAAGAAAAAACCGTGCTGTGGGTTCAGCGTCAGGTTGACCTCAATGAATGGAAAAGACATCAGGCTGCTCCGGGTCTGAGGGTAACTTCTAAGGCTTTTGGGATTGGAAGGAGGATCCCAATCGTCCAAAGATTCGGAAGGTGAGCAGCGATTCAGGTCAGGAGCAGCTGAGCTATGAGGACGCCATGAGGGTTCTCGGCTACGAGGCCGATGCGATTGTATCGCCGCATCTTCCTTTATTCAAAAAGGTCGCCGGCAAACTGGAGGCTCTGGTGAATTCCACCAAGGATGACCATCTGCGCAAAAATTTCAGCGATGAACTCTACCGATTGAAAGAGGCTCTCCGGGTTGTTGAGGCTGAGCGTGATCGCGAGCCATCTCTGAGGGGCGAGGGAATGGGGCTCAGGCTCGGCCTTGCTCTTCTAATCGCAGGGATCCTCGTTGCCGCTGCTTGGTACGGCAACCGGACGATCGAGGAGGGAGGGTATTTGCGGGACCGGGAGGGTATAGCGAGACTGGAAGCGATGGCTCGTCTTGCGGAGGAAAGCAGAGATTGGAGTGGCGCGGAGGAGGTTTATGCCGAATTGAATAAGCTCATTCCTGATTCGGCAAGGGTCCGGGAGGGGCTCGCTCGTGTCGCCGATGGACGGGAGGAGGCTCGCAGACAGAAACTCGGGTTTCTTGTTGGATCGATTCGCGCCTCGATGGAAGGTCGGAATTGGGAGGAGGCGGAGCGCCTGTTGGGAAATCTTCGTGAGATGGAAGTCGATCATCCCGAGATCGGAAGCTTTATAAAGGTGATCCAAACTGGGAGAGTGAGCGATCGAATTGCAGGGTTGTTGGAGCAGGCGGAGGAGGCACTCAAGGAGGAGCAGTGGGTGTCCCTCGGAGACCATACCGCCAAGCTGGAGGCGATTGCTCCTGACCACAAGCAGCTTGCTCGCTTCAAGACCGCGACAGAGGAGGGGATGAAAGTCCTCGAAGGGCGGCGGGTCCGGGCGCGGGAGTTGTACGAGAAGGCACTCGCTCTCGACAATGGAGAATTTTCTGATCCTGCCCTCGAGACCTTGCGGGAAGCAATCCGACTGGATAATAGGACGGACTATCAGAATCTTTACAATAAGATGTCGGCTTACACCCGACTTCTCAAGGTGCCGGGGGATTACTCGACGATTACGGAGGCGCTTGCAGCGGCCCGGACCAACGACAAGATCCGTCTTGGCGAAGGGGTCTTTAACGAGTCGCTCTCAATGAACGTCAAGGTGGACCTCGAGGGGGCGGGAAGAGGCAAGACGATCATACAATGCGAGGCACAAAAAGCCAGTGTCCTGCTTTCAGCAAAGGAAGCGAGTGGGAGCAGGGTGGCGGCTCTGACGCTTCGGCAAACCGGTATCTATCTTGCGGCGGAGCGCTACCCGGTAGCCCTTGCGGATGGGGGTGAACTTGTTCTGGAAGACTGCCTGATAGAGGGCGGAGCGGGTCATGGAGTCGCGGTTATCAATGGAGGATCGGCCCGTCTGCGGAGTGTGGAAGTTCTGAAGTGTGGTTGGGATGGACTCGCAGTAAATGGAGAAGGAAGCGTCGCTCATGCAGAGAACTGCCGTTTCGATTCAAATTTTCATCATGGGATTGATGCCTGGGGTGGAGGGCGAGTGACCGTAAAGTCGTCCCGCGCTACAAGGAACGGGCTCGCAGGTGCAGTCATCATGTCCCGTGGGGTTCGCTCTGAGCTGGTCCAGTGCACGATCGACAGGAACCGGGAGGTAGGCATCAGTATTTCGAATGGGACAGTCGCGGTCCTAAGGTCAAACCGGGTTGAGGAAAATCTTCTGGGTGGAGTCATGGTTGAGGGAGAAGGCACTGCTGCGGGAATGGAGGGGAATGTGGCAGAGAGAAACAGAAAGTTTGGAATCATGGTGGACCGGCGGTCTGCTGTTGAGCCCTTCCGGGACAATGAGACGAAGGACAATGTCGGAGAGCAGTTAATGCTCAAGGCTGTCATGCCAGAGGAAGTGGTGCCTCCGCCACCAGTGCTTGACGTGTCAGGGGGCAAGTCCGTTGAGCCAGGTCCTGAGATACCAAAATGAGAAGGAGTAGAGGTTGGAGATTAGGTGGTCGCCCCGGGAAACCCGGGCGGCTATTCAAGCTCCCCGGCTTCTGCTCGTTGATTCAATCCGTCAGTGTGTGGGGATGTGTGGTGATGCTGGCTCCCGGGATCTTATCCTGTGCTCCGCGGAATAAAGAGTTCCCGGTGCGGCCTGCCCGTCCGATAGCAAAGGCTCTTCCTGTGGTGCTGTCAGACAGTGAGTTAAATCGCTCCTATCTGAGTGCTGTTGCAGATCTGCAACGCTTGAATGCAGAAATGAAGGCAGCAAACGGGGTGCGGAATTTTGAGATGGTCAGGGCGAAGGCTCTCGAAGGTCTTTTGAGGGCTCGGTCAGCTCGTCAGATTGCCGAGAAGATTCGAGACGGGGCTTTGCGAGGGGAACGGATCGCGGCCATCGATATGACGATCGGGGATCTTGAAAGACTGGTGACCATCACCAGTCAACAGTGAAGGGGTTTGGCACGCCGAATTTACACTTTGAGACCGGAGATGAGGTCGGCGAAATAGGCCGCTCCGGCTTCGAGGTCCGCGATGCTAATGAATTCGTCTTTCGTATGCGCCTGCTTGATAGAACCCGGCCCAAGGCATATTGCCGGTAAGCCCCCTGCATTGAGATGAGCGGCATCTGAGAACCATGGAGCTCCAATTAGAGCCGAAGAAGGATGGACATCCCGAATCCTGCTGAGCCACGGGTCGTCCTCGGGTAGTTCCATAGGCGGATTATCCGAACAAAGTGAAATCTTTGCCGGGAGTTTTTGAGCAGCAAGAAAGTCCTTGAGTATCTCAGCGGCAGGTCCGGTTTGTGTCAGCGAGGGGGGGGAGCGGATATCGATCTGAGTCGTCGCCCGGTCAGGAATAATGTTTGCTCGAGTTCCGCCCTGGATGATTCCAACATTGAGGGTTGCAGGACCGAGGACGTCATGGGTGAACTCCGCAAGGATTGGCTTCAAGGCGTCGTTGAGAACGGAGATCGTGTCCACAATCTTGAGAATCGCGTTTTCTCCCGCTTCCGGCTGAGACGAATGGCCGGAAATTCCCGTGGTCTCCAGGATGGCCCAGAGAGAACCCTTGGTGACATGGACAATATTTAGCTCGGTGGGCTCTCCGGCAATGGCAAAATCGTAATTACCGGCATGATTGCTGGCGAAGTGCTTGGATCCGAACTGGTCGGATTCCTCGCTCATGAATGCCACAAAGTCCACCGCAACAGGGAGATCGGCGAGACGGTCTCGATTACTCAAAAGTCCCCAGATCATCGAGGCCATGGGACCTTTGGTGTCAGAGGCGCCGCGGCCCCAGATCTTCCCGTCGTGGATGCCCCCCCCGAAGGGATCAATTGTCATTCCGCCAACTCCGACGGTATCGAGGTGTGGTCCAAGAAGAATTCGTGGTCTGGAGTCAGTCAGGGGTCCCGGGCTTTTTGCAATCAAGTTTGGTCGATCGGGCTGGATCTGCTCCGCAGTCACATCGAATCCCCGGTCGCCAAGAAAGTTGCCGAGCCATTCTGCAATCGCTCCCTCTCCGCACTGGTCCGTTCCGGGATCTCCGTCGGGGTTGACGGAGGGAATGCGGATGAGACTTTGCAGCAGTTCCGAAACTGAATTCACTTTAGTGTTGAACCATAAGCATCGCCATCTGTCCGGTGTTTTCGTCCGCTGAATCAAGGTCTCGGGTAACTTTTTGCGATGCTGAGGGCGAAAGAGGTCAAGAATTGAGGAGGAAACACTTTCGTCTTCGGAGAGTGTAGGTGAAGCTGGAGCCATACATGAGCGCAGGATACTCAGATCAGCTGGCTGCAAGGTCCGGCGAAATCGGTTCTAACCTTTGTGTCGGACTCGATCCTAGAATTGAACATCATGAGCACGACGTTCTCGAGGTTGAGCGGTTCCTTGATGGAGTGATCGAGCAGACGCTCCCAAAGACTGCCTGTTATAAGCCGAACATCGCCTACTTCGAAGCGATGGGTCCGGAGGGGCTGATGATGTTAAAGCGGGTGCTGGATCGAATTCCGGAGAAAGTGCCGGTAATTCTTGATGCCAAGCGAAGCGATATTGGAGAAACTCAGCGTCGCTATGCGGAAGCCTGCTTTGAGGGCTTTGGTGCAGACGCAGTAACGATCAACCCTTTCATGGGGTATGACTCGCTGGAGCCGTTTCTCGATTACGAGGGAAAGGGAATATACCTGCTGGCGGTTACCTCAAACCCGGGGAGTGCCGACCTACAGCGCCGGGAGAGTGAAGGAGTTCCGATTTATGAGATCGTGGGCCAATTCGCTGGTCGTGCCAGCACAGAGGGTCGGCAAACCGATGTTGGTCTCGTGGTTGGCTTGACGAATGCGGGTGGAGACGTGCTTGCAGGTTTGCCAGATGTTCCTCTGTTGATTCCAGGTCTGGGAGCACAGGGTGGAGATCTCTCTGCTCTGACGGGATCCGGGAGAAAAGCTCCGAATGTTGTCAATGTGTCCCGGGGTGTCCTATATGGGAAGGAGGGTTCACCAGCCGAATTGGCGAATCGCTTTGCGAGAGAAATTGCAGAGGCTCTGGGGCAGGAGACTCAAGGGTGTCCTTGATCAGCGGGTAACGGGCATAAGCTGCATACCGGACAGCCTGGACGAGGCGCGATGGCAATCTTCCGGAAGTCCATGGATCTCGCGTCAAAAATCAGCAGCTTGCTGGTCAGCAACTCGCCGAAGCCTGCAAGGAGCTTTAGCCCTTCAAGAGCGGCAAGATTTGCCATAGTTGCGGAGACGGCACCGAGCACCGGGAATTCACGTTTCCAACCCGGAGGAACCTCAGGATAAAGGCAGGCGAGACAAGGTGTTTGTCCCGGGATGATGGTTGTGAGCTGGCCCTCCATCTCAAACATCGCGGCATCCACCAAAGGCTTCTTTTGTCTTACGCATTCCCGGTTGAGGAGGAGCCGCTCTTCGAAGAGAGGGGCACAGTCAAAAACGATATCAGCTCCCGAAACAAGCCTCCTGACGTTTTCTTCAGTGACGTTTTCGCCGCAGGTCTCGATGTCTATCCGTGGATTTAGTTCCATCAATTTTCTGCGACACGAATCGATACGGGGTTTTCCCACCTGGTCATGAGTCTGAAGGATTTGTCGATTAAGGTCACTGTCCTTGGTGTTTCCGCCATGAGCGAGGATCAGTTTGCCAAGGCCTGCTGCAGCCAGTGACTGAGCGAGGGGGCCGCCGAGGCCGCCGACCCGGGTAACGAGAGCGGTGGAATCCTTGAGCTTCTGCTGACCCGACTCCCCGAAATCGTTGACCCAGATCTGCCACTCATAGATGGCACGGTCTCTATCGGTGAGTTCCATAGCGCGGTTTTTATCCTCCCGCCATGGGAGGAAGGAGGCTTAGTTCGTCGCCGTCTTTCAGGAGATCGCGGGTTGAGGGATCGATTGTTTCGTTGTTTCGGATAGCCATCACGCTGCGGCGGAGCTGTGGTTCTTTGCCCTCCGAAAGTTCAGAGAGGATGACATCAAGGCCGTCTGGAGACCCGGTGAGAAGATGCGGGATAAGTTCATCCACGGAAGCACCTTCCTCTACGTGGAGGGTCACCTGGTCGGTCGAAGACAGCTGGCGCGCCTGTCCGAGGAATTGAACCGTAATTTTCACCTGAGAAATGAACGGTAGCTGCCTCTGGGGGGCATGAAAAGTCTACAACACTGGCATTTGTGGGAATGAGGGGTTGAGAAGGCTGCTCGAGCAGCTCAGGCTGGATCCAGCGCCAAACCAAGGTTGTTATGAATCTCTTTTATCGGATCACTATTCTTTATGTGCTTTCGCTTGCTCTTCCTGCAGGGGCAGATCTTGCCGTAGACGCTGTCCGCAGCTCTGGCGTTCGAGGAGGTCTGGTAGTGCATGTTGGGGCAACAAGTCCCGACGAGATGGCCGCCTTGCGGTTGAATGATCGGTATATGGTTCAAGGTCTCTCCACTAGCGTTCAAGCCGTGGAAAAAGTGCGCAACACACTCCACGAGAGAGGTCTCTACGGTCCGGTGTCCATGGAGCAATTTAATGGTCGGTCTTTACCCTACATCGAGAATTTCGTGAACCTGCTGGTGGTAGAGGAGAATGTGAAAGTTGCTCAAAAGGAGTTGTTACGAGTGCTGGTTCCAGAGGGTGTTGCTTTGATTCGTCGGGATGGAGCTTGGGAAAAGATCGTCAAAGCGCGTCCTGAGGAGATTGATGATTGGACGCACTATTTCCATAATCCTTCCGGTAATGCGGTAGCTCAGGATACCGTGGTCGGTCCTCCCCGGCGCCTTCAATGGGTTGGGAGCCCACGGTGGTCACGGCATCATGACCGGATGGCTTCGATGAGCGCCCTTGTCTCGGGAGGAGGAAGAATGTTTTATATCATGGACGAGGGCTCGAGGGTTTCGATTCAGCTTCCGTCCAGCTGGCAGTTGATTGCGCGAGACGCCTTCAATGGCGCCGTGCTCTGGAAAAGACCAATTACCAAGTGGCATAGCCAGCTTTGGCCGCTGAAGAGTGGCCCCAGTCAGTTGGCGCGCCGTCTTGTTGTTGATGGAGACCGTCTCTTTGTGACTCGGAGCATCACAGGTCCGGTAGAGAACATTGACGCTGCGACCGGAGAAACGCAGCGGGTTTTCAGAGGGTCGGAAAGAGCTGAGGAGATTGTTCATCATGAAGGTCTTCTTTTTGCACTGGTGAGAGAAGGTAAGTCCGAGCTCGAAGACTACGTCCCCAAGCATAACACAGGCGATCAGGCCAGGGTCAGAGGAGAGTTCGTCTGGAATGCGAAACCCCGGAGCATCCGCGTCTACGATGCTGAAAGCGGGAAGTTTCTCTGGGAGAAAACAGACAAGATTTCCCCTCTCAGTCTCTCAGTGGCAGGGGACGTTCTCGTGTATCACGACGGGGAAAATGTGGCCTGCCTCGATCGCAGGACCGGTGAGCAGCTCTGGAGAAGCGAGAAGGCGGGACGGAGAACCCTGATACCGTTCAACTTTGCTCCTCGTCTGGTCCTCTACGAGGATGTGGTTCTTTACGCTGGCGGAGACAACAAGATGCAGAGCTATGACCTTAAGACCGGGAAAAGGTTGTGGGAGGCTACTCATGATCCTTCCGGATATCAGTCTCCGCAGGATCTCCTGGTTGTAGCTGGTCTCGTATGGTCTGCGCCTTTGACAAGCGGCGGCCATAGTGGCGTCTACACCGGGCGGGATCCTCGGACCGGCGAGGTGAAGAAGCAATTCCCTCCAAATGTGAAAACCTACTGGTTTCATCATCGGTGTTATATCGCCAAGGCGACGGAGCGCTTTTTGATTCCTTCCCGTACCGGAATCGAGTTTGTAGATTTCGATAAGGAGGACTGGGATATCAATCACTGGGTCAGGGGTGGTTGCCTCTACGGGATCATGCCTGCAAACGGCCTGACGTATGCTCCTCCTCACAACTGTGCATGTTATCCTGAAGCGAAACTTTATGGTTTTAATGCCCTCGCTCCTGCCTCGAAGACTTTCAAACTTCCCACGGAAATACCGGATGAGGGGCGATTGACAGAGGGGCCGGCATTCACAGAGCCAGTGGATGAAGTGGAGGCCGGACCGGATGATTGGCCGACATTTCGAGGTAACGTTCAACGTAGTGGGTCGTCCGAGAGAGGTCTCGTCGGCAACCTCGATGAAAGCTGGAACGCTGATCTCGGTGGGCGGCTGAGTGCTCTGACTGTCGTTCAGGACAAGGTGTATGTCGCGCAAGTTGACCAACACACCTTGCATGCGCTGTCCTCCTCGACAGGGGAGAAGCAGTGGAAGTTCACGGCCGGAGCTCGGATTGATTCACCTCCGGCTTACTGGAAGGGGCGGGTGGTCTTTGGCTCTGCAGATGGCTCTGTCTATTGCCTTCGAGCCAAGGATGGCGTCCTGATCTGGAAGTTTCGCGCCGCACCAGTGGATCGGCGTCTTATGGCGTTCGAGCAGATCGAGAGTGTCTGGCCCGTTCATGGGACAGTGCTGGTCGAGGATGGGATTGCCTCATTTATTGCCGGCCGCTCAACATTTCTCGATCACGGACTGCGTTATCTCCAGCTTGACGTGAAGACCGGAAGAAAGTTGATGGAGCGCCTCATGGATCATCGAGACCCGGAAACTGGTGATGATATCCAGAATCGACTTCAAACTCTCCAGATGCAGGTTGGGCTTCCAGATATTCTCAGCAGTGACGGCAAGCATACTTATCTTCGCTCCCAGAAAATCGACAAGAAAACCGGAGACCGTCTCGAGGTAGGTCCGATTTCTGGAAATGCGGCAGCCCAAGGTGGAGCCCAGAAGGGCGAGGGAACCCATCTTTTTGCTCCGATGGGATTTCTCGATGACACGTATTTTCACAGGGCTTACTGGGTATTTGGAAAGAATTTTGCGGGTGGGCACAATGGATACTACCAGGCTGGCAAGTATGCCCCTGCCGGGCGCATGCTGGTTTTCAATGAGGACAAGGTTTTCGGCTTTGGTCGTGACCCCAAATATCTTCGTTGGACGACTACCATCGAGCATCAGCTCTTTGGTGCTCCAAGGGAAATTCCTGACGCGCCCCAGCCGGCCGCGGGTGGGCGTAGAACCCGGTCCAGTGCACTGGTGGGATTTGAGCCAAGAAAAAGCCTCGATCCGACTGGCAAACCGGTCACCGTGGAATGCTGGGTTTTCCCAGATGGTCCCGGCGGAGTTGTTCTTGCCCACGGCGGCCCCTTGAATGGCTATGCCGTGACTTTAAAAAAGCGAGTGCCAAGTTTCCAGGTCAGGTCGGAGGAAAAGTTGACGGTCATTTCGGGGAAGGATCCTCTGAAAAAAGGTTGGAGTCATCTTACCGCGGTTCTTGGAGCAGATAAATCGATGCGCCTTTTTGTGAATGGAGAGCTTGTTTCTCAAGGCGAGGCCTCCGGATTGATTACGAAAGTCCCGGTTCAGGGACTGGATCTGGCCATGGATTCTGGATCCTCGGTGGGGGATTATCGAACGGATTATGTCTACACCGGGCTCTTGGATGAATTGCGAGTATCTTTCCGGGAGTTGGCTGCGGCTGAGATCAGGAGAAATTATGAGGATCCGCTCAAGGCCCGCGTGGGCAATGCGAAGGCGGTGTTGGCTCTCTCTTTCGATACTCCCAGCGCCAAGGATGAATCCCCGGCTAAAAATGATGGTAGTTTGTCAGGAGTAGAGGTTGGAAAAGGCCGTCAAGGAAAGGCCATATGGTTTCGCAAGGGTAAGAAAGGGCCGGGCGGTAACCAGAG
Source organism: Roseibacillus sp. (assembly GCA_002715825.1). Lineage (GTDB taxonomy): Bacteria > Verrucomicrobiota > Verrucomicrobiia > Verrucomicrobiales > Akkermansiaceae > Roseibacillus_B. The sequence continues at coordinate 16,570 of PBAI01000030.1, read as the reverse complement.
GAATAGTGGTTCTTATGTGCAGAGAGACTGGGATCGGCAGGTGCCCCTCTTTGCCCAGGGCATGGTGCTGGCCGGAGATACCCTGCTGGTTGCAGGACCTCCAGACATCATGGATGAGGAGTATACTTTCGAGCGAATAATGGAGGAGGACAAGGAAGTTGATCGCCTGCTCAAGACTCAGGATGAAGCCCTTCAGGGGGCCGCAGGTGGGAAGTTGCTCTCCGTGTCCGTCTCCGATGGGGGGCAGAATGAAGAACTTAAACTGGATGCCCTCCCGGTCTGGGATGGAATGTCGGTCGCCGATGGAAGTCTCTTCGTCGCGACCAAGGATGGAAAAGTGCATCGGTTTGGACGGAAGTAGAGATGGAGACACGCGCTAAGGAAGTTTTCAGACTGTGGCTCGTGATCTTCGGGCTTTGTGGAGGGCTCGCTCTCGCTTGTACGGTTCCTGTATTCCGCTACGCTCTCGATCATTGGTCTCCGGATGCTTATCGGCTGGAGGTTCCTGTAAGCTGGTTAAGTAGCGATGAGGGGCAGCGGTTCAGAAAATTTATCCAAGAGAGTGGTGCTCAGGTGGAGCTACATCCACTTGAGGAGGGAGGGGCGCTCTCCCGGTTGCTAATGCCCGAGGATGGAGCGGAGGTCTGGAGAGGAACGCTGGATGAGACGGCGTCAACGCTACTGGTTTCTCCGGCACGCGAGGAGCTCCTGCGACGGATTCTTGCAGGGGAGTCAATGGTCTGGGTGATGGTGCGGAGTGGAAATGAAAGAGCGGACACAATTTTGGAAGAACGTCTCAGAAGCCGCCTTGAGTATCTTGGGAGCGTCGCGGCCATTCCGGAACAGGATCCGACAGATCCAATCAACAAGCTTGGTCCCGGGCCGGCCCTGAAGGTGGGGTTTTCATGTCTGGTGATCTCCCGAGATGATCCGGCGGAACAGGTGTTTCTTCGAATGCTCGCGGGGCCGAGGACAGAGCTCTTGGAGAAAGAAGCACCGTTTGGAGCGGTTGTCTTCGGCAGGGGCAGGGTTCTTGGGGCCTGGCCGGTCGCCGATCTTGAGGATGAGGGAATTGATGAGGTTTCCCTTTTCTTGCTCGGAGCTTGTTCTTGCAGAGTGAAATTCCAGAATCCTGGTTGGGATCTGGCTCTCGCCGTGAATTGGGATGAGGCCTTGCAGGCAGCCCAGATGGAGGCCGATCGGGAAGGTCAGGACGCGCCTGATCGAGAAGCCAAAGTGACCCTTCAGGAGGATCAGGAAGTCGCTCCCGCACCGGAGTTTGTGAGAATAGAGGCCGATTCGGCTTCCGCAGATAACGAGGGGCGTTCCACTTCCCCGGCTTCGGGCAAGGCAGGAAATGTTATAGCGTTTCTGGTGGCAGGGCTTGGCGTCCTTGTCAGTTTCCTTGTTTTTACTCCACTCAGGAAGGCGAAAGGGAGTTGATTCGGGCCGCTTATCCATCGAAAACTGTCCCCGCCTCGCTTCATGAAGACGCTAATCGGAATTATTGTCACCCTCGTCCTTCTTGTTGTGGCTCTGGTGTGGAGCTATCGCAAGGACCGTAAGAGTATGGCTACGGCACGAGTGGTCACCGTCTATTGTGCTGCGGGAATGAAAAAGCCGGTTGAGGCCATTGCGGCAAATTACCGTGAGGAATATGGAGTAAAGGTTAATTTTCAGTTTGGTGGCACGGTAGCGCTTCTCAGTCAGATTGAAAATGCTCCCAAGGGAGATCTTTTTATTGCTGCCGACGAACACGCAATTGGCCTTGCCCGAAAAAAAGGTCTCATCGAAGAAACTCTTCCGTTGGCCTATCAGTATCCCGTCATCGCGGTTCAGGCAGGTAATCCTAAGAACGTTCGTGGTTTCGAAGACCTTTTCCGGGACGATCTGCGTGTCGCGGTGGGCAACAAGGAAACCGCAAGTATCGGGAAAGCGACAAGGGAGGTTTTGGGCGAGCGTTGGGAAGAACTTCTCGCAAAAGTAGCAGTAACCAAAACGACCGTCATGGAGCTGGCTGCTGATCTGTCTTTTGGCGCGGTCGACGCGGCGGTGATATGGAATTCAACGGTTCCGCAATTCAATAAGTTGGAGGCAGTGGAGGTGGAGCATTTCACGGCGCACAAGGACAAGGTCACCGTCTCGGTGCTCAAGGCCTCCGGGGCGCCATCCTCCGCACTCAAATTCGCACGCTATCTTAACGCTCCCGAAAAGGGGAGTGCGGTATTTTCCGAGATGAAGTTTGAGGCTGCAGAGGGCGACGAGTGGGCCGAGAAACCAGTTCTGGTTCTTTATAGTGGCGGGGTGAATCGACCGGCGGTCAGTGAAACTTTGAAGGAGTTCGCCGAACGTGAAGGGGTCGCCGTGGATACAGTGTTCAACGGGTGCGGGGTTCTATGTGCAAACATGCAAGCAATGAAGGACACTTCTAATCCGCGTTTTCCTGATGCATATTACGCCTGTGACCTTTGCTTTGTACCCCCGGTTGAAGAAAGCTTCCCTGAGGCCGTCATGTTAACCCAGACCGTGATTGGAATCGCGGTTCCCAAGGGAAATCCGAAGAACATTCGGACTCTGGCAGATCTTGGAGGGCCAGAACTCAAGGTGGGTATCAATAACGCTCAGCAGTCAACTTTGGGTTTTATGACCGCGGGCATGCTGAAACAGTCTGCGCTGGAGAAGGCAGTCCGGCGAAACGTGCGAGCAGAAGTGCCGACAGCGGATCTTCTCATCAATCAGATCCGGACCGGAAGCCTTGATGCGGTCGTGGTTTACGAAGTGAATTACAAGCTCGCTGAGGAATATCTGGACTTCATCAGGATTGAGCATGAGGGAGCGAGAGCGGTGCAACCGTTCGCGGTTCGGGTGGATTCCCCCCGCCGCCTGCTGGGCGAGCGACTCCTGGCTTGCATGCAGAAGAATCGCGCGCGCTTTGAAGAGAGCGGATTCACTTGGATTGAGGACCAGAGGCCGGTGAAAAGCTCTGAGCTGGAAATCCCGCCATGGCTTCTCAAGCCCCAGAAACCGTAGGCACAAGTCGGATGGCGAGAATCGTGAAGACACCATTGTGTTTTATGTTGCGCCTATGGCGAGACCCCAATGCCCGCTTCTGGTTCATGGTCTCTCTTGCGACCGCTGGGTATGTTCTGTTCATTGTCGCGATGCTGGTCGCCACCGCGGTGCATAGCACGCCCGGTGACCTTCTCATTGCCCTCCAGTCCCGGGAGATCCAGCACTCCATCTATCTCAGTCTCCTGACGTGTTCCCTTACGGCTCTACTGTCCCTGCTTACGGCAGTGCCCATTGGCTACCTTCTTGCCCGTCGTAAATTCCTTGGGAAAGCGCTCGTAGAGTCGATTCTCGACATTCCCATAGTCTTGCCGCCAATGGTGATCGGGTTGTGCTTGCTTATCCTCTTTCAGACTCGCTTGGGCGGGTTCGTAGATTCAGTGATTCCCTTCACCTACACCGTTTTCGGAGTTGTTCTGGCCCAGTTTGTGATTGGTGTAGCCTTTGCCATCCGGACCATGCGCGGGACCTTTGATCAGCTATCACAGCGCCCCGAAGATGTAGCGATGACTCTGGGATGTTCGAGAGGGGGAGCTTTGTGGAGGGTGACTCTTCCCGCAGCAGGTAAGGGCATGGTAGCTGCTGCCAGTGTGGCATGGGCTCGTAGCCTTGGAGAGTTTGGTCCTGTTCTTGTCTTCGCCGGTGCAACACGGATGAAAACGGAAGTCCTGCCAACCACGGTCTGGCTTGAACTGAGCGTGGGGAATCTTGAGGGCGCAATTGGAGTAAGCCTTCTTATGGTCTTTTTCGCGATGGTCGTTCTGGTTGCGATGAGAATCGCGGGAGAACGGTGGTAATGCTGATGTAAACGATGATTGAACTTCAGAATGTCTCCTGGAAAGTCGGGCAGTTCGCTTTGGTGGGCGTGAACTGCCGGATTCCTGATGGGCGATATGCCGTTCTCATGGGTGCGACCGGGTGCGGTAAGACGACTGTCTTGGAAATCATCTGTGGCTTGCGACAGCCGGATGAGGGGACAGTGCTGGTGGCTGATGTGGATGTGAGCAGATTGCTGCCAGGTGCCCGCCAGATAGGATACGTTCCACAGGATGGGGCGCTTTTTCCCACCATGACGGTGGCGGAGCAGATTGGTTTTGGCTTGCAGGTTCGCCGGGAGGGGAAAGCGCGTATCGAGGAAGTCGTGTCAAATCTGGCCGAGGATCTTGGGGTGGCTCATCTTTTGAAACGAAAGATTCACGGACTTTCTGGGGGAGAGAGGCAGCGAGTTGCGCTTGGGCGAGCGCTTGCGATTGAGCCACGGGTGCTGTTGCTGGATGAGCCGATCTCAGCCCTCGACGAAGACATGCGCGACGATATGATGACTCTCCTCAAGAGGGTTCAGGTAGCGCATTCCATTACCGTTCTGCATGTCACTCACAGTAGCCGGGAGGCGGAGCAACTTGCCGACTGCGTCCTGCAGATGGAGGATGGTTCGATTATGAATCAGGAGCTAAAGGGGTGATGCGACCCTACAGAAAGTATCCTATGCCACTTTTGAAAAGTGGTTGAATTTTTTCTCCTGGCAGATTCCGGCTGACGTTGGCGCCACAGCGCTCCGAGTGGGCCATCTTTCCCAGAACCCTTCCGCAGGGACTGGTGATCCCCTCGATCGCGAAGAGGGACCCGTTGGGATTGTGGGAGATGTCCATTCCGGGATTTCCTCCCGGATCACAATACTGAGTGGCTATCTGGCCGCGGCTGGCAAGTTCGAGGATGTGCTTGGATGAGGCGTAAAACTTGCCTTCACCATGGGATACCGGGATATGGTGGAGGTCGTCGACTTCGCAGTGGGAGAGCCAAGGCGACAGATTGGAGGCCACCCGGGTCGTAACGTAGCAGGAGACGTGACGTCCGATATCGTTGAAGGTGAGGGTCGGGGCTTCCGGCTCAGGGTCCCGGATTTCACCGTAGGGTACTAATCCGGTTTTAATCAGGGCCTGGAACCCATTACAAATTCCAAGAGTCAGCCCGTCCCGGTCTGTGAGAAGCTCCATCACCGCGTCGCGGACGATCGGACTGCGTAGCACGGTAGCAATGAATTTGCCGGATCCGTCCGGTTCATCGCCCGCGCTGAATCCTCCCGGTATGAATAGGATTTGGGATCGGCGGATGGCGTTTGCGAGGGCCTGAAGGGATTCATCCACGGCCTCGGAGGTGAGATTTCGAAAGACGAGGATTTCCGCCTCTCCGCCTGCCTCGCGAATAGCACGGGCAGAGTCATATTCTGAGTTCGTCCCGGGGAAGGCTGGAATAATTGCGAGAGGACGTGCTGATCCCTTTTTCGGAGGGCCGATCCGGGGTCCTTCGCGGTAGCAAAAGGATTCCATTCGCTGGTGGCGCGACTCCGCTTTGGTTTGGTAGATCTGCTCAAGAGGCGAGGTCCATATCTCCTTCAAGTCTTTTACAGGAAGAGACTTCGATCCTATTGTTATGCTAAAAGAGGAGTGCGTTTTGCCGATCACTTGGGCGCCCTCTACCTGCAGCGGTTCGCAGCTTTCGACAAGGAAGGAAGCGTAGCGCTCGCAGAAGAGGTCTGAGGTTTCCANAGNTTCACTGGATTGGAAGCCNATCTCATTGCCTACGGCCATTCGNAGGAGGCCTGCTGCGAGGCCACCTTCGCCGAGGCTGTGCATGGACAGGATCCCTCCAGTGGAGGAGAGGTCATGAAGTTGCTCGGCGATACGTGTGAGGGACTCAAAATCNGGGCGTTGGTGGGAATCACGGGGGATGCTGACCAGTGAAACGATGCTTTCGGCCTTCTTGAATTCCGGGGAGATGGTGGTGCTGCATTTAGCTGGGGCAACCGCAAAGGAGACAAGGGTGGGAGGGACATCAAGGTCGTTGAAGGAGCCCGACATGCTGTCTTTGCCCCCAATCGCGGCAAGTCTGAGGGCATTTTGAACGTGATAGGCCCCGAGAAGGGCGCTGAAGGGCTTGCCCCAGCGGCGGGGGTCATCATGGAGCTTCTCAAAATACTCCTGGAGTGTGAGTCGGATGTCGGAAAGTCGTCCTCCGGTTGATACAATTCTGCAAACCGATTCAGTGACGGCATAAATGGCCCCATGGTAGGGGCTCCAGCTCGCAATACGGGGGTTGAAACCCCAGCTCATCAGGGTGCATGTATCGGTTTCCCCTTCAAGCAGAGGGATCTTGCACGCCATGGCGTCAGGCGGGGTGGACTGGGTGGCTCCACCAAAGGGCCATAGGACCGTGCCAGCCCCCACGGAGCCATCAAACATCTCTCCAAGTCCCTTCTGGCTTGCCGAGTTCAGGTCAGAGAGCACAGCTGCGAATTGGTCCTCGAGAGGTCCGTTCTCCGGGATCGATTCAATACCCTTCCCAAGGGGGCTNTCGGTGGAGGGTGCGGTTACCTGAACGCGCCCGCTGCCCTGCACGCCATTGGTGTCGAGAAACTCACGGCTGAGATCTACCACGGGCTGCCCCCTCCAGCTGATACGTAGTCGTCCGTGATCTGCTACGTCTGCCACATGGGTGCATTCGAGGTTTTCCTTGTCGGCTTCTGCGATGAAGAAGTCGATGTCGGAAGCGTCCACGAGGACCGCCATCCTTTCCTGAGATTCAGAAATGGCCAACTCGGTGCCATCAAGGCCCTCGTATTTTTTAGGAACCTTATCGAGATTGATTTCGAGGCTGTCCGCGATCTCGCCAATGGCGACTGAGACTCCACCCGCTCCGAAGTCGTTACAGACCTTGATGCGTTTCGCGAATTCCGGGTTGCGGAACAGGCGCTGGATCTTTCGCTCAGTGGGAGCGTCGCCCTTCTGGACCTCGGCGCTGTTTTCAAGGGCGGTATCGGTATGCTCCTTGGAAGATCCGGTAGCCCCGCCGACGCCATCTCGCCCGGTGCGCCCTCCAATCAGAAGAATAGCGTCCCCGGTGGCAGGCTCTCCCCGGAAGACATTCTCTCTGGGCGCAGCGGCGATCACCGCTCCTACCTCCATGCGCTTGGCGACATAGCCGGGGTGGTAGATCTCCGAAACCTGACCGGTGGGAAGGCCAATCTGGTTCCCATAGGAACTGTAGCCGTGGGCCGCAACCTGACAGATTTTTCGTTGAGGTAGTTTGCCCGGAAGGGTGTCCTCAAAGGGGGCTCGCGGATCGCCCGCCCCAGTCACCCTCATGGCCTGGTAGACGTAGGATCGCCCGGAGAGGGGATCCCGGATGGCGCCACCGAGACAAGTGGCTGCGCCGCCGAAAGGTTCAATCTCGGTCGGATGATTGTGGGTCTCATTCTTGAACATCACCAGCCATTCCTCCTCCCGCCCGTCAACATCGACCGGCACCACGATGCTGGCGGCATTGATTTCGCGGGAGACTTCAATGTTGTCGAGTTCGCCAGACTTGCGGAGCTGCTTCATCCCCAGAAGGGCGATGTCCATCAGGGTGATGGGGCGTTCCTCGGCTCCGTAGACGAAGTCTCGGCCCGACCGGTAGAGCTCATAGCTTTCCTCGATCGGTTCAGTGCCGGGGTCGAAAGAGATTTCTTCAATTTTGGTAAGGAATGTGGTGTGCCGGCAGTGATCGGACCAGTAAGTGTCGAGCATCCTGATCTCGGTGATAGTTGGATCCCGGTCTTCCTCATCCCGAAAGTAGGTCTGGCAGAAGGCGAGGTCGGCTACTGACATGGCGAGCCCAAGATTCGACCGAAACTCCTCAAGGCTCGCTTCGTCGCGTTGTCGAAATCCAGAAAGGATCTCAACGTCCGGTGGAGGGCTGGGAGCGAGGGTGAGGGTTTTGGGCTGCTCCAGCGGGGCCTCCCGGGAATCCACCGTGTTGATAGTGAATTCCTTGATTCTCTCAAGATCGTCTTTTTCCAGAGTTCCTTTCAGAATGATGACCTGAGCGGAGGCAATGAGTGGTCGCTGTTGTTGAGTCAGGATTTGGACGCACTGGGCTGCGGAGTCCGCACGCTGATCAAATTGTCCGGGTAGGTATTCGACTGCGAACCACTGTTCATCGTTCTCGATCAAGAGTTCGGCGCTGACCGTGTCGACTTGAGGCTCGGAGAGGATAAGCCGGGTGGCTTCCTCAAACTGATCTTCCTTTANTCCCTCGAGGTCATAGCGCTGGACGATACGGAGGGATTCAAGCCCTTTTAGTTGCAGGCTGGTCCGAAGATCGCGATAGAGAGGGCCGGCAGCGGAGTTGAACTCTGATTTCTTTTCGACGAAGAGGCGGTCCATGAAGATGTGCTGCCCGGCTTGCCCGGAAGCGGTCGAGATTAGGACCGGCTCCGGTCAAGGCAAGGCCAATGCAGCTCTCGGTGGGCCGAATTAGCCCAGAGGGCAAAGGACTAAAAAAAATGGGGGTATTTTTTGTTATACTGACAATGTTTTTAGCTGGAAGAGAGCAATTTACCGGGATGGGAGGGCAAGGACATAGAAGATGGTGATCGCCCGGCTCAATAACCTGACCTACAACATTCGCAAATCGATGTGTCTTTCCCGCATGATCAGATTCTATCTTGTTCTCGCAGCGGCTCTGAGTCTGGGCTCTGCCGCAGAGCCGGATACTGAGATTGAGGGTCTCGTCGATCGATTGGATGATGAGAGGTTTGCAGTCCGTGACAGTGCAGACCGGATCCTGCGAGAAATTGGGAAAGCTGCCTTGCCAGCTCTCAGGAGGGCCAGCGAGAGCGACTCCCCAGAGAAGAGGGTAAGGGCTCGAACCCTCGTGCAGAAGATTCAGCGAGAGATCGTCCGCCGGGAATTTGAGAGGATGGGCAAGCTCGCTGATGCAGATCTTGAGGTGGAGCGTGCAATGTGGGCGGTGTCACTCTTTCTTGATCCTGAGCTGGAACAGGCTCAGCTCGCAAGGTCCCTCGATGAGATTGCGTTGGCGGTTCGAAAACGAATAGGAAAGGACANGAAGCCTCAAGACCTCCCACCGGCGGACGCGATGAAGGCGCTGATCTTTGTCCTTAAGGAAGAATTCCTGCTCTCGGGGGATATTGCGACATATCAGCATCCCGATAACAGCTCGGCGTATCGGGTCCTTCGCAGAAAGAAGGGGTTGCCAATCCTGCTTTCGGAGATCGCAGTAGCGGTGGCCCGGCGCCTTGAATTGCCGGTTGTCGGATTGGGAATCCCGGGGCGCTACATGATCAAATACGATGGGGGTCGTGCTCCCGGCGAGGAGCCCGGGAGCGACATCATTATCAACCCGTTTGAGCAATGGCGGGAAATGACGATTAGAGACCTCGTGTTTTCCGTGCCCGGATTCGATGCGGATGAGCATCTGCAGGAGCTGCCTGTGCGCCTTAAGATCCTTCGAATCATGCGCAATATGGAAAGTCATGCCCTTGTGACGGGCCGCCGGAAGCTGCAGGAGGAGATCCGTGCCTGCTATACCTTGCTGGCTGGGCCCGGGGCGGCGCGGTTTCGCTAGAAGAAAGATGGTCTGTTGAGGTTACCGGGTGCCTTTGCCTTGCCATGGCATTTCGTGGAGGGGACACTTTCAGGATGCAGCCCCTCAAAGCCCTTCTGCTATGTTTCCCGTTCGTGATGGGCGTGGGAGACCTCGTCATCGGTGACGACAGAGCGGATGAGAGCTGGTGGTCCCTTCAGCCGATCCCCCGTCCAGAGGTTCCGACCGTGGAAAATGCCGGGTGGGTGCGCAATCCGATCGACGCCTTCATCCTCGCTAAACTGGAGGAGAAGGGACTGCAGCCAACTCCGGAGGCGAGTGAAGGGATTATTGGAAGACGACTGCACTTCGGGCTGACCGGTCTGCCGCCTGAGCCAGGGGTGACTACAGACGTTGACGCCCTTCTTGCGTCTCCGCATTACGGAGAGCGCTGGGCTCGGCACTGGTTGGATGTGGCGCGTTATGGTGAGAGTAACGGATTTGAATATGATCAGCTCCGCCCCAACGCTTGGACGTATCGGGACTGGGTGATTGATGCCTTCAATGAGGATATGCCTTACGATCAGTTCGTGAAGTGGCAGATTGCCGGCGACGTGCTCGAGCCGGATCATCCCGGTGCTATTGCCGCAACCGGATTTCTTGTCTGTGGGGCCTTTGACGGACTTAAGCCCTCCGGGGATAAGCAGCGCCGAATTATGCGGGAGGATGAAATGGAAGACATCGTGGGAACGGTGTCTCAGAGCTTCCTTGGGTTGACCGTGCATTGTGCCCGTTGTCACGATCACAAGTTTGATCCCATAGCGCAGAAGGAATATTTCCAGATGGCCTCCGCCCTCGCGGGAGTGCATCGAGGAGATCGCAATGTTCCGGCCGGTCTGGGGGTGGCGGAGAAGCGCAAGAAGATCGAGGAGTTATCGAGAAAGCTTGCGGACTCAGACGGAGTAGTTCGTAAACGCCTGCTTGCCCGGATGGAGAGCGACGGCTCGAGGAAGGACCGCGACGGGTTGCCGCAGCCGGTCTCCCGGTGGTCCTTTGACAAGGATCTGCGTGACGAAATTGGTAGTCTCCACGGAGAGGCCAAGGGGACCGCCCGGGTGGAAGGTGGCGCCCTNGTTTTGGATGGAAAGACAGGATTTGTTCTGACCGCTCCCCTGACCAAGACGATCAAGTCCCGGACTCTTGAGGCATGGGTTCAACTCAGTAGCCTCGATCAGAAGGGTGGAGGAGTTCTTGGATTGCAGGGGCTTTCAGGAGAGCCATTTGATGCCATCGTATATGGAGAGAAGGAATCGAGGCGCTGGATGTCGGGCAGTTCCGGGCATCGGAGGACCTCGAGCTTCGGCGGTGCGGAAGAAAAGGATGCCAAGTCGCAGTTCGTGCATCTCGCGATTGTNTACCATGAGGATGGAACCATCATTGGTTACCGGAACGGGCGGCCCTACGGAAAGAGTTACAAGACCGGCTTCATGGCTTACGGGGCCGGGGAGCACCAGGTAATCCTTGGAATGCGTCATGGAACCAGTTCCGACAGCAAGCGTATGCTCGCCGGTCGGATTGATCGTGCCCAGCTTTACGACCGAGCCCTGACCGCCGAGCAGGTTGCATTGTCCGCGGATGTGAAAATCGTGACTGAGGACGCCTTGATTGCAGCCCTGAGCGATGAGCAGAAGGTCACTCGCAAAGCGTGGAAGTCCGAAATCGCTCGCTTGAATGCAGAAGTCAGTAAGCAAGGGCAGAAGAAGGTCTATGCAGTGACGCCCCGGGGTGCCCCGGTGCGGCATCTTCTGGTGCGGGGGAGTCCGTTTGAAAAGGGCGAAGAAGTTGCAGCGGGAGGAGTGGCTTCAGTTCGTAATGGGCTCTCCTCTCAGTTCGGACTCAAGTCAAATGCTCCGGAGGGAGAACGCCGTCGTAAGCTGGCGGAATGGGTAGCCCATCATGACAACCCTCTCCTTGCCCGGGTGATGGTCAACCGGATCTGGCATTATCATTTTGGACAGGGGCTGGTGAAGACTCCCAATGATCTTGGGTTCAGCGGAGGTAAGCCCTCGCATCCCAAGCTCCTCGATTGGCTGGCAGCCGAGTTTCGTTCCCGGAAGTGGAGTGTGAAAGCGATGCACAAGCTCATCGTCTCGTCGGCTACTTACCGGCAAGGGTCGCGGGCTAACCCAGAGGCACAGGCGATTGATGCCGGGAACGTCTACCTCTGGCGAAGAGCTCCCATGCGATTGGAGGCAGAATCCATCCGCGACTCCATTCTCGCTGTTTCCGGGGCTTTGAACCCACTGGCAGGAGGTCCCGGCTATCGTGATTTCAAGATGTATAACCACAAGGGGTCATGGGTTTACGACCCCATCGATCCCGAAGGTCCTGAGTTTAATAGACGCAGTATCTACCGTACGTGGGCCCGGGGGAATGTGCACCCGCTTCTTTCTCCGCTCGATTGTCCCGATCCCTCAGCTGCGGCTCCTGTTCGGAGTGTGACGACCACCCCGCTGGGAGCACTCTCGCTCATGAATACGTCTTTTGTGATCCGGATGTCCGAGGAAATGGCCAAGCGGCTNGCGACCATGCCCGGAGGGGAAGAACGTCAGGTCGGTCATGCGATTGAATTAGCCTTCGGTCGCCCGGCGACCGCTCGGGATATCAATCTTGGCCTCGGCTTTGTGCAGGAGAACGGTTTGGCCGCCTATTGCCGGGTTCTTTTCAATGCTAATGAATTTCTCTATCTGAACTGAAATCTGGTTATCCCTTTTTATGACTACGTCCCAGAATAGCCATCTACCCGGCGGTTTGCCAAGCCGGAGGGATTTCTTCAANTGGACCCAGCGTGGCCTCACTGGGGCGGCCCTTTCTTCGCTGCTTATTCGNGAGGGTTACGCCTCTCAGCCGCTGGAATCCCATTATGCTCCCAAGGCCAAGCGGGTGATTCACATCTGCCTGTGCGGAGGCTTCAGCCAAGTCGATAGCTTTGACTACAAGCCTCGTCTGCAGGAGTTGCATGGGAAGTCCCTGCAGGCGGACGAGAAGCCGGACGTGTTCTTTGGGAGGGTGGGCCTCCTGCGTAAGAGTGACTGGGAATTCAAGCAGCGCGGGAAAAGTGGTCTCTGGATTTCCGAACTCTTTCCTCATATCGCGACGGTGGCGGATGAGTTGACCGTGATNAACTCGATGGTGGCTGAGTCCTCGAGCCATACCCCGGCAACCTTTCAGGAAAGTAGCGGCTTCCGGATGAATGGGTTCCCGGTGATGGGGTCGTGGGTTTCCTACGGGCTGGGGAACCAGACTGATGATCTTCCTACCTACGTGGTGCTTCCCGATGCGCGAGGACTGCCNGCAGGATCCACCAGTAACTGGACCAATGGGTTTTTGCCAGCAGTACACCAGGGCGTTCCCTTCCGCACCAGCGGAGAAGGAGAGGCCATCACCAACCTTTTTCCTGCGCGCAAGATTGAGAAGAAAGTTGATCATGCGAGTCGACTCCTTCTCGAGAAGATGAATGAGGCGCATATGAGAGAGCATGGTGCCGAGGATGCGTTCGCTGCACGGATGGCGAGCTACGAACTGGCCGCCAATATGCAACTTGCCGTGCCCGAGGTGACCGGGACAGAGAAGGAGACCGAGGCGACCCGCGAGATGTATGGCTTCAACAAGGATGAAACCCGGGACTTCGGGCGCAGTTGTCTGCTGGCTCGTCGCCTGCTCGAACGCGGCGTGCGGCACGTGCAGCTCTTTTCTGGCGGTTCCTTTGGTTCTCCGAGGATCAACTGGGATGGTCATGAGGACATGCGGCGCAANCACGGCCGGGAGGCGGGTCGGATCGATCAGCCNGTAGCGGCTCTGATCAAGGATCTGCGCCAGCGAGGCATGCTGGATGATACTCTCGTGCTCTTCACCTCCGAGTTTGGAAGGACACCNTTCACTCAGTCGGGAGCCGACCAGGTCGGTAAAGGANGAGATCATAACCATGTGGGATTCAGCAGCTGGATGGCCGGGGGCGGGCTAAAGCCGGGAATCACCTATGGGGCCACCGACGATGTCGGCTACAAGTCGGTCGAGAAGCCGGTGCCCTGGCATGATTTTCACGCCACCGTCCTGCATCTTCTCGGCATTGATCACGAGAAGCTGAGCTACTACCACAATGGCATTCAGCGTCGCCTCACCAATGTCCATGGCGAGCTTCTCAAGGACATACTCGTATGACGGTTCTCCGGAGGCTCGGTTGTGGGGTCCTGCTGGTCCTCTCGCTNGCAGGGTGTCAGGAGGCGGTAGAGCCGGAAAGAAGCGAGTTGGTTGTCTTCAAGGATCGGGGACGCACTTGGACCTACGAGAACCTTTCTATTCATGGATGGACGATCTACCTCGAAGAGTCGATCGCCGCGGACCAGAGNATGAAAGCGCGGATCAAGGAGCAGATCACAATCGGACTTGAGAACTTCNTGNNGAAGGTGCCGGAAGGGGCTCTGGCNTTCCTGCGGACCATCCCCATCTGGGTCAGTNATGAGCCCACCTATCCNNTGCGGGAGAAGGAGTNTGGCGTCGTTCCCTTCCATCGTAGTCCNCAGTGGCTGCGGGATCATGGGCTGAACCCTCACATGGCGCCGGGCGTACATGTGATCAACCCGGAGGCGGTCTTCTTCAGGCACAAGCTGCTNGACTGGGGGCCAATGACCTTCCTTCACGAGCTGGCCCACGCCTATCAGAACGTCAGACTCTCCCTGAAGCACGAGGTGATCCTCTCAGCCTATGAGGCCGCCATGGATGCAGGACTCTATCTGCAGGTTCCGGACCGGAAGGACAAATCTCTCATGGTCAAAGCCTACGCNGCGACAAACCAGGAGGAATACTTCGCCGAGTTAACCGAGGCTTACTTTGGTCACAATGACTGGTTCCCGCATAACCGGGAGGAGCTTCGCAAATACGACCCGCGGGGCTTCANAATGATTGAGGAAGTCTGGAGCGCGGAAGAGTTCCAGTGAGAGTGGATATTTGGGAGTGCTGGCCTGGGACGGCAGGCTTGTCAGGAGCTAGTCCCGGTGGTCTCATCACGGCTGACTACGATGGGTGAGCCGGAGCAAGGGAAATTGGAACAAGGAGACTTGCTGGATGGTGCTGGTTCCTTCTGTGACCGGTGCGAGCTCGTCAGCTGGGCACGCCCATTCCATGATGTCTTCGGTGAGTGGCTGTGGGAGAGGAAGGCTCGTCTCCCCGGGATGCTGGTGATTGTTCCTACTGCCCAGAGCGGGCGCCGGATCCGGCAGAATCTTGCGGATCGGGGTGGCGTCCTGGCTCCCAGAGTGCGGATGCCGGGCTACCTTCTGGAATCAGGTGACAGTGCCTCCGATTCCATAGAGATTCTGGCCTGGGTGGAGCTTCTCGAGGGGGTGAGTGACTGGGGTGTCTTTTCGGAAGCGTTTCCCAATCCTCCGGTGGGTGAAGGCTCGGGTTGGGCTCTTGGTCTGGCCAAGTCGCTGGTCGAGGTTCGAGTCAGTCTGCTGTCAGTGGGTTTGACCATACAGCAGGCTGCGAGTCGTATGAGGGGAACGGTGGATCATGGTCGATGGGAAGATCTTGCGGTCCTCGAGAAGGAGGTAGAGAAGGTGTTGCAGGGCTGGGAACGAAGGAGTCGGAGCCGGTTAGCAGCAGAGGGAGCGTTTCGGTGGGACGAGGGAATTGAGGAAGTGGTCATCGCAGGGGTTCCGGATCTTCCTCCTGCCGTTGTCAGGGTTCTGGAGAATTGTCCCCGTCCGGTCCGGGTTCTCGTGGCGGGAGATGATCGAGCAGATTTTGATGAATGGGGAAGGCCTCTGGCGCAGTGGGCGCAGCGTGAGATTGCGTGGCCGCAGGAAGGGTCCGTGACGCTTGCCTCCGATGCCCGAGATCAGGCGGAGAAAGCGGTGGCGAAGGTGGCCGAGGGTGGTAGGCCGTCTACGGAGGTGGCCATGGGGTCCGCAGACGAAGGAGTGACGCGGGAATTGGTCCGGGCCTTCGGAGAGCAGGGGTGGCCGGTCTATGATCCAGGCAGTCGCAGGGTGCCGGCCCTCGTAGGGTGGCTTTCGGCGTGGCGTGCCTATCTCCTCCGGCAGGGAGTGTCTCAGATCATGGATCTCCTGGGGTTTCCCGGGACGGGTGCTCTTGTCAGGGGGAAGAGGGCCCAGCGAGCGGTGTCTCTTTCACGACTGCGAGACCAGTATCTAGTGCGTTCCCGGGAAGATCTTGAGCGCGCTCGGGTGGAGGTCGAGAAACAGCGCGAAAGCCTCGGCGAGGAAGAGGAAAGAGTGCGCTCTGCACTGACCCGGACGCTCAGTGATATGGAACTTTCCCTCGAGACCATGGAGAGCCTTGAGCAATCGCTTCAGCGTTTCATGCGGGATGGCTTTCACAAGGGAATGGTAGAGCTCCTGCCCTACGTAGACCCGGAAGATGAGGCGGCGGTCGGGGATTGGCTGGAGGAGACCGCGGACCTCGCCTTGGAGGTCAACCGGGGTCATGCCTTCTGGCTGGAATTTCTTCTCTCCTGCCTCGGTTCGCAGGTTGTTTCTGCTCCGCAGGGCCGAGTCCTCGATATCCACGGTTGGCTGGAGCTCTTTTACGAACCGGGAGAGCACCTCGTGGTCTGTGGTCTGAATGAAGGCAAGGTGCCAGCACACGGTAGCGGCAACGCCTGGTTGCCAGAGGCGACGCGGCGGAGACTGGATCTGCCGAACAAGGACTCACTGGCGGCCCGGGATGCCTACCTGCTTTCCGCCATGCTCAAGGCGAGAGAAACGAAGGGGCGTGTCGACCTGCTCCTCGGCAAAACCTCCGAGCCCGGGGATGTCCTCCTGCCGTCCCGGTTGCTTCTGGCTGCCGGGGGCACGGAACTTGCCAGGCGGGTGCAGAAGTTGTTCCAGAAGGATCTTGAGGTCGCCGAAGTGGCCTTTGGTGACGAGAATCCCGAGGGTTGGAAGCAGCTAGGCGGGGGCTGGGAGAAGCCCCCGGTTCATGTTCCTCAAAGTATGAGGGTGACTGCTTTCAGAGATTACCTCGAGTGCCCCGTGCGGTTTTACCTGAGCGAGATCGCGAGGATGAGAAGGCCCGACCCTGAGCGGGTGGAATGGAGTGCCACGGATTATGG
>PBAI01000029.1 GCA_002715825.1 Roseibacillus sp. | reverse complement strand
TCTGACCATCCATCACCGTCGTAATCTGCCGCCGAAACACCCATCGCCCCTATGCCGAGCTCCATGATTCCCGCTACCGAGAAGCGCCCTTTGCCGTCATTGCGCGAGACAACCATTCGGGCGTAGGAAGCAATAACCAAATCCTGATCACCGTCATTATCGAGATCTACAAAGAGCGCACTACGACAGGATTCAACCCAACCTGTCCCGGACTCCTCCGTGAAGTCCCTTAGACTGCCATTGGGCTGCTGGACAAAAAGTCGGTTTGGAAGACCACCAGGCTGGCAGAGATAAAGGTCCTCCAAGCCATCCCCGTTCACGTCCCCGAGGGCAGTTCCCGGAGTTCCAAGCAGAGTCATTTGACGGGTATCCTGTATTCTCTGAAGCCAATAAGGATATCCCAGCTGAAGCTGGCGGCGATATGACTCATTACCCTCGAGGATTGACTCCGTGCAATCAACAAAGAGCCTGCGCCCACCCTCACTCTGTTCAAACCGCTGCAGCAGGACCCCGGAAAGCGTGAGATCCTTTCCTGACCCGCTTTTCTTCCATGTTGTGAGCCAGTCCCCATGTTGCTCCACAACTCCGTTTTGATCTATCCTCGCACACTCAATTAAGACTCTGGCTCGCACTCTCTGCTTTTCTAACTTGAGCTCAACAACCTTGAAGCTACATCGGCGGTCCTCAGCCTCTCCTCCAAGGGCTTCTGGAATCATCTTCAGCGCTGCGGTGAACCCAGCCCGATCAGAGTACGATACCTGCTCCGGGATCTCTCTACGGCTGACCACAATACCGCCACCGCTCCAAGATTCCTTCCCGATTGCAGGAACTAGCACTGATCCCTCGATGGCCGGGTCGACAACATCATCAAGCAGATCCTGATTAAATTCATCACTGGCCACCAATTCCGATAAAGCCGCCAGTCTTTTCTTAATCAGGTCGTGCAGCGCCTCGGACTCCCAACCATCGAGGACAGGGTTGTCGAGGTTATTCCATCCGTTCGAACGAGCAAGAGACGATACGCTCTTGGTCGTACCTGAATCCGGAAGGAATGCTCCTTTTCCCGAGTCAGGACCAGCGTCTGTCCTCGCGTCTTGCGAGAATGGACCCCAGATTGCAAAAGCCGCAATCAGGAGAGCCGCAATCCCCACGATCAGCAGGGAGTTCCGATTCATCTTCATTGGTAAGAGTGGCGAAATTGCGAATACAATGGGGCTTTCAGAAGGAGCCTAGATGCCTTGCCTTCCTGCTCCCCGGACCCGCCGCTCTTGACTCCAGACCCCTTGTGAAATCCAGATACGAATGCCGGCTAGCGGAGTGGCGCGGACGGACTGCCATCCGGACGAGAAGCTATGCTTTGACCGCTACTATCCCAATAACTCGCCCCAAGTATTTTTCCTCCTTCGTATCGAATCGCACTCTGACGCTGACCGTTTTCATACCATGTTTCCCAGTCGCCATCCTGATTTCCATCGACGTAGTTACCCTCCATCATCGTTTGCCCGTTGGCCCATGATTGAGTGAAGTCCCCATGAAGGACGCCGTTCGCATAGTTTCGCTCACCGATAGGCTCCCCATTCTCATGCCAACCCTTCCACGTTCCTTCGTAGTTGTTATCCCTAAAGATTCCCTGCATTGCCCGCTCCCCATTCCGATGCCAGTTCACCCCGATCCCGTTTTTCGCACCGTTTTCCACCCTTTCGAGGGCGCCTAACTTGCCGTCCGAGCTCACTCTCTTGACCCATCCCTGAAACGCGGTCTCCTTGCCTTTTTCATAGTAGAGCCCGTCGTCACCTACTTCGAGAGCTTCCCCAACTTCCACCGCCAATTTCAATGCTTCCTCTATGTCTTCCTGATTGAACGAAAAATCCTGTGGAGCTGGCCCGGGCTCAGAAGCTGGCTCGGGCTCAGGAGCTGGCTCGGGCTCAGGAGCTGGNTCNGGCTCAGGAGCTGGNTCNGGCTCAGGAGCTGGTTCAGGCNCAGGAGCTGGCTTNGGCTGGACTACTGTTCTTGTATCAGACTTTGCNGGAACTTTGGGATCTGCGTCTCCCTGCTCCTTCTCTCCGCAACCAACAAACAGGAAGCCGACCAACATAAGTAGANTCGAAAAGGNTTTCATATNGGNACAACCATAGAACACCCACGAGAAAAGTGCCACCTCATAATTAACGACNAATAAAGTTNCAATCAAGAATGCCGTGGAATCNCCCTNAGCTTTCAAGGCTCTGAGANCATTGCCAATCGGANGAATTATGTCGGCTCTGGTCTANCAAATCGNGTCACCTCTGAACAACGATCAGTCCGAAACACNCAAGTCGTCCTCACCCCGGAGTTGCTCAAANCCCCCACCTGTTGATGGACCCCGTCTTTCGCCAAATCGTCGGGAGTTTTCTCCAAGAGTCCTNTAACCCAAAGCGTGGCAAGCAGAGAGAACGAAGAAACGAATCTCATTGAACCCACTTGTTAGACGCACACTCCGGCTACCGCTTCTCATCGGCCCTGGAGGCCCTTCACCACTTTAAAAATGGTGGTGCTCGAGGGGGGACTCGAACCCCCACGGGTCTTACCCCACTAGATCCTTAATCTAGCGCGTCTACCAATTCCGCCACCCGAGCATGAAGTCATCTTCCTGATGGGCGGGAGGCTTAGGGACGCGCCGCCCGAAAATCAAGAGAATCCTCACCTTAATGCACCAGTTTACCTCTATTACTCCATTGATTCTGGACGTTGTATTTTCCACGTGGGAACCTTCCCAGCAGAGAAACCCCATGAATAGAACCATCATTGCCGTCGCCGCCATGCTCCTGGCTGTGACCGGCCCCGGTGNCAGCCAAGACCTGAAATTAACCTACCACGCACCCCCAAAACCCCTTCCCGCCGACGCCGTCGTCGAGGACTGGCCCCGGTTTCTTGGCATCCGGGACAACGCGACCTCCAAGGAAACCAAACTNCTCGACCGATGGGCTGAGGCTGGGCCCAGCAAGGTCTGGGAACTGGAGACGGGTGAAGGCTACTCCAGCCCTCTTTTCGCCGAGGGCAAAATGATCTACTTTCACCGATTGAACCATAGCACCCTCACAGGNTCAGGTGAAGAGGCTATCGACTGCCTGGACCCGCTTACAGGGAAGCGACACTGGAGGGTGAAATACTCAGCCATCTACTCGGATCGCTATGGCTTTAGCCCGGGACCTCGATCAAGTCCAGTGGTTCATAACGGCCGCATCTACGTCACNGGTGTAACTGGCCAGTTCCACTGCCTGGACCTNCAGACAGGAGCGATTCTCTGGAAGCGTGACCTTGGAAAAGAATACAACATCCCGACTTACTTCTTCGGGTATGGACCCAGTCCCAGCCCCGTCTGGAAGGACCGAATTATCCTGAATGTGGGCGGTCGAGGCGCTAACAACAGTGAGGGAGTTTGCGTCGCGGCCTTTTCCATCGCAGATGGATCCACTCTTTGGGAGGTGAAGGACCAGTGGGGCGCNAGTTACGCTTCGCCTACCATCACAACCCTACGGGACATCGAGTGTGTCGTAGTTGCCGCAGCGGGAGAAAGTCGTCCTCCCCATGGCGGTCTGCTCATCATCGATGTAAANTCGGGGAAGGTCTACGACCGTTTCCCATGGAGGGCGGACAAATACGAGTCTGTCCTGGCTTCTAGCCCTCTCGTTCTTAGCGACCGTCGCATTTACCTCGGGGATTGTTATGGCGTCGGCGGAGTGGTNCTGGAATACGACAGGAAGCTCAAATCCAAGATCGTCTGGAAAGAACGCTGGTTCGGCATGCATTGGATGATGCCCCTCCAGATCGACGGCCACCTCTACGGGTTCGCTGGTCGTAATATCCCAGACACTCAGTTCAAGTGCGCTGATGCCACTACCGGCGAGATCCTCTGGGAAGAGGATATGCAGTGGCGTGAAGGCGGAAGAATCAACGGACTTTTCCGGGGAAGCCTTCTCCGCGCCGATGGGCGGNTCTTCTGCCTCGGGGAGGACGGTGTTCTCGCAGAGCTGAAAGTAAGTCCGAAGGGAGCTGAAATAGTTCAGAAAGCCCGCCTCTTTTCCGCTCGTTCCAGCTGGACTCTCCCCACCCTTTACAAAGGCCTTCTTTACGTCTCGCAGAACGAACACGACTTAGTCAACCGGGCTCCCCCCCGCGTCATTTGCTACGACTTCAGGGGCAAGTAATTCTTCTCTCCCNGCTTCATGAAAGCNCTCGAACTAATATCCTCGTCCACCTTCGAACTCGTCGANAAGGCCACNCCTGAACCGGGNCCCAATGAGCTTCTGGTAGCAGTAAAGGCCTGCGGGATCTGCGGAAGTGACATTCATGGGATGAACGGAAGCAGCGGACGTCGTATCCCTCCACTGATAATGGGTCATGAGGCCGCCGGAGTGGTAAAAGCCTTTGGAACCCAGGTCACCGGATGGAATGAGGGAGACCGCGTCACCTTTGATAGCACTATCTACTGTGGCGAATGCGATTACTGCCNGACCGGCCGNGTCAATCTTTGTGCAGACCGGGAAGTTCTTGGCGTCTCCACACCGGACTTTCGCAGACAGGGAGCGTTCGCAGACTATGTTGTTGTTCCCTCCCGAATCTGTCATCGAATCCCGGAGACCCTTCCTTTTGAGGAAGCGGCTTTCGCCGAACCAGTTTCAGTCGCTCTACATGCTGTCAATCGAGTTCAAATCGTAGAGGGAGAAAGCGCGGTCGTCGTTGGCGCAGGGCTCATNGGCCTCCTCATCATTCAAGCCCTCAGACGAGCTGGATGCTGTAATGTTATNGCAATCGACGTCGCTGAAGAGCGGTTGAAACTGGCACTGCGACTTGGAGCAAGCTCAGCATTTCAACCGGACCAAGAAAACCTTCAGGACACTATTCGCTCCTTAACGGGCGGCGAGGGTCCCGAAGTGATATTGGAAGTTGTTGGCATCAGCTCGACTGTTGAATTGGCTGTCAATACAGCCCGCAAAGGCGGACGGGTATGCCTTGTTGGCAACCTTGCTCCAAGGGTCCAGTTTCCTCTGCAGGCCGCGGTGACCAGAGAGCTGGACATTCTTGGCTCCTGCGCCATNAACGGAGAGTATCCGGATGCCATCGCAGCGATTGCTGAAGGCGAAATCGATGTCCGAGCTCTCACTTCCTGTGTAGTGCCCCTTGCCGAAGGAGCATCATGGTTTTCTCGTCTCGAATCGGGAAAAGAAAATCTACTGAAAGTAATCCTGCAACCGGGATAATCCAATCACCTCTCCACAATTGTCCGTCTGACCATGTCTGCCTCTCTTTTTGATCTTTCTGGGAAAACCGCCTTCGTGAGTGGAGCCAGCCGCGGCCTCGGCAAAGGCTTTGCCCTTGCCCTTGCACGGGCCGGCGCCGACCTCGTAATTTCGAGCCGAAGTGGGGAAGGTCCTCTGCTTAATACCAAGAAGGAAATCGAAAGCATCGGGCGCCACGCATGGACNGTGCCACTGGATGTCCGCAGCGAGAAAAGTATAAAGCAAGCAACATCCTTAGCGTGGGAGCAGGCTGGAAAAATCGATATTCTGGTTAACAANGCNGGGTGCAACGTCCGCAAGCCAGCCTTGGATGTGACTTGGGATGACTGGAATCTGGTTCTCGAAACCAATCTCCGAGGTTTGTTCTTTCTGGCCCAGGCNCATGCAGCACTGATGATTCCCCGCCGCTACGGGCGGATTATNAACATGGGTTCAGTCACATGCGTCGCTGGCTATGCGGGATTGGCNCCATATGGTGCAAGCCGGGGCGGAGTAAAGCAGCTGACCATGAGTCTCGCCCACGATTGGGGNTCACATGGACTCACTGTCAACTGCCTCGCTCCCGGNTGGTTCCGTACTGAGCAAAACAAGGTGATGTATGAAGATGAGGGGTGGGTCGACTANCTGCGTGAACGCATTCCACTCGACCGCCCGGGCGCACCTGGAGATCTTGACGGCACTGTGGTGTGGCTAGCTTCTGAGGCCAGTGCTTATGTGACCGGCCAAACCATTCTTGTCGATGGAGGCATCTCGGTTGGGCCAGTGCGAGCCGTTCCTTCGAAGTAAGCTCCTTATGACCCACATNCTCCCGACAGGTCGGGATTTTTNCGGGATTTTCATTCAGTTTATACATATCAACATATCGAGATTCGTTGATTTGAACTTGCAAATATCGGACCTACTCCTAGCCTTCCGCGGNAGTGAGACCGAATCCTGCCGCTAAACTCCATGAGCTCTTCAGCTCTCGAGTTGCCCTTCTCGACGGTGCGATGGGGACAACGATTCGGGAATACGGTATCTCTGAATCGGCCGCACGAGGTCACCGGTTTGCTGATGCACCTCAGGACTTGCTGAACAATGGAGATATCCTTTCCCTAACCCAGCCTGATACCATCGCAGATATTCACCGGCGGTTTCTCGACGCAGGATCAGACATCATCGAGACCAACACATTCTCTGCAACGACCTTGTCTCAAGCTGAGTTTTTTATTGAAGATCCCCGTGAACAGGGAGGGAGAAAAGATCCTGAATTCTTCCAGAAAATCCTCCAAAACACTTTCCTTTGCTCCCTCGTCGAGGACCTGAACTTCGAGAGCACGCGCNTTGCCAGAGATCAGGCAGATCGTGTTGAGGANGAAACTGGAATACCCCGCTACGTCGCGGGTGCTATGGGGCCCTTAACCCTGTCTCTCAGCAACGCCCCGGATCATGACGATCCCTCCTTCCGGCCAGTGACCTTTGANCAGGTTCAAGCCAGCTATCTTCACCAAGCCCGGTCGTTGGTGCAAGGAGGATGCGATCTGCTTCTCGTAGAGACGATCTTCGATTCACTGAATGCGAAAGCAGCCTTGGTCGCGATTCAGCAACTTTTTGAGGAAATGGGTTCTTCTTTACCCGTCATTGTCTCCGCAGCGGTTGGCAGTGGTGGAGCGACTCTGATTTCGGCTCAGAGGATCGAGGCCTTCTGGATAGCGGTTCGTCATATCAAGCCTCTCGCAGTCGGACTCAATTGCTGTGAAGGACCGGACGTTCTCCGGCCTTTCGTGGCAGAGCTGGCAGAGTCCGTTGACTGCTTCACCTCCTGCTACCCGAACGCAGGGTTACCCAACCCCCTCGCCCCA
This sequence comes from Roseibacillus sp., assembly GCA_002715825.1. Classification (GTDB taxonomy): domain Bacteria; phylum Verrucomicrobiota; class Verrucomicrobiia; order Verrucomicrobiales; family Akkermansiaceae; genus Roseibacillus_B. The sequence continues at coordinate 150,703 of PBAI01000029.1, read as the reverse complement.
ACCGGATTTGACCTCGAACCTCACCATATGGCTGAATTTATGGGCGAATTTGCGAAGTCTGGATTGCTTAACATAGCTGGTGGGTGCTGTGGCAATACACCTAGCCATATTGCCGCGATCGCAGAGTCCGTGAAACCCCACCACCCACGTATCCCTCCGGCACGGGCGAGTGACCTTTCCCTACGATGACTCCTGAATCCCTACCTCTCTGTCTCAGCGGCACTGACGCCTACGTGCACGGGCCGGGATCAAACTTTCTCGTCATCGGTGAGCGGACAAATGTGGCGGGGTCACCCCGTTTCCGCAGGTTGATCAAGGAAGACCGTCTCGAGGAAGCTGTCGAGGTGGCCCGACAGCAGGTCCGTAACGGGGCCAATGTAATCGATATCTGCTTTGACGAAGGATTGATCGATGGCGTGTCCATGATGACTCGTTTTCTACACCTCCTCCAAGGGGAACCGGATGTCGCAAAGGTTCCCTTCATGATCGATTCTTCAAAGTGGGAGATTCTTGAGGCAGGAGTTAAGTGCCTTCAGGGGAAAGGCATTCTTAATTCGATTTCCCTGAAGGAGGGGGAAAATAAATTTATCGAACAAGCCAGAATTATCCGCCGGTTTGGAGCGGCGGTCGTGGTAATGGCATTTGACGAGCAGGGACAAGCCGCAACCTATGAGGACAAGATAAGAATCTGCGAGCGGGCCTATCGAATCCTCGTCCAAAAGGTAGATTTTCCACCGGAAGACATCATTTTTGATCCCAATATCCTCACAGTCGCTACGGGTATTGAGGAGCACAACAACTATGCCGTCGATTTCATTGAAGCAACGCGATGGATCAAAGAGAACCTTCCTCATGCTCGGGTCTCCGGAGGTGTATCCAATATATCCTTCTCCTTCCGCGGTAACAACGTCGTCAGGGAAGCCATGCACTCGGCATTCCTTTTTCATGCCACGCGAGCGGGAATGGACATGGGAATTGTTAATGCAGGAATGCTCGAAGTATACGACGAGATTTCTCCGAAGCTGCTAGAGGGTGTGGAAGATGTGATCCTCAACCGGCGGCCGGACGCAACTGATCGGCTCCTTGCCATTGCTGAGGATTTTATCGGAAAAGAGGGTAAAAAACAGGAAGCCGATCTGCGCTGGAGAGACACCCCGGTAGAAAAGCGCCTCGAATATGCCCTCTTGAGGGGCATCACCGAATTCATTGACTCGGACACGGAGGAGGCACGAGAGCAATATGGCCGTCCCTTGAAGGTTATTGAGGGACCACTCATGGATGGCATGTCTATCGTTGGAGACCTTTTCGGGGAGGGTAAAATGTTTCTCCCGCAGGTAGTAAAGTCAGCCCGGGTCATGAAAAAAGCCGTGGCTTGGCTAACGCCCTTCATGGAAGAGGATAAGGCTGCCAACCCTGACCAGCGCTCTGCCGGCAGAATCGTGATGGCTACCGTAAAAGGCGACGTCCACGACATCGGCAAGAACATCGTTGGCGTGGTCCTTTCCTGTAACGGCTTTGAGGTGAAGGATCTTGGGGTGATGGTATCCTGCGAAAAGATTCTGGCTGCTGCTCGAGAGCACAAGGCAGACATCATCGGACTATCAGGGCTGATTACTCCATCCCTCGATGAAATGATTCATGTAGCCTCTGAGATGGAGCGAACGAAAATGGATACTCCGCTACTGATTGGAGGCGCCACCACCTCGGCCGCCCATACCGCTATCAAGATTGCCCCTGCCTATTCAGGGCCGGTCGTTCATGTGCTTGATGCATCTCGATCTGTGCCAGTGACCACGGCCCTGCTAAGTCCTGACAATCGCGACGACTTCAAAAAGGAGAACGAGATGAAGCAGGAGGAATATCGCCTTTCCTTCAAGGGGGGCCAACGCAAGCCATCCATTTCCCTGTCAGAAGCACGTGCGAATCGTTTCAAAGGTGATTGGGAAAACTATTCTCCGCCCGTTCCCGAGTTTACGGGNACGAGGGTGATCGAGCACCAGTCCATCAGGGAATTGACCAACTATATCGACTGGACTCCTTTCTTTCACGCCTGGGGCCTAAGAGGCGTCTGGAAAAATGAGGAGAAAATGCTCAAGACTCGGAACGAGGAGCAAGCCACTGAGGCAAAGAAGCTCTACCTCGAGGCTAATGAAATGCTGGAAGTGATCATCTCCCAGAACCTGCTCGAGGCACGAGGGGTCTTCGGCTTTTTCCCAGCGAACTCGGACGGTGACGACTTGATCGTCTGGGCCGATGAAAATCGCTCGCAGGAGCGAACAAGGTTTCACAGCCTGCGCCAACAAATCGCTAAAGACAGCGATAAACCTCACTACGCACTGGCCGATTTTCTTGGTGAAGAAGTTACCATAAGTGACTATCTCGGGGGCTTCGTGGTAGGAATTCACGGNGCCGACGCTTGGGCACAGGATTTGGAAAAGCAGCATGACCCCTANCAGGCAATTATGGCAAAAGCCCTTGCCGACCGTTGTGCGGAAGCATTCGCCGAGCTCCTACATCATCGAGCCCGGGTCGCATGGTCCATCGAAAGTCCGCACCAGTTTTCCAGTGAAGAGTTGATTCACGAGAACTACCGAGGAATACGACCGGCTCCTGGATACCCTGCACAGCCCGATCATACTGAAAAGCCCCTTCTTTTTGATCTGCTTGAGGCCAGTCAATCCACCGGAGTCACCCTCACCGAATCAAACGCCATGCATCCAGGAGCATCGGTTTGTGGACTCTACTTCTCTCACCCNGAAAGCCGCTACTTCGCGATCAACTCCTTACAGGAGGATCAGATAGAAGATTACGCCCGACGAAAGGGTATCAGCAGGGCAGAGTGCGAAAAATGGCTGGGGCCGTGGTTGGGATACGACGGGTAGACGTTCAGAAGGCAGACGGCTAGCCCATCTTTTCGCTACGCTTCCTTTCGTGGGGACACAGGATCCGTTTACGGAGTCGGATCAGGTTAGGAGTGGCCTCCACGAATTCGTCCGGCTCGATATATTCGATGGCCCTTTCCAGACTCATCTTGATAGGAGGCCTCAATCCTTCATCAATACTCTTCGTCGCAGAGCGATGATTGGTAAGATTCTTAGCCTTGGTGGGATTCACCGGCAGATCTCCAGAACGTGAGTTTTCACCAACGATTTGACCCTCGTACACCTCATCGGACGGCCCCACAAAAAGTCTTCCCCTCTCCTCGAGGCCTTCCAGAGAATACGCCATGGCGGTTCCCGTTGACATGGACACCAGACACCCCTGTTCCCGGGCTCGAATTTTGCCCACAACCGGCCTGTACTCCTTAAAAAGATGGGACATGACCCCGTGACCACTTGTCAAATTCATGAGTTCAAACTCAAAACCTATCAATCCACGAGTCGGAATAATCACTTCCAGATAGCTCATACTACCACGAGGCTCCATCACCTCGACCACGCCCTTTCTGTTGGCCAGAGTCTGAATGACTCCTCCAGTCATATCCCCCGGAAGCTCAAGATATAGAGTCTCGAAGGGCTCTACCTCAATGCCACTCTCATAGTGTGTGATTACTGTGGGGCGGGAGACCAGAACCTCGTAATCCTCACGCCGCATGGTTTCGACCAAAACAGCAATCTGCATCGCCCCACGGGCTGCGACGTTAAAAACCCCAGCCTGGTCTGACTCACTTACCTCAATGGACACATTCGTCTTTATCTCCCTCTGCAGGCGGTCCCATAGAGCCCGGGAGGTCACATTCCTACCATCACGCCCCGCAAAAGGGCCATCGTTAACCGCAAACTGCATTTGAACCGTAGGTGGATCAATGGCCACAAAGGGCAAGGGCGCGGCTGCTTCATCAGCCGCTAGAGTCTCTCCGATATCGACATCCTCAAATCCTGCCAGACCAATGATGTTCCCTGCCTCTCCTACCGCTGCATCCTGGGTGCCAAGTTTGGCATACTCAAAAACCTTGGTCACCTTACTGCGCACGCGGCTCCCGTCCTCACGTAACAACCACAGAGCATCCCCCTTGGTGACCTTCCCAGACTCCACTCTCCCCAGCGAGATACGTCCCACGTAATCATCCCAGTCAATATTGCTAACCAGCATGCGGAAAGGAGCCCCAGAATCTACCTTTGGCGGAGGAACCCTATTTAGAATTACCTCAATCAGTGGCTCAACACTATCCCGATTGTCGCTACTGAGATCTGTAACGAAGTAACCCTCTTTTGCGCTCCCATAAAGAACCGGAGCTTCGAACTGGTCTTCGGTGGCTCCGAGCTCGATCAGGAGCTCGAGGACACGATCCTGCACTCCCAGCGGATCTGCGGCATCACGATCAATCTTGTTGATCACAAGGATGGGAAGAATTCCCTCCGCCAGCGCCTTTCGTAAAACGAACCGGGTTTGTGCCTGAGGACCCTCAAACGCATCGACGACCAGAAGAACCCCGTCCACCATTCGCATAACTCGCTCAACCTCGCCTCCAAAATCGGCGTGACCTGGCGTATCTACGATATTGATGGTCTTATCCCCCCACTTGACCGCGGTATTCTTTGATTTGATGGTGATTCCCTTCTCCCGCTCCAGATCCATGGAATCCATGGCTCGCTCCTCCAGCTTCTGATGGGCTTCGACAACCCCTCCCGCCTTGAGCAGCTCATCAACAAGCGTTGTTTTCCCGTGATCTACGTGGGCGATAATCGCGATATTACGAATGTGCTCGGTCATGAATTCATTTCGAGTGGATGGAAGCCCTGTAGAGGAAACCTTTGGCAGGCCGGGAGACTCCGTAATATTTGCTCAAATGCAAGCGCTTGAGTGATCAAATCGAGGACACTTCTTGCTTGCCTCCTCCTTCACCTCTCTGACTCTTACCCGATGGCCCGTATTCTTCTCATTGGCGCGGGTGGTGTTGCGAACGTAGCCGCGGTTAAGGCAGCGCAGCAGCCAGACACCTTTTCCTCCCTCTGCATAGCAAGTCGTAGTCAGGAGAAATGTGAGAAAATTGCTGAAAGAATAAAAGCAGCCCTCCCGGTGACCACTGCCCAACTCGATGCCAGTAACAGCGCTTCAATCGCAGGGCTCATCCGGAAAGAAGCCGCTTCCATTGTNATCAACGCAGCACTTCCCGAGCAAAATCTGCCGATTATGGAGGCATGTCTGGAGGCAGGGGCACATTACATTGATACTTCTGCTCCGGAACCTGTTCCAGGTGCCTATGAGTTATTTTCCTACCGTTGGCAACTCGCCTACCACGACCGCTTCAAGGATGCAGGACTTACCGCACTACTCTCCATCGGGTTCGATCCAGGGGTAACTAATGTGTTCGTCGCTCATCTCGCAGGCATCTTCGATCAGATCCGGACGATCGACATCATCGACTGTAACGGTGGCACTCATCACCACCCCTTCGCTACGAACTTTAATCCAGTCACAAATTTGCAGGAAATTACTCAACCTTCTCTCTGGTGGGAGAATAATCAATGGAATGAAGAACCCGCTTTCCATACCAAACAAGAATTTATGCTTCCGGGCCTTGGGTCGCAACAGCTCACCCGTCTCTATCACGAAGAGCTGGAGACACTCGTTACGCGGATCAACGGTCTTGAACGGGCCCAATTCTGGATGGGGCTCTCCAAANACTATCTCCAACATGTTACAGTCCTCTCGGAAACCGGACTACTCTCCATGAATCCCGTAGAGCATGAAGGCGTTTCGATAGCGCCGCTCGAGTTTCTCAGCAAAACCCTGCCAGACCCTTCCACCCTCGGACCGGACTACATTGGCAAAACAAATATAGGCTGCCTCGCCCACGGCATCCTGAAGGGGAAGAGATCGAGCCGTTACATCTACAATATTTGTGATCACGAGAAAGCGTTTGAAGAGACCGGAGCTCATGCCGTCAGCTACACGGCAGGAGTACCACCCGTTGTTGCTGCCGAGCTTCTCCTTGCCCGGCATACCGACTGGAACAAGCCCGGCGTCTGGGTCCCCGAGGATCTCCCAACAGCCCCATTCCTAACCCGACTCGCCCACCGTGGCCTGCCCTGGCATATGGTCGATGGAGATTCTCTCTTCACCTGAAGAACCGCGACTTCTCATGCATGCGGTTCTCCTGCGCCTATTTTTTCTTACGGAGAAAAGGCGGAATATCGAGATCTTCACCCTCGATAAGGTTAGGGTCCTCACCCTCGAACTTTCCTTTCGGTCCCCCATCAAGAGCTAATTCGCCCTGTGGCCGCTTCGCCTTGGCGGAGGCCTGAATCTCTTCCAGAGATTCGACCTTGATTGGGGCCGCCCCCCCCGTCGGNCCCGTCTCCGCAAAAAACGCNTCATCATCCTCTAAATCAAGCGATTGCCCCGTCTCCACCAGATTGGGAACAGCCTCCACAAAAGCGGAGGCCGTGACCTCATCAGAGACCGGAGCAGGCGCCTCTTCTGGAATGATCTTCAGGCTTTCTTGATCTTGCTCTTCGGCCTCGGGAAGCTCCTTCACTCTTATCCTGACATTCGAGCCTGCTTCCGACCCACTCCCATCGTCAACCTGCTCGAATTTGGCTACATCTTCTGACACTTCGACCGATACTTCGCCCACTTCCTGCCCAACCTCCTCCTCGCGTGAGGAGGTCCGGTCAGAATCAGCTGAAGAGTCCCCGTCAGCATGGACCTCGTCTTCGGGTTCTGCCTCTATGTCCTCCACTGGAGATTCTTCGTTCTCAGGTAGCATTTCTTCGGAAGGAGCAGAATTCCCAGTATCTTTTTCGTCTAATACCTCTGCTTTCTCCGCAGACACACTCTTGGAAAAGTCCGCCCGAAGGCGGTCTTCTGGCAGAGAACTTACCAATGTTACACTCAAGGACTCATCCATGGCAGGGTCCACATTGGTTCCAAATAATATCTGTGCCGTCTCTGGCACATGCTTACTAAGGCCCCGCATAAGTAACTCCAGTTCATAGAGCGTCATATCCTCTCCCCCACAGACATGAACAAGCACAGTATCAGTATCGTTAAGCAGGCTTCCTCGATCCAGGAGAGGACTGACCAAGGCGTTCTTCAACGCCTGCTGTGCACGATTTTCACCACGGGCAATACCTGATCCGAAGAGGCAGCGTGATTTGGGTGAACTCAGAGCCGCCATGAGGTCATCAAGGCCAATATTGACAAGACCGGGACGCATCACGATCCGCGTCACCGCTCGAATACTCTCAGAAACCATGCGATCTGCTGCTGAAAACGCCTCATGCACACCCTGCTTGGCAAGAACCAGCTCTCCCATCCTTGTATTATCGAAGGTGATCAGGGCGTTCGCCAGAGTCGAAAGTTCAGCAAGAGCGTTCTCTGCCTGTTCGCGCCGTCGGGCCCCCTCAAAATTGAAAGGCGTTGTGGCAAACACAACGGTGAATGCTCCTTCATCTCGGGCTAGCTGGGCAATAAGAGGCGCCGCTCCAGATCCTGTTCCCCCGCCAAGACCAACACAGATGAAAATAATTTTACGATCCCGCAGGGCGTCGCGAATTTCCAGTTCCGCNTCCTGTGCCGCCTGATTTCCAAGCGCTGGGTCACCCCCCGAACCAAGGCCCCTCGTCAGATTACGACCGAGCTGAATCTTTTCAGGTGCCACTGAGCTGGTAAGAGTGCGAACATCCGTGTTACAGGCAAGAAGCTCGGCACCCTCCATCCCATCAAGGGCAATCCGATCCAGCATGTTGGCGCCGGCACCTCCAACCCCGATAATTTTAACGGCTGAATTCGGGATAGTTTGCTGGCGCGTTCTCTCGTAGGGAATCATGGCTGGTCTGCTTCTGCCCAAGTAAGGGAAATCAACCGCCAAATGGCCAGAGCGAACGCAAAAATCCGCTCGCCTTTGAGAAGACCGAGGAATTCGGACGTTCCTCCTCCAAAATCTGGGCGTAACGTATCAATCCGAGGGCAGTCGAATATTGAGGATCCTTGATATAAGCATGCACCCCACTCACATCGGGGCTTTCAGGTTTGTAAACTGGAAGACCGAAAATGTCCTGCGCCAGCTCACCCAGCCCTGTCATCTGACTGGATCCTCCAGTCAGGAACACCCCTTTCCCCACCCTCACGAGTCCATCNCCGGGAAGACGCTCCTTCACGAGCTCCAACATTTCCTGAAAACGCATCCGGATCACATCATTGAGAATCTGTCTTTTCAGCTCTACGTCTGGGAACCCTCCTTCGTCAGGAACGGTAACTACACCCTCTGATTGTTCGGGGTCTCCCGAGGCGCATCCCTCGGTTTTCTTTACCTGTTCAGCCTTGGAAAGCGGAAGGTGTGTCACGAGGTGAATATCGTTAGTCACATGATCGCCACCAACTGGAATACATCCAGAGGCGAGAATTGCGCCATCTACATAAAGAACGTAATCGGTCGTGCCTCCTCCAATATCGACCACAAGCGCCCCAGCCTCCTTCCACTTCCTTTCAAGAACTACCTGTGCAGAGGCGATTGGAGCAAAAACTACGTCATCTACATCCAGAGGCATTTCACGTGCGCATTTGATACTGTTCTGCACACGGGTCGTGACTCCATGAATAATATGAAACTCAGCGTCCAACTTTCTACCCATGAGCCCCGTCGGCATCGTTGCGTGGGGCTGACCGTCCACTGCGTAATGTCGAATTAAGCTATGCAGATACACACGTTCACTGGGAATCGCTATTTCACTGGCGATCTCCTTAACCTCTTCAACATGCTGCGGCCGAATCTCCGGCTCTCCCTCGGGCAGCCGATACGTGCCCCTGCTGTTCTCACCTTCAATATGCGGACCGGTGACGGAAAGAAAGACACTGCCGATACTCACATCGCTAAGATCTTCCGCCTTAAGCAANGCGGCCTTCACACAAGCGCGGACCTGGGGATAGTCGACGATCTCACCTTTTCGAACACCGGCAGAACTGGTCTCTCCCAGTCCCAGGATTTTCACCGAACCATCGGGTTTCACCTCGGCAACCACCATCACCGTCTTGGTGGTTCCAATCTCTAGACCAACATGAATTCTGGGCTTACCCATTTCTATTCTCGATACTTGCTGGTTTGATAAACTCGAAAAATCTGGCCGTTCAGGGCCGGAGGAGGGCTTCAATATCTCTATGTAGACGGCTACGGGGCATCTTCGGCCCTCCCACTAATTCAGGAATGACCGGTATGTTCCGCTTCGGGATAAGATTTACGGTAAAGATCGACTCCCCTTTCCTCGTCGTTGCATCCATGAGGGCAACGAGATTCTGCAACTGTCTTTCATGATCCTCCATCCCAAAAGTCGCCATCACTCCCGTGTTAGTGGCAGCCTCTAATGAGTAGTCGTTGCGAACCGCCACCACAGGCAAAGACCACCGTGTCCCCTGCAGCTTATCCTCGGACATTCTAAGCAACGAGAGGGCCTTCCGGGCCTGATGATGACGAATCTCCTTCCCTGGTATGATGTCTCCATCCCGCACCTGGCTGACAAGGACAATCGGAAGCTCCTTCGCTCTGTCCTTCCACCATGATTCACACGGAAAACATACGCCGTTCTTATCGAGCAGAATACCCGTAACCGGGTGCTTCGCGATTATTCCCAAGGGACGACATTCCAGCCAAGCGACAGGCTCGCGTTCTTCAATATGCACCCTGAGACTACCCGGCAAACGTCGACTAAGGTGGACATTTTCCACGCTGGGACGCCGAAGAAGACGCTCCTCCGTGTCATGCAAATTAAGAGCAAAAACGCTTGATCCCGGAGTGATTCCAGAAACCTCGATGAAATGCTCTGCGTCTAACTCGCCATTGGTCTCCACTACGAGGTGACGCAATGCGAACTCTTCATTCTCGACAAAAAACTCACGCATTCCAACCCGGATTCCCCAGATCGCACCACCGAGCAGCGCCCCAATCAAAAACAACTTTCCTGCTGACCGGAGATGACGGAGGCAGGAAAAACCAAAAATTCGTGGTGAGCGGACCTTCATGTATAAGCGCCGCTCCACTCCATGTCGGTTTACTCGAGAGGTCTTATAGCGAGACATTTTAAGCGCGAAGAGATAAGGAGAGCTCCCCGATCCTGCGACAGAGGGCACCAAACTCATATGATGGTGTAGCCTCAGCGGCTCCCTTTGGCAGCAAACTGCTCGCTGTCATCCCCGGGATCGTATTGGCTTCCAAGATATAAGGATTACTTAGGGAATCTAGCAGGATATCGACCCTCGAGTAAACCTCAATCCCAAGCACCTGATGAGCCCGCATTGCAACATCCTGCACGATTTTCGTGGTTTTTGCGTCCAAATCAGCTGGGCAAAAGTAATCCGTCGCACCTTCGCTCCCCATCCATGGATATTTATTACTCATGTCGTAAAACCCAGCCTTGGGCACAATGTGGACCACCGGAAATATCTCATTTCCAACGATGCCAACTGTCAGCTCTTTTCCCTCAACAAATTGCTCAACCAGAATCTCAGAACCGAATTGTGCTGCATCCGCTAAAGCGACCTTTCTCTCCTCTGGATTTCTTACAATATGAACGCCCACGCTGGAACCTTCACACGGTGGCTTGATCACATAGGGATAGGACATGCGCGGAACTTCTGATCCACCATGCACATCAATGACTTCAAAGTCGGGCGTCGAAATCCCTGATCTCTTGAAGAGGTTTTTACTTGCGATCTTGTCAAAGGCCAGTCGACTACTTTCAGGACCGGCCCCGGTATAAGGAATGCCGATGGACTCCAGATAATCCTGCAGCAAACCGTCCTCACCAAAGGTCCCATGAATCACATTGAAGACCAGACCTGTCCCCTCTGGTAATTCTGGCCGGGTATCAACTGCATCAACTCCTATCGCATTCAGACCCTCTCCGCGTAGCGCACTTAAAACCGCTCGCCCTGAGTTCAGGGAGACCTCTCTCTCCGACCCCGGNCCTCCCATCAACACCGCAATCAATATTGAATCATCCATGGACCTCGCGACCCTATGGTTATCGGCCTGTATCGTCGAGCGCTTAGAGCTTTTCGCCCTTCCTTTCCCATACTTTACTCCCCAACCCGGAATCCTCAGGAGGAATCTGTCAGCAGATGTGCCAACAACCTAGAAAACTGCCTGATCTTCTCCCACGATCTGGATTTCTGTTTCAAGATTGATACCTCGACGGTCCTTCACCTCTCGTCGAATTTCCTCAATAAGTCGCAGGACGTCCTCCGCACTGGCCTTTCCTCGATTGACTATGAAATTTCCATGCTCGTGAGAGACCTCCGCCATGCCGACGCTTTTACCCTTGAGCCCCATTTCATCGATAAGCTTCCCCGCTCCGATTTCTTCCGGGTTTTTGAAAATGCAGCCGGCACTTGCAGCCAGCGGTTGACTCTGTCGACGATGGTTTTTTGATTCCACCATTTTCTCTCTGATCTGATCTCCGTCAGTAGCCTCGCCCCGGAAAACCGCGCGCAGCGCATAACTCTGGTGCAGCTCCGGAACATTGCGGTAATGGGCCTCAATCTCCTCACGCGTGCGGGTTCTGATCTCTCCGTCCTGATCCAGAAAGGTAATGCTAACCACTTGATCAAAAGTTTCCCAGCCCATTGCCCCCGCATTCATACGCAGTCCTCCTCCGACATTGCCAGGAATTCCTTCCATCCATGCGAAGTCTCCCAATCCTGCGTCTTCTGCAAAACTAGCAACCTTCTTGAATCGCACACCAGCACCGGCCGTAAGGAGATTTCCCTTTACCGTCAACTCCCCGAACTCTCCTTTCGAAGGTTGAATCACCGCTCCGCGGATTCCCCCATCCCTTACCAGGAGGTTGGAACCTCGCCCTACGACCCGGACAGGAACTCCCCTCTCCTTGAAAAACTTAACTGCACCGGCAAAAGCACTAAAGGTTCTTGGCTCAATCCAGAACTGCGCTGGTCCACCGACAAGCATCGTAGTGTGGCGACGCATCGATTCATAAAGTTTTATTTCGAGGTCAGAATCAGTGAACTCAGCTTTTAGAGGATCGACCAATTGCAGATCTTCGGAAATCCTTTTCCCCACCTCATGGACATTTCCTGCACCGAGAGTTAGAAGAAGGTCTCCAGACTTTAACGCATTCCCGACCATGTGGTGAATCGTTGATAGATCCTCGTGATAAATACACTTGGTCGATCCATGTTGCTCCACGGCGTCAAGAATTGTCATNCCACTTATCCCCTCAATCGGATCCTCGCTGGCGGCATAGATCCCCGTTACAAAGACAAGGTCTGCACCTTGGAGAGCTTGTCCAAAATCTGCCGCAAAACGCTCTGTCCGCGAATAACGATGTGGCTGGAACAGGGCGACAATACGTTTGGGCTCAAGGGATCGTGCTGTTTGCAGCGTGGCCCGTATCTCCGTCGGNTGATGCCCGTAGTCATCAATCACATGAAAGCGAGGAGAGAGATAAACCGACTCAAAACGCCGCTTGGCACCCGCAAAGGAGGAGAGGGCACGGGTCACACAGCTGAAATCCACCTTCAGGTCATCTGCGAGCGCAATAGCAGCAAGAGCGTTCAAGACATTATGTCGGCCGGGAATACCGAGCTCAACTCTGCCNAGCTCTTCGTCGCGGCGGAAAACAGTAAATGCTACAACGCCTCGGCCCTCCGTCACATCAGCAGCCGTATAATCTGCATCACTCCATCCGTAGGAAAGTCCACCCTCGTATTGGCTGCAAAGCTCTTTGGCTGTGGAATCCTCCCGACAATAGATCACCCTTCCTGAGGTTTGCTCGAGCAACGTTCTGAAAATCCCTACAATCTGCTGGAGTTCCTTATAATAATCAAGGTGCTCCTCTTCGATATTAAGAACGACAGCATATGTCGGCCTATATAACCCGANAGTTCCGTCACTTTCATCTCCCTCAGCCACAAGATATTCGCTGTCCTCGTCCCAATGTGCGTTTGCTCCAAGAACCGGAATCTCTGCACCGACGTAGTGCGACACCCTCGACCCGGCATTGTTAAGAACGTGTGCGCACATTGCTGAAGTTGTGGTCTTCCCATGAGTCCCCGCAACGAGCACTCCTTTCCGCGTATGCAGAATAGCAGCCAGGCATTCTGCACGGCGGAGACANAGCACCTCAGTTCTTCGGGCTTCGGCTAGAGCTACATTATCAGACTTGATTGCCGAGGAGTAGACAACCGCGTCGACTCCCGATACCGCTTCCTTGGAATGAGGAGAGGAGAACATGAGCCCTAAGCCTTGGAGCCGCTCGATTTCCCCACTCGTCACCCGGTCAGAACCACTTACTTTGTGACCCATCTCAAGAAGGAGGGCAGCAAGACCACTCATTCCCGACCCCGCCACGCCTAGCAAATGTATGCGCAGGGGACGAGTTTGATCGAGAAGACGCTGGCTGATCCCTTCAATCATTTCCGAAGATGGTGATGGTGAGCATGAATTGTCCTAGCGGAAAGCCTCAATACCCGGATTAAGCGGTCCTCTGAGTATCTTCTAGGACATCGCATATCCTCTCAGCGGCATTGGTGACAGACATAGATTCAGCACCCTGCCTCATCGCTTCCAACCTCGAAGGATCACCCAGAATCTTGCCGATCACCTCAGATAGATCTGCNGTATTCACGGAGGACTCCTGGACCAGCACTGATGCTCCCGACTCCTCAAAACAACGGGCGTTGAAAGTCTGGTGATCATCCGCAGCATGGGGGTAGGGCACTAATACAGAAGGAAGAGCGAGTGCGGCCAATTCACTCAGGCTGGCCCCTCCTGCGCGACTTATGACCAGACTACTCGCCGCGTAGGCAGCAGGCATGTTATCACAAAAACCGAGCACCACGTGACCCTCCCGGTCTTCAACAAGTCCCTTTACTCTGTCTTCATCATGACGACCAGCCACGTGCAACCATTGCACTCCTTCACCGAGATTCTCAGCGAGTTGCACAACGAGGGTATTCAAAAACCTTGCGCCCTGACTCCCGCCGAAACAAAGCACCACCGGCTGATCCGGATTGAGCCCAAACCCGACTCTCGCTTCTTTCTCGTCCGGTAAATTATGGAATTCACTGCGAATCGGGGTTCCGGTCACGTCGATCTCGCTCGCTTCAAAATACCCCCGGGCAGCCTCAAGCCCCAGCAGAACCCTGTTACACCATCTTGCCCCAAGCCGATTCGCCTTACCGGGCAGCGCATTCGAGTCATGCAGGGCGGTAGCCAGTTTCATTTTTTTTGCAGCATAAATTGGCGGAAGAGAGGTGAANCCACCCATTCCAAGTACNACATCAACCTGACGATCCTTGAAGATCCTCCGTGACTGCCTGACAGTGCTCCATAGCTTTACTAGGAATGGAACTATTCGGAATGATAGCGTAGGAGGTTTGGCAATCGCTGCGACACTGACGAAATCAAGAGCTCCATATTTTGCTGATGCGTCAGCATCAACGCTCTTACGTGAGATCAGAAGCAGCACCTTGTGCCCCCTTCTTCGCGATTCTTCCGCAACGGCTATCCCGGGAAAAAGGTGCCCCCCAGTTCCCCCGCAGGCGATAACGATTGAAAGTTTACGAGACACAATGTTTACGCCTTGGACCCCATAAGACNTGGGCGAAAAAGCCAGCCTTTTGTGACTTATATTTTCAAGGCCAGCTGCCTTTCCCTGATCACAGGTAACTCCTTTTGGCTTATGTGATCAGAACGCCGATGCAGGCTGACAAGAAGTCCTATCGCTATCAGGGTGAAAACCAGATTCGTCCCGCCGTAGCTCACAAAAGGTAAAGGAAGACCAGTGTTAGGCAGGACGCTGGTAGCAACTCCTATATTCATTAACGCAGGAATGGTCACCACTACCGTAAGGCCGATTCCAAGGAGCCTGCCAAATAGGTCAGGCGCATGTAATGCTATCGATGTCCCGCAAGTGCTAATAAGGACAAAACAAAACACAATCCCTAGAGTGCATAGGAGTCCGAGCTCTTCGCCGGCCACCGGAAAGATAAAATCGGTATGAGCCTCCGGGAGATAGCCATGTTTTTCTGCGCCATTACCGAGTCCAGCTCCCAGAAGGCCTCCAGAGGCCAAGGCCAATTTCGATCGATACTGCTGGTAGCCGGCTTTTCTCTGGACGTCTGGATCATCAAGGTTCAACAGGGCTTCAAACTTCATCCTCCGGTAAGGATCGCTCTCAACCGCAGTATATAACCCGACAATTCCGACCGCGGTAACAAGGCAAAGCAAAGATAGACGCGTCCCCGCGGCAAACATGACGAGAAACCCGGCCCCACCAAGTGCTACCGCCGTTCCCATATCTTTTTCAAAGAATATGAGAGCCACCGGAATNCCAAGCACGAGACCAGGCATGAGGAATCCTTTAACCAGCGATTTGGCCTCGGCCCGGTATTGGGCGAACCATGCTGCGAGGGCTACTATTACAAGAAGTTTGGCAACCTCAGAAGGCTGGAAGCGACCGATCACCGGCGCCCAGATCCAGCGAGCTTCTCCTTTCACTATGACTTGTACGCCCGGGATATAGCAAAGCGCCAGCAATGCACATCCCACAACAAGTAACGGCATCCATATCTTTCGAAGAATTCTGTAATCAAGACATCCAGCGAGCAGAGCCATCACCATACCAACTCCCGCAAAAGCACCCTGTCNCTTAACCAGCAGGTATGGATCATCATCGACTCCATGCACCCATGCGCTTGTGCTTGCCAGCATCACGAGTCCAAGAGCCACAAGAGTAGCTACGGAGATACAGAGAATTATGGCAGCGCGACGACCCATGAAGTAAACTTAAGGAATTCTATTGCTGATGAGTTGGAATCCTCAGCTTCATATTCACCTGAAGTTTCCTCGCATCTTCGATGTTGTTGGCCTCGAGAAGGGTCTGAACCGGGACCTTGAAGAGCTTGGCGATCTTCCATGCCGTGTCCCCACTTTTCACAGCATAGGTTCTGAAAGGAGCATTATCTTCAGGCACAGGGATGGCACGAGGCACGGGAACTTCTGGGTTGGAGACTGCGGCCACATCCTGTCGGACCGGCAGAATGACCGTCCCACTTTCCTCCGTGGCACCCGATTCCCCCAGTGTGCCATTTCCGCCAGAAGAAGTTGCGATACTCGCTGGCGAAGAGACGCCGGAATCAGAATCACCAGCTGAAAGGGGTTCAGTAGCACCACTCCCGCTAGCCGGAATTCGCAGAATTGCACCAGGATCGAGTCCCTTACTCCCATTCAGATCTCTCAATTCTTGAACATCCACGCCCTTGATTCGAGCAATCCGATCATAAGTATCACCCGTCGAAACAAAGTAGAACGTTTCACCACTCTTTGCTGCCGGCTGTGGAATCGCAACCGGCGCCGCGATAGCTGCCGCTTCCTCCTCAGACACCTCGGGAACTGTTACAACGTCATCAGCCGTTACTCGGTTATGGATAAAGATCGCCGCAATGGCCGCAACATGCAGAATAAGGATAACGAAGAGCGCTCTTGCCACACCAAGATTGGGAACCTCCGAAGCAAGGTCTGCACTGGCCGCGACCCTTTGTCGTTTCCGGCGGGAAACCTTCGAATGGAAAACGAAGAGTGCTCCCTCGCCAGTAGCGATTCTTTTTTTCTGTAACGTTTGTTTTTTCATATGGGTGTTTGTTGTCAGATGAAAGACGCCCTTACTTCAGGGCATGGACTATTTTACGGTAAGCGTCACCTCGCTGTTCGTAGCCTGAAAACATGTCAAAGGAGGAAGTCCCTGGAGAGAAGAGGACTGTTCCCCCGGGGGCGGAGGCCTCTCGTGCACTCCAAACTGCGTCTTGCAGTGACTCCGCGCTCACAGTCCGTACTACCGGGGAAAAGGCATCGAGCAAGCTGCTCCGAATCTCACCAAATACCACTATTAGACTGACCCTTTCCTCCAGAACCGGAAGAAGGGGTGTGTAATCCAGCCCTTTGTCTTTTCCTCCCGCAATCAGAACCGTGGGTCGAGACTGAGACCGGAGCGCTGCCTCAAGAGCATGAAGATTAGTTGCCTTTGAATCNTTGATATATTCAACCCCGTCAAGAGTTCTTACCAGTTCACACCGATGAAGCGGAGGCGCATATTCCCCGAACACTGCTACTGCCTCTTTGGGCATGACGTTGGCCGCCTCTACCGCAGCGAGGGCCGCCATGACATTTTCAGCATTGTGCAGACCACGTAATCGCGTTTCCTCAAGATCAAGGACTTTCTCCCCCTGACAGAGAATCTCAGACCCACGGAGAGCATAATCAGCATCCGATTGCGTCGCTGAAAAACTGATCCGGGATGCGCTGATCTTTCCAACTTCTTCTCCGAAGCGAACGACCGCAGCATCATCTTCACGTTGATTCTTGAAGATTCGCAGCTTGGCACCATGGTATTCATCCACACTTCGGTATCGATCCATGTGGTCTGGAGAAAAATTCAACCAGACCGCAACATCTGGTCGGAATGTAGTGATGGTCTCCAGCTGAAAAGATGACAGCTCAAGAGAAACAGCCTCCGGAGGATCCGTCCCTACAACAACGTCGGATAAGGGGCGTCCGTAATTACCGCAAGCCTCACAGCTCTTCCCCCCCGCCTCCACCATTCTCTGGATCAGCTCGGTCGTAGTAGTTTTTCCATTAGTTCCCGTTATTCCGATGACCAGTCCATCAAAATAACGGGAAGCAAATTCTGTTTCCCCGATGAACTCTCCAGCACCCCTCGCAAAGGAACTGGCGAATTCGCCGCTTGTTTCAATTCCTGGACTAATAACCACCAGATCAGCGGCGCAGGCTTTTCCTGTCTCCTCATTAGCGCGTGGATGGCATCGGATTTCATCCCGTAATCCATCAAAAACCTCCTCACTACCAGAATCATATACCACCACCTTTCCTCCATTACGGAGGGCTAGATCGGCCGCAGCCCGTCCACTTCGACCTGCTCCCAAAACTGCAACTCTTTTTCCTGTGAGATTCATTCTTCAGAGAACTTTAAGGAGTCCCAGTCCAGCCATCGCCAGCAAGATCGATACGATCCAGAAGCGGATGATCACCTGACTCTCGTGCCATCCCCGCAATTCGAAGTGATGATGAATCGGGGCCATTGCGAAGATCCGTTTTCCCCGGAGCTTGAAACTCCCCACCTGAAGGATCACCGAGAGAGCCTCAGCAACGAATACCCCTCCGATCACCACGAGTAACAACTCCTGTTTGGTGCAGATCGCTGCTGTCCCCAGAGCACCACCAATCGCCAGTGATCCGGTATCGCCCATGAATACCTTTGCCGGATGACAATTCCACCAGAGAAAGCCCATTCCGGAACCCGCCAATGCCATCAAAACAATACTGAGCTCCCCGAGAAGTGGATGAAATGGAATATGTAAATACTCCAGTCCAACGATACGGCCCGCGAGGTAAGCCACCACCGCATACGCTAAAGAAACCATCACTGTGCACCCGGTCGCGAGACCATCGAGACCATCTGTAAGATTCACCGCGTTTGAACAGCCCGTTATGATGAGCATAAAAAATGGNATTGCTAACCACGACAGGTTGATCAATGGATTTCTAACGAGCGGAAAACCAACTTCACTGAACCGGTAAGGCACCACTTCAGCACCTCCAGCGTCAAAGCCTGTCTCAGCGCTTTCTCCATCAGAAACCTCCAGCAAGAATCCCTGTCGTTGCTCAAGAGCCTCGCTGTCGGTCAGGCCAATGCCGGACACCTCCGGCTTAAACAGAAGAAAGCAAGCGGCTAGAAGCCCGATCAGAAGCTGCCAGAACAGCTTCTGGCGCGGACTTATGCCCTCCGAATTTTTTCGAACTACCTTGTTGTAATCATCAATGAAACCCAGCAACCCAAGAGCAAGCATGACGCAACAGGTGACTGCCACAAACGGGTTGAAGGCTCGCCCGCAGAGAATGACGGAAATCACCACCGCCCCGATGATAAGAATCCCTCCCATCGTCGGCGTCCCCGCCTTGTCGCCGTGCAACTCCGCCAGCCTGTGAACCTCTTCTGCACTCCGAATGGGTTGTCCTACCTTGAGGGAAATTAGCTTTCGAATCACTGAGGGCCCAAAGAAAAAGATCAGGAGGAAAGACAGCACAGTGGCTAATCCCGCCCTCACTGTGATATACTGAAGGATGTTCAGAAAGCTGAAGGTATCTGCCCAGTCCGCACCGGATATGCGGGCTTGCTCCCATTGTTCGTAAATCCAGTAGAGCATTAGTTCTTCGTTTGGGGAAAGACCGAGTTCATCACGCGTTCGACAGCCGCCTTACGACTCCCTTTGAAAAGCACCGTATCGCCAGACCTGAGTGTTTCTTTCAACCACTGAGCAGCATCCTCATACTTATCAAAATGCTCGACCACGGATCCCCCTGCCCGCTTCGCTCCATCTGCGATCCGGGCCGCCTCGGCTCCCACACTTATGACTTGCAAGTGATTCCTCGCCGCATGCTCCCCGATCTGGAGATGCATATCTTCAGAAAAACGCCCTAATTCTCCCATCATCCCCAGAACCACCGTCCGGCGACCACCATTTATCACTGGAAGGTCAGCTACTACTCCGATAGCTGCTCTTACGGAGTCAGGGTTTGCATTATACGTATCATCAAAGATTGATATTCCATCTCTCTCGAAGTGCCTAAGTCTGCCCTCTGTCAGGCGCGCATCACATAAACCTCGAGAAATCTCGGCTGCTGACAAGCCGAGCGCCCAGCCAGCCCCGGACGCCAGCAAAGCGTTGTTTACCATATGCCTTCCCGCGACTTTCAATCGTACCTCGGAGCTACTCTCCTCATCGATCACAAGGTTGAAGGATGACCCCCCTTCACTGCTGCTCAACGATTCGGCCCGAATCACTCCTCGGCCATTTCCTACCGCTACCACTCTGGCTGGAGTCCGGGAGACGAAATACTCGGCGAAATCGCATCCCACGGTAACTAACAGCGTTCCGACTTCCGGGAGAGCTCTCCCAAGAGCTCCCTTTTCCTCCGCGATAGCTTCCCTGCTCCCCATGAACTCGATATGCGCATGCCCGACATTTGTGATTATTCCGATCTGTGGCTGTGCGATTTCACACAATGGCGCAATCTCTCCCGGATGGTTCATCCCCATCTCGAGAACAAGAACTTCATCGTCATCATCAGCCTCCAAAAGAGTCAACGGCAAGCCGATATGGTTGTTTAAATTTCCTCTCGTGGCGTGAACGGCATAGCGCTGGCCAACAACCGATGCACAAAAATCTTTTGTACTCGTCTTTCCATTAGACCCGGTAATTCCAATGACAATAACATCCAACTGTTTACGATACCACTTAGCCAGTTTCTGCAGTGCGATAAGAGTATCCTCGACCTTGATTAACGGAACCTCTCCAGCTTCAGGAAGATTCAGGCCATTGCTACTTACAATTAATCCTGCCGCTCCCTTGCTTACCGCTTCCTCAAGAAATTGATGGCCGTCAAAATTATCACCGCGGAGGGCAAAATAAAGAGCTCCGCTCGTAAGGGTGCGAGTATCAGTTGAGACTCCTGACTCAACCATGAGATCGTCTCGTCCCGCGATAAGATCGCCTCCCATCGCCTCAACCAGTGTTCTGACAGAATAGTTATTCATACACGGTCCTCTCCTCTCGCCTTGCGACGCGCATCCATTGCTGTTCGCGCCTCTTTCCGATCATCAAAGAACACCCGCCCACCATCGAATTCCTGATAATCCTCATGCCCCTTTCCTGCGATCAATACGATATCTCCGCCTCGCGCTTCCTGTATCGCAGCACGAATTGCATCACCCCGATCCACGATCCGCTCGTAGATAGCGCCGGACATTCCCTCTTCGATGTTCCCGATAATTCTCTCCGGGTCTTCCGATCGAGGATTGTCGGATGTCACCACGCAGTAATCGCTATGACGTGATGCCACCGCACCCATCAAGGATCGTTTTTCCCTGTCGCGATCTCCCCCGCAACCGAACACTGTGATTAACCTCCTCGGGTCAAGACCGCGTAAGGATCGGCAGACGTTCTCAAGCGCGTCTGGTGTATGAGCATAATCCACAAAAACGGTAGCGCCGTCCATTGATCCGACACATTCCATTCTGCCCGGAACCTGCGGCGCATCGGACAGAGCTGCAATTCCCTCCCGAAGGGGAATTTTCAAGGCTGCCGCGGAAGCAAGTGCTCCAAGCGCATTATAAACATTGAAGCGCCCAATGAGGGGAAGTCTCACAAGGTAAGATTTGCCTTTTGCAAAAAACTGAAACTGCGTCTCCTGCGCGGTCTGCTTGACGTTCCCCGCACGGAAATCGGCCTCAACGGCAAAACCGTAGGAGAGCACCATCATTCTCTCGCTGAATTCTTTTATAAGAGCCTCCCCGTAAGGGTCGTCGCCATTGATGACCGCCACCGGCTTCTTGCCTGATGCAGTTTGTGCTGCACCCTCAAAAAGACGCCGTTTGGAATCAAAATATTTTTCCATCGACCCATGATAATCAAGGTGGTCCTGAGTCAAATTTGTGAAAACAGCGACATCGAATGCGATTGCGTCAGCTCTTCTCTGGTCAAGACCCTGTGAGGAAACTTCAAGAGCAACTCCGGGGCACCCATTGTTACGAATCCGCGCAAGAAGGCTTTGAAGACTCAACGCTCCCGGGGTTGTAAAATCAGCTTGCTCCTGCGTCAGACCATCATCGGAAACCACAGTCCCTATGAGGCCTGCCCGGTGCATTGTGTGTTTCATGATCCAATGCACCAGAAAGGCGGTAGTCGTTTTACCATTCGTTCCTGTAACTCCGACCACGCGCAGATCTGCAGAGGGGTTTCCATTCCAGTCACTTGACAGGACACTCAGGGCGCGGCGCGAATCGGGGACGAGCACTGAACTTACTCCCTCTGGCAAACCATCCCGGACTGCGCGTTCGACTACCACTCCAGCGGCACCGCGCTCGATAGCTGCATCGACAAAATCATGACCATCCGAGGTGATTCCCTTTACCGCTATGAACAGATCTCCAGGCTTAACTTTTCTGCTATCGTCCTGAAGGCCGGATATCTCACGGTCCAGTGACCCGACAACAGATGCCCGGGGCAGGACTGATATCAATTCTCGCAGGATCATGGCCAATTAGTTTCTCGTTGAGGCGAGGATTTCCTCCACTGCTTCGGTAGGAGCGATCTTCAGATACGCTGCGGTGCGGGCCGCGATACGCTGAAACACGGGAGCAGCCACCGAACCTCCTCCGATTTTGATCTTATCCGAACGAGGATCATGAATGACGACCACACAGGCAAATGCCGGGTCATCCCTCGGCATAAATCCAGCAAAAGACACTGCATACCGATCAGCGAGATATGCCCCGTTCTTGTATATACGCGCCGTCCCCGTCTTGCCGCATACGAGATGCCCCGATACGGAAGCTAGCTTACCGGTATTACCTTTCCCGAGAGGATTCACTACTGTTTCCAAAGCCCGGCACATCTTTCGAGCTGTAGATGCGGAAACCGCCCTCTCCACTTTCTCTGGTGGAAATGTTCTAACTACCGTTCCATCATTGGCGAGCAGGGCCTTAACGAGGCGCGGCTTCATTCTCACCCCTTCATTAGCAATCGTTGCATACGCACAGGCAATCTGCAGGGGAGTGACCACCACTCCGTAGCCATATGTGATCCTCGAGAAATTAATTCCATTCTCCGGGTCTGAGGTCCACCCGCGCTCCTCCCCTGGCAGGAGAATTCCTGTTGGCTTGGTGAACCCAAAACGGCGCAAATAGTCCATGTAACGTGATGTCCCTACTCGCATACCAACCTTGTAAGCACCGATGTTGCTTGATTTTGCGAGAACCTCTTCCAGCGTGATGTTCTGAAAGGGCTTATAGTCCTTCACATAGCCACCCGGTATCCGCATATACCCGTTGTGACAAAACATTGGTGTCTGAGGGCTCATGATCCCAAGGTCGAGGGCCGCTGCAGCCGAAATCAACTTAAGGGTGGATCCTGGCTCATAAACTCCCTGCACCGCATAGTGCATGGCGGCTTCACTCATGTTATTGCGCAGGTTCAGGTTGAAATGAGGCCGACTTGCAATCGCCAACACGTCCCCTGTTTTCGGCTGTATCATCACAACCGCTCCGCACTTGGAGTCAAATTCATCAAGGCCCCGGTTCAGTTCCTCCTCAACAAAACGCTGAATATTCACATCGAGCGCAAGCTTTGCATCGAATCCTGACCGCGGGGGCTTCAGAACACCTCCTCCGGGCAGCAGCACAAGACCTGACTGATCTTTTCTGGTAATCTGGTAGCCGTCTTGCCCTTTAAGATGATTCCCAAGCTCTCGCTCGAGACCTGATTGCCCTACTCCTTCATGGTTCACATAGCCGATGGTGTGGGTGGCCATATTGCCATCGCTGTACCATCGTTTGACTGCCTTCTCGAATCGGAACCCATGGATGTAATTATCTCTCAGGGTTTGCTCAACTTCATCCGCTTCATCCTCCCGGAGATTTTTCGCGATAGTTACATACTCAAACTTTGCCCCGAGCTTCTTTTTTAACTCCTGTGGAGTAACTCCAATCGCGCGGGCTGTAATCGGAATAAAATGATCTACATAGCGATCAAGAAGCTTACCCTCCGGTAACTCCTCTCGCACTCGATGGGTTCTCCTCTTGAGCAGACGTCGACGCTCCTCCGCGGTAGCCTCGACCCACTCCTTCTGATCAACGAGCTCAGCAAAAGCTACACCGCGAGCCGCCACCCCAGGATCACGCAGATGAATCTTGTCAGCAGTGATTTTCGTAACTGGAAGATTCCTCGCCATGATCCTTCCATTGCGGTCCACGATATACCCAAACTTTCCCGGGATAACGGTCTTCGCTATTCGATTTCGTGCCGCCTTGGGCGCAGAGGTATCACGATCAATCCACTGCAAGTAGATGAGCCGCGCAGACAGCCCACTGAAACCGGATACGATTATCAGGCAAATCAGAAGACCACGGTAATGAACGGGTGATTTCACAGGCTATCAAGGTCCACCACCGACGGGGTGGCACCGAGGCGCCGCGCAGGCGACTGTTGCGGTAGCGGAGCTCTTGTCGTTCCAGAAGTAGACTCCAGAGGTATACTTTCCACAGCCTCCAGAGGAATACTCCGAAGATCTGAGGACATTTGGATCAGGCGGTCATTAAGCAGGATAGGGTTGAGCTGCTCTTCCAGCCTGACCTCGAGATTAGTAATATCCAAACGGTGCTGGGATACTCGATTCTCAATCCGCTGTAATACCCGTGCGACATTGATCTGCTGATTCTTGGTAAAGGCGTGAAACACACCTGCGCCTGCGATAACCAGAGCTGTCAGAATCAGCAGCACTACCGCTCCCATTCCAAGATTTTCTCCGGTAGCACGCCTCCTGTTCACGAAACGACAACCTTTCTCTTTTCAGCAACGCGCAACTTCGCACTACGGGATCGTGGATTTGTTCTCACCTCCTCGGAGCCGGGAATTGCTGGCCTCCGCGTGACTCGACTCATACAGAAATCCGGGTTACTCCTCGCCGCAGGCCATTCGGGCCGATCAATCTCAGGCTGACTTCGCGATTTGAAAAATCTCTTAACCATTCGGTCTTCAAGACTATGGAAAGTTATCACTGCGATGCGCCCTCCGGGCTTCAAAAGAGCAGGAGCAGACTCCAGCGCCGCCTCGAGGCACTCCATTTCCCGATTTACCGTCATTCGTAGCGCTTGAAATACTCGGGTCGCTGGATGAATACGGCCTCTTCGGCCTGCAATCCGGGACACGCAATCCGCAAGGTCGAGAGTATCCGTAAACGGCTTGACCACCCGACGGCGCACAATGGCTCCCGCAATCGCCCTCGACTTTCGCTCTTCTCCCAGTTCCCAGAAAATCCTGGCCAGATCAGCTTCTTCCCACCCGTTAATCACCTCAGCAGCATCAACTCCCTCCGCTGGATTCATGCGCATGTCGAGCGGTCCTTCAGTTCGAAGGGAAAACCCCCTTTCCGCGCAATCCAGTTGATGGGATGAGACTCCAAGATCCATCAGGATTCCATCAACTCCCTCGGGACAGATCTCACGTCCCACGTTAAGCATTTGGGCAAAGTTGATTTGCCTCAAGACTACCGCATTTCCATATTCCTTGAGTCTTTCCTCTGCATGGCTCAGCGCATTTGGATCTTGATCCAGCCCAATCAGCGCAGCTCCCGCCTGCAGAATCTTTTCAGCATGACCAGCTCCGCCAAGAGTTGAATCAAGAATGGTCTTCCCGGGTCGAGGCTCAAGATAGTGGATCACTTCTTCCGGCATTACCGGAACGTGCTCGAAAGAGAACACCCGGTCTCCACCCATTCGATCATCTCCTCTCGTTGAAAGGGGGGGTGTCTCCAACCCCGGCACCGCCAACAGATTTTCTTGGCAGCCCGGCAGGCACCATGTCATTGACGGAACCGGGGTTGGAGAAGGCAGGGACATCAGCAGTTTGTCAGTCTATTGGGTGTTCGATGTAAAGTATTCAGGAAAAATCAACGGACGCGTAGAGATCATCCAGAAGGGCCTCCTCGGCTTTCAACATTGTTTCGTGATCGCGCGGGCTCACTATGTCGAAGTTGCTTCCCCGCCCGAAAAGGTGAACGGATCCCCCTGGTTCCAACCCATGCTCCTCGACAAGCTTTCTGGGGATGAGAACTTTACCCTGATCGTTAATGGTGACCTGAGTGTTGCGGGAGTAGAGCAGGCCTTTGCGCTGACTCTTGATTCCCGCAGAAAGATCCGAGCCGTCGATGGATTGGATCATCGATGAAAACGCCTCCCCGGTGAGCGCCTTAAGGACAGGCACTTCGAGAGTCCGCCACTTCAGAAGGCGCAGTGGCAGCGCTTCCCCTTTTCCCGGACGCCACTCGGCGGGCACCGAGACACGACCCTTCGCATCGAGTTTGAAGTCGAATACTCCTTCGAAGCTATTAGCTGGTAATCCCACCGCGAGAACTGNAAGCAATGCAGTGCACTTTGGTACACCCTAGGACACATTTAAGTCAATCTTAAATAAATGTCGAAATCCCGTCGCAGGTGCAGTTTTAAAGGGTAAAATACGCTCTGCCTTCAACAAAAACTCATGCCCGGCGCTTCTTTTTTTAAAAAAGAAAGTGGCACTTGCTCGATCCTGCCTTGAGAGCGCTGATTTATCAGGGCTTTTAGAAAAAGAACCATCGCGGTGTACTGAATGTACACCATGAATTCATATCATGTTTTGGGGGGTGAGGCTTGATCGGCCTCATGAGGACATCTCTGCCCGGGCTTACTTCCAGGCCAGAGCAACGAAGCCCTACTTCACCTTGAACAGCAGCCGGGCATCCTGCTCTCCCGCCTTATCTGGATCGGGATACCAGTTCACGTAAAAACCATGAATGATTTTCTTTCGCTGCAAAAATTCAATAACACCAAATTCCGGTTTAGCGGTAGTGATCTGGAATTCGTGGTCACCATAGCGATCTGACTCCAACGCGAACGCTCTTACGCCCTTGGGGAATTCTTCGGTGAGCACGGAGTCGTAATCTTCGAACTTAACCCGGGCAGTTCTTCGCGCACCAACCGCACGAACTGAGATTTCTGTATCCTCGAGTTTTGATTCAGTATCCCGTTTTTCAAGATCAGCGTCATCGATCTGCCTGAATAGATCTCCCACAAGAATTTTGACACCCGCCCGCAACTCTCCCTTGCTTGCTCCCTTGTCGATTACTTGCGTAGAGATCTCCATCCCGTCCTTGGTGAAGACCTTCGTGATTCTGACCTTTACCCCTCCCGTGAAGGAGGCGGTGAAGCCAATGGGCTTGCGAAGTGGTGGCTCTGCGGTTTCCTTCCCAAAATCTTCAAAGCCATCTTGAACCATTTTACGAGATATCCACCTCATCTTGCCTCCATTACCCTTAACCTTTTCTTCAAGAACGTAGAATATTTTAAGGGTACAACCGCCCGTCGAGAGCCGCTTCCGATTCTTTATGAAAAAGAGCTCCGCATCTCCATCTCCCCCAATGACGAATTCAAAATCCCGGGAGTCCGAGAAAGCCAGCCAACATCCAAGATACGGCTTGTCCAAGGTGGCTGGCAGCTCATCAGCACGAGCAAGGCCGACGGCTCCGAGAGCAATAACGATGAAGCTTGCGAGGCGAATCATGGCGGAACGGTTATCAGTAGCCGGGGCTTTCCACCAGCGCAATTCTGGTCTTTGCTCAACGAGATGACTCCTGAGGAATTAGCACGATCAGCTCTCACCGACGATACTCCACCCTCAGGTATTTCACCCGAGGTCCACTCCCTGTGGCTGGCAAAATCTGGACGATGGACCGAATCGCATGATCTCTGTTCTTCTTTACCCGATCCTGATGGAGCTTGGATACACGCGCATCTTCACCGCGAGGAAGGTGATCTTTACAATGCGTGCTACTGGTATCGCCGGGCCAAGAAAAATGAACCGGATTCAACTCTCAGTCTCGAGGAGGAATGGAAAAACATCGCATCCTATTTCCTTTCCCGGTGAGTAACCTCTTCACGACTTGAGATGACAGAAAAGAATGTCCGCCGCGCTGCTGTCTCCGCCCTTCGGGCGTGGTCCAAAGGTCACCTCTACGCAGAATCTCTTGTTGAGCGTCAAGCGAGGCGCAACCATCTCTCCACCCCTGATCGAGCGCTCCTGAATAGCATTCTTTTCGCGGTTTTGAGAAATAGNAGTTTACTCGATCATTGGATTGGAATGCTACGTAAAGGTAAGCTGGACCATGAAACCCGAGACATCCTGNGGGTGGGCATATGCCAGCTCCTCCTTCTGGGTATTCCCGATCATGCTGCAGTCAATGAAACAGTAAATTGCGCTCGAAAGCCGGTTCGAGGCCTTATCAATGCTGTCCTCAGGCGTGCAGTAGCGGCACGGAAAACTCTCTTCTCTGAAAGCGAAAACCTCAGGCCTTCAATAAGATTCTCACATCCCGAATGGCTCTGTAACCGGTGGGAGAAGCAGTTTGGCAGTGCTGAGATGGAGTCCCTGCTGGCATGGAACAACGAACCTGCCCCCGTCATTGTAAGGCTGAACTCTCTCGCATCCGATGCTCTGGACCCCACCGGGGAAGAACTGCTCATTTCCATTGGTCTGGATAACTATTACCAAGTGGCAGGAGCTCTTCCTCGCGAATGGGTAGAGAAAGGTCAGGTGTATGTGCAGGATCCCTCGACNCGTTTAGCGATTGAACTTCTTGACCCTCAACCTGGAGAAAGAGTTCTCGATGCATGTGCTGCTCCCGGAGGTAAATCCTCACTTATCGCTGCAGCGATGAAAAATAAGGGGCAGATCCTCTGTACTGACGCGAGTGAGAAACGAATTCCTCGACTTATCGAGAACCTAACCAGACAAAAAATAACTATTACCACAACCCAGCAGTTTGACTGGACCGAGACTCCTCCTCTGGACTGGAAATCAAGGTTTGATCGAATTCTCCTCGACGTTCCTTGCTCTAACTCTGGCGTCATGCGACGTAGAGTTGATGCACGGTGGCGACTTAAGCCTGAACAAATCGAGAGTCTGCCCGCCATACAACGGCTAATTCTGGAAAATGCCCTTCCGTGCCTGAGGCAAGGAGGCCGCCTCGTCTACTCTACATGCTCTCTCGAGCCTGAGGAAAACGAGGGCCTCATCCTGAATCTTCTCAAGGATTTTCCGGAAGTATCGCTACTCGAATCAAGGTGCTCCGTCCCCTTCAAGGACGGCTTTGATGGGTCCTACGCCGCACTGCTATCTGTGGAAAAGAGTGCCTGAACGCCACTTGGGAATTTCTTGCTCTAATTTCGACTCCCAATTTGTAGTCGTCTCATTAGAATCTCTTCGTGCGAAATATTCTAAGTTTGCTCCTCGCTATCGCCATCCTGCTATCCACTCTCCTGTTTGGCTGCTTCTATATGAACATCAGTAAAGGCGCGAAGTTTGAGACGAAAAAAAGCGAGGAGCGTCCTGCTGCGATAGAATAGCACCAGGAGACCGACTTCTTCTTTCAATTTATAACGACCCCGATCGAGTCGATCTAAGCGACCTGTCAAAAACGCCCCGAGGAAACCCCGGGGCGCTTGCTTGAAGATCTTCGCAAATCCGCTTAGTCGTCCGTGAGGGAAAACGACTCCTCTTTCTCTGGCGGGGGAACATCATCCTTGGGCTTATCCCGGTCACGGCTTCGTCCACCACGGTCTCTACCACGGTCGCCACCACGGTCACGGCCTCCACCGCCACCACGACGACCTCCACCGCCNCGGCGACCGCCACCCTGTTGCCCGTCTCCCTCGTCTCTGTCATCGGTCTCACCACGCGCCTCTCTGATAGCNGCACGCATACTCATCTTGACCCGACCCTTCTCATCAACGCCGATGCACTTTGCAGTAACTTCATCCCCGGTTTTTACAACATCCTCAGTCTGCTCAACACGCCCTTCAGCCAACTCTGAGATATGAATTAATCCATCCTTACCCGGAAGGACCTCCATGAAGGCACCGAAGGCCATCGTGTTAACAATTTTACCGGTGTAGGTTGTTCCCACTTCGACTTCCGCAAACATATCTTCGATCATCTTCTTGGCACATTCGAGAGATTCCGCCTTAGAAGCNTAGATGTGAACAGTGCCATCATCTTCGATATTAATTTCGGCCCCAGACTCAGCCTGGATACCCTTGATATGCTTACCACCCGGACCAATCAGCTCCCCGATACGCTCAGGATCGATCTTAACTGACTCGATTCGAGGGGCATGCTCGCTGAGCTGTCCAACTTCGGGAATCGCCGCAGTCATAGCCTCTTGAACTTTTGTGCGGCCTTCCTTTGCGAGGTGAACCGCATTCTCGAAAATATCAAGTGAGATACCACGGAGCTTCAAGTCGAGTTGAAAACCGGTGATCCCTTCACTGGTTCCGCACAGTTTCCAATCCATGTCGCCATAAAAATCTTCGCTACCGATGATGTCCATTAACAGCTTGTGATCCTTTAGATTACCCTCGTCGTCAAAGTCGGTAACGAGCCCGACGGAAATTCCGCTCACAGGTCGCTTCAGGGGCACCCCTGCCTGAAGAAGTGACATGGTTCCCGAACACACCGTGGCCATGGAAGATGACCCATTGGATTCGAGAACTTCGGAAGTCACCCTGATCGCATATGGAAACTCCTCAACGTCAGGAATAACGGCCTGAATTGAGCGCTCCGAGAGAGCACCGTGGCCTATTTCCCGTCTGTTGAGACCGCCAAATCGACCCGATTCTCCGACCGAAAATGGCGGGAATGAATAATGAAGAATGAACCGCTTACTATCCTCACCGCCGGCGTAATTGTCGAAATACTGTTTTTCGTCAGCTGGAGCGAGTGTCGTGGTGGCAAGTGCCTGTGTTTCACCACGAGCGAACAGCGCTGAGCCGTGAACTCGCGGCAGAATACCAGCCTCGGCAGTGAGGGCACGTAGCTCGTCCACCTTCCGACCATCAGCTCGAACCCCTTTTTCAAGAATACTGATCCTGAATGCCTTCTTCTGAATGTGCTCAAATGCCTGCTCTATGGCGAAATCTGAGATTTCCGGATCTGCTTCTTTCAAGGCCTCCTCAACCTCGTCCCGCAGAGCGCCTACGGCCTTCGCCCGCTCAACCTTGCTAGGCTTGTAAATTGCATCCTCAATTCGATCACCGGCCACGCGATAGCCGATTTCAAGGTGCTCTTCCTTGGCGACGGTCACTGTATATTCACGCTTTTCCTTCCCGCACTGGGCGACAAGTTCCTCTTGCGCCTCTACGAGAGTGGCAACATGCCCCTGTGCAAATCGCAGTGCCGCGATAAAGTCNGCCTCTGGTATTTCATCAGCAGCACCTTCAATCATCACTACATCGGTTTTGTTACCCACGTAGACCAGATCCAGATCGCTTTCTGCTCTCTCCTCAAAGGTCGGATTGACAACGAGTTCGCCTTCCACCCGACCCACACGAACCGCTCCAATCGGTCCCGCAAACGGAATATCCGAGATTGCGAGAGCGGCCGAAGCTCCGTTCATGGCGACAATGTCAGCATCGTTAACGCCATCGGCCGCGAACAGGAGCGCGACAATCTGTGTATCGTAAAGATAACCTTTTGGGAAAAGCGGCCGCAGAGGACGATCCGTCATCCTGCATGTGAGAATTTCTTTTTCCGTAGGGCGCCCCTCGCGCTTAAAATAGCCTCCAGGGAAAACACCGGCCGCTGCGGCTCTCTCCTTGTATTCAACGGACATGGGGAACCATGTCTGCCCTGCCCGGACTTTCGTCTGCGAGACCGCAGTTACAAGGACCACTGTGTCGCCACAACGGACCGTAACTGCCCCGTCTGCGAGTTTTGCTAATTTCCCCGTCTCAATGACGATGGGGTTCTGGCCAACATTGGCCGTTACTGTGTTTGTACTCATCTTTCTTTTACTTTTATGCATCGTGCTACCTTCTCCCCCTGGAGAGAGCAGCTTCTGGTTAATGGAGCCATTGCACCCCTGAAAATATCAAAGGGAGCATCCAGCTGGGTATGAGAGAGAACCGGAAAGCATCGACACCCAAAGGTTTCAATTTGGGCGATCGAGCAGATCAGCGACGGAGCCCGAGACCTGACACGATCTTCTTGTAGCGCTCTTCGTTGTCCTTCTGCAGGAAATCGAGGAGCTTTCTTCGCCGTGCCACGAGGGTAAGGAGGCCACGCCTAGAAGAAAAGTCCTTGCGATGGGATCCCAGATGATCGGTTAGATGTTTAATACGCTGACTAAGGAGCGCTATCTGATAGTCCGCACTTCCCGTATCTGTATCGTGGAGGCGGTATTGGTTCGGATCAATTGTCGATTCACTCATTGCTTTCGCACGCTTCAGACTAGTTTTAAACCGGCCTGCCCTTTTCGCGGGGAGGCGAAAGAAGAGCAGAATCCCGGGGGATTGCAACCCTTATGCACAACATAAAGGCAAATCGCCTACCCCGTTCTAGCGCCCGGAGCATTCCAGCTAGTTACACATCAGACCCTCGTTTTTTCGATATGGAACGCGAAGTCCTTGCCCGCAGAAGACATTCCCTCAGGTGAAGATTAAGCGGATCTCTCACAATATAACGCCATCAGGGACAAACGAGTCATCCACTGGCCTCTACAGTTTCCTCCTTGAGAATTCCGACATAGGGTAAATTGCGATAGAGACCTTTATAGTCAAGGCCGTAGCCTACTACAAATTCGTTACCAATGTGGAATCCCACATAATCAGCTTCCACCTCGGCAGACCGCTCCTTGTCTTTACTTAACAGCACACAGGATTTCACTATCCTGGCACCCTGCTCACGGAGTTTCGCTTCGACCGCGACGAGCGTGCGCCCAGTGTCCAGAATATCGTCGATCAATAGGACAGAGCGCCCTTTTACCAATGGCAACTTTGCATCGAGAAAATCTACCCTACCCGAACTTTTGGTTTCTCCGTGATAGCTCGCTACATTGATACATTCAATCTCCAGTGGAATTGGCATTCGGCGTAGCAGATCAGCAGTGAAGACCAGTGCACCCTTCAGAATCACAATTACGACGAATGGGGATCCTCTGAACTCTCCGAGAATTCGATCTGCGATGATATCGAGGCGTTTCTCAATGACCTCCTCATCTATAAGCACTTTCTCGATGTCCTCATGCATGAGGGCATCCAATCATCTCTGTTCCCTGTGCGAAAACCCTAAGTGGTCAAATAAGGTAAGTTCCGGGTCCCTCTTTTTACCAATAGCTGCCGACATCATCTTGCATATCGACTCCTCAAAAAGGATCTCGGAAATAATCCTCGTCAGGGCGCTGATATCAGCGAAACTCAGAGCAGTCATGAAACTTGCACTTACCGTCATTTCAGCTGCCTTTTGCCTCTGCCTTTTCCTGACATCCTGCGGTGAGAAAGAGCCGGCTTCCTCTGCTGAGACCAGCTCTACCCAAGCCTCTCCCGAGGAAACTCCCAAAACTGAGCCAGGGCCCGCACAGGAGCCGGAGGAAACTCCGGAGCCAACGCCTGAGCCGGAGGAAACTCCGGAGCCAACGCCTGAGCCGGAGGAAACTCCAGAGCCAACGCCTGAGCCGGAGGAAACTCCAGAGTCAGCGCCTGAACCGGAGGAAACTCCGGAGTCAACGCCTGAGCCGGAGGAAACTCCAGAGCCAGCACCTGACCCGGAAGAAACTTCGGAGCCAGCACCTGAGCCGGAAGAAACAGCAGAGCCAGCTGCCAAAAGGCGGAATCGAAGTAAGATTCCGCCCCCGGCCATAATCGATCGAACGGTTAAGCCCGTGGCTCCCGCCCCGCGATAAGCACTTTCGCGACGTCGTCGTGCATAAACGCATCCAAGCAATCTCTCCGGTCCTTGTGGAAAAAAACCAAGGGATCCGAATACGGCGTGTTCCGTTCACCTGCTTTTANCTTACCCGCCAGCCATCTCCGTTGCGCTCAATTGCCCATAGAAGTCGGAAATAATCCTCGTAACAGAGCTGATATGAGCGAAAGTCAGAGCATATGAAACNTGCACTTACCGTCATTTCAGCTGCCTTTTGCCTCTGTCTTTTCNTGACATCCTGCGGTGAGAAAGAACCGGCTTCCTCAGAAGAAACCGGCTCCACCCAAGCCGCATCCAAGGAAACTCCCTCACCTGAGCCAGAATCAGCACCTGAGCCGAAGGAAACTCCAGAGCCAGCGCCTGAACCAGAAGAAACTCCAGAGCCAGCACCTGAGCCGGAGGAAGCTCCAGAGCCAACGCCTGAGCCGGAGGAAACTCCAGAGCCAGCCGCCAACAAGCCCGCGGCACCCGCATCGGTCATTNCCTTTACCAACGAGCTCAGAGAGAAAGGAGTTCTNGAGCTCCTCGAAAAATTGGAGAACGCNCAGGAGGGTCGCGGGGAAAACCCAATGCAGATGTTCGACACCATGCGTCAGTTAAATCAACTGAGCGATAAGCTCAGCACGATCGATACTGCCGACCTCCCCGAAGACCTCAAACAACCGGTAAACAGGTTCCGGGATGCTACCGCAGATATGGCGACGCATATGGAGGAAATCCCAATTCCCGTTGAGGTCGTAACAGGTGGGCAGGAGGCCATCGGGCCTTGGTTCGTCGAGAAGATGGCCGAGGACCCTCTTTTCCCCCAAGTAATGGAAGACTGGGGCAGGACGATGGGAGAACTANGCGAGGAAATGGAGGAGTCAGGGAGCGTGATCGAGGAAGTCTTTNACGCATACGACCTAAATCCCTTTGCCCCCTAGTCCGGGATAATTTTCGAATTCGCTGAGGGTTGAACGCGCTCAGAAGCGCAGGCCTGTAACTGCAGAGAAACCTGAAGCATGCTACGATCTCAGTATGCGCACGATTCTCCTTTTTATCGCTCTTTTACCAACTCTTCTTTGTGCTGAGCCAGACCTTGAGAGCAGCCCTGCCCTCTCCCTGAGCTTTCCTACCAAAAAGGGCTTACTCCACCAGCTCCAGATTAAAAAAACCGATTCTCGGGGACGCCTCCTCTGGAAGAATNTAGGTCCCGCTATTCTCGGAACTGGGAACCCCTGGTCCACCTTCCAGCCTGANGGTGAATACCGTCTTCATATGCCGAGCAGGGAGTGGGTGCTTGTCTGGTCCGACGAGTTTAATAGCGATCGTATTGATTTCGGAAAATGGGAAAGGGAAGAGAACAACTATGGAGGAGGTAACNATGAACGGCAGGCCTACCGTACGGATCCGAAGTATAGTTATGTCAAAGACGGCTCCCTCAACATAGCGGTCTACCGCGACCCCCATGCAACCAGCGACGGGAAGACTCAACCTTACTCATCCGCAAGGTTGCGCACAATGAACCGTGGGGATTGGACCTTCGGCAGATTCGAGATCAGGGCAAAGCTCCCCGACGGCCAAGGCATCTGGCCAGCAATCTGGATGATGCCCACGAATTCTCCCTACGGAGGCTGGGCCGCTGGAGGAGAAATAGACATCGTGGAGTCGAGGGGAAAAAAAGTAACCGAAACTCTTGGGGCCCTACACTTTGGAGGCAAATGGCCTGACAACGTTCATCTGGATCATACCTATCAGTTCCCGGGAAAAGATGCGGCTGAGGACTTCCACGTCTATGCCCTCGAATGGAACGCCGAGGAGATCTCGTGGTTCGTGGATGGAGTTCGATGGAAAACACGAAAGGCCAGTGAGTGGTGGTCGGCGAGCGCTCGCCAAAATCCCTCTGCTCCATACGATCAGCCTTTCCATCTCATCTTGAACGTTGCGGTTGACGGACGTTTCTTCGAAAAGGAAGATCAGAAAGCGGACCGAATCCCGGCGAGCCAGTTTCCTCAGGTGATGCAGGTCGATTACGTCCGAGTCTACCAGTGGGCCAGATAGAATCCGCCTTTCGCGTATTCGGCTCGTAAAAATCCCACTACTTTCGCCGCGATCTGCGTATATTGGAGCTACATGAGTAAGGAAAACAATCGCCTCGCTGACCTTCGTGAAAATTACGAGCAGGGAGGTCTTACCGAGGCCGAGATTTCTGCCGATCCATTTCTCCAGTTTGAAAACTGGCTAAGCGAAGCGATTGAGGCAGGAGTAACTGAACCCAACGCAATGACTCTGGCAACGGCCAGTAGCGACGGAGAACCTTCTGCCCGCACCGTCCTGCTCAAAGGTCTCAAAGACGGAACTTTCAGTTTTTTCACGAACTATAACTCGAGAAAGGGGCAAGATCTCGAAGCCAATCCCAGAGCCTCTCTTGTCATCCATTGGCGGGAGCTTGAGCGCCAGATCATTATCCGAGGCACNGTTTCCCGCACAACCCGGGAAGAGTCGGAGTCTTACTTTCAGTCAAGGCCGCGAAGTTCTCGGATCGGCGCCTGGGTTTCNCAACATCAGACCTCTGCTATTACCGACCGGTCACATATTGAGGAATTAGAAGAGCAGCTGCAGAAAAAATGGCCTGAGGGTAGCGACATTCCACTTCCTCACTTCTGGGGAGGTTACCAGGTAAAACCAGATTACATTGAATTCTGGCAGGGTCGTCCCAGCAGACTGCACGACCGGTTGGTCTTCACCCCAAACGGCTCCGATTGGCACCTTGAGAGGCTCAGCCCCTGACCTCGCCGTTACGAATNCGCTGAACCCTGGCGCGCTCCTGACCCAGAAAAACAGGCAGGAGATTGCTTTCAATATACTTGTAGGCCTGCGCCAGTCCTTCATCTCGATAAACACGCCCAATCCGCGCCTCTACCTGAGTTGGGTTCCCAATCCCCCTGAGNAATTCATTGGAAGTAAAGCGAATGAATTTTTCGCCATCCAGAGCGCATTGNTCCCGNAGGATCCACTCCCTTACAAAGAGCGCAAGAACCGCATCACCGATCCAAGCCTCTTCCCGTTCACGGGTCAGTCGTTCTTCGTTATGTTTCATCAAGAGAAACCTAAGTTGACTCTATCCGGAGTTTTTTCTCAAGGCGCTCACGCATATCCCGTTCCGATTCCGGATCCCAGTAACCACTATCGAGTTCGATGAAGATCCCAGAATAGGGTAAAGCTGTGGAGGTCTTGAAGACTAGAACCGTGAATTTATTAGCGCTGTCTTCAAGAAGCAGAGACAAGGATCGAAACTCCATCTCTCTCGCAGGGTAGCCTCGCAGAGAATTTTCAATTTTCCGCCGGTAACTTCCGATACCGGGAGCGCGATCGTTAGGGATCTCGGCGAGCTCTCTTGAGAGATAGATTCGCGGCGTTACGTTCTGAACCCGCTCCAACTCGTCAAGAACCTCCTGAAGGACTTCCGGAATCTTATCGTCGATGAATATTGTCCGGACTCCGGGCCTGCTATGCAGGGGAAATGCTGCGTCTCCGATGACTATCCAATTCCGGTATCCAAGAGTCTGCAGCTCCTGCTTGATTGCTCTTGTCCACGAGCGGGAGCTCCGGCTTTCGTTTTCACGACTCTTCATTCCTGAACATCCCGTCAGAAATGAACCCACCAAAAGGCACAAAGCCATGATCAGGTGTGGACGCCTTAGCTTCACCGCGGGCCAGTCTATGTCCCAATCCCCTCCTGTCAACGGGGGCGAGGCCTTATCCAAGGGCCGCATTCTTAATTATATGTGTATCTCTCTTCACTATTCGCTCCATCCAATGATTTCTCCCANAAGAAGTAGTCTGAAATTTTTCGCTACCTCAAATATTCTGGGACTAGCTGAGCATCTTGCGGAGGGCTGCGACATCAACTTTCCCCATCCCGGTTCTTGGAAAGCGGGCCACAACCTCGACCTCATCGATCCTCAAAAATCCAGGCCTGTCTCCATTCCACTGCGCAAGAAGACCGCCAACTTCACCCAAATCCTCATCGACAACCAGTAGCATCCGTGCGCCCCGCCTTGAATCAGGAACCGCCAGAAGATGCGCACGCTTGCAATCAAGATATTCTCTTACTTCTTTCTCCAGAGACTCAATGTCCACAAGCTCCCCAAGGATCTTCACTTTCCGGTCGGCTCTGCCATTCACCGTCAGCTGATTTCCCGTGATCTGCACGAGGTCACTACTACTGAACCAACCTTCCTTGTCTCCAGCTTTCCGGCAACACAGTTCCTCCCTATCCTTTTCTATGTAATATTTACACAGGGCTGATCCTCTAAACTCAAGACACCCCGCCTTACTCGTCCGAAATTCCCAAATCGGCAGGATCGGCAGCGGAACTGCTTGGAAGGGTTCGTCCAGAGAGGCCAGAGTGGCGGTAGCTATCTGAGAACCAGCCTCAGTCATTCCATAACTTTGCAATACTGGCCATCCCAGATCACGGGCGCACTGGCCTTCTTTTTCATTCAGCTTCCCACCACCGACAACGACCGCGCGCAATGATTCGGGAGCTTCCAGGCCAAGTTTCACAAGGTCGTGAACCTGCGTAGGTACTAGTGACGCCACGGTAGAGTGATCCGACTCGACCGCCTCCTTGAATTCCCTCGCATTCCAGCGTCCTTGCAGAGCGCTGACGTGGCACTTTGCATCGTATGCGCGTGCTACCACTCCAAAACCTCCAACATGATACAGCGGAAGAGCCACCATGAAGCGATCATCCTCTGTGACCTTGAGGTGCTGATTCACTGCTCTTGCTGATGCGAGAAGCGAACTTCGCTTGAACATGACCCACTTGGGTGGACCACAGGAACCCGAAGTAGCAAAAACAACACCCTCCTGATCTTTCAGAGCATCACGAATAGCCTCTTTCTGCCCTTCGTGACCTGGGGGCGACAACACACAGCAACCTTCTGAATCCCAGAAGGCCCCACTTCTCAGCTCAGTCGTTTCCATGGCAGTTTTTCTAAAATGTCATCAAATCCAAGGCCTGGTCCTTCCGGAGACGTAAAGGTGGGACCCCCGATCCCGAGCCGCTCTGTGAACTGGTCGGCCTCAAAAAGAACGTGAGTCTGCAACCCCCCGACTGACAACCTCACTCCTTGCCTGCCCAGTGTTCCTGCCTGCTGAGCGGCAAAGCACTGACCCAGTGCATGGTCCATGTTACTGGTTACGACCAGTGTCTTCTCTCCAAGACTCTCAGCCTTGATGTCTGCCCGAACAGGCTTTAGCACCAGAATGTTTTCGCCCTCCTCCAGCTGATGGGATCCGCGGTCCCGCGCAAGTTTAAGTCCCGATTGTTTTCGAATAAGACGCCATTCCTCCCTGTTCCACGAACAAGGGTCTTCCAGAAAGTCGATCCTGTCTCTGAGATGGCAGGAAAACCTTTGGCTCAACTCGAGGGTCTCGTTACTGGTCAGAACCTCATTAAAGTCGATACGCCAGGATAACTGAGGCCAACGCCTTGCGATTTCCTCTAAAGAATTCAGTCGCCTTGCAAATGACCTGTCCCCCTTCAGCTTTACCGTACTGTAGCCGAGGTGAACTAACTCTTCCACCGCGCTCATGGAGCACTCCGGCAACGTCGCGTGACTTTCAGGGATATAGCTCCTCACGGGGTTAAACAAGGACTCCCCCGCCTCCCGGGCCGCACCATCGATCCTCGCCATTCTGAATGCACCTCTGGCAACATCGCTGATCAACTCCTTGGCACGGAATTCCCTGAGTAACTCTTCAAGCCCAGGATCTCCCAACTCGGGCCACGGATGAAGACATCCAAAGCCTTCTCCGATCCTAAGCAGAGCCCCCTCAAATTCTCTCCGCGAAGAAACCGCATTGAGCCTCGTGTTGGCTTTAAGCCTGTATTTCCAGTGGTAGATAGGCTCCATTACCTGCACGATTAAATATTCCGACTGCCTCCGTCCTGCTAAAGCGATACCGCAACTGTAAATAGGATGGCGAATAGAATTAACTGGATGGCAGCAATAGCAAGAAACCGGTTGTAGAGCTGGCTTGGTGGAGCAGCCTTCACCCCCCTCACGCAGAATAACCCCATGAGGAACCAGGGAATACTCAGAACCGGAAACCATGGAGCACCGTATAAGCCTCCAAAAAGGGATAGTATCATGGCCACAACGACAAAGCCTGTGACTAATCGGTGAATCACCGCAGAGCCAAAACGCACAGCCAGTGTTTTTTTATTACTTTTCCTGTCCTCTTCCACATCCCTNAGGTTGTTGATCGCAATCAGAATCGCNCTGAGAAGGCCCACCTGAAGACCGAGGACTCCCGCAGGCCAGTCCCATGTTCCTGCTTGGACAAAATAACTACCCCCAACCGCAACGACCCCAAAAAACAGAATCACGAAGATTTCGCCCAAACCCAGATACGCAAGAGGGAAAGATCCACCTGTATAACCATACGAGAGATACAGCGAGGGAAGTCCGATAACCACTATGATCCAACCGCGGCTTTGCACTAGAGGAAGGGAGCACAGGCACGCAATCATAAGACATACCCAGGCCCCACCATAGACCGCCCGCCGCGAAAGCAGGCCACTGACCGTGACTCGTCGAGGGCCGAGACGGGATTCCGTATCTGCTCCTCTTTCATAGTCGATCGCATCATTGAAAAAGTTGGTCGCAATCTGGATGGCTGCAGCGCTCAGGAATGTCCAAAGGGCCAAATACCAGTCCAATTCCCCAGCAGATTGCCAAGCTAGAAGGCAGCCTACCCATACCGGGACAAATGCGGCGGGAAGAGTCTTAGGTCGTGCGGCTATGAAGTAGCTCTTCAGCATGTCAGCTCCTCAAGGAAATCGGGGGAACTTTCTGAAATCTGGCTCCCGCTTTTCTAGAAAAGCCTTTTTCCCCTCCTGAGCCTCTTCAGTCAGATAGTAGAGCAAGGTCGCGTTCCCTGCGAGATCGAGGAGTCCCATCTGCCCATCACAATCAGCATTGAGCGCTGTTTTGAGGCACCGGAGAGCAAGAGGGGAATGCCGGAGCATATCCCGACACCACTCAACTGTTGTTTGCTCCAGTTGCTCATAGGGAACAACCGTATTCACGAGACCCATTTCCATCGCCTCCTTCGCATCATACTGGCGNCATAAAAACCAGATTTCACGGGCCTTTTTCTGCCCCACTATACGAGCCAGATAACTTGATCCCAGCCCACCATCAAAACTCCCGACCTTCGGTCCGGTCTGGCCAAAGCGGGCGTTTTCGGCTGCTATTGTTAAATCACAGACGACGTGGAGAACGTGCCCACCTCCGATAGCATAGCCGGCAACCATGGCGACGACGGGTTTCGGAAGGCTCCGTATCTTCTTTTGCAGATCCAGAACATTCAATCTGGGAACGCCATCTCCACCCACGTATCCACCGTCTCCCCGCACTTTCTGATCTCCACCTGAACAAAAGGCCTTCTCTCCCTCCCCACAAAGAATGACCGCTCCAACATCTTCATCTTCGTGAGCCAGCTCAAAGGCGGCAAGAAGCTCCTTCACCGTTAACGGCCTGAAAGCATTCCTTACCTCCGGACGATTAATCGTGATCTTCGCGATCTGTCCATCCTCGCTCTTTTCGTAACGAATATCCTCAAATTCGGCTGCTGTGATCCAGTTCACNCTGGAATGATGGCTCAGGCTTCGNCCACTGCAACTATCGATTAATCATGTCGAGCAAGTGTTCTACACAAAGCAGAAATTCCTCAGGGGCTTCCCAAGGCACTCTGTGACCTGCATCGAGCGGCCCTAGCATGTAACTATCCGGCATCTGTAACCACACCGACTCTGCCAGATCCGTAAATTTCTGATCCATTTTCCCCGCCAGCCAGACCACCGGTCTATCAATAGACTGCAGGGAACTCCTGAGGTTCCGCTGCTTTCCGAGTGACCATGAGGTGAATCCTCTGGCCACCGCATCCTGTCGGTCCCGGAGATCACTCCGATCTGCGAGCGCAACCTTGCATCTACCCTGCAGAACAGGTTGGTTCTCCCACTCATTCAAAAAGCTATCCCACCGACCAGCCAGAATCTTAGCGGCCCACTCAGCGTCCACTCCCATTCGTAGAATTCTTTCTTCTTCATTTTCGAGCCCTGGATGAGCCGAAATCAACATTGCACCACTCCACGCCTGCGGGTCCTCGATTAAGGCATGAAGCGCGAGCCTACCCCCCATTGAGTAGCCAATCAAAACCGGTGGAATCGTCTCCTTTCGAGCTTCTTCGCAAAGCTCTTTCGCGAATTTCTCAAAGCTACAGTCCGCATCATCGAGATAAGTCCACAAATTAATGGCATGAACCTGATGGCCTTTCGGCTCTATTCTCTTTTTGAAGTCATCCCAGTCAGCAGCAAGTCCGACTGCTCCATGGAGGCACCACAACTTCATGAATCCCAGCCCTCCCAGAACTCTAACGTCTGTTTCTCATTGGGTTGCAACTCTAGCACCATAGGTCTGTCTTGGCTCTTCACGTCAAAGTGATCGCGTCTTGTCACAAGCTGGTAATCAAGCCCCCACATCNAGGCCCACGATTGAAATTTCTGACTATGAGTGTTTACAACATGGTCATGTTCATCGCGGCTGAGCTCTCTGAAATCAGGAAGCCGATCAAAAATACGCCCACCCCCGTTGTTGATCACGACAAGAACTCTCTCTTTTGCCTCATCCTGCTCCAGAAAAGCCGGTGCCGTTAGATCATACAAAGTCGTAAGATCTCCGAATACGCCCCAGGCCTTATCGTGCCCGTTTGTACTTCCAAGCCATGCAGACAGCTGGCCATCGATTCCATTTGCGCCACGACTCGCGCGCACTTCTTCCACTGGCACCGCTCTCTGCGCACAGAGGTTCCACTCGCGGATTGGCAGGCTGTTCCCCAGAAAAAGACTATTTCCAGTAGCAACGTGAGAGGAAAGCACCCTCATCAGGCCTGGTTCACTATCTGGATAACGTTCAAGCAATTCGTCCAGCACCCCTTTTCGCTTGTTCGATCTGCAGAGCAAATCAAGGACGTCACCGACCGTTGGAGGCTTACCCATTCCCCGGAGCACGTCATTCACCCTTCCAGAAATCACCTCAGAATCACGCGCCAACCCGGATAAGCCTGTCCTCGTTATTGAAAGAACCTCAATCTCNGGATGATTATCCAGATCTCTCCAAAAACGACCCACCGGAATGTCTCCAAGACGAAGGACTTTTCCCGGCAGACTACCTCGGAGAATACCATCACCATCAGTAAGTGCAATCGATCCAAGGAGCTCCCTCAATCCACTCGTAGCATCGGCAAGTATTGGAGCCCCAAGAGTCTTGAGAAAGTGATACGCTTCTTCCCGTTCATCCTCTTCTAATCCCCCCACCAGAACAACCAAACCTCGAAACGTGTGTTCCAGAAAACTTACCAGTGCCGTAACGGGAGGTCGGGGACTTTTAGCTCTGGCCACTCGCTCTGAAGGTATCGAAATAACCGGCACCTCCGCGTGCTCCTCTAGGCAGACATTAATATGCCAGGGAGACACGCCGCTCCAATCCTCAAGAGGAACCGAAATTTCACCATTCACGTCACTGCACCCCTCCACGTAACTACCAAACAGTCCTACTTGTTCGATCGTCTGGGGGGCTCCAGTAGAACGGTATCGTAAGGGACGATCACCAGTAATAACGATCAGNGGGCGCTGCTGATAGTGCGCCTCGATTACAGCGGGCATGAGCTCGGCCACAGCAGTACCACTCGTGGTGATAACGGCAACAGGAGCCCCCGAATCACGAATCCGACCTAATGC
This sequence comes from Roseibacillus sp., assembly GCA_002715825.1. Taxonomy (GTDB): domain Bacteria; phylum Verrucomicrobiota; class Verrucomicrobiia; order Verrucomicrobiales; family Akkermansiaceae; genus Roseibacillus_B. The sequence continues at coordinate 107,586 of PBAI01000029.1, read as the reverse complement.
AAAAAAGGCGGCACTTCGCTCCTCAAAATGACTCCAAACTTTAATTCCCTCACAACGAATAACCGCCAGAACCAATGACAGGTTACGCGCACCTGCACATACAACAAACTCCCTAACCCCTCGCCTTAGACACGCTTCAAGCGTGTGAGCCGTAGCTTCGCTCATCGCCCCAACCCTAGATGCCCAGCCGAATCTCCTGCAAGCCTCAGATTGATTCCGGTGAAAGTTTCAACCATGCCCCTGACCCCCATTTTTCCTCTAACCCTTCCACTTCCCCTCTCATTCCGATTAAACACCAAAAACACTACGAACAGACTCACGCTTCAGACGAAGCTCGCGCCACTCATTAACAAGACGACTCTCCTCAATAACACCACATCCCGAAGGCACCTCCACCTCCGGTCCTCGCCAGCGAATCATCCGGATTCCTACCAGAATCTCACAAAAACCATCCATGAACAGTCCGAATGGTGCTCCAAACCAAGCCGGGCACCCAAGGCGGCGACGCCATGCCACGAGGTCCCCAAGGGTCTCGGCGGTCCGGGGAAGTGGCCCGAGGGCAGGCGTTGGATGAAGCAGGCTTACCAGCCGGTCAATGGGCTCTTTTTTCCTGAGCTCAACATCGATGGCACTGTGATAGTGCACCAGCGGTCCCAGCTCCATAATGTCTCTGGAATGTCGATTGGTCTGGCCGAGGTCGGACAGCTTGGCGAGGAGAGTCTGGGCCACGAATTCATGTTCCCTGATTTCTTTTTCGTCCGCGCCAAAAGCCTCTCTCTCCTCAACACGAGCTGTCCCGGCAAGGGCCATGGTATGAAGAACTCCTCCGTTCAGCTCAAAGAGGAGCTCGGGACTGAGTCCTACAACTCCCTCATCACCATCGATCCATCCATAAGGACGGAGGGGACCATTACCACGGGCTAATGCTGACCCCAGACCATTGCAACTCCCCCTGCTAATCCGACCGGTCGCAGTAGCCACTGGAACTGACTTCTCAATCGATCCACTCCGAATCGCCTGCGACACTTCCGCGAAAACCTCGGCAAAAGGTTCTACCTCTGGCTCTTCCCATACGATTTCAGGATTATCCCCCTTTAAACCCTCTGGAACCTCGCCATCGTCCAGAATTTCAACACTGGCAGGAACATACCAAGGCCGGGAGCACGAGAGAGAAAAGTCATTTCTATAGAAGGCTACTCCCTTCGACGGAGGACCAGACAGATTCTCAAAGGGCCCATTGCCGACCAACAAGCCTCCACCCGGATTCCTGAATACGGCCGCATTCATCGAGCGGTTTACAACGGCGACGACACCTAAGCCACCGCGTTAGCGATAAGATCACGGAAGCTTTCGGCCTCCAAGCTGGCCCCTCCAACCAGAGCACCATCGATATCCTCTCTCGCCATAAGATCTGCAGAATTTGAGGGTTTCACACTACCACCATATTGAATGCGGGTTGCTTCAGCTACCTCCGCCCCGAACTGCTCTTTAACGAGCGTTCTCACAAAGGCATGGGCTTCCTGAGCCTGCTCCGGGGTCGCGGTGACCCCTGTGCCAATCGCCCATACAGGTTCATAGGCAAGCACGACTGTCGCCATATCCTCATTGGAAAGGCCCGCGAGACCACCACTAACCTGACGACGGAGAACCTCTTGGAGTTTGCCACTCTCCCTCTCCTCCAGAGTTTCTCCAATGCAGAAAATAGGATGAAGTCCTGCGGCGAGACACTTCTTGACCTTGGCGTTTATGAGCTCATCTCCTTCGCCATAAATTGAGCGTCGCTCACTATGACCCAGAATGACATGATGAACCCCCGTTTCCTTCAGCATTGAGGTAGACACCTCTCCCGTGAAAGCTCCTGCTTCCTGTTCAGAGGCATTCTGTGCGGACAAGGCAACCGGGGAGTCGGCCAATAAGGCAGAAGCAGCGGGAATCGATACAAAAGGGGGAGCGATTACAATGTCGCATTCTTCAGTCAGCCCCTGAACACCGGGTAGAAACGCTGCGATGAAATCTGCCGTTTCGGCAGGCCCTTTGTTCATTTTCCAATTTGCAGCAATAATCAGTTTCCGTGCCATAATAGTAATTTTTTAGAGATCGCTTAGCGCCACCACTCCTGGGAGATCTTTCCCTTCGAGCAATTCGAGAGAAGCTCCTCCACCAGTTGAAATAAAGGACATGCTCTCTCCGAGATCATATTTCTTGACCGCCGTAACCGAGTCACCTCCACCGACAATCGTTAGAGCCTCTGACTTCGCCACAGCCTCAGCTACTTTCTTGGTTCCTTCCTCAAAGGAAGATATTTCAAACACGCCCATCGGGCCATTCCAGACGATAGTTCCCGCTGTCGCGATTTCCTCACAAAATCTCGCTATCGTATCGTCCCCGATGTCGATTCCTTCCCAATCCTCGTCAATTTCACCCCCCTCTGCATATTTCGGAGTGATCTTTGTCTCTGCACCTTCTCTGAACTCCCGCGTGACCCGGGTATCGGACGGGAGGAGAATTCTCACGTCTTTCGCTTTCGCCTTGGCGAGGATCTCCAGAGCCAAATCGGCTTTGTCGATTTCCAGAAGACTTTTCCCCATTTGATGGCCCTGCGCATGCAGGAACGTGAAGGCCATAGCTCCACCGATGATCAGCGAGTCTGCTTTTTCCAGAAGGGATGTGATTACTTCGATTTTATCACTCACCTTGGCTCCACCAAGAATAACGACAAAGGGCCGTGCGGGAGCTGACAGCTTATCGCATAGAAATTCCAGCTCTCGCTCGATGAGAAATCCCATCGCACTTTTCTCAACATGATGAGTCACTCCTTCCGTCGATGCATGAGCCCGGTGGGCGGTGCCGAAGGCATCATTAACAAAGAAGGACGCACTACCAGCGAGGTCTTTGGAGAAGCCAGCATCATTCGCCTTTTCTCCAGCATGAAAACGAGTGTTCTCAAGAAGCAGCAGATCCCCTGCAACCAACCCTTGTCGCTGCGCCAGCGCCTCCTCCCCAACACAGTCCTCAGAGAACAGAACCTCTCTTCCGAGCAATTCGCCAAGCTTCGAGGCCACCGGTCTAAGCGAGTAGCGAGGATCTGATTCTCCCTTGGGCCTCCCGAGATGCGAGCACAGGACTAACTTGGCTCCTCCATCAACAAGGTGCCTTATTGACGGCAGAGCGCCCTGTATCCGGGTATCATCCGTTATTCTGCCATCTTCGAGCGGGACGTTGAAGTCGACCCGCATAAGGACCTCCTGGCCTTCGACTACGAGGTCTCGGATACTGATCTTGGCCATGCGCTGATTGAAGTAGCGACCGGGGGGCTCAAAATTTGAGCCCTTTACCCCGCCAGGAGAGCCATCGCATCCGCTGCCCTGCAGGAGTATCCCCACTCGTTGTCATACCAGGAGCACACTTTGACCATGTTCCCCTCGAGAACCGTGGTAAGTCCTGAGTCAAAGATCGAGCTGTGGGGATTTCCGACCACGTCCGCCAATACTAAGGGCTCTTCGCTGTATTCCAGCACTCCGGCCATTGGCCCCTCAGTGGCAGCGACCTGAAAGGCGGCGTTCACTTCCTCTGCAGTCACTGAAACCCCGTCCTTGAGCTCCGCCACGAAATCAGTGAGCGAGCCAGTTGGAGTAGGAACACGAAATGCTCCCCCGTTAAGCTTCCCTTGCAGCTCGGGAATGACCAACCCGATTGCTCTGGCTGCTCCAGTAGAGGAAGGCACAATACTTACCGCTGCAGAACGAGCCCGCCGCAGATCTCCATGTGGAGCGTCGAGGAGGTTCTGGTCTCCCGTATAACTATGGATAGTGCTCATGAAGCCACGCTCGATTCCCCATTTATCATGGAGGACCTTGACCATGGGCGCCAGGCAGTTCGTCGTGCAGGAGGCGTTCGAAACAATGTGATGCTCTTCGGCATTATAAAGATTGTCATTAATGCCCAGACACATGGTGAGATCTGGGTCCTTGGCTGGAGCCGAGATCAGGACCTTTTTGGCACCGGCCTCGAGATGTTTGCCGGCACCACCGCGGTCTACAAAGAAACCGGTTGACTCAAGCACCACGTCAACATCGTGCTCTCCCCATGGTAAGGCAGCAGGATCACGCTCAGCCGACGCCTTAATGCGATGCCCGTTGATCGTGAAAGATTCCTCATCGTAACTCACTTCTGCATCGAAAATGCCCTGACTTGAGTCGTATTTGAAAAGGTGGGCGAGAGTCTTATTATCAGTGAGGTCATTGACCGCCACGACCTTATCCAGTTCTCCATTCTCCGCCAACCGACGAAGGACCATCCGACCGATCCGGCCGAATCCATTAATTGCATATTTAGACATAGCAGTGGTGGTGTTGCGCCCTGAATTAGGGCGCGGCAATTAACCAAGCACTACCCGACCCGTCAATACTGGCTACTCGATATTTACATTAAACCTGCCTCACCGGACCCGGTGAGCACATCTTTTCGCGTTTCCGCTCCGAACCAAGGCGGCTTCTGCACCCAAAAGGCCACAAATTATCGGGCCTTTCGAACAGTTGGAGTGCGCGCAGTCTCCCGCAAAACCACAGCTCCAACGGGACGGCTTGGCGCCTCTCCATCATTCGTGTAGAGCACAACATGCGTTCTATGCTCGGCCCTTTGATTAATCTGCTGCGAGAGAACCTTCACCCAGCGACCACTCTTATCCTTCACGGAAAGCTCAATGGGCACTTTGTCAAACACTCCGGACTTACCGGCTCGAATGATGCTTGCGCCGGGTTTCAGTAAGCCTTTTTCGCTACCTAACTGCAGACCCAGAGCAAACCTCGACACGTTGACGATCCGAACCCGGCCCGCGGGGAAACCACTCGATCCTAAATCGTCTCTGAGAAAGAGGCCTTTGCATCCGTCCGTCCATTTGCCCTTGGCAGGATCACGCCAGAGAATTGCAAGACCTGCAGATACATTAGGAAACTTAAGGGTGCACCATGCCTTCGAATCGAGGCCGCCTTCTCCGACACCTCGAAGAGGGATAGAGCCAGGGGTTACCGCCATGACACTTGAAATCTGGTTCATCTTCACCGCGATGGCTTCTCCCAACTCAACCCCATCGTCACTGGAAAGCTGCAGCCGGCCGGGAGGAAGGGATCCCAGCGGCGGCGGAACCTGAACCCGCCGCCCTCCTTGAATGACTTCTCGCCACGGAGGCTCCTGTCCGACCGCGAGAATCCGAAGAGCCCGGTCACGTTTTTTCTCCCCTTGCGCAAACAAATACGGTCCACAAAAAAACGATACGGACATAGCCGCGACGAGCATGAAAGAAGCTGAGCGATTAGTTTTCATGTGAGGAGGGGTGGCAATTGAAACATCCCGGATAGCCAATGGCAATATACCATCTAGGTTACCGTTCCACCCAGATTCGAGCCTCGTTTTATACCTGAAATCTCGTCACCAGGGGATCCTATCCGTTTCTCTTTCAGAAAAGTCTTCAAATCTTATTCCTCTGACCGGTCTTCTTCAGTCTCATCCCCGGACTCAGCATTTTCCTCCACTTCCTCCACTTCCTCCACTTCCTCCNCTTCCTCCNCACTTCCTCCGCTTCCTCCGCTTCCTCCGCTTCCTCTCCGGAAAGCACCTTAGCGATATCCTGCAAGCTCTCTTCTCCCCGAAGAGTCACCAATTTGACCCCTTGAGCATTTCTACCGGTTTCCCGGATTTCCGAACAACGTATTCGGATGCTCTGCCCCCCTGTGGTCATCAGCATTAATTCGTCCTCTTCTTCCACAGCCACTGCACCCACGACTGCTCCAGTTTTTTCCGTGACCTTCATGGTGATGATTCCCTTACCTCCGCGACTCTGGCTTCGGTATTCAGAGAAAGATGTCCTCTTCCCTATTCCATTCTCAGAGGCAACAAGGAGAGTGCTCTGATCGCTGACGAGGGCCAGCCCAACCAGAACATCGTCACCAACCGGCTTGATCCCGGCAACGCCAGCAGCATTCCGACCCATCGGACGAGCCTGTTCTTCAACAAATCGCAAACTCAGACCATTACGTGTGACCAGAATGATTTCGTTATTTCCACTTGTAAGCCGAACGTCGATCAACTCGTTATTCTCGTCGAGCTTGATTGCAATAATTCCATCTTTTCGAAAGTTCCTGAAATCATGCAACCCAGTCTTCTTCACTTTTCCGTTGCGAGTAGCAAAAAGAACGAACCCTGCATCTTCCCGGAACGTAATATCGTTCCCTTCCTCGTCGAGACGCCGTTCGAGGCGTAACATTGCGGCAATGGACTCGTCTGGCTGCAGGTTAAGTACGTTCTTTATGCTCCTCCCCTTTGATGACCTTGAGCCCTCTGGCAGCTCATAAACTCTCTCCACGTAAACTCTCCCGGTATTCGTGAAGAACATCAGGTAATCGTGCGCCTGAGCACTGAAGAGGTGCTCTACAAAGTCATCATCGTCGTCATTCGAACCCCGGGTTGCCATTCCCCGAACCCCTTTACCACCCCGGCCTTGGAGGCGATACTCACCGGCTGCAGTCCGCTTCACGTATCCGCGGTGGCTCAAAGTACAAATCATCCCCTCGTTAGCAATGAGGTCTTCAATCGCAATTTCTCCCTCATCGGGCAGGATTTCACATTTCCTCGGATTGCCATACTTCTCCTTAACGAGGCGAAGCTCATCCTTGATAATCCCAAGAACCCGAGACTCCTTTGCGAGGATATCCATCAAATCTTTAATCTCCTCGATAATCTGATCGTAATCATTTTTGATCTTTTCCCTCTCCAGCGCCACAAGCTGATACAAGCGTAATTCCAGAATCGCATTTACCTGCCGATCGGTGAAGACGTAGTTATCGTCAACCAGACTCGCCTGATCCCGGAGCAAGACACCCAGTCCCTCAGCGGCTTCTCTGGTAAAAGTATAAGCCTTCACCTTCGAGCGCGCCTCATCGCGACTCTTGGACTCACGGATCATCTCAATGAAATCGTCCAGTCTTCCCAGTGAAAGCAATAACGCCTCAAGAGTTTCGGCACGGTCCTCTGCTTTTTCGAGGAGGTGCCGTGTCCGGCGCACCACGACATCCCGCCTGTGTTCGATATAGCAATCGAGGGCCTCTTTCAGGGAGAGCAACTTTGGACGCCTTTCATGAATGGCGAGCATGTTCACACTGAACGATGTCTCCATCGCAGTGAGTTTGTAGATCTGGTTTACCAATACCTGAGGGCGAGCATCCCTCTTCAAGGTAATTTCAATACGGGTATTCTCATCGGTGAGATCTCGCATCCCTGAAATTCCCGTCAGGATCTTCTGGTTCACGAGCTCTGCAATTCTCTGCTGAAGTGTCGCCCTGTTCACCCCATAGGGAACTTCCGTGATGGTAATGATAGATATTCCATTGTCCTTTTCATCTACCTCCATTTTGCCGCGCATTTTTACCGACCCACGACCAGTAGCGAAGTAGCTTTCGATTCCCTTCACACCTCGAATCTCGCAGGCCACTGGAAAATCAGGCCCTTTAACGAACTGCATCAACTCCGGCAGAGTTATCTCCGGATTGTCGATCTGCGCGCACAAAGCATCCACAATCTCCCCCAGATTATGAGGAGGAATATTAGTCGCCATTCCCACTGCGATACCTGTACCTCCGTTGACAAGAAGGTTTGGGAAAGCTGCGGGGAATACTGTCGGCTCGGTAGTCGTCTCGTCGTAGTTGGCAACGAAATCAACAGTTCTCTTGTCGAGATCTGCCATCATCGCCATCCCGAGATGGGTCAAGCGGGCCTCGGTATAACGCATTGCCGCGGGAGGGTCAGCCTCCGGAGACCCAAAGTTCCCCTGCCCGTCGACAAGAATTTCCCGCATCGACCAGTCCTGCGCCATATTGACAAGAGTCGGGTAAATAACTGCTTCTCCGTGCGGGTGATAGTTTCCAGAGGTATCGCCGCAAATCTTAGCGCACTTCCGATGCGCCTTTCCTGGAGAGAGCCCCAGATCATTCATGGCGTAGAGGATGCGACGCTGGGATGGTTTGAGTCCGTCCCGAACGTCAGGTAACGCGCGGGAGACAATTACCGACATCGAATAGTCCAGAAAGGACTTGGAGAGCTCGTCAGCAACGCTGATTGGTTTGATCTCGTCTTCGGAGGACATGGAAATTTTTAGGCCTGCTGATTTTTTTAAACGTCCAGGTTACGTACGTTCAGTGCGTTATCCTCAATAAAGCGCTTCCGGGGTTCGACGACGTCGCCCATCAAGGTGTCGAGCATACGGTCAGCTTCAAGATTGTTATCCTCGTCGAGCTGAACCCTCAAAAGCTGGCGGGTTTCTGGATCCATGGTAGTACTATAGAGCTCCTTTGCATTCATTTCACCCAGCCCCTTGAATCGCTTGATGGTGACACCCCTTCGCCCTATTTCCAAAACCCTGTCCAGAATTTCGGGGACCGAGAACAGGGGGGCTATCGACTCTTTCTCACTTTCCCCCTCCACGATTTCGTAAATCGGCTTATCGAGGGAAAAGAATTGTTCGGTATCAATTCCCGCCGCATCCAGACGCTCCAGCAATCTCGCCACCGCGTGACTCTCATGCAACTCATGGCGAACCGCCCGCCGGGAGACGCCATTTGTATTTGAACTACTGAATTCTTCTTCCTCCTCTGGAGACAAATCACCGAAGAGCCTCAAATCACGGTTCGCGTCAGAGAACTTTCTCAGATCGGACTCGTTAGAAAAGTAATGCACACTCTCTTCATTGCCCTCCCTTACCCGCACCATGAACTCAGGCAGATGCCCTTCCACACGAGCAGACAGGTAATCGGAAAAATCTCCTCCATTACCCTCAATGCTACTGGAATATCGTGACAACACTGAAAGGGTGTCCAGGATTTCTCTCAAGGCTTCTACTTTGACGAACGCTTCACCACCTACCGGTCTCATTTGGACATCGTCAGCTCCCAATTCGATAAGGATCTTGTTGAGTTCAGCATCATCTTGAACGTATTCCTGTCGCTTCTTCCGGGTCACGAGGTAGAGCGGCGGCTGCGCAATGTAAAGGTATCCGCTCCGAACCAGCTCGGGCATCTGCCTGCAGAAGAATGTCAGCAGGAGGGTCCGGATGTGGGAACCGTCCACGTCAGCATCAGTCATTATGATCACCTTGTGATAACGCACCTTTTCCAGATTGAACGCACCCTCCTGCTCTCCGTCTCCTATTCCCGCTCCGATCGCGGTAATCATGCTTTGGATCTCCTTATTCTGAAGGGCCTTGTGGAGGCGGGCTTTTTCCACATTGATCAGCTTTCCCCTCAGCGGAAGGATTGCCTGAGTTCTTCGGTCTCGGCCCTGCTTCGCAGACCCACCCGCAGAGTCACCCTCCACAATGTAGAGCTCGCTCTTGGCCGGGTCCCTCTCGGAACAGTCCGCAAGCTTGCCAGGCAAACCACCGCCCGACAGAGCAGATTTACGCACTGTCTCCCTCGCTTTTCTCGCCGCCTCTCTCGCTCTCGCTGCGTTGACTGATTTCTCAATGACCGTCTTTGCAATCGAGGGGTTCTCGTCAAAGTAAGCTTGAATCCCTTCGTAAACGATTGAGCTCACCACACCTTCAATTTCTGTGTTCACCAGTTTGTCCTTAGTCTGGGAACTAAATCGTGGTTCGGGCAACTTTACCGATATCACCGCNATCAGACCCTCTCTCACGTCATCTCCACTGAGCGAGGGGTCCTTCTCCTTGAGCAGCTTGTTGCCCTTCGCATACACATTCACAGCTCTCGTCAGAGCGGTCCGAAAGCCTGTGAGGTGAGTTCCACCATCGCCATTCGGAATGGAGTTCGCAAAACAGAGAATCTGGTCATTATAACTGTCGTTATATTGCAGAACCACATCCGCAAAGACGTCGTCCTTGGTGATCTTGCCGTCGTAATCTACTTCAATTTCCCGCTTCCCCTTGAGCACGATTGGATCTGCGTGCACAAGCGCCTTATTTTCACCCAGCTGGATAACGAATTCCTCGATTCCACGAGAATAGAAGAAAGTGGTGGATTCCGCGCTTTCAGGACGCTCATCGACAAGGTCAATTGTGAGCCCTGGGTTGAGGAAGGCCAACTCACGGAGGCGATTACCGAGACGACTGAAGTTGAAGGTTATCGTATCAACGAAAATTGTCGCATCAGGGAAGAAGGTGATTGTCGTGCCAGTATCTCCAGCACTGGCTTCACCTACCACTTCAAGTGGTTCGGAGGTCTTGCCTCTCTCAAAGGTAATCGAATAGATTTTACCGTCGCGCCTCACCGCAGCCTTGAACCAATCCGAGAGAGCATTCACGCACTTCGCACCCACTCCATGGAGACCTCCTGAATACTTATAGGCACCTTGCCCGAACTTACCACCGGCATGGAGATCAGTCAGGACCAGCTCCACCGCTGGTATTTTAAACTTGGGATGGATATCCACCGGAATGCCTCGCCCGTTATCAGAAATGGAGACCGACCCGTCAGCATGAATGGCGACCTTGATCTGGTCACAGAATCCCGCGAGATGCTCATCGATTGAGTTATCCATCACCTCAAAAACGAGGTGGTGCAATCCTCTCTCATCAGGATCCCCGATATACATCCCGGGACGCTTCCGGACTGCATCTAAACCCTCCAGTTTATCAATCTTGGAAGCGTCGTATGCCTCCTCTTTGGAAACAGTAATTCCAGACTTTTCAGCCTCCGATTCAGGGTCCGGCATAGGTGCCTAAAAGGTGGTCCAGAACGGCTACGGAGACAAGGTTCTTTCGCCGTCTTCCGGTGATTCCATGGCATTATTTTGACCCGTTTTGACCGTCAAAATTGCTGTCTGAAATCACTGCGCCAGAATGCCGTCGCTCGAGGTCCTGTCCGCAACAAATTTTGGAAAACCAAGCGCTTCTGAGAGAGGATGAACACCGCTAGAGCTCAAGAAGGGCTCTTTGCCAATCCAGCAGGTGCTGGGCGGGATCCTCGTCCCAGGCTATCTGTTCCAAAGCAGCTCGAGATGCTACAATTGAAGGTTCAATTTCCAGATCTTCTGCCGCCTCATCGCGCTTGCCCGCGAGGTCGTCATACCGCTTCTCCTGATGACTGTTCCAGCGCCGTCCACTTCCTCTTATACGCTCGGGCCAATCAGAGGCTGATACCTTAAGAGCCTCTTCAGCAGCACTCTTGAGCCGCCGCGCTCGACCACCCTTGACGTTGCGCGGAGTTTGAATCTTTTCTCCTCTCGCCAACTCGTCCGACCACTTGATCAGGTCTTGATTTCTCGCAACCATGAATGGGGGCCGGTCCCATTCCTGCGCTTCACGGTCCCGCCAATGCCAAAGAGCTCGCAGGACACAAAGGGCCTGAGGCTCAAGCTTTCCCGAACCCCGAATTCGCCATGGGTCTTCCTTTTCGAGCTCGCGACGCAACACTCGCTTCATTGCTGCCTCGCAACTCTCCAAAAACCATGGGTAACGCTCCTTTTCCTTCAAGTCATCTTCAAGAGCCTTAGCGAGGGGGAGCAGATAGCGGACATCATTACTGGCATATTCCCGCATCTTTTCAGGGAGGGGCCTTTGCCCCCAATTCTCTTTCTGCGACGCCTTGCACAGCTTCACATCGAAGAATTTCTCGACGAGATTCGCGTAGCTGAACCGCGGGATACCCAGCAGCCGGGCAGCTATCTGAGTGTCATAGATCATTCCGGGAAGCGCTCCGAACTCTCTGCGCAGCAAAGTCATGTCGAAATCAGCCCCATGCATCCAAACTTTGTGACTCGCGAGATAATCCCGAAACGGAGAAAGGTCTTCCACTTCCAGCGGATCGACCAGAAAAACATCCTTGCCGTCCGAGATCTGGATCAGACACAGCTGTTCGGCATAACGGTGAAGATTATCAGCCTCAAGATCGATTCCAGCATGAGTGGAATCGCAAGCAGGTAACCGCTTGACTAGCGCGGCAAGTTCACTGGTAGAGGTAATCATAGCGCGCCGGAAATCAGCGTTCTAAGAAGCGCTTGGAATTCCTTTAACTGGCTCATGATTCAGAAGCTCTGGTCTTATGAAGAAAGGGCACGACTTAAAAGTCGTGCCCGCTTGCAATCGATGTAAGAGGATTTTCAGCCTTCTTTCCTATCTCTCAATTTCTACCCTTACCCTGAGGAAGCATGCCGGAGCCGCTAGTTCGCCTGGGAAATTGGAGAGATTTGTGACTTCAAGAGTTTCCTCGTCGTCTACCGAGATTTCAAAGATAGGGTCNTCATCTCCAATAGTGGTCCATGTCCGCAGATCAGTGCTATATTCGAAATAGTATTCNAGGCTGGACCCCGTAAAGGGTCGCTTCGTCAGCGACGCCGTGCAGCTTCCAGCCTCCTCGTCCAGAGCGTAGAGGAAAGCAGGACGCTCGTTAGGGTCGGCAACATCACTTTGCAGGGCGTATTCCAGAAGATTGGACGCTCCGTCCCGGTCAAAATCGAAATCAGGCTCCCGTTCGCTGCTCGTAGTGGCAAACGGGAATCCTGTGTCCTCACCTAGTCCCCCGAGAATGGCAAAACCTTCGTAGGTATCAATGAACTGGACCCTGAATGACAAGTCGTAGCTCCCAACATCAATTGCGGTCTGACTGCTCTGACTCGCACGATTGATAGTAAGCCTGATGTCCGATGAATCGCCGGGATTAAAGAAGAAGGGACCCAGCTGATAATGATTGTCGAGTGTTCCCAAAATGAACTCACTACGATCCCCAACGAGTGTCCCAATCGGGTATGGAGGGAAGACGATCGCGTCTTCTCTGGCGACAGCGTAGAGAGGACCAAGCAGACCCCCTTCATCCACTATCAGGTCGGGAGTAGGAGCTATTCCAAAGCCTCCGAAGTCGGGAGAGGCCGACAACGTCAACTCATCAACTGCAAGCATTTCGCCAGCGTCATATTTATCCTGCACCCAATCCTCGAAGATCTGACCAATTTCAAATTTGTCACCTACCGAAATGCTGATAGCCGGCAACTCAATGAGATCAATACTGAAGGTATCACCTACCTCGAGCTGTCCGAAAAAGTCGGTTTCCGTTTCCAGATAGGCGCTTGTTGGGAATCCCCAGTTCCGCACAGTATCCGAAGTTCCTGCCAGATCTCCCGTTAGGAACTCGATACGGTAATCTGCTCCACGCACAAGATTCGAAAAGTCTGCAGGTGCGTTTAGGACGTCGCTGGCCTCGACAAAATGACGCCCAACATAGCCAACGGAAAAGGTAGCGTTCACATTCTCAGGAGTCAGGACGAACGTATCTCCAGTTGCGAGGGATGGCACTCCGGCCGCATCAAAGGGAAGCGGATCATCGCCCACTGTAGTCACTGTGAACTCGTCCCATGTCGTGATCGGAAATTGACTCGTCCCCGCAAGTTCGCCACTGATGATATCGAGCCGATACGTCTGCCCAGCCTGAAGACAATTGGGATCCCCAAGCGACCGGTTGGTCACCAGATCGAAACCAGCACTGGCCGTAATACTGCCTGTCACGACGCCCGCTGTAAGATCTATTGCACTAGGCAGCACAATCTCGTTGCTGTTCAGCAAAGGGATCTCAAGAAGGAATGCCTCAAGCTCAACAGTTCCCTCCTCATCAAACCATACCGGAGTCGCACCATCCGCAGCAACACCTCCAAGAATCTGAGCGAAATCGAAAACGTTCTCAGGTGGATCAACGACGGGGGCTCCAACCTCCCAGTTCTGAACGTCGCCAAGAGCCTCTCCGGTATCCCACTGCCATTCACCTTCCTCTGCGCTGTCACTTAACCCGATCCACATGGAAGGCCACTCTCCGTCCAAGGTATCAAACCCAGCGCCAATCAGCTGACCGTTGACGAAATCAAGCTTGTCCTGACTGTTGAGGATTGCCAAACGGCCACCTGCCGCTTGAGCAGCTTCCTGCGCCTGAGCCCTGGTGTAACCTTCAGCTCGGGTAACAACCCTGAATATTGCCAAATCTCCCGAATCACCAAAGGCCGTGATCGGATATTGCCTCCCTTCCTCCGTCCCTGCAAGCAGGCCCGTCGTAAAGTTCAGCTCATAGATTTTTCCCTGCTCCAGAATCTCATCAAGATTTAGATCCGTTGTGATCGTGTTGAAACAGGACAATCCGGTCACCACGCCACGCCCTGCGGCGTCCAGACTATACTTCACTTCCTCAACACCATCTGGATTGAGATACTGATTTCCATTCAGCGAAAAGGTAAGCACGTCCGACTGGATAGTGTTACTTGGAGAGAGCCCGCTCCACTGAAAGTCGTAAAATGTTCGAGGATCAGCCTCCAACTCGCCTTTTTCACCCCACTCCTCGTTGGAGTTCCGCCAGCCTTGGGCTACCGCACCACGACCCGGCCACGCATCAGGAGTCACCACGTGATCAATACCGTAAATAATTGGTTCTGGCTCCAGATCTTGTGGTGCGCTTGATGGGACGAGCCCGGGCAGACTAAACTTGTAGGGCCCCCACGGCACGTCATCATAATGACGCTCTAGCTCCTGCGAGCCACTATCATAGCCTCGGAGTGCATTGTAAATTGCCACTTCGTTGTCGTCGATAATGCCTTCCAGCGCGTTATACCAGACGATGACGCTTGAATCGAAAACGTCGAAGATCCCCGCTATATCTCCGTCGGTAGAACGGAGAAGCCGGGCAAAACCTGAGGGAGGCGCTGAGATAAGCCTGATAAGATCCGCGCGAAACGGTTCTACCGTTGAGCTGGGCGTAATTGAGGCGACCGACCAGAACGAGCCTTGGTCGTTGTTCCCGTCACCGTCGATGTCACCTTGCGCAATAAATCCTGTTGTTCCGATCGGGCAAAATATACTGGGGCCAAAGATGCTGGGCCACGGACCCGTGCAGGGACCGAGCTCCCAGAATCCATCTTGGAAAAACATGTCTGTCCGACCTCCCAAGTAGTTAAGCGTTTCAGGACCGGTTTGCCTCCACGATTTCGAGTTGGAGAACAACAACGTCTGAGCCGATGAAGCAACCGGGGCTACGACCAGCGCCGTAACAAGAAGGAATTTCGCTATGGATTTACGCATTGGCACCCCTTTTTGTCGTCCCAGATGCCCCTGTCTGCAAGAAGATTCTTAGATAGAATGTAGTCGCATTGTGCTCACACCCCCTCGAAACAGGGGTCCCCAGCAAGCACCCCGTCTGCTGGCGACTAAATCATACCCCGCATGAGGAGCTCTGCGTTTGTGGAATTTTTCGCCAGCTGCTTCAACAGGGTTTCCAGAGCCTCTCCAATGGGCAGAGTGGTAAGTGCTCGTCTGATCTCAATCACGCGATTCATTTCCTCTGGGTGATAGAGCCGGTCATCATTACGGGTTCCACTCTGGGGAATATGAATTGCGGGATACATCCGACTCTCCGCCAGTTCTCGATCGAGACGGATCTCCATGTTGCCCGTGCCCTTTAACTCCTCAAAAATGATGTCATCCATTCGGCTTTCGGTCTCCACGAGACAGGTCGCAACAATTGTGAGACTTCCCCCCTCTTCCACATTTCGGGCCGCACCGAAAAATTTTCGAGACCTCTGAAGGGCCTGCGGACTCAATCCACCTGATCCAACGGGCCCACCTCCCCGCTGGGAGTTGTTATAGCCCCTGGCCAGACGAGTCAGACTGTCCAGAAGAATGACAACGTCTTGCCCAAGTTCGACTAATCTTTTGGCTCTCTCAAGCACCAGGTCTGAAACCTGAGCGTGACGCTTGGAGGGCTCATCAAAGGTCGAGCTGAAAACCTCCGCATCAACCGTTTCTTCAAAGTCTGTCACTTCCTCCGGACGCTCATCGAGGAGAAGGACAATCAGCTTCGTCTCAGGATGGTTGGCAGCGATCGACTTTGCTATTTCCTTAAGAAGAATAGTCTTACCTCCTCGTGGCGGCGCCACAATCAACCCCCGCTGACCCTTCCCAAGAGGGGCCACAATATCAATTAGCCTCGCTGCCATGGCCGATGGACGCTCAAGNACAAATCGATCCTCCGGAAACAACGAGGTCAACTGATCGAAGCCCTTGGGCTTGTCAAAACTACTGGCCTCAGCACCCTCAACCGTAAGCACTTCAAGAGCGGAAAGATATTTATCACGCTCTCTTGGAGCTCTAAGCCTTACCTTTACTTTTTGCCCTGCTCGTAGCCCGTACTGCTTGAGTATATTGCCTCCCACATAGAAATCATCAGGGGACGTCCGAAAGCTGCGAACAGGGTCACGAAGCATCGCATAGTTCTCTTTTGCCTGTTCCAGAATCCCTTCTGCTTCCAGCTCAGTTCCGTGCTTGGAGTAGAAGGCCAGCAATTCGAAGATTAGCGCACTTTTGCCAGCCGCACTGTTTACCTTGAGAGGAAACTCCGCAGCAGTATCAAGCAGGCTGGAGAGGGCGCGCTCCCGGAATTCATTTACATCGATCCTATCAGGCACATCGTAGGAAGGCTCGGGTTCTGCCTTAACCGGCTCTAGCTGGACTTCCGACTCCGCTCCCGCTCTACCTGCAGCTTCTGCAGCGCTTTCAACAACTACCTCAAGCTCTGCAGTGTTATTTTCCTCACTATTCTCTCTCTCCTTCGCTGTGGGTGCCTTTTTTCGGACAGCTTCTTGGTCGCCTTCTTGGTCGCCTTCTTGGTCGCCTTCTTGGTCACGTTTTTAGTAGCCTTTTTAGACGCACTTTTCTTTTTCGAGCTTGCCGTCTTTGCACTCACAACCTTTTTGGCTGCAGTTTTTTTTCGGGAACTTTTCTTTTTGGCAGCCATCTGAACAATTAGTTGAGGATGTCTAGGGTGTCTACGAAGCGAGAAATCTGCCGTCGCAAGACCTGCTCCGGCCCTTCATTCCAGAAAACCACGTCTGCCCGATCCACCTTTTCTGANATAGGGAGCTGGGCGTTGAGCATGGCCTCCATGAGGGCATCGCCGTGACCATCGCGGGACTTGAGACGCTCTAACTGGGTTTCACGAGTGGTGGCAACCAGCAGGGAGCTCTCGTATCCAAAGTCGAAACCGCTTTCAAAGAGAAGCGGAACGTCCGCAATGAACATGGACGACACTCCAGAGGTAGCAGTTTCGGCCAGTGACTCAAGACATTCCTCCCGGACCAAAGGGTGTAGGATTTTCTCCAGCGACGCCCTGGAGCACTCATTATTGAAAACCTCTTCACGCAGCGCGGGTCGACTAAGATAACCGGAAACCTGATCGGCTACAGTCTCTCCAAGCGCCGAAATCACCTCCTGTTGTATCAGCACATCGTTAAGCAGGTGGGACACGACCTTGTCACAATCGAAAACTACGGCGCTCGGGCATTTTTCCACCAAGAACCTGCTAAAAGTGGTTTTTCCCGTGGCGATACCACCGGTCAATGCGAACGAATACATAGGTCAATTTCTGCCCTCAAGGATCAATGAATGTCGCAGCTCTTTCTGTAGTGAACACACAAATCGACGTTTGATTTCGATTCTTTCTCCCGTCCAGAAAGAAAAAGCCCGGCAGTCAGACTGCCGGGCTTTATTAAATTCAATCGATGGTAACCGCTTAGAGCGGAGGAAGAATCCCTTCAGGACCTCCTCCGAGATCCGTGCTGACAGGGTCAACAGGGGTTCCGCTAGGGTCCACTTCGTTTGGTTTCCGGTAATCTTTACCAGAAGCGTCGATGATGTTCGCCGTAACAAAAATGATCAGGTTGCTCTTGATGTTGCTCTGCGCGTCACTCTTGAACAAGCGGCCAATGAGTGGGATGTCACTGAGAATTGGAACTCCGTCTTCAACATCCTGAACGTCCTCGCGCATCAGGCCACCCACCGCGACAGTATGCCCGTCATAGATAGTGATTCCTGTGCTCACACGGCGACTTGAGAAAACCGGCATCTCGATACGGTTCTCGGTGATCGTTACTGTCACAGGGTTACCAAAGGCGTCAGTCGCTGGTGACGTGATGGGGCTCCCGTAGTTGATGAAGCCTTCGAATTCTACGATCTCCGGTGCGAAGCGCAGATCAATCACGTATTCGTTCGGTCCAAGGTTCGGCTCGATCTCCAAGGTGACACCGGTGTTCCGGGTTTCAAAGGCTGTGGGAGTCGCGGGGGTAACGGGGAACCCACCGGCTCCGCCACCACCTCCAATGAGGCCGCCACCACCTTGGTTGCCGAAGCCACCACCTACCTGGTTGGGCAGTTCCGGTGGCTCATATTCGGTGGGATAAATGAATTCCCTGATAATCTCGATAGTCGCCTTCTGGCCCGGGCGTGCAGTAACGCTGGGCGCAGTCATAATGTCTGTGCCCTTCTTCTGCGCGAGACCCCTCATGATCATCTGGAGCTGGCCGCTATTGAACAATCCAGTGAGGCTGAGAATGCCGGGCGCCGGCCGATTTACCTGAGCACTTCGGTTCGGATTGTTCAGAACGGCATCAATGCTGTTCCGGGTCACCGCTGTATCACCGCTCCTGTTCGAGGCGGTCACGATGTTCTGGACTGCTTGGTTACTCGCCGCAGGAATTCCCGGGATATTGGTAAACGCTACCGGGCTGATGAAGTCCGCGCCGGTACGAACCTGCCCGTTGCCTTGTGTTCCTCCACCGGCAAAGAGCTCTTCCGAAACCACTCCACCCAAACCGAAAGGAGTCACGATCCAGTCAAAACTGAGCTCATCAGAATTTTCCTGAGCCACTTCCACGAACTTGGTAACAATTCGGATCATTTTGGGACTTCCCCCGAGGATATCCTCAACGAGCTGGTCCACCAGATCCAGATTCTGTGGGGTGTTGCTAACGATCAGAGTCGATGTGCTGGGAATGTATTGGGCTGAAGAACCCGGAGGGAATTCAATTCCAGCATCTTGCAGGATCTCCTTCAGTGGGCGTCGCGGTGCGAGCGACCGATTACCGAGGCCTTCGTCGTCGCCAGCGAAGGGATCAGCATCTGCAGCTCCATCTCCGTCACCACCAGTGCCAATATCATTGAGGAAGGTAGGTGGAACCTTCCACTTCCTAGTAAGGACGTCTTCGCCCTCAGCGGATCCAATGGGAAGGAGGGTGACCGCAAAATCGTCTACCTTGAATCTCAGCCGCGCCTGCTCGCAGATATACTGAAGAACGCTGGACAGTGGCACATTCCGGAGCTTCAACTCCTTCACCCG
The DNA here is from genome assembly GCA_002715825.1 of Roseibacillus sp. Classification (GTDB taxonomy): domain Bacteria; phylum Verrucomicrobiota; class Verrucomicrobiia; order Verrucomicrobiales; family Akkermansiaceae; genus Roseibacillus_B. The sequence continues at coordinate 88,441 of PBAI01000029.1, read as the reverse complement.
CGCTGAGCCAGGATCGATAGCTCCCAATCCACCCTCGACATCGAGCTCCGCATCAGGCGCCCCACCACCAATCCGGGGCTTCCGGATCACGAAGTTGATTCCCTTTTTCACAGGATCGAGCTCCCACTTGTCGAGCTCTGTGGCCCGCTGCCTCAGGAAATCAATCGCTTCCTCAACTGTGGTATCGTCGAAATCCACAACCGGGATGATCATGTTCTTGAGCTTGAACTCGATGTTCACCCCGACCGGAGAGGGCCGCAAACCACCTACAACACTACCGTCGAGTTCAATCGGAGGAGGCACTGCCATTTCCCAGGCGGCATCCACCTCTGCAAGCATCCTTGACCGCGCCTCATCAAAGGCAGTGCGGTAATGATCGGATTTAAGTTGGTGAATCACTTCCATCCCTCGGCGAGCGGCTGAGTTGTGTTTGTCCACCTGCAGAGCTTTCTGGTATTCCCTGATCGCATCATCGAACAGCCCGAGATTTTTGAAGCCCTCTGCCGTGTAGAGGAACCGCCTGACCTTATCCACGTTCGTAGTGTGGTCGTAATTCAGCGCAGGGTTTGTCCTGATTGGATCGTCAAGATATTCAATCTCTTGGCGTGCCCGCTGATTATTGGGATCGATCGAAAGAACCTGATTCAGTTTCTCTCTCGCTTCCGCATACTTTCCTGTCCGACGAAATTGCTGAGACAAGGCCACAGTAGCGTCAGCTAGGTGTGCTTCCAGAACTCTCCTTCGCTCTGCAGTGGCAAAACCACCAGGCAGAACCCCCAGAGCTTCATTGTAGCTTGTCACTGCAGACTGATAGTCACCACTCTGGTAGGCCTCACGACCGGACCCAAGGAGTTCTTCAGCCTGACGGACTTTCTCGGAACGGCGCATCATCTCCCTCTTAGCCAAGTCGCTTTGAGAAAAGGCGACAGTGGGCACAAGGGTGGCAAGCCCAAGGGACAAGGTTAGGACACGGGCCGTGCGGTTGAGTAAATACTTCGCTGGTTGCATGGTGTGATAGGGCGGGTTTTTTGGTCGTTTCGAGCTCCTTTGTGAAGCTTTTTCTCTGAGATAGTGCAGAAAGGGTGAGAACTAAGGATTGACTGTGAGAGCTTATTCTGCAGCAGAGAGAGGCTGAACCTCCATGGTTTTGGTCTCTCCATCCTCCTGCCACTCGATAATTACAGCTCCTGCGTCGCTGACACCCGTGAATTTAAAGGGTTTTTCAGCGGCATCAGGATCCAAGGGAAGGGAAAAACTACTTCGCTCCTCCACCTTAAGGGTTACGGCTTGCTGGCCAATGGCCGCCAGCGCGAGGACCGCTGTATAATCCCTGAGAATAACTCCGTTGCGAGAGCCCTTTTTAATTTCCAGAATGTCCCCCTTTTTGGCCCCGGCGACATCCTCAATTACAGCGAAGTTCGCCTTCTGGACAATTCCGGTGTTCGGGTTTTCGAACTCCCGCTGCTCAACTTCCTTGAGCTCGTAGCGCATTTGCGCTCCGCCTTTGCTGAAAAGATTCGAGTCGTTCCCCTTTCCGAATGGAATATTCTCCGACCCGGTCCTGACACTTCTGCCTCCGACAATCTCTTCATGATTGAACTTAAAAGTGTCTGTTGGCTTGATCGGCCCAATCGTGCTGTCAGACGAGTATGTCAACCTGAACGCACGCTTCTCCAATTCTACGCACTGCAGTTTCGTAATCAGCGCCGGGAAACTATTTGGGTCATTCGGGTCAGTTTCACCGGTGAACTCCTCCCCGTTGGAGAACCCATCTCCATCTTGATCAAGGCCCGGGGAGTTACTCCAACCCGGATCAATTCGATGATCCAACCACCACTGATTCGGGATCGGGTCATGAACCATCGGGTAGGTTTCATCTCCCAAATCAATTTCTTCGCCTGTGGGATTAAGAAAAAGAGGCGTTCCGACGGTCAATTCAATCGCCCTGCCCTTCTCGGTGACTGGCCCACCAAGGGTAACCTGACCCCCGATCTCTGATGTGGTTTCAGCATAAAACTTCTGCTTTGGATTCTCGGGAGCCTCAGTTTCTTTGTCGCCTGTGGGCGGCGGGAAGTCCTCTTCTACATTTCCCTTTGCCATCAAGATCAAAGCCATGACTACAGCAGCTATGACGATGGAGAGGACTAACGAAACTTTGTCGTAACTTTCGGAAAGATTTGCCATTGAATCAATTTGGTAGTTTTTCGATATCGATCATGTGGGCCTTAACCGTGAACCTCTCAGAGGGACTCGGCCAAGCCTCGAAGTTTCAGGAATTCTCCTTTTCCTGTTCTGAATCCGTTTTCGCCGCCTTGAAGAGAAGGACGTCTATTTCAAGCAGAACGTTGATCTGCTCTGCACCCAGGATCTGCCCGAGAACCCGGCTGCCCTTGTCGCCAGCAACCAGAGCGGGAACCTCGGGTTCCTCCACGACAGCGGAGTCTTCTGCCGCAGCGGGATCACCGGCATCATCAGCTGGCAGTTCGTCCTCAAAGCCAGGAAAGGGATCATCTTCCCCACCATCCTCCTCGGGCACATCGAATTCAACATCATCCTTGGCCGGACTCTGGTCTCTTTTCTCATTCTGAATCCGCATGCTACGCACCACGAAATAGTAGTCAGGGTGACTCGTAAGATCAGAGATTATCTTCCGCATTACTGGCTCGCTGGAAACAAAGGAAATTTCAACCGGAAGGCGCTCAAAAGGAGGCTCCTTTTGGCTTGTGCTCCTCGTCACCCGCCGTCCACCTCGCCCCCTTGCTGCTGCCTCCGGGGCTTTGTCCTTTTCGACTGCCAACAGCGACCTGTGGACGTTAAGAAGCGCACTGGGCTTCGCTGCTGACACCACGTCGAAGAGCGCCTTCATGGCAGAAAGCTGATAGTTCAAACGCGCTGTCGCTCCCTCTTTGGGCAGCCCACCAGTGTAGTTCTTGAACCCGAGATAGAACTGGTCACCCGGATACTCTACTCCCTGAGCGTCGAATGAATTGGTGACCTCGGAGCGTAACGCGTTGAGGTTCTCAATGAACTTTGGCGGGGAAATAGCCTCAAGGCTATCCGGGCGGTAGGAAAGCATCTTTGCTTCGAGATCGGAAACCGTTTTCTGATAGTCGTCGATCTGTTTTTCGAAGTCAGCTGCACTAGCCGGGGTCGGGAAAGGCTTCTTGGCCTGTAACCGCTTAACCGCTCCATCAAGCTCCCCGTAGTTTGCTTTTGATTCATCATACAGTTTGCCCTTGTCGGCTCCGTAAAGATACGCCCCCACGGCCCAGCCAATCACGAGCAGCAGCAGGAAAGCTTCAAATTTGTTATTTTTGATCCAAGATCCCATTAGTCTTTGTGGTTCTGGTTTTCCTTTTCTCGTCCCCTAGTTGATTTTAATGGGATTTTTCAGCGGTAGAATCATGACAAACTGCTCCGCTAATTTATTCGGATCGGTAATCGTGTTGTTTAACACCGGCAGGATATCGCCGTCGGCCAAATCAGCGCTACTGGGATCATTCGGATTCTGCTTGAACGAAAACAGTGACCCGTCCTCGTCCTGCTTCGCCCGGATCCTGTCCACGATCTTCGCCACTGCCTGGGCGTCCGACTTCCAGAAACCCGTGACCCTGATGACGTTGATTGCTTCCTGCGGAGGCTCGGGAGCTACAGGACCTCTCTTCTTTCCTCTTCTTGAGGGTGTGGCAGCTCCAGAGGACTTCGATTTCAAATTATCGAGAGAGCTCTCACCGTAGGCAGCCTTGGAGAAGCCCTGCTTGACCCGCGCTTCCCCGGACTTGGGTTCACTGGTCTTGTAGAGGCCCATCGGTTCAAAATCCGTGATCCAGACGTCCTGATCGTTGAAGTAGGTCTGCACCTCCGTGAGGACAGCTATCCATCTCACACGATCTGCTTGCTGTTCCGCGTAGGCTTCGGCCAGAGTTGCCAGTTCGTTCTGTCTCTGAAGCTGCCTGTCGATCTTTCCTCCCGGCACTGTCAATACCGCCTTCTTCTGTTTCATCACCTGCTCATTTGCAGCAGCGTCAGTGGCAAGAGTCGCTTTATTTGCTGCCCACAATCCCATCGCAGTCATCGCGATAACCGCCGCAGCTATGACGATAGGCTTCCGCTGGGCAGTTGCTCTTTCTGTGGCAACCGCATCCGGAACCAGATCAATATTGACTGGTGTCTGACCAACTCCTCGAAGGGCCAGACCAACCAGTTCACCAATCATGTGCGCTTCGCGTCCAAGCCCTTCGACATCAACCGACTTTCCAACAGAAACTCGCTGCAGCGGATTGAAAATCTCAATTGGCATCCTCAATTTTTCTTCGAGAAACTCAGGAAGGTAGGAAAGATTCGCGCCTCCACCCGCAAGATACACCTTGGTCGGCATACTCCCCTCCTGTTGGCTACGATAGAAACTGTTTGTTCGCGCAACCTCTGCAGGCAATCGATTCAGCGAATTCCGAATCACGGTCGCCAGCTGGGCGCTTGCCTCATCAAGCTGGGAGGTATGACCACTTCCCAGAGAGACTATCCCGTTACTGACTTTCTGGCTCTCCGCCTCCGCGAAGGAGATATTATACTCCTTTGCGATCGCGGTGGTGACTGAGGCAGAACCTACCGCGATGCTCCGGGTGAAAAGCCTGGTGCCTTCTACATATACCAGATTTGTTGCTTTTGCTCCGACATCCATCAGAAGGACTGGAGAAGTCTCATCCGGATAGTTATAGCGGAAGGCGTTGTATAGCGCCATCGGGGCAGCATCCACCTCGCGGGTTTTAATCCCAGCCTGAGCCACGGTCTCATTAATTTCGGTCAGTGCGTCCCGCTTGATTGCGACAAGGACGACTTCTTTTTCAGGACTCGAGGACTCCACCCGGGCCCAATCCCAGACCACCTCCTCAATAGGAAACGGAACGTGCTGCTGGGCCTCGAACCTGACCAGCTCCTCGACGTTATCCTCATCGAGCGGCGGGAGCTTCATAAACCGGGTGAAAACCGACTGCCCGGACATGGAGTAACGAACTTTTTCCCCCCGAACCTTCAGGGCGGCCGCCAACTCTCTTACCGCGAGAGTGATTTGCGGAAGGCGGGTGAGATCCTGAGACGGGTCTGCAAGGATCGTCTGCGAGCCATAAGATTTTAAGATCAGCCCTCCCGACTTTGAGGGGTCAAAGACCGCCATGGAAATCCGTTGCGATCCGATGCTAAGGGCAACTGTGCTCTCTGCTTCAGCCATGATGTTTTTATAGAAAGGTTTTAGAAAAGCAGCCCATAGGGCTGGTAGTGTTTCGAGTGTGTGTGTGGTGGAGGCCGTTCACCGTTGGCAAAACGGCCCGAGGCACTAGCCCGGCTCCGACTCGATCTCAAGATAGCGATCCCACCAGAGGAACTTGAAAGGAGTTTCACTTTTGTCGAGCAGCGGATACTTGTTGGTGCGCTGCATGGTTGGCGATTGCCACCAAGGTTTACTGATGCTCCCTTGCGAAGTAAACCGGGCTGGGGCCGAGGCACCAGCAACGGTAATTTCTCCACCCACCGCAGTGATTGAATTTTTTCCGGCGCGTTCGCTGCCTGTGAGGCGCTTGATCGTGGCCGGGGAAAGGTAACAGGACAGATAAAAATCCTCGTCGAGGGGAACGTTTACGTGAGTTACCTCTTTCTCCATCAGGAAATACTTTTGCCCCGCCTTGTCGATCTTGTTCTCAACGGCTACGAACCAGCGCACCGTAAGTCTGTCAACATGACCATCGCGAGGAGCAGAGCGTCCGGGCTCTAACTTGACCTTGACCTCAACTTCCAACCAGTCCTTCGGCTTCCAGCTTTTCTTCCCAGTGTTTCCTCCGACGCTAGGCGATTGAAGGTCCTCAAAGGTGGGGTCGGACGCTTCAATTTTCTTCACTGTCTGCGCCATGACCGCGGGCGCTGCAACCATGGCAAGAAATGCCAGCGAAAGACGAACGTATGGGAGGAGGTATCGGGATAAATTCATGATGGGCGCATCAACGGGGCCGACCCTAAAAACGCCTCACCTTTTTGACCAGCAGAATTCTCTGTAAGGACGACCCTGAGCTAACGTATTTACATGGTTACGCCCGGAGATAGGCCAAACCACCCTTGCAACGAGCGGCGGTTGGCATCAGAAGAGTCCAGCCAATCGGCAGATTTATGGAGATCCTTTCTAGCATGCTGAAAAGCCGCCAGCCTCTTGTGGTTGGATCCGTCGGCAGTGAAAAGGCTCTCGAGGGCCTGTATTCAGCAAAAGACTGTGATCTTGTCGAACTGCGACTTGATGCGCTCGGAAATGGCGCCAACGTCCATCGTTTCGCCCGGAGCCAACAGGATTCTCTACCCGTTCTTTTGACGGCTCGTCACCCGGATGAGGGAGGAATGAACCAGCTCTCGATCCGTCAGAGAGCCGGAATAGTCTCCGAATTCCTTCCCGTCGGAGGCCTTCTGGACCTTGAATTACGTTCCTTGGAGGAGTTGGAAGACGTCTGGGAGAGCGCCGCGGAAATGGGAATGGTCCGGATCGCCAGCTGGCATGACTTTACAGAATGCCCGTCCCGCGAGAGATTGGGGGAGATCGTGGATGAGATGGCGGGCACCGGCGCAGATGTGGCCAAGTGCGCGTTCGCACTGGAAAAGCCTGAGGAGATTCAGCGAATCGCAGAAGCGCTTGAGGGCGCCCCTTTACCGTTATCCATTATGGGAATGGGTCCCCTTGGACCAGCCTCTCGGCTTTTTGCCGCTCATCTCGGATCGGTTTTAAACTACGGGTATCTCGGAGAGGAGGCCACTGCACCCGGGCAATGGCCCGCGAAGCTTCTTCGAGAGGTGATCTCCTGCTCAAAATCGTCCTGATTCAATCAAAGTCCGGCCAAGGGGCCGGCAAATGTATCCTGCGCGCGCCAGCACGATCAATCTTCCTCGAGTAATTGATCCACAATTTCGATCGGAGCGTCAGGCAAGGCATTAAGGAAGGCTCTGCCGTATCTCCGAGTTACAACCCGGTTGTCCAGAATCACAACCATTCCCCGGTCACGAGTCGACCGAATCAAACGACCGACCCCCTGGCGCAGTTTAATCACCGCTTCGGGAACACTGTAATTCATGAACGGGTTCTCCCCCCTCTCTTCGATGCGCTCGAGTCGTGCAGCCGTCAACGGATGGTCAGGCACAGCGAACGGCAGTCGAGTCACGATGACATTGGAAAGGGCATCACCTGGAACATCTACTCCCGTCCAAAAGCTGTCGGTTCCTAGCAGCACGCTCCGCTCATCATCCCGAAACTCCTGAAGAAGACGATGGCGGGGGTACTTTTTCCCCTGAATCAGAAGCTGCCAACCCTGCTCCCTGCACACATCCTTGATCTCCTTGGCGACCAGCTGAAGACTGCGATAGCTGGTAAACAACACGAATGCCCTTCCGTCACTACGATAGAGGAAATGCTCGATCCACTTTGCCAAAGCCTCTCCATAATCTGACGAAGCTGGGTCTGGCATGGACTTGACTACATGAATATTCATCTGTTCCCGGTAGTTGAACGGGCTCCCGATCTGCAGGGCCTCAACTTGGTCTCCCCCGACGCGCTGTCGAAAATAGTTTAATCCGGGATCACCGGTGCCAAGAGTCGCGCTTGTTAGAACTGCGGTCTTGCCCTCTGCAAAAAGAAGCGGTCCGAGGCGTTCAGCTACATCTATCGGTGCAGCTCGCATTGCATAGGAGGTCCGTTCCGCGCCTCCAGCCTCCACCCAGTAGACGCAACCCTCATCTTCCTGATCAAGGAACATTCTCACAGCGGTGTGAGCATCCCGGATGCGTCGAGCCCCTTCCTGAACTTCAGCCCGTGTTGTCTCGTTGTCGATAGTGTCAGCAAGGGAACCCAGATCAGCGCAAAGCTCACGTAAGGGCGCAGCGAGAGAATTTGGCACAACCTCNGGCTCCCGAACCCGGAACTCCCTGCCGTGATCGCCAAATTCACTGACCTCCCCAAGCAAATCGAAAAATTCCTCAGACTCTGCCAGGGCACGCTCAACTGCCGCCATGGCTTTTCCTGCACCCAAACTTCTCAACAGCCCCTTCCTTGACCGCGGGTTATGTAATCGCTGCAGGTCAAAGCGCAATCCAGCCTGAGTCAGCCTCAGTCCCAGCTGGTTGGAGGCAACAGCCTCCAGAGTATGGGCCTCGTCGAAGACAACAAAATCATCCGCGAAAAGATATCCATCATGCTCAAGGAGATTATCGACGTCTAGCAGCGCAAAAAAGAGAGTATGGTTAATCACAACTACCTCAGCATCAGCAGCTTCCTTCCTTGCTTCTTGAAAAAAGCAATCGCCCCTCGCCCCACAGGATCGCGAGGAGCAAATTTCAGCCTCGCTGCATACCATCTGCCAGACTTTCGGGGTTGGTTGAAAGTCCAGATCGCTCAAGGTTCCATCCTGAGTCGTTTCAAACCATTTCCAGATTGCCTCCAATTCGTCGGACTCACTGCTGGAAAACAGGTCTCCAGAATTCATGCGGGCCTGTTTAAGGCGAGCNGGACAAACATAATTTCCCCTCCCCTTCAGCAGGGCAGCCCGGAAAGGTCTACCCGCCAACTTGCGAACCAAAGGCAGATCTTTTCTGAGAAGCTGCTCCTGTAAGTTAATTGTGTGGGTCGAAAAAATCGCTTTTCTACCCGATTCAAGGCCATAATTCACGGCGGGAAGCAGGTAGGCCAGCGACTTACCGACTCCGGTTCCCGCTTCAACTACCAAGGAACTCTCTGTTTCAAGGGTCCGACCAACAGCCTCGGCCATCTCCTGCTGCTCCGGACGATATTCAAAATCCGGAGATTCTGCCAGAAGCCCATTCTCCGAGAAAGCGCTTCTCATTTCAGCCGCCAGTGATTGGCCACTATCCATGTCAGACGGAAGTATCATCGGGAAATGCTTGCAGCCTTACCGCGTTCCTGGACCTTCCGGCATTTTTGTTTCCATTCCATCTCTCTTCTCGACGACGGGGTGGTTTTATCTGCACTGTTCCCAACAACCAATCACCAATCGAGATCCCTTCTCCGCTTTCCAAGTTTGCTCCCTGCCTCGTTCTGACGCTACTCGGAGCCCTCGCGGCCTTCGGACTGGTTTCGCGGGAGGCTGCGGCGGTGGATATTCACCTTCTCGGCTTCCCCGATAGCGACCAGATCACTCTTGAGCTTCGCCCTCTCCTCCTTGGCCTGTTGTGCTTCCTACCTGCAATTGCAGCACTCTGCTACAGCATGGCCGGCTCGCTTGATCGATATCTAGCCCGCCAAATGCTGGGATCTGTGTGCATTTGCTCCCTCGCCCTCTTGATCATCTACGTTCTCATTGATCTCAACGACAACATCGACAACTTTCAGAAAAGTACGAATGTCGGTTCGTTCCTCCTGCAATATTACCTCGTCATTCTCCCACCCACCTTCGTCCTTCTTATTCCGTTTGGCCTCCTCCTCGGATTGCTCTACGCACTCGGCAAACTTTCGAGCAACCAGGAGATCATCGCCATGCTTCAGACCGGACGGAGCTTGACTCGCGTCATCATGCCCCTCGGAGTCGTAGGACTATTTTTCAGCCTGGCTTGTCTTCTCTTGAACTATCACTGGGCCCCATGGGGAGAGGGCTATCAGGAGGCCCTGATTGAATTTGCCAAGTCAGGTTCCAAAAGCCAGGCGCGCAACGTTCTTTACGTCCACCGCGATGCAGAAAGAACCGTGGACCGCTCATGGCTGGTTGGAAGTTTCCCGTATAATTATACTCCTGACGACCCAATCCTCGACGTGGTGGTCCGGAGCAAGGACGAGAACGGCCCCTCTTCTGTCCTCTACGCTAAATCAGCAACATGGTCAGCCAGTAGCGGGACTTGGGCATTCAAGGATGCTATCCGTCTAAATTTGAGGTCTCAGCTCGATGATGGGTCCCTCGCCGAAAAGTTTGAAACCGACCTTCCGAGCCCTTATTTCGTTAACGACTATCCGGAAACCCCATGGCAGATTGTTGCCCCAGGTTTGGAAAAGAATTATCTGGGAATTCCTGAACTTAAAAGCTGGCTGCTCCAGCACGAGGGAGACGTCTGGGCACCCCGGCGAGCTTACCTGACACAGTGGCACTATCGCTGGGCTCAGCCATGGATCTGTCTCGTAGTTGTTCTGCTCTCTGCTCCGCTCGGTATCGCCTTCACCCGGAGAGGCACCGCTGGCGGAGTAGCAATTGCAGCATTCCTCATCGGGGCGATGCTCCTTTGCTCTGAAGCGTTCCTCACGCTCGGGGACGCTGGGCAGATCACGCCGTTGCTGGCAGCGTGGGGAACCAACCTGATTTTCACAATCATCGCCGTGGTGCTTCTATGGCGAAGGTTGCAGGGGCGACCCATCTACCAAGCCATCCTGAGTCGTATCCCCCTTGGAACCGGGGACTGAACTCTAATCGACTTTCCCTTTGAACCTTACCACACTTCCCCTTCAATTAACGTATTCTCCCACGTTCTGACACCCGGGTCCATCTCTCTATCTCACCATGTCTAAAGCTGATTCCTGGCACATTAAATCCCGTGCGCACCAATGTTCAATTTCAGAGAAACCCTTCGCCGACGGAGAGGTTTTTTTTACCGCCATTTTTCCAGACCCGGAACTTGATGGTTATTTGAGATCCGATTTTTCGCAGGAGGCGTGGGAATCCCGTGAGAAGGAGGCTCCCCTCCCTTTCTCGTTCTGGCGCACCGTCTATCGAACTCCTGAAGTCGAAGCCGAGGTCACAATCGTTGATAAGGATGACCCCGAGTCTCTCCTGAAAATGATGATCGAGCAGGATGAGGCTCACACCGAAAATACCCGCTATATCCTCGCCATCATGCTCGAGCGAAAAAAAATCCTCATCGAAACCGACTCACAGAAAACAAGAACGGGACTGCTCCGCATCTATGAGCACCGTTACTCNGGAGAAGTCTTCATCGTCAAAGATCCCTTGATCCCTCTCCGCGAAATTACGCCNCTCCAGGAAGAGGTTCAGAAAATGCTTTCCCCGGATGAAGAGGCATCTGCTGACGAGGAGATAGCGGCCTCCGAAGAGGTGCCTGCCGACGANGACGCGCAAAATCCTGCTCCATCCATAGAGCCTTAATCATTATGCGATCCGACTCTCCTCATCCAGATCCAGCAGCGAGCAAGGACTCCACACTCGCNCGGGCGATGAGACATGGTCCCGTCGACTATGAGCAAGCGGCTTCTCTTATCGGTTCGCTGTGTGAAAAAGCAGCCCGTGCACACGAGGAAGGCCTCGCTTACGGCGGACTATCTCCTGAAGGCATCACAATAAATCAGAATCTCAACCTTACGATCACCATCGAACCCCTCAAAGGCCCTCTGAGAGACTTTGATGACAAAGCNACANGCTATATTGCACCCGAAGTTCTTGCCGGAGACCCCTGCACCCCCAGTAGCGATGTCTACTCCCTTGCACGGATACTTTACCGGCTAATTACCGGGTCAACTCCGGAAGGAGAAAGCCCACCTCCAGCCTCAAGCATTTCAAAGACACCTCTCGTTCTGGACACCATCATAAAGAGAGCTACCTCTGCCGCTNCTGNTGATCGCATCGCGTCGGCGGAGAAACTCGCCAACGACCTCAGGCAGACGGCACAAACTCGCCCGGCTATCACGGCCCCCGAGGCACCAATTACCCCTATCCGAAAATCTCACGAGAGCGCCGCAACCCCGGCTCAACACCGGGAGAGAAGCAACCCGTTGATTCCGTGGGGGATGGTTACTAAAACCGCTCTCGCACTCATTCTTCTCGCCCTTGTCGCCACTCTGGCTTCACGATTCGCAGAAAAGGACGCAGCCTCTCCTCGAACTCAAAGGTCAGATCAAACCCGGGAACTCGCTGAACGCCCCGATCCCTTTGCTAAAAACCCACCACCCCGTCCATCTGCTCGTGGTCGTAGACTGGCAGCACGTCCAAAGGCAGCACCTCGCGAACGTCTGAAGGACTCTCTGACCAGATTGAAAGTTGCTCTCGCCTCGGGAGACCGGAGCGAATTGCCCCCGGAAGCTGTCCGACGCAACGATAGCTCCTACGCTCTGTGGGAGCGGACCATGACCTGGAAGGAGGCCCGGGCCTTTGCTGAGGCCCACGGAGCCCATCTCGCCATCCTCAAGGAAAGGAAAGACCGGGAATGGGCTAAGGACCGGTTCGACTTGCGCTACCCTGCATGGCTTGGAGCCGGCAAAGGGGCGAACGACGAATGGTATTGGCTCGATGGTAGCGCTTTGCCGGCCGGGCGCTCGGTAGGAAAAGAGGAAGACTGGCACCTCGCGCTGAACGAACAGGGGATCCTCATGCCTGCAAATTCTGAAAGAAAGTGCGACGTCCTCCTTGAGTGGAGAGACGATGCCGATAATCCCGGCACCGAGAAAAACCAACTTCGAAGAACCAAGACTCTCGCCTTGTCCGGGGGGCGGCCGAGCCTTTTACGCGGTGAGGGCCTTCCAATCGGCACTCGCACATTTGAAGGCTCGCACTTCTATGCGATCCGAACCCCGGCGGTCAGTTGGGGAGAGGCTCTCGACTTTGCCGCCTCTCACGGGGCTTCCCTCGCCGTTCCCTCCAATAGGCTGGAGCACGAGTGGATCTGTTCAAATTTCTGGGATTATCTCGGAACAGGTGAAGGCCTCTGGATTGGAGGATTCCGGAGTGGTCCTGAGCAACCTTGGGGATGGATCAGCGGTGAAGCGTGGCACGGCGCGGGACTTGTTCAGGGAGGCAATCCTCACCCACTCTTTGACCGTATACTTTTACAGGGAGGAGGCGAACCCGGAGACGGGAGATGGACCATGGTCGAGGGTAGTCGCCGGAAGGCGCCGGGCATCCTTCTCGAATGGACCACCCCTGCCAGCAACGCTCGCCCGAAAAATACTCGAACCTTTAATTTTAAAATCTGGCTCGCGGCCATCACCAGAAAAACTGAGCAAGTTGTTGGATCGGATTTAAGTTCCTTCGCCTGGAGCAAGAGGAAACTCGTCGTGCAGTATGAGCGCGAACTGACCACACATATTCGGGAAGCAAGGTCAGCGTTCAGGAGCGGGATTAGACAGCCGGGACAAAATCAGGCAGACCTACGCGGAGAACTCGAAAAACTAGAAGTGCTTGAGGACTCCCTCAGAAAAGCTGTTTCTAATGACGAGCTCCTACCCTCAATCAACGTAGATCGCGCAGCTTTGCGCACCACTCATAAGCAAGCAGTCGCCGCGCTTGAAGCACTTGAGGAAAAATACGACAGGAAGATCAAAGCCCTGCAGGAAGACTACCGAACGACGCTGGAAACCAAAGCAAGCTCCCTGCTAGAGGAGGGACACCTCGAAAAAGCAAGCGAGCTTCGGAATGTGCTGCGCCCTTTGAAACCAGACCTGAAGGCCTTCCTCCGCCTCCTCTACCCAAAAAATGCTGACCGCGCCAAGCTTCCATGGGAACCTCGCACCGGGTCTCTTGAGGACCCTCAATGAAATTGTAAAATGCTCACTATTAGATTGTTACAATTTAAAGGGCCCACCCGCCAGCCACTCTCCCGCCGTCTACAATGCCGGCAATCCAACGTGGGCAGAATAGGCTAATAACCGCTTGCCACCCACGGTCTTTCTTGGGCACACTCCTCCCCGTAATGAGAAAGCTGATCCTGATCGTTTCCGTCCTCGCCTTGTCTGGCAGTGCCTACGCCGACATCCAGGCACCTCCAGGAGCCCAGTATAACTCCTCCCGCAAGTTGGGCCGCGCCCTTGCGAATATTTTCTACGGGATCACCGAGATTCCAGAGCAGTTTTTCCGTCGTGGCAGTGCGGGCGGTCGCAAGGTTGGTGGCTCTTACGGAATTGTCGATGGCAGCCAGAGAGCCCTCCAGAGAATGGGCTATGGATTCTACGAGTTGATTACTTTCCACAGCCCTACCCACAAGGGAACATTCAAGCCACCGTATCAGAAGTGTGGAACGGACTGGCGGGTAGAGATGAACCCCAGTGACGGGCTTACTGAGTTTCCTCCAGAGCTTGGTTACGAATCATACTTTGGACACAGCCGACGCCAGAACAGGTAGTCGCATTCCGGTCCAAAAGTCCAATCGTGAAGACCCGGCCTTAGCCGGGTCTTTTATTGTAAGAGCTTCTCTTCACACCAGTCACTCAAAGCTTAAATTCCCTGCCCCCAGCTCTTCCCTCGCGAGTCCTCAAAGGAAATCACTGAATCACTAATGCGCCCTCTGATTATCATCAGCGTTCTTCTCACCTCAAGCATGATGGCATCTGCAGCCATGAGGATGTGGCGCAATCTTGACGGAGATCGCAGCTTTCAGGCCGAGTATCTTTCGAGCGACGGCGCCCGCGTCACATTGAAGCGGCGCGATGGGAGAATCATCACCCTGAGCATCAGGAAGCTGCACAATGAGGATCAAGCTTGGGTAAGAAGCAATGTCGCTCCCAAGGACCTCGCGACAGACGCGCCTCCCCCCAAGGGAGCGGCATTCGATCAACTGGAGTTCGGAGACGATCGCAATACCGTTGAAAAAAAACTGAAGGCCAGTGCTCTGGTCACATCTGCTGGTGACGGAATTTTCCTTGGCCGGACTGGTCTGAATGGGATCTACAAGACCAAGGCCACCATAGGGGGACTTCACTGTTTTCTGTTTTTCGACTGGCATAAAGGCGGAGGGCTTCGCGAGGTCACTCTTCAAACACAGCCTGTTAATAAAGGCCAGTATGTCACATCCCTGCAGGGGAACTGGTCCGAACTAATTGATCTTTTGAATAAACTTCATGGTCGACCTGTCCAAGCTGCGGAATTCCCCAGTGCTGACGAACTTCAGGACGGAGCCATTCTGGGTTCACATCTGTGGTATACGGAGGAAGGGCACAGCGTAATCCTCGGAACCGGTCAGGAAGGGGCCGGCTTTAACGTTGTCGTTCGCATTACTTCCGAGCGCATCCGGCCAGTTCCGATCGGTGCTCCCTCGGAAAACACCGGAGGCAACAATCCGGATAGCCCCCTTCCCAAGCCCTCGGACTTCCGCCCCTGAGGTGGTCGGCATCTTATTTTACCGCTGCTGCGCTCAAGGACTCAAAGGGCCTAATGGCCGGGTCACCGAAGATGACATACAAGAGCGCATTCTGCGGCATTCTGCGCCGGCCGACTGGCTGTTTAACAACGTAGCGCCCTGATTGAAATCCACGCAGATCGATAATCCCGTTGATCAATTGTTGATAAGCCTCTCCCACGGTCGCTCCGCTCAGCCATTTTTCCAATACGGGATAGAGATGAGGAAAGCCGGAACTGAGGCGCATGTGCCCAAAGAACAATGTGGCGCCCTGCTCAATGTAACGGGTCGCAAAGGCCGGGCGCGGGGCCAACTGATAACCGCCAGGAGCAGAGGTCATCCGGGGGAAATCCGATTCTTTGGGAGCCGCTGAGAAACATGACCCCGAGAGAATCACTTCATTACGCGAATCAGGTGGAATCCCCTCGATGTCAATCGAGCATGACATTCCTGGAATTCCATGTCCGTGCATGATAACGAGCCTCGCCTCCCGCAAAACCTTGGACAGTTCCGGTGCAAAGTGTTTCACGAAATCACCCTTCCGCCTGAGCCTAATCTTCCAGCTCTTCTCCCCATTGAGTTCCGGAGCTTCCGTGGCTTCGGGGGTATAAACTGCAAGACAAGGGGTCTCGATCCCATAGCTCGCAAACACTTTGCGCAGGATTCCTGCCTTCTGCAGGGATCGAGTCTCCTCATTGGAGGCGACTTGGCTGATAGCGAAAGGCTGGAGCTCGTTTGCCGTAATCGCACGATAACGTATGCTACGGTCAATCAATGCTGCAAAGATTTCGGGTGACGGCGCTACCAGTATCCCCGGGAAGACGTCAAGATAGGGATCGTCGTCAAGAGTAGTGAGGAGCTCCCATGCCCCAAGCAGCATGTTCTCCCTGTAAGTCTCCTGCCGAGGCGCAAGCGCCACATATTTGGGCTTCAGCGCGACCAACTTGTCGCGCAGGGGGTGAAGGCTTCGCGGGTGATAGAGCTCCGCAAGATTTTCTACCCTCATAAGTGTGCCCTTACGATGATGAGCAAGTTTCTCCAAGGATCTCAGGTAACTCTCCTCAGAATGGTCGGTGAGAATGACATAGCCCTCACCGATCGGCGCATGCTTTTTGAATTTCAGGATATATGCCGAATTTCTCAGAACCTCGCGCGGTGGTCGGGGCGAACTACGGTCGATCCGCGGAAGGTCCTCCACTTCGGGAATCTTGAACTCCGAAGCCACTAATCGCTCGCAGCAGATGACGATCATGAGTGCGACCAGAACTTTCATGATTTTTGTGGTAAGGTTTTCAAGGTGTCGGAGCGAGAAGTGTTCATCGAGATTCTAAACCTCCGCAAAGCCAGCATTTACTGAGGTGGTGACGGCGGTCTTGTGCACTTGGAGAAAAACCGGGCCATGTAATCTATCGCTTGGGTCATGCTCTCTCTCCCGAGCCCATGTCCGCCTCCCCTGACGCCATAGAGCAATAACTTGTATCCGGATTTTTCGGGAGAGAAACGGGTCAGCGTTATCTTCTCCGTCTGCTTGATTACCACAGGCTTTGCCTTGGAACCGTGATTCTCCGACCACAAGCTCATTGTTTCATGGGCTGGATAAAACACTTCGCCGGGAACTTTGGATTCCCCGGAGAAGAGTCCATCTTTAGTCCCACATACCATCAAAATCGAAATTCTTGGACGCTTGCTCGGGATCGGAGGACGCTTGATCATTGCTCCACGCATGGGAGCGATCGCAGCAAAAAGATCAGTCTCCATGGCGAGGCGGAAGCAGAAAATAGCCCCACTGGATCCTCCGGTAGCAAAGAGCCTCCGGCGATCGATCGAGGCGTGTTGACCCAGGTAGTCGATTACCTTTCTCACAAAGCCGATATCATCTGCCTGGCTCAAGCGGTGATTCTCAAATCCATTCCATGCCGTGGCGCCTCTCCGATTCCGGGGTCCGTTACTAAGCCCCTGCGGGCTGACACTGATATAGCCATGCTCCCGCACCAAGGGTTCAAGTTGACGATGGTATCCCTCCATCGGTCCCCCAGCTCCGTGAAAACCGAATACCACCGGATACTGCTTCTCGGGGTCGTAATCTGTCGGCAGGCGAATGAGCATATCGCGTTGCTCACCATGCACTAATTTCACCCGATTAGTTCCGGGCTTCAAGTGCTCAGCGTTCAAATCTTCTGGGCAGGCTGTGCACAGAACGAGCAGAAGGGTCAGCAATGATTTCATCGGTCTAATCTCACGATCTTTGGATGCGACGGCAACAAGCGTTTCGGCCAATCACCCTACCGCTATCGGGATTACGAACCCCTGTAAAGCTATCCGGCCCTTTCCCCCCAGCATCTGTAAACCTGCTAGCGTGATCGCCACATCTCAAAAGAATGTGCAGAAAACCCTGCTCCGAAACTTGTCAACCAGAGCCGTTGGTCCGCGGTTTCCTGCTTCAACCTTTCATGAAGGGCCATCAGAACACAGGGGCTGCTACAGTTTCCGTAGCTTCTGAGAATGTCTCTACTTTCAGAAAGATTGCCACACTCCAACCGGCCCTCCAGCTGATCCAGAACATCCCGGCCTCCAGTATGTGCGAGGATGCGGTCCGGCTCTCCCTGCCTGAGTCCGTAGAGTTCACCAACCGCCCTTCCCGCCAGCTCGGGCACACTGCGATGAAGTTTATTTCTCAATTTGCCATCCGCATTCACAAACCGGATCTTTTCCCTCTCCTCGGGCCAATGCAGTGTCTTAAAAGCGCCTGCTTCGTATTTATGCTCCCCGGGAGCGTCAGACCAGATAGTTGCAGCAGCACCATCTCCAAAAAGACAAAGGCTGATCAAGACCCCAGCGTCATCGTCAAGATAAAACGCGGCTGAGCATATTTCGACTGCAACGGTGGCCACTCGACTTCCAGGGTTTGCTTTTAGAAATCCATGGGCAGCACGCAAGGCAGGCACCGCTGCTCCACAACCAAGCCCCACGATATCACTAAGGTAGGTATTGTTACGCATCCCACACCGCTCCGCAACATGGCTTGAGATTCCCGGGCAGATATATCCTGTGCATGTGCATACGATCAAAGCGTCGATGTCTTCCATCCCGAGGGAAGCCTCCCGTACTGCCTCAACGAGAGCTTCTTCCGCAAGAAGCGGAGCCTCCCTTTCAAAATTCGCGTTTAGCTCGCCGGCATCACAGTCAAAAAGCTTGGTAGGGTCCTCGGTCGCAAAGTGTCTTTTTTCGATCCCGGAATCTCCTGAGAGAACCTTTGCCAGCAAACTCTGGGAGCGTGTCCGGAGACGCTGGACAGCTGGAGAAGTCGAGGTGATTTCCAAGCAATCCTTCTGACTGTAGGAGAAAGCGGGGAAAGCTGTCGTAATGGATTCGAGAAACATGGATATAATTATTATCGCAGAGTGCGGGAAAGGGCCTTGAAGGGCAGAAGGCCAGAAAGCGTCGCTCCGGACAGGAAAGCTCTCCCGGCATGAGTCAGCAAGAACGGATGGAGAATACGCGCCATCAGGAGGCGTCGCCTAAATCGTTTGGTGAGACCCCCTCGAACATCTTGCACCACCTTTTGCCAAGACACTTTGCCTTCCGCGTATCTGCAGAGCGGATCCAATGCAGTCTCAGCCGCTTCAAAGGCCATCGACATTCCATTTCCAGTAAAAGGAGGGATCATACTTTCCGCATCACCAAGAGCCAGCAACCCATCGTTGCCCGGCTGCNCCCCAAACCCCAAGGCACTGACTGCCGTGAAAGAACTCGGGTCTGGACTCGACTGACGCAACCGCTCTGAGAGACCCTTTAATCCGTTACCCTCGAGACAGTTCCACAACATCTCGGGGCCCTTACCCCCATACTGCCGGAGCCGAAAAAGACCGCACACATTCACCCTTCCTCCTTCGACGGGAGCAAGCCCAACATACCCGCTACGGCCCATATGCATTTCGAGACCTTGGAGATCCTGCAAATTTTCCACATGGACCTTCAGCCCCAACCATTTGCTTTTCCGCTTTCCTCTTCGACCCGCCGCCCAGACAACACCCTCTTGCCTCAGCTCCTTTTGACGAGATCCCATATGAAGAGACCCGCCCAGATCCTCAAACATTCCTGCCAGCTTCAAATCCAGCCACTTTCTCGAGACTCCAATTGCGGGCCTTTCCAGTCTTCCTGCAAACACCTTGCGACTTCCAATAAACCAGTGCGTCTCCTCACTGAGGATCGTATCAGAAAATAAATGCGCGATCCCTAAATTTGAGAGCGTCTCCTTCCCCACGCCGTTAATAAACTCTCCGCAGACACGGTGACGAGGATACCGACCAGCCTCATGCAGAACCACGGGCACGCCCGCACGACGAAGCGCAACTCCNAGAGAGAGTCCAGCGAGACCGCCGCCTGCNATCGTAATATTCCTCATAGGCGCATCGCTCGCAATCGGTAGCCTCCGCGTAAGGTCATTGTTTCCTCTACTTTCCATTCATCGTCGAGACCCAGCATCAGCGGTAACTCCCCTAGCCTGAATCCAGCCCGGATGCTCACTATCATATCATGACGGGTCACCGGGCCGAGAAGTGGTTTCAGGACACACCCTTGTAGAAGAGCCAGATGGCTGCGAAGAGGCTCAACAAACAAAAGTTGATCCGCGCCCTTGAGCCGTTTNCCCAAACGNTGCAAATCCCCCGCTTCCAAATGGTGAAGAATTAATGATCCGGTCACAATACCTTTGAAAAGGGCTTCGCTCTGAAGAAAGTCTCCCTGCTGCCAACATAGTGATTTACAAGAATCGGCTGGACGAGGAAGCAGGTCATAACCACAAACACGAAATCCTCTTGTTGCAAGCTTGCGTAAAAGGCATCCGTCTCCCGCTCCCAGTTCATGAACTTCTGTGCCGGGCACCGCTTCCGAGAGACAGGACAGAATCCAGCGAGTATTCCCCATGAGTGCATTGATGAACCTCAATTCCCGCCGACTTCGCCGCGCCCGCCGATCATCGGGAGGCAGCGAGTCGAGGATTTCAGGAATCACNGCCCGGGCTTGCACTGGCAGGAGTCTCCCGATTCAGGGAGGCATTAGCAACTCCAGTGATAAGCATGTGGAGGAAGAATGGAGTTTGAGCCACCAACGAACGATCACTTCGATAAAGCGCCCGTTCGACGTAGAAAGCATGGGCAGAGCCAGTAGACCCCTCCCCCTCTCCGAACGGGAATCAATGANCCGTCCACTTTGGCGGACTAACTGAAACGGCCGAGGAGCTCTTGTCCCCGCTGCGTTCTCCACGGCTCCTGCTGCAGGAGAAAATTGGGCAATCTGGGTTGCAGGCGGTATGTCTGATGAAATACCCCGGTCGCAGATCCCGCAACGGGTGGGACGATCCATGACCATTCTGCTTGAACCTCCCGGCCGGCCTGTTCCTCACGATTGCAGAACTTGAGGAACTCGCGGGATGCGCTGTGATGATCAACGATCCTGACACCTTCTCGCTCAAACGAGTGAAGCACCGCCTCATTGAGCACCAAGAGTGCCTTGTCTTTCCACAACGGAGAACGTTTGCAGTCAATTCCAAGTCGCTCGGCAATTACGGGCAACAAATTGTAGCGATCTTCATCTCCAAGGTTCCGCGCCCCTATCTCTGTTCCCATGTACCATCCATTGAATGGAGCACAGGGGTAGAGTTCTCTCCCCGTGGCAAGCAGCATATCAGACAAGGTCGGGAGAGCATACCATTTCAGCCCGAGCAACTCGAACCACGCATGATCAGGATGCTTCAATCTTACCTCAAGAACTACGCCGGAGGGCAACTCCCGTACTTGCAACTGATCGCCGCATTGAATGACGAGAGGTAGCAGGTCGAATGGACCAGGAGCGGAAGGAGGCCTCCACCCAAGTCCACGAACGAGCTCCGTGAACTCGACATTCATGGGATCCCCGAGAACCACACCGTCAGGCTGAAGGTAGCCTGCGTAGCGAATGAGCTGGTGATTCCAAATCCGGATTTCCCTGCCGGGGTCCTCCCACCGACCAAAGACAGTCTGAGTTGGAACAATTCTACCTCCGTTCGTCGCGCACTCGAGGTGTTTCACGCAGGCTTGGAAGATCGAGTCAGGNTCCGTTAGCCCCCGGGCGTCTACGACCTGGAGAGATTGCCAATGTAAGCGTCCAATACAACGCACTGACTCTCTCCACGCTTCCCTTGCCCCTTCCTCGATATCTCGCTCAGGATGAGCGCTGTTGCAGAGGGAATCACTATCAGCAAGCGCATCCCAGCGACGGGTGTGATCGATCACACCACCGCTGGGCTTGAAAGGACAGTGTTCCCCATGCGCGCCAGAGCCTTTCTGCGTTCCGACAGGAAGTTCNTCCATATCTNGTGAAGATANCTCTTCCGGANTCATGCGNCCTCTACCTCTCACGGGAACTTCNCTTTTTCAATTCGGAAGAGAGAGCTCCTCACTACTTCAGCGGCGTATATCACAGGACAGATCCTGGCTACCTGAATAACGATGCCCTGCCGCCGGAGGGACTCGAACCCTCACTCCGTTACCGGAAGCGGATTTTAAGTCCGCAGCGTCTACCAATTCCGCCACGGCGGCATGCGGCCAAAGACTACAAAACCTGCGTCATAATACAATCATAGTGAGCTCGCCGAGAGGAATTAGGGGGGGGCGGTATTCTAGTGCTACTCTGGACTGCATTCACCAACGCTCGTTAAGACCTCGCTGCCCAATGCCCGGATGAATGGGGCTTTCGAATTCTTNCCGCGCCGATCTCCTCGCNGACAGAGAGACCCGATACTCGTCCCCTCAATTTAGACTCTAATAAAAGCGCCTTCGCAGGATAGACTCTTTAAAAATCACCGTGCCTGACCTTCAACGGCATTACATGCTGCGGCGGTTTTCCGATCAGGTTTGCTTCCTGCTCAAATTACCGGCACGTTGTGATTGTCTACTGCTGGGAGCTTATAAGCTCCTCAGGTAGGTCATACTCTCCACGATACTCTCGAGGGGCGCGGGACTATGGTCCTGCTCGACGTGACAGTGTGAGACTCCCGCTTCGTGGGCTGCGACAATGATGGGCTCCATATCGATCATCCCTTTGCCCAACTCCTTGAACGCCTCTTTGGGGAGCCCTTCAAAATTGGGAGTCTTAGTTCCTTTTTTTAAATCTTTGAGATGAAGCTGAGAGATTCGTCCCCTGAGCTTCTTAATGAGTTTGACTGGTTCGATATTGCCCACTTTCACCCAGAACACATCAAGCTCAAACTGCATTTCAGAACTGAATTCCTTGACGAAAATGTCAAATCCGGAGACGCCGTTCTTCTTAGGCTCAAACTCAAAGGCATGGTTGTGATAGGCCAGCTGGACCCCTTCCTTCTTTGCTAGCGATGCAGCCTTGTTACAGTTCTCAGCAGTTCGCTTGTAATCATCGAGGGTTCCTCGATCCTTACCGTGCAGGTAAGGAATCACGAGATGGCTAAGACCTACCTTGGTGGCCTTGTCGAGAATCTTGCGGAAGTCGGTGAACTCCTTGTCAGATGGATTCACTACTGACTCCCAGTCAAAGTGCGACGAGTGCAACTGGAGCCCCACCGCCTTGGCCGCCTTGATCATGGGATCACAATTCGGAAACCCATACATTTCTCCCTGGGCGTAACCGGCCTCCTTTACGGCCTTGATCGTAGTGAGGGGGTCCTTCCTGATCTGATTGCGCAGGGTGTAGAGTTGAATTCCTATCTGCCTGCGAAACTTATCATTCTGTTCAAGGGCGAGGAGGCTCCGCGTGGATCCGGTAAAAAGAGCGGTGGCGGTCGCATTGCGCAGAAAGGAGCGGCGTTTCATGGGCGGATAGGAGCACGATTAGGGCCCCTCCGACAAGAACGTCGTGTTCCTCAATCGTCTGTCACCCTGCAAAATAGACCATGAAAGAATCCCTCATGACATCCTGAGGCCCTCGAAACACCCTGCTTTTAATTTATGTAAATAGAAGACCATTAAATTGTTACACTAATTCCTTAGAAGGGTTTCCACTTGCCCGATTGACCGCCGAACCGGCCTCCAGCTCGTCCGGCTACTCTTCCTCGATGATTTCAAGGGGCTCTACCTCAGGAGCGGGGGCCACCTCCGGTTGGACGAGAGGCTTGACCTCCGGCTCTGGCGCTTCTCCGCTGTTNTTCATCTTGGTCTCGATGCCCTCTATGGCCCGTTCAATCAGCAGAATCACGTCCGATCCTTCCTCCGAACTTTTGAGTGCCCTTNGAAGCTCGGGAANACTTAGCTCCGTCCCCACTCGCCGGAGAATGAGTAAAGCGGATCTCTGAGCNGCTAAATCAGCATTAGAATGAATTGACGGAGCAATGACTGCCTCCATCTCACTACCCATGGCGATAACCTCGCCTTCCCAGCTCAGAGGAGCGTTCTCCCAAAGTTTTTTCAAGAGAGGTATCAATCCCGCAGAACGCCGCTCGACGAGAAATTGAATCGTGCTCTTGGGAACGCTTTGCTGACTGGAAATGAGATCTGACACAAGGCGGACCACCGCCCGCTCCGCACTGTCCCCGGGAGAGGACCACACCATGATAGCCTTACAGATCGTCGATCTGAAATCTGCATCAGCTTCCTCATCAAGCAACTCNACCAGCCGATCGGAAATTTCATTACGAAACCGTGTCGGCTCGACCATGGAAAGCCGTTGAGCAGCATCCTTTACCCTGTCGACATCAATATGCTCAAGCTCCTTCCGGTTCAGCACAATGAAGGACTCACTAGTCGTGTCGTTTAATCGGGCTTCGAGCTCCGAGCTCGGCTCCAGTAGGTTTTCCCCTTTTACTTCAATCCTGAGGACCCGGAGGTCCTCATAGACGTCTTCCACGTTCGCAAAACGCTCCACGAGACTAACTAACTCCGGCATTTTGATGGTCACCCCTTCAATAACCATGAGTCCCCCCTGCTCCCTGGGGTAAAATGCCGGCCGAGCAGCAGAGCCGGTCTTACGCTGAAGATATCTCTGAATCTGATACCGGAAATGCTGACCCATCTTGGGAGCCCAAAGTGCCCAAACCGCCTCCTGTCCGAACGTGTCAATCGCTCTCTGGATTGGATCATACGCCATCTTAGAACGAGCTTTCTCCTCAGACATCCTCATCGGCTCGGACTCCGAAAACGTCCTTTCCGCAGGAGCTTGCTCTAAGGAAGCGGGACCCCGGGTCAGGGGATCCCCGGATGGCATGAAGATACTGAGCGCTAATACGGCTGCAGCAACTCCTACCCCGCTGAACAGCGCTTGCTTCTGACGACGAAGACTACCCTTAAATAGCAGCAGAAGCCCAACCACGACAACAAATCCACCCAAGAGTATTCGCTTGGCAGTTTCCATCTCACCGAAGAACCCCTGCCCCATCCAACCAAAGACTAAAGCAACGAGATACGCCAACAGAATGACCATCCCTGCTACTCCGGCGACAGTCCGCCCAGGAGCCGGCGGAATCACATCCGCAGCACTCGCCGCTTCACTATACATGGCGGTGGCAAAATCAACCCGGGGCGTAGATTCGGACTGACTGGGAGCAACTCCGTAGTGCTTGAGCCCCGGCTTTTTGATATCCCCTGGAAAATAGCGATCACGCTCTCTGAAAATCGATTTTTTATCGACGATAAACTGCTTTTCGCATGACCCACATTCGACGGTCCTCCCTTTCAGCTCCTCATCGACCGTGAATTGCCGCTGACAGGTGGGGCATTGGATGCGGAGACTCATCAGAAAGGTAACTATCGGGCGCCGTGATTAGGATTGCCCCTAACAAGGGCCTTTTCAACACATTCCGGGCGAACTTTTGACCGAGGGCACCCTCTCAAGCAGGGCATTGAAGACAGGACCTTGACCCCCTGAGCTGGTAGGCTAGGAAAGGACAATGCCGCCGGACATCACCGCACTACTGAGTCTGCAGGAACGGGACCTCCGCCTCCAAGAACTCCGCAAGGAACTGAAACGCATACCGGTAGAGCAGGAACTGGCCGGGAAACGGCTGGCAGATGACCAAGCTGCCGTAGACGACGCAAAGTCCTCGCTGCAGGAGAATGAGGTTGCCATCAAGGGTGTNGAACTTGATATCGGAACCCGCAAAGAATCCATCTCTCGGCTTAAAACGCAGCANTTTGAGACCAAGAAAAACGAGGAATATCAAGCGCTCGGAGTCAAAGTTACCCATTACTCCGAAGACATCGATGGCCTAGAGACCCGTGAACTGGAACTCATGGAAAAGAGCGATGAGCTGAAAAGTTCATTGGTTGAGGCCGAAACAGCGTATGCGAGGACAAAAGGAGGGGTCGACGAGGAAATAGAGACGCTCCAAAAAAGAGCCGATCAATTCTCCCGGGAGGCAGAATCTCTCGAAGGGGAGCGAAAACAGCTCCTTGTGGGCATCGAGGAAGACATCATTTCTATCTACGACCGCCTCCTCCAAAAGTTGGGAGCGCCCGTCGTGGTGCCGATAACGCGCGAAAGGCAATGTCTCGGCTGTCACGTCAAGTCGACCCCTGCAACCATGGTCAGAGTGCAAGCAGGGAAGGAACTGGTGAATTGCGAGAATTGTGGCAGAATCCTCTATCCCCAGTAAAACTAGGATCAGAGATATAAAAAACGATTGCATCTNACAGGGGCATCGTGTAGCCCTCCCGCCCCCAGAGAACTCTGTAAAAGCNGGTTCTCTCCAATCAATCCTCCCTTCCCAATACAATCCATGGACGTCATCAGGAAAATCGAGCAGGAGCAACTCAAGGAGGAGGTNTCTGATTTCAACGTTGGAGACACTGTCAAGGTCCACACCCTCGTTCGCGAAGGAGGCAAGGAGAGGGTCCAGATTTTTGCAGGTGTAGTCATCGCCAGACGCGGAAGTTCGGTCAATTCTGCCTTCACGGTTAGAAAGATTTCCTACGGCGAGGGCGTGGAGCGAGTATTCCAGCTACATTCCCCCCGGATCTCGAAAGTGGAAGTGACCACTCGGGGTAAGGTACGCCGGGCCAAACTCCACTATCTGCGTGACCGGGTCGGCAAACGAGCTCTTCAGGTGAAGAGTGCAGAGAGGCGATAGCACTCCTCAGTCACCGCACTGACTACCGTTCGGGCCCTGTTTCAGCCTTTGCCTCCACGAGGCTTGAATTTCAGTCTCGGAACAGAGATTCTCCGGAATCATGCGGATCCCTGTTCCCGTAGTCATTGGATCAGTCGTTGTCTCGGCTGCCCTGTGCTGGTGGCTTCGCACAAGGAACATGGATTTTCTGTCCCCTGCTGGGACGGTTAAACCACTTCCCGAGTTCATGACAGACCCGGTAAAGCCTCAGGTGGCATCTGGACCGGCACCGGAGGCCGAAATGCCGATCCCTGAACCACCCACTCCTCCCCCAAAAAGCGACCTCGACCTTGGAGACATCGAAAGCGCTCCTGGACTCGCGGAATATTCCGAGTATGCCTCCAAGGGGGCTGGCTACATGGTGAGTCTTGCCACCGAATTAGAGACTCAAGGCCACTGGGATCGTTCTCTCCTCGCTTGGGAACGGGTGCTCGACTCCTGCCGCCCCTCTCCCCAGGAACGTAAGACCGCCGAGGACGCCATCATGCGTATACGCCCAACCTTAACACACTGGAACATCGACCCTGCCGGCGACATCCCAGTCCTTCTTCAGATGGCGACTCGTAAAACCGCTTCGCCAAACCAAAAGGCGGCCGTGCAAGAAGCTGCCGATTTCCTCCGCAAAGACTCGGACTACACCCTTCTGATCGAAGCGCGGGTGAGCTGGAATGCACGCAGGACCACCGTTGAGTTGCCCGCCACGATCTATTTTTCCAGCTCCTCAAAAGGAGAATCTAAATCTCAGGGACTTGCACCCGCAAATGACGCCGTGGAGCACCACCTGCTCCTGATCCTGTCGAACGCCTACCAATTGCTTCGACAGGAACTCGCGAGCATGAATGGAATTGTGGCACCAGAAAACAGTAGTCACCCGGGTGATCCCAAGCTGGATTTCCGGCGCCAGATCACCCGCCTCCACTGGTTCCGGTTCGCCGAGTCACTTAATCAAGGCTCAAACAGGCAGAACTAGACGCGAGTGACCTTAGGGCGGCAAACAAGGCCCAAGAACGTTCCCCAAACCAGAACGCTGCTCACCAATTAGGCAGGTAGTGATCAATTATTAGCCCTTTAAAGATTTACAGAGAGACACCCCCGTGCCCCTTTGACAGGATCACCCGGTGCCTTCATAATCCCATCATGCTCAAACAGCTTCTGGTTATAATCCTTGGCCTCACCGGAGCCTTTGCTCTTGCTGAAGACGGGCCCGATTCGATCGAGGCCCCGCCTGTGCAGGATCTCGGGGACGGCAAATTCAAGGTGGGCATCGTTGGTTTTGATCAGAGGTCCCGGGAGATTAGTTTCCCTGCAGAGGTCAACATGAAAGAGGGGGCTCTTGAGTATGCCATTGTCCACCAGAACGGAAAAATTCATGAAGCCGTCCTCATCACCAAAGCTCGTCCGTTCCATGTGAATATCGCCCTCAAGATTCTAGGTTACGAAGAATCCAAGGAACTCTTCCCGATCCTCGGCGAAGACTTCCGACCAACTGGAAAGTTTCCGGATGTTCCAGAGAAAACGCGCAATGCGGCAAGAGCTGAAATTCAGCTCCAATGGAAAGGGAAATCTGGTGACGCCGGGCGAGCGACTCTGAACGAGTGGATCACAAATACAGTTACCCGAAAACCGCTGGCGCCCAAGCCGTGGGTCTACGGCGGCTCATACTTTCATGAAAAGTCTTTTCAAGCTGAGGCCTCTGGCGACATCGTTGCTCTCTTCACTACCAACTCGTCCCTGTTTAACTGGCCCGGCCGGGATGCCGCTCTAGATGATGTCTGGATCCCCACAACCGCTCGAATACCCGAAGTTGGAACACCCGTCACCGTCACCATAAAACCCTTCGTCAAAAGCAAGAGTTCTGCTGAAAAAGCAAAGTAACCCATTCACTGTTCTTTCCGATACCATGAATCCTCTCTTCTCCGTAATCTTCATCCTTTCCATCCTTCTCGCGGCTCTGCCGGCTGCCGGACAGCAGCAGAGCGAGTATCTATCCCTCCGTCTCGAAATGGAGCGAGCTATCCGAAAGGGGAATGCTTTTCTCGAAAGCCAGCAGGAAAAGGATGGCCTCTGGGGAGAAAAGGAAACCCCCGCACTCACTGCCCTCGTTCTTGCCGCCATGATGCGGGATCCCGGACTGGACTATACCAAACCTCACCCAAAGCATGTCGAAAAAGGTTTTAACTGGCTCGTCGCGCAACAGAAGGATGATGGCGGAATTTACGTCAAGGGGCTAGCGACCTACAACACGTCATCAGCCATCATGGCACTTCTGGCCCGTGACAGGGAAGAAGATCAGCCAATAATTCTCAAGGCTCGGGAATTTCTTATTAACCAGCAGACAGATTGGGGCAGCAAGGGCACTGCCGACAATAAATATGATGGCGGTATCGGATACGGTGGAACCTACGCTCACTCCGACATGTCGAACACTTACCTTGCCATCGAGGCACTCTACCATTCCCGCCAGATCGCCAAGGACAACAAGGTGGGCAAGCAGCCCGAACTCAATTGGAAAGCCGCTCTTAATTTCGTCTCCCGATGTCAGAACAAGGAATCGACTAATGACCAGATCACTGCGGTCGCTGAAGAAGACGAAGGCGGGTTCGTCTACTTCCCCGGAGATAGCAAAGCGGGTGAGAAGACGCTGCCGGACGGAAGGACTGCACTACGCTCATATGGATCCATGTCATATGCAGGTCTCCTTTCCCTGATTTATGCCGACCTTGATCCAAGTGATGAACGCGTTAAATCCGTCCTCAGGTGGCTAGGGGATAACTACACTCTTAAAGAAAATCCCGGGCTGGGACAACAGGGGCTGTATTACTACTACCACGCCATGACCAAGAGCTTGGTCGCCGCAGGTATCGACCAACTCGAACGTCCTGATGGAACCAAGGTTGACTGGCGCAAGGAACTTGGTCGACTGCTTGTCAGCAACCAAAGTAAGGATGGTTCCTGGGTGAACGAAAATTCCCGGTGGTGGGAAAACGATGACATTCTCGTTACTTCCTACGTCGTCCTTACTCTTGAGCAACTCTACTATTCTATCCCGGAATAAAGAGTGAACCCCACGAAAGTGGAGATGGTCGGGGAGACAGGATTCGAACCTGCGACATCTGGCTCCCAAAGCCAGCGCTCTACCAAGCTGAGCTACTCCCCGTCGGAAGGGAGGGAAACCTCCCCGATTACTCTGTTTCGATCAAGGCGGAACTCTCCTTCCGGGCCAAGAACTCCGGCAAAAGTACTTCAAATCCCCATTTTACGGGATATCAACCGGAAATCTTTGTAATTTTGAGGGCAAAACCGCTCCCACCACACCGGAAGATGCGATAGCTTCACACCGTTGCATATCCTAACGTCTCAAAAGGGCCGATGACCACATTCTTTCGAAACCTGCTTCTTTTGCTGCTTTCGGCCACCGCTGCAAGTGCAGGAATCGACTTCAACCGGGACATCAGACCGATTCTCTCCAATAAATGCATTGCCTGTCACGGGCCGGACGAGGAGGAGCTGAAAGCGGACTTACGACTCGATTCACACGAGGGTGCTACCTTGGACCTTGGAGGCTACTCGGCAATCGTACCGGGCGACATTGAGCAAAGTGAGTTGATCGCACGCATTATCGAAGAGGACGAGAACGAACGAATGCCCCCGAAGGGAAAGGGAAGCCGCTTGACTGACGAGGAAGTCGAGCTTCTTAAGCAGTGGGTCAAAGAAGGAGCCCAATTTGATCAACACTGGTCCTATCAGACCCCCGAGCGCCCCACTCTTCCACCTGTTAAGGAAGATCAATGGCCCAGTGTTCATGCCGATCGTTTCATTCTCTCGAAGCTTGAGGAAAACGGGCTCCATCCTTCACCCCCTTCTGACCGGTGGAGTCTCGCCCGAAGAGTATCGATCGACCTTACGGGCCTTCCTCCATCCCCTGAGGAAGCCGCTGCCTTCGTGCAGGACACATCACAGGATGCCTACTCCCGCTATGTGGACACCTTGCTCGCCAAGCAATCCTATGGCGAACACTGGGCCCGACAGTGGCTCGACCTTGCCCGCTACGCCGATTCAGCGGGTTATGCGGATGATCCTCCAAGGACAATCTGGGCCTACCGTGACTGGGTAATAAGGGCAATCAATAGCAACATGCCGTTTGATCAGTTCACCATCGAACAACTTGCGGGAGACCTCCTCGAAAACCCCGACAACGATCAACTCGTCGCGACTGCCTTCCATCGAAATACCCTCACCAATAACGAAGGCGGCACCAATGATGAGGAGTTCCGTAATGTGGCTGTTGTAGACCGGGTNAACACTACGATGCAGACTTGGATGGGAACGACAATGGCATGCGCACAGTGCCACACCCACAAATATGACCCAATCACTCAGAACGAATACTTCCAGATGCTGGCATTTTTCAACAACTCCGAAGATGCAGACCGCCGGAATGAGGCGCCTCTTATCGAAGTCTTCACCGAGGAGCAACGGAAGCGTCAGGCCGAACTACAGGAAGAAATTCGTGAACTTGAAACGACACTGACCAAAAGCGGCCCCGAAACAGCAAAAATGCAGGAGCAATGGGAGAGGAAGGTATCAAGTTCGCTTGCTTGGTATCCAGCGCACCCCTTGAAATTGTCTGCGACAGGAGGGACAGAACTTTCCGCTGGAGACGATGGTGTGATCGTTGCCAGCGGAGCAAACCCGGATCAGTCAATTTACAGCATCGAGTTCCCCCTTAATGATGAGATGACGGGACTCCGTTTAGACCTTCTCACCCAGAACGGAACAGTCGGCCGGAAGGACAACGTTGTCATTAACAGGATTACGGCGACCCGCCTGCCTTCCAACCCAGCAGACGGCGTGAAGGGCCAATTCGTCCGTATAGAATTACCGGGTAACGACAAGTTTCTTCACCTTGCCGAGGTCGAGGTATTCTCATCCGGCCGCAATATCGCCACGAAAGGTAAAGCCTCTCAGATCTCCACCGGTTTTGGTGGCCCCGCCAATCTAGCAATTGACGGCAATACCAACGGAATTTTTACAGAGAAGTCCACCAGCCATACCGCCGGAGGATCTGACCAATGGTGGGAGCTCGATCTCGGGACACCTGGAGATATCGAAAAAGTCGTGCTCTGGAACCGGACTGATGGGGACACCTCCACAAGGCTCGCCGGTTATCGGATTGTGATTTTGGACGAGGATCGCTCGGTCGTATGGACGAAGGAACCCCGGGAGGTCCCCTCGCCGACTACGACCTTTTCCACCTCAGGATCCCAGGTCATACCGTTGTCTGCTGCCACCGCAAGCTTCGCACAAGAGAAGTTCCCGGCTGAGGCGATTCTTACATCAACCCTCGATTCCTCTAAAGGGTGGGCGCTTTCTCCACAGCATCGGAAAGACCATTATCTTCTCGTTGCTCCCAGCAAGCCTGTTAGAGCGGGAGGCCGTTTGCGTCTCGACATTCATCAGGAATCGAAATGGCCAACCACTACGATGGCGAGATTCCGAGTCTCTCTCACGAGCGATTCATCTGCCGGATCGCGGATCAGAATCCCCTCCGCAGTTCACAGGGCCCTCGCTTCTCGTCTCAGGAATCCTGATGAGATCAAATTGATCGGAGCTTACTATCGGACAATCGCTCCCGCCACCGCCAGAGCTCAGGAGAGAATCAAGGCCCTGAAGCAACAGCTGGCTGGGATCAAGGCCTCGACCACAGTTCCAATCATGCGGGAACTTCCTTCTGATAAACGCCGTAAAACCCACGTGCAGATAAGGGGAAACTACAAACAGAAGGCCGAGGAGGTAAGCGAAGGAACTCCTGCCGCCCTGCACCCGCTTCCTGCCAAAGCTCCCCTGAACCGCCTTACCCTCGCAAGATGGATCATGAGTAACGATAATCCTCTGACCGCGAGGGTAATTGCAAATCGACAGTGGGAAGCCCTTTATGGCACCGGCCTGGTATCCACAAGCGAGGAGTTCGGGTCGCAGGGAGAGTATCCATCTCACCCTGAACTTCTCGACTGGCTTGCCGTCGAGCTGATAGAGACTGGATGGGATATGAAGAAATTCCACAAGCTTCTGGTCAGCATGTCGACATACCGGCAGTCGTCCAAAGTCACTCCGCAACTTCTCGAGGCAGACCCCTTCAATCGACTTCTTACCCGGGGACCACGAAACCGTCTTTCAGCAGAGATGGTGCGCGATCAAGCCCTTTTTGTGGGAGGACTCCTTAGTGGAAAGATGTTTGGCAAACCTACCCGGCCTCCCCGTCCAAAGCTCGGACTGCGTGCTGCATTCGGTGGATCAACAGATTGGAGTGACAGCACTGGTGAGGATCGTTATCGCAGGGGTATTTACACTGAATGGCGGCGCTCGATGCCATACCCCTCAATGGCAACTTTCGATGCGCCAAGTCGTGAAGTCTGCACCGTAAGACGGTCCCAGACAAACACTCCGCTTCAGGCTCTGGTAACCCTGAATGATCCTGTTTACGTGGAAGCCGCACAGGCCTTGGCCAGAAGAGCCTTGAAGGAGACATCTTCCGAAAATCCTTCGCCTGTCGTAGAACGGATGTTCCGTCTGGCGCTCGTCCGACCTCCCAAGCCTGTCGAGATCAAACCCCTCACCAACCTTTATGAGCAAGCTTACCGCTCGTTCCTCTCGGATGCATCAGCTGCCAAGTCTCTTGCAACAGAGCCCCGGGGACCTTCCCCAAAAAACTCTGATGTTGTCTCTCTTGCTGCCTGGACCACCGTTGCCAATGTAGTCCTTAACCTCGACGAGATTTTCCAGAAACCATGATCCAGCAACCCTTTGGCGCTCCCGAAGCACATCTTGAGCACCTGACCCGCCGGCACTTTCTCAGGGATTGCCAGGTAGGGCTCGGGGGTATCGCCCTTTCCGCACTGGGAGCAGGGAATCTTACCGGAGCAGACCTGCCGAACTCACCACTGGAAACCCGGAAGCCCCATTTTAAACCAACGGCCAAAAGAGTGGTCTACATTCACTGTGCTGGTTCCCCTCCCCATCTGGATCTTCTGGACTACAAGCCAGAGTTAGTGAAACGGAGTGGTCAGGACTGCCCTGATGAATTCATCAAGGGAAAGGAATTCGCCTTTACCAAGGGAAAGCCAAAGCTCATGGGGACACCCCGTACCTTTACTCAACATGGCAAGGGCGGAACGTGGCTCTCCGATGCCGTGCCCCACTTTCACGGTATTGCGGATGAGATGTGTGTGGTTCGTTCCATGTATACCGACCAATTCAATCATGCGCCCGCCCAGCTTTTTCTGCTTACCGGCTCACCCAGGCAAGGGCGGCCCTCCATGGGCTCATGGGTTACCTACGGTCTCGGCTCTGAAAATGAAGATCTGCCTGGCTTTGTGGTCATGATATCAGGCGGAATCCAGCCGAGTGCCGGGAAAAACGCATGGGGAAGTGGTTTTCTTCCCTCCGTATTCCAAGGGGTTCAGTGTCGCTCAAAGGGAGATCCTGTCCTCTACGTCAGGGATCCCAAGGGCATGTCGCGTGAGCTACGCCGTAAAGGGCTGGACGCCCTGCGGACCCTTAATGAAATTCAAGCTGCCGAACTGGGTAGTCCCGAAACTCTGACCCGTATCGCGCAATACGAATTGGCTTATCGGATGCAGGTCTCCGTTCCCGAGGTAATGGATATTTCGCGTGAATCGGAAGACACCCTGACTAGTTACGGAGCTGTCCCGGGGGCTTCCAGTCTGGCGAACAACTGTCTCCTCGCCCGTCGACTTCTTGAAAAAGGTGTCCGGTTTGTGCAACTCTTCGACTGGGGATGGGATTTTCATGGAACCAACCCGAAGGAAGACATCAGAGATGGCCTCACGAAAAAGTGCGCTACCATGGACAGACCCGTCGCCGCTCTCATTCGAGATCTGAAAGAGCGAGGACTCCTTGAAGATACCCTCGTCATCTGGGGCGGCGAATTCGGGCGAACCCCGTTCAGAGAGGGACGAACCGCTGGAGGCAAGGTTCTCGGAAGAGATCACTTCCCGGACTGCTACTCCATGTTCATGGCCGGGGGAGGGATACAAGGAGGGATGACCCACGGTCAGAGCGACGAGCTAGGTTTTAGCCCCGCCGAGAATCCCGTTCATGTTCATGACTTGCAAGCCACCATTCTCCACCTTCTGGGATTCGATCATGAACGTCTCATTCATCGATTCCAAGGCCGTGACTACCGTCTGACCGATGTTCATGGAAAAGTGATCAAGGGAATTCTCGCCTGACAAGGCACTCACTGACTGTTTCCGTTCAATGCATGACCGAACGACTCCTGAATATCTTGCGGCATCGGCATGGCGAACCCTGTCTGCGGTAGCACCGGCACTTCCCCGGGAGCAGACTCTGAAACAGGAAATTGCGGATGCCACATCAGCACAAGAGCGAGGCTACTACCTCCCAGATGAAGATGAGCGATTGAGGGACACCTACTCTCTCTATCTCGGCTTACGTACCTCACTGTGGGGGACCGTCCTCACCTTGCGCCCTTTGCTCGATGAGCGCCGGAACCCGGATTGGAGCCTGAGACTCCGCGTCTTCGGCCTGGCATTCTGCGCTACTGCCATGCTGATGCGCAGTGCAGGATTTATTATAGACCTTGCGAAAGACCGTCCAGTGGTTTGGAAGAAACTTGATGAGGCCGAACCGCGCTTCGGCATCGAAGAGAAAAGCCTCACCGGAATCTATCGTAACTTCTCGTCAACCCGCTGGATGTGGAGATACCATGAGGCTTGGCGCTTCTACGAGGCACACCGTCAGGAAATTACCGACGCATTGCAAGATTCCAACATGGGGTTGCTGGCGGATTGGCTGCATGCCGAGGAACCTTTTTTTGAGGCCAGTCGGCGGGAGTTCATTAAAAGAAAGATCCGATATCGTATACACGCCTTCAAACTCCGGCAGGTAGCCAGTTACAAGAGGGTCATGTTTCACCTTTTTCGCCTGAGTGGCAGCGCCATCGCAGACATGAAGCAACCCTTCATCCGAAGAACCCAGAAGGGTCACCGGGTAAGCAGGGAAATATGTCTCACAACTGCCAGTAAACTCTCTCCCGGCGATGTCATAGTAACCCGTCACGATGACGCTATGAGCAACTTGTTCCTGCCCGGCTTCTGGCCTCATGTCGCTCTCTACCTGGGCAACTTAAAACAGCGTAATACCCTTGGTCTTCCACTGCTGTCGTCACCTGAAACAGAAGTCCTTGAAGCAAAAAAAGATGGCGTTCTTTTCCGCCACCTGCCGGAAACATTATCCGTGGATGCATTCTTCGTATTTCGCCCGATCCTCGAGGATGCACTTCTTCAAGACGCCTTGAATCGAGCCATCAGCCATGAGGGAAAGCTCTATGATTTTGTCTTCGACTTCCGAAAGGCTGACCGTCTGGTTTGCTCAGAAGTGATTTATCGTGCCTATCATGGTGTAGGGCCTGTCTCTTTTGAGTTAGTCAAACGCGCTGGGAAACTGGTTCTCTCCGCAGAGGATATAGCCCGCCAAGCGCTCAACTCGGGGCACTTCGAAGTCCTCTGCTGCTTTGGATTGAAGGGAAATACCTTCATGGAAGGGTCTGCAGCAAATCAGAGGGTTCTCGAGACTCTGGATGCAAGCTGAGATTGCACGTTGTCCCGTGGACAATTCTCACATGCTAGCAGCAGCACCAGAAATCCTCTCCCTCCCGATATCCCTGATCAACAGCGAGCTTTCTTACCGTCTCCCTCCCGCCGGGAATACCTACCGCCCCGATCAGGGTAGAGTCTCGCCACCGGCTCCCGAATTCAGAGGGCCCCGCCACCTCCACACCTGAGATTCGTTCCCCTACCCTGCGTGGATTCACTTCGAAGAACCCGTTCACCTGAACCCCTTTGACCTGGAGCAGTCGCGCGAGCTTTTTGCCAATAGGACCTGCTCCACAAATGGCAACCCCGCGTTCAACAACTCTTTCCTCGAGGGCCAGATGATGAGCCTTCATCTTCCAAACCTGCTCCTGGGCGTAGGAAGGGTGTCTGCGAGTCAACCGCCCGGAACCATCTCTCCACGAAAGAACGAGATCATCAACCTTACCTATTAACATCTTTCTTCTCAGCATTCGCAAAAAAAGATCATGATCCTCCGCCCAGTCGCATCGTTGATATCCAGAGACCGCATCCAAGGCCGATCTTCTCACCATGATAGAGGGCTGAATCACCGGACATTCTACAAAGCGACCTCTTGCGATATCATCTGCATTCTTGAGGCTATTCACCCAATCGACATAACGCTGCATTCCATCTCCAAGTGGATTCAGCAATCTTACCTGACCACTAACAGCCGAAAACCCGGGATGAGAGCGTAGAAAATCCTCCTGTGAAGCCAACCGGTCGGGATGGGATATATCGTCCGCATCCATTCTCGCGATCAGGGGTGCTCGGGCGGCTCTAATAGCCTGCATGGAAGCCTCTGTGACTCCGCTGTGTTCACACACAATAATCTGAATTCGCGAATCCTTGAAACTGCGCGCAATCTCACCGGATGTATCTGTGCATCCGTCCAATACCACGATCAGCTCAAAAGAAGGATGGCTCTGGTGAAGACAACTTTCGATAGCCTCTGCCACGGTATTCCCAGCATTGAAAACCGGCATCACGATCGAGATCGCAGGAGCATTCATCCCGGAAAATTTTCATCCATACCCCGGGCGTGCACGCTTCCCTGTTCATCAACTGCGATTACCATGGGCCGGCAACACACTTCGCAGTCATAATCGAGAAGCGCCGGACACTCCACGAGTGGAGGAATGGAAACCGCAAAATACTCAAAGCAACTCGGACATTGCACTTCGCCAAGACCTTCCATCTCACCGCTCTACTCTCAACCGCACAGACTCACCGTGAGCATCTAGCCCCTCCATTCGGGCGAATTCCTGCACTACCGGGAGGGATTTTTTAACGGAACCCTTGTCCATCTTGACGATACTCGTACGGCGCTGAAATTGATCCGGACGGAGGCCAGAGAACGACTTTCCTGCACCCCCGGTAGGCAGGGTATGGCTGGGCCCAGCAAGAAAATCACCTACGGCGATAGCGGAAGTGTTCCCGAGGTAAATCGCGCCCGCAGTTCTGATTTCGTTAAGACATCTCCTCTCATCCTTCACAACAAGAGAAAGATGCTCCGGGGCGAACTCATTACAAATCTTTATGGCATCATCAATCGATCGCACCAGCACCACAAACCCTGCTTTACGCAGGGATTCCTCGATATATTCTGCACGAGAAAGCTGTTTCAGCTGACGAGCCACTTCCTTCTCAACCTGCTTCTGGAGGCGGAAGGAATTGGTCACGAACCCCACCACGCTATCCCCACCATGTTCAGCCTGCGCGAGAAGGTCTGCGGCAATGCACACCGGATCTCCGCTCGAATCGCTTACCACCATTACCTCGCTGGGCCCCGGCAGAAGATCGATTGATACCGCTCCAACCATCTGCCTTTTTGCTTCCACCACAAAGGCGTTGCCTGGTCCAAATATCTTGTCGACTCGCCGTACGCTCTTCGTTCCCATTGCCAGCGCTGCAATGGCCTGTGCTCCACCGACCTTGAGGACCTCAGTCGCTCCTGACTGCATCAGCGCATAGAGAAGATCCGGGTTCACAGTCCCCGTTGGGCCGACCGGTGTTGCTGCGACAATTTCAGGCACCTTGGCTGCTTGTGCGAAGGCTCCAGTCATAAGAGCTGTCGAAACCAGGGGAGCCTTCCCCCCGGGAACGTAGATTCCAACTCGGTCAAAGGGAGTAAACCGCTCTCCCACTACCGCTCCTTCTGCATTCTTCCGCTTCCAATCCTTGCGCAGGCCCTCCCTTGCGAAGGCATGGATATTGCGCCGAGAGGACCGGATCGCGCGCTTGGTTGCTGGCGTAACCATTGCCTCCGCTTCTGCAAATTCCTTTTCTGAGACAAACAGGCTGGCCGCGTTCAGCTTCGCCTTGTCAAACTTTCTGGTAAAGTCGATCAAGGCCCGATCTCCCCTTTTTCGCACTTCATCAACAATTCCCGCCACAACCTCTTCCAATTCTCGTGAAGGTTCAGCACGCCGGTCAAGGGAACGCACAAACTTCTGATAGCCCCGATCCTTGTATGTGATGACGCGCATAGAGCTTCACTTACCTCTCTTCTGTTTCTTTTCAAGCGCCAAGCCCTTATTGAGTTCCCTGCAGGGCTCAGGAGACTACCGGAACCTTGATAATTACTCTATAATGAGGTGGCACCGTATCGGGTAGCGACTTTACCCTCCCCAAAGCTCGCTGATCTGCATTTTGTCGACCATATGGAACATGTTTCTCAAGATTTGGGCAGACCGAGCACAAATTAGTGCGCGCCCGCGCTCCAGTCCTTGAATCCGTAACTCCAGATCATCCCCAGAAATGGCAAGGTATAACGCACCCGAGCTCCACCGTCATAGTTCCACGGAAACCTCCGCCAGCCCACCTGATCCCTTCACCTTCTGGAGTTCCGGCACTCCCTGTCCGCGCTGCGGAAACGTATTCGTGGTCGACATCTCCAAAATCCGCAGGCTGCTTCAACCGATTCCGTGCACCTCTTGTAACAAAAACACGAATGTCTTCGCCCTGTTTGCAGCAATCAGCATTGTGGCTTATTTCGGCGCCTTGGTCTTACTGCTCCTCTTCTTCCCAGAAACCGCACGGTCCCCGGCGATGGACGGGATCGCCCCACTGGGATTCTTCTGCGTTTTTGGACACCTCTGGGCTCTCGGAGCCCTCGTTAAATCAAAAACACGGAAGAAAGTTCTGAGCAGAATCAATGAATTGACGGCTGAACTTGAAAGAACTCCAGAAGACATGGAGACCCTAGGCAAGGTTTTCTCTCTCTGCTGCTCGCAAGGGCATCACGAACATGCCGTGAGAATCGCTGAATACGCATCCCTGCTGGATCCGGAAAATCTCGACATTAAAAACCAAGTCAAAGCTTATTGTTCCACCCTGGGCAAGCAAGGTCTGATCCCCACGACGAGACGCGCTGTCGATTCTACACCATCAACAACCCCTACTGCCCCTGCCANTGCACCNCAAACTCCCTTCTTCTCTCCGGCCGAGAAGCAAATCATTGTGAGAATTGAAGCTTGGCAAAGAAAAGGAAGGAGCATGCAGCATCTGGGAATTGTGATCGTCGCTGTAGCTATAATTCTGGGCTTTCTCTCGATGATGATCACTTTCTTGATGGACCTTCATCCTCTATGGGGTTGGGCCCCTGCCCTCGCCATTGCTTTCTGGGGTTTTCGGATGTCGCGCAAACCAATTACCCCGCTGCCCCCCGGGGTTATTCCGCCTCTGGGTTACACGGTCCCGGATCCCAAAATCGAAAGATGATGCGCGCAGAGGCTGAAGCGTATTGGAAATGCTCTGCGGTTCCGGGAATTGCTTCGA
This sequence comes from Roseibacillus sp., assembly GCA_002715825.1. Lineage (GTDB taxonomy): Bacteria > Verrucomicrobiota > Verrucomicrobiia > Verrucomicrobiales > Akkermansiaceae > Roseibacillus_B. The sequence continues at coordinate 48,811 of PBAI01000029.1, read as the reverse complement.
CTAATAATACGGTCGCAGCATGAGGTAGACCACCGGCCCGGTCACTGCCACGTAAAGCCAGACCGGAAAAACCCGAACCGCAATCCTCCGATGCTTCACGGTCTGATTGGTAAATCCGTAGACGAAACTTAGCAGGATGAAAGGCAGGCTCACGGCCGCCAAGGCAATATGCGAGAGCAGAACAATCAGATATACGGACCGCATGGGCCCCGCCTCTGTTCTTTCAGCGTCGGTAAGTACTCCGTTTCCGTCAAGATCCCCATAAACGGTTTCAGGGGTCGTGAAATGGTAGGTCACATAGGACAGGAGGAAAAGAAACGAACATCCCATTGCAACGTAAATCCAGCGCTGATGAAGAAGAACCCGCCCCCTTCTTATGCAGAAGAGGGCAAGGATCAGGGCCACCGCGGCACCGCTATTGAGAACAGCATGCAACGGGGGAAGCATATGCAGGCTCATGCCGTCCGGCAGACCAATCTTTACCTGGCGCATCAATCCCACGAGAAACAGAACGAGGGCAGTAACAACCCACACTGCGATCCTCAGCTTCCCCGCCAGCACAAGGTTGGCCCCACGACTGCGGTAGGCTTCCAACTCGCTCATGGCTGCGCAGCTGAGGAGGACCTTCTACTCGCAAGCCCTTTCATAATGGACTGTCTGACATCTTGATAGAAGCTNTCCCTGACATTTTCTCCCTGTGAACGGGCAAATTGAAGATCCCTTTTTTTCACACACTGCCATCCGTCGAACACCATCAGGGATCGGTCATGAGAATAGCGGGTGTTCGCCGGAGGAACCTTGTTTTTCACGACCTTCATGAATCCCATCTCCTTCTCCAAGTAGTCATGAATAACTTTCTCTTCACCCCGAACGAACCACCAGTTACGGCTGTCAGCATCTACTGCACTAGCATAGTCCTGCAATTGCTCCAACTGGTCAGTTTCCGGGTCTATGGAGATCGATACCACGTGAAAATCCTCCTCGCTTGAGAATTCCTTGTAGAGACTTTTCAGATCCTCGGCAGCGGTCTCAAGGCAGTAGGGGCAGGTCGCGAAAAAATTCGTCGCCACCCATACCTTGTTCTGCAGGTCGGCTAGGCTGACCTGATCTCCCTCTTGATTTGTCAGAACGAGATCCTTGGCGAGACTCCCGAAGTCCTCAGCTACCTCACCACCAGCATCAGCCACAATCGGGGTAAACCTACGCTTCCGAGATTCTCTCAGAAAAAACGAGGTCCCAAGCACTGCTACACTCAGGACCGCAACCACGGTATAGATTAAGATGATTTTCGTTCTGTCGGTCATGATTCTCTTATCCTTCTTTCAAATCTCCATTGCGAATATACTGCAGAACAGCATCCAGTCGGGCACGGGCTTTCTCCACATCATCGACACGTTCCCGGGCGTTAAGTCTCCTTGCTTCTTCGGGATCTTCCTCAAGCAACCTTCCTGCATCCTCAGCGACCTCTCTGGCGAAGTTGAGATCAAATGTCGGAGCCAGAACATGCAGGTTTTCATCGATAAAGACGAGGGTCGATCTAAAGCGCTCACGCGGTCCGGTCAGCGATGAAATTGACTCCCGGAACTCCGCTCGAATCTTGTGGCGAATATAGCCCCTGGCTGCCTCTTCCTCGGCCTGCACGAAGAACCAACGAGCGTCGTCCGCCACGCCAAGCTCCGTCAGCAAATGCCGCAATTCCTCCGGCCCGTCCGCTTCCGGGTTTACTGTAATCCCAAGAAAACAAAGGCTCTCGTCATCAGGGAACTTCTTTGAGAGGTCCCGCATCGCATCCAGTGACTCTCTCATTCTTTCCCCCTCCTCAAGAGAAAGCGGGGTAAACAGGGTGGTCTTACCCTTCAGTTGCTCAGTAGTGAACGCCTTATTATTCTGGTCCCGACCAAAAAACACCTCCGTCAGGCGCTGAACGACATGTGGACGAGCATCCTGCTCATCACTCTGGTGTTTAAGCCGATAGGCAAAAGTAACCAGAACCCCTCCAATGATCATTAAAACCGCAATTGAGAGCCCGGTTTTCTTCAGCTTTGCAGGATCCCTCTCTGCAGGCTCAAGATGGATTGATTGTCTGGCCACAACGGGGGGAACCTAGGACGGCAAAGGAAGATTGGAAGGGGAAATTCGTATAACCTTGCCACTATGACCTCTTCCAGCATCCGTCGAAGACCACTCAATTCCACGTCAAGGCAAGCACAGTCAGCACTACCGGAAGGTAGAGAAGCGTAAGGAGAAAGAACTGCCGACAAGACGCTCGATTCCCTGCCCGAGCAAATTTGACCGCCATCCAACACAGATACACCCCTGCCACTCCACCGACGAGGCCAAAGGTCAACCCTGCATACCCCATGAGAAAAGCAAAAACCGCCAATGCGGAAAGTCCCAGAGAGAATGCTGCCGCCAAAAGCCCAGATCGCCTGCCTGACAAATCTCCATCTGACCACATTTTGAAGCCTGCCTCCTCATACTGCTCCCGACAGAGCCAGTTGATGGAAACAAAGTGAGGNAGCTGCCAAAGAAACAGCAGGGCAAAAAGAAACCACCCACGAGGATCTTCGATCCCGCCTCCACCCCCAACCCACCCGATCACTGGTGGCAAAGCACCAGGTACAGCGCCTACCAGCGTATTGATCGAACTTCTCCTTTTGAGTGGTGTATAGACAAACACATAACTGGCGATCGTAATGGCCACCAACGTAGCAGCTCCCTTGTCCACCATCGCAGCGAGGTGGATAATTCCAAACCCACAAAGTATCCATCCGAGCATGAACGCCCACGTTGGAAGAACACGTTCGGCAGGGAGTGGCCGGTCGGAAGTGCGAAACATTCTGGCATCCTCCTTGATTTCCATCAACTGATTGAAGACCGCGGACCCGAAAGCCGCCGCCGCAGTTCCTACCAGAGTGTGCAACAAAGGCCAGAGCTGCGCCCATTCCCAAGCCTCTGACTGCGAAAGCACGGCGATCAGAAAACCAAAGAAGGTCGTCAGAAGAACAAAGACGTTCAGCCGCAGCTTGATAAGAGCGGCCAAGTCCCCCCTCAGGCTGGGACTATCCCCGTGCCCGCCTTCCTGTTTATCTCCTCCGTTCTTCAATTNCTTTCATTATGCTCCGAACTTTACCTTTTCGCAATCCCGGTAACTACAGCATCTCCACGAAAGTTCTGCCAATTTTCGTCTTCAGACTCTAAACCGGAGCCATGAATTTTGCGATTTGCAACGAGACCTTTCAGGACCGCAGCTTTTCGGAACAATGCCAGGCCGCCGAGGCTGCTGGCTACACCGGGATTGAAATCGCCCCATTTACCCTCGCCGACGACATCTCTCTCATTTCTGCTGCGGAAATTGGCAGCTACCGTCAGGCGGCAACCGATCATGGCCTTCAAATCGTGGGCCTCCACTGGTTACTGGCCAAAACTGAAGGATATCACCTCACCAGCCCGGATGCTGCAATTCGAACAGCGACCACTGACTACGCTCGCCGGCTGGCCGATCTTTGCTCCGGCCTTGGCGGGAATGTCATGGTCTGGGGAAGCCCCCAGCAACGCTCCCTCGAGTCAGGGTGGGATTATGGGGAATCCGTTGAGCGCGCTGTCGATGTACTCAGACCTGCTGCGGAACACTGTGCCGACCTCGGTATCACCATCGCCATGGAGCCTCTTGCCAGATCAGAAACCAATTTTTTAAATACCGCGGATGAGACCGCGGCTCTTCTCGATCTTGTCGATCATCCGCACATTCAGCTTCATCTCGACGTTAAGGCCATGAGTTCTGAGCAAAAAGGGCTAGGGGATCTCGTCCGCGACAATGCCTCCCGGATCGCCCACTATCACGCCAACGATCCCAACCTGCTCGGTCCGGGGATGGGCAAAGTGGATCATACCCCCGCTGCACAGGCTCTCCACGAAATAGGCTATCAGGGCTGGATTTCGGTCGAAGTCTTCAAATACGAGCCCAGTCCAGACGAAATTGCCCGACAGAGCATGGAATACCTCCAAAAGGTCTATCTTGGCGGATCCTGAGCGATTCCTGACAAAGCGTGAGAATAACCCCTCGATCGACTCCACGCTTGACCCAAATTTCCTCTTTGCCGCTGCTGCCGGTTCCCGGTTAGGGTCACCCGAGACACATGAGCAGTAACGACGACCAACCCAACCGCGAGATTGAAATCCTCGAGTCGGTGGCCGACAAGGGCGCCCTCGCAAAGGCCAAAGCCTACACCAAACTCTCGGGACCAGGTTGGCTGCAGAGTGCGATTACGCTCGGCGGAGGATCACTCGGCGGAGCTATGTTCCTCGCGGTCATGGGCGGCTTCGCCATGCTCTGGGTGCAACCCATCGCCATGCTGATGGGGGTAATCCTTCTAGCTGCCATCTCCTATGTTACTCTCAGCACGAAGCGTACGCCCTTCCAGAGTCTCAGACAGGAAATCAACCCCGTCCTCGCATGGGGATGGCTCGCGGCCTCCCAACTCGCAAACATGATCTGGGTCCTACCCCAGTACTCTCTCTCCTATGCTGCACTCACCGATAATCTTTTCCCCTCATTCTTTGAAACATCCAAGGACCTCGACAGCACGAAGTATATCGTCTCCTTTGTGATTCTGGGCGTGATGCTCTCCATCAATTTCCTGGGATCTGGTAAAGGCAGAGGATACCGCATCTATGAAAACACCTTGAAAGTCCTCGTGGGAATCGTCGTTCTCTCCTTCGTGGGTGTTGTGATTCGCCTCGCTGGCACTCTCGAATGGCGCTCCATTTTTGCCGGTCTTATTCCAAACCCCTCTCTCATCTGGAAGCCCACAGAGGCTTATAATGCAATCTTAGCGGGGCTCCCTTCAGAAGCCGCACGAGAATATTGGACAGCTATCGTTCTCAAGGCCCAGAGGGATCCCATGGTCGCCTCGGCTGCTGCTGCGGTTGGCATCAACATGACTTTCCTTATGCCTTGGGCCCTTCGCGCTCGCAAATGGACCACGATACATCGCAGCCTCTCCCGATTCGACCTCGTTACAGGAATGATGATTCCCTTCGTTCTTGCTACCGGATGCGTCGTCATTGCTGCCGGCTCACAGTTTCATGGAAAACCATTTGAGGGCCTTCTCACTGAGGAAAATGGCAAGGTGGTCATTCATCAAGAAAGTGGTAAACACGCCGATTACAGCAAAGCGATTAGTGCTCGCAATAAAACCGTAGGAGAAAACGTCGCCATTTCGGATGGCGAAAAACGACTCGCGGCCATGTTGATCAAACGTGACACCAATCAACTTGCTGGAGCTCTTGAGTCCCTCTTCGGAAGCTCGTTCTGGGCGAAAAAGGTTTTTGGAATCGGGGTTCTCGCCATGGGCCTATCTACGATATCAATCCTCATGCTGATTTCCGGCTTCGTAGCCTGTGAAGTCACCGGCAAACCGAGGGATAGCATGGCCTTCAAAGTTGGAACGGCTCTAGCCTCTACTGGAGTCCTATGGCCTTTACTCTGGGGTGGCGAATCGAAGGCGTATCTCGCAGTAACAACGTCAACCTTTGGCTACGTTCTCTTCCCTATCGCCTTCCTTGCCTTTATCGTCATGATCAACTCCCGGAAGGTCCTCGGAGATCAGGTTCCCAGAGGAAAGACTCGCCTCGCTTGGAATATTCCACTTGTCATCTCCTGTGTCATCACAGGCCTCGCCGCAGGCTGGACTGGATGGAACAAGAAGCTCACTATCAAGAACGATACCGGAGAAATCACCACTGACTTGGCAATGGGAAAATGGTTCATCATCATCTTTGCTATCCTCGTGGTAATCGGCTTCTTCCTGCCAAGGAAATCAAGATCGCACCGCTAGAGCGCCCCTCATCTTAAGAAAAGGACAACCTTACCCTCATGAAATTCGGAATTATCGGGGCCGGCATGATCGGCCAGTTCCACGGTGAGGCCATCGAGGCCATGACAGGCGGAGAACTGCACTCCGTCTTCGACCTCCGGGCCGAAGCAGCGCAACAACTCGCGGAGCAGTTCGACGCAAAACCCTTCAGCGACCTCGAGAAGTTTCTCGCCGACGAGGAGCTTCAAATCGTGACCGTGGGCACCCCCTCTGGGGCCCATCTCGATCCCTCCCTCGCCGCTCTCAACGCCGGCAAGCACGTCATCTGTGAAAAACCCCTTGAGATCACTCCGGAGCGGATCGATCGCATGATGAAAGCGGCTGAAGAAAACGAAGTCTCCCTCGCAGCCGTTCTCAACCGCCGGTTTCACCCCGCCATGGATGCCTTCAAAGCTGCTGCTGATGCTGGACGTTTTGGCACCCTGACTTCCGCATCCGCCTACGTGAAATGGTATCGGGATCAGGCCTACTACGATTCCGCTGCGTGGCGGGGCACATGGGCACTTGACGGCGGTGGAGCCCTCATGAACCAGTCAATTCACACTATCGATGCTCTTCTTTATCTCGCTGGCCCGGTGGTCAGCGTGCAGGCCAGCACTGCGTGCCTGACGCACTCGAATATCGAGGTCGAGGATACCGCTGTAGCTCTTGTGGAGTTCGCCAGTGGCGCTCGGGGCGTCATTGAGGGTGCAACCTCGAACTGGTCAAAGGATGGTCATCCGGCTCGCGTGCAACTCTCAGGAGATCGTGGAAGCGTCTTCCTTGCCGATGAAGCCTTCGAAATCTGGGATTTTATGGATGAGGCCCCCGGGGACAAGGAAGTGCATCAGACAATGATGAAGGGATCGGAAGCAGGCCTCGGAGCCAACGATCCCAAGGCGATCAATTTTGAGGGTCACCAGAAAAACTTCGAGGAGGTGGTAGGCGCCATCGCCGAGGAACGGGAGTCCAGCGTCAACGCCGGAGAGGCTCGTAAGGCAGTTGCGTTGATATGTGCCATCTACGAAAGCGCCCGGAACGACGGCAGGAAAGTCGAGCTCACCTGACTACGGAGGCCCGACGTTATTCATCCATTTCTGCAAACTCTCTCACCTTCCTCTGACTCTCGGCATCGAGATTCACAATGGGATACTTGTAAATCTTACCGTTGGACAATCTCAGGAGCGCCTTGCCCTCCTCCACACCTAACAGCGCAGCTTTGATCTTTTTCCCGCTTTTGTTTGTCCAGACACCCTCCAAAGGCTCTTTTCCCCGAGTGACACTTTCTCCAGGCCCCACCTCCGCGCCCTGAGTAATCCAGAGCTTAAGGATATTCACATCTTTTTCACCTAGCCCCGCTCCCTTTGGGGGCATCCGGTTGTCAGGATCATCGGAGAGGATGACCTTCATGAAGAGTCCGCTATTGGGTCTGCCTGGGACAATCTGCAAACCTGCCCCGATATGCTCCTTGATCTGGTGGGGCTCAAGATTGAAGTCCCCCTTTTCTTTTCCATCCATGTGACACTTGAAACAGTGGCTTTTCAGGATCGGCAGGACATCCGTGTCAAATTCAACCGCCCCAACAGAGAGGACGGAAAAAAGGAGGGCCAGAGCCCCGGCGATGGGTATTTTCACTGCCCCAGTATGGCCTCGAAGCCAGAAAATCACCAGTCTGGAGGTTTTAAAATCGATCAAGGTGGACCAGCAGACCTCCCCTTCTGGTGAAACTAGGTTGCATCTCACTCTTGCCAGCCCGCAACAATTGCTCTTTCCTCCCCACATATGTATCTATCCGGTTTCGCCGACGAGGCAGGACAAGACCTTGCCACCCAGATCAAGGCCACCAAGGAAATTGGCTGGAATGCAATTTCAGCGCGTTCCATTGATGGCAAAAGTATCCACGACCTCAGTGACAAGGATTTCAACAAAGCCCTGAAGCTCCTCGAAAAAGAGGAGATTAGAATTCCTGAGATCGGTTCCCTCATTGGGAATTGGGCCAAGAAAATTACTGATGACTTCGATGTTACCCTCGGGGAAATCGAGCGAGCCATCCCCCGAATGCATAAGCTTGGGACGAAGGTCATCCGGGTCATGTCATACGCTCAAGAGCCGTGGGGTGAAGACCAACATGAAGAAGAGCGGTTTAAAAGACTCCGCATCATTCAGCAGAGGTTTGCGGATGAGGGAATTACTGCAGTTCACGAGAACTGCTCCAATTGGGGTGGTTTCTCCGCAAAGCACACCCTTCGTCTGGTCGAGGAAGTTCCCGGGCTGAAACTTGTATTCGACACCGGCAACCCGGTCTTCCAGCGTGACCGCTCGAAATCAGAACCTCACCCCTTCCAAGACGCCCTTGGGTTTTACAATGATATCAAGGAGCACGTCGTCCATGTTCACATCAAGGACTGCCGTTATCCGAAAGTAGGGCAGACTGAACCCGAATACACCATGCCGGGAGAGGGAGACTGCCACCTCCAGCACATCATGCGGGACCTTAAGGCCCGACGCTATGATGGGGGCTTTGCAATCGAACCCCACGTTGCCACGGTGTTTCATGTAGAGGACGGTCAGAAGCCGGATTGGGACCAGTGCTACAAGAGCTACGTGGAATACGGAAAAAGAGTGCAGGACCTCCTTGAGGAGATCGGCTGGGAGTCTAAAGACTTCGAGTAATTTCAAGATTTCCGCTCCTCTGCCATTCCCCGGTAAAACATTCGTTTCAGCGCCCATGAAACGGTGTAAACTTCCCCTGTGCTTCCCTGGTTCCAGAGCGGTGCTTTTCCCCTCTATCTCGCGCCGATGGCGGGGGTGACGGATGTAGTCTTCAGGAGTATCTGCAAAGAACTCGGTGCCGACGTGATGGTGACCGAGTTCGTCTCGAGCGAGGGCATCATCCAACAGGATGCACGCACCCGGAAATATACCGAATTTACTGCTGAACAACGACCCGTAGGCGTCCAGCTTTTCGGCGCAGACGGCAAAAGAATGGGAGAGGCGGCCCGCAAGATCATCGATTGGCAGCAACCTGATTTCATCGATATCAATTTTGGCTGCCCGGTGAACAAGGTTGTCTCGAAGAATGGAGGATCCTCGCTACTCAGGGATTGCCCGGTCCTCGCCTCAGTTGCCCAAGGAGTTGCTGCGGCGGTCGGAAATCAAGTTCCGGTCACCGCAAAAATCCGCATCGGGTGGGACGAAAATTCAATTAACGCCCGGGAAGTTTGCTCGATTCTTGAGGATTCAGGAATGCAAGCAATCTCAATTCATGGACGGACCCGCTCTCAGGGCTACCGGGGAGAAGCCAACTGGGAAGTCATCAACGAGTGCTCTCAGCATGTCTCCGTGCCCGTGATCGGCAATGGAGACTTGGGCTCAGGCAAGGATATTCAAAGAAGACGGGAAACCACCGGCGTCTCCGGAGTAATGATTGGGCGTGCCGCAATGCAAAACCCGTGGATCTTTCGACAAGCAAAGAGGTATCTGGAAACCGGTGAAACTCCTTCCCCCGTTCCTCTCGACGAGCGCTGGAAACTCATCACCCGACACTGTCGGCTCGCAATCGAAAGCAACAGGTATGGAAATGAAAAACAGTCCATGATGGCAATGCGGTCCCGTCTGATGGCGTATTGCAAGGGGTTTCCTGGAGCGAAGCCCCTGCGCCGCCGCCTTTCCACGGTAGCCTCACTCCTCGAGATCGAGGAACTCGCAAACGAACACCTTGTTCATCTCGGCAGTTACCAGAGCGAGGAGACGATCACCTTTGCCTCATAATTTTCAACCTGCTCCTTGCATCCCTGCGTCGTTCTCTTGCCATCACCCTCTGGTTTTGAGTATGATACGACCATGGACTCGCACGAAGTATTTAAGAAATCCTTCGAGAAAACGAGCCCCAAGGCGATTGCAGGAGAGCTCGGAGTCTCGCTCTCCCTCGTTTATAAGTGGGCTCAGGAACAATCGGACAACGGGAGCGGGAGCCGCAATCCACTCGACCGCCTTCTCGAAATAATCCGCCTCACCGGCGAGAAAGACATCGTAGAATGGCTTTGTCAGGAGTGCGGCGGCTATTTTGTGCAGAATCCTGCGCAAAGCTCTGAAGGAGGCTATGAAGTGTTACCTGCCACCTCCGAAATTATTGACCAATTTTCTAAACTGCTACGCCGTATTTCGGAGTCCGCCTTTGACCATTCAATCACCCCGGAAGAGGCGGACACAATTCGGGAAAGCTGGGAAAAACTCAAGCGATACACCGAGGGTTTTGTTCGCTGCTGCGAGGAGGGAGACTTGGAGGCTATCGCCGCAGCCGAAAAACAAGGGGAGGGTCTGTGACGCTTTCGAGGCTCTAAAATACAGCCATATCGCCCGGTCTGAGAATAAGCTAAGAAATCTTTCCCCTTCCCCTCCGGGCTGCCTTGCCAAGCACCGCTCAGCACGTAAACTCCCGCCCAAGCTCCCGTAGCTCAGCTGGATAGAGCAACGGATTTCTAATCCGTAGGTCGCAGGTTCGAATCCTGCCGGGAGCGTATTCTACAACTCTGGAGTCAATAGCCGATCTGCGATCTCTCGGAGATGACCCCACCCAACCAGCGACTTCCCTGAACCTCCCAATAAATCATCCTGGCTTTCTCATTGTCCTTGAGGGGATTGATGGCACTGGCAAATCGACTCAGGCGCAGCTCCTTACTGAAAGTTTACGACAACAGGGATTCAAGGTCATCCACTCTCGCGAACCTACCGATGGCCCTCATGGGCGTAAGCTTCGGGAGTCTGCCTCTAGCGGGCGCCTATCTGCAGAGCAGGAACTGGACCTGTTTCACAAAGACCGGCATGAACACGTGGAGACCACTATTCGCCCGGCTCTCAAGGAGGGGCACATTGTTGTTCTTGATCGCTACTACTTCTCGACCATGGCCTATCAGGGAATCCGAGGCTTCGATCCTCAGGAAATTCGGCGCACCAATGAAGAGTTCGCGCCGCGTCCCGATCTCCTTCTCCTTCTCGAACTCTCCGTGGATGCTGCAATGAACCGAATAGGAGCTCGCGACGGGCAGGGAAATCAATTTGAGCAAAAAGAATCCCTCCAGCTTTGCCGGGCGATATTTCACTCAGTGAAGGATGACTTCGTCGAGGTCATCGAGGCAGACCAGCCTGTAGAACAAACCCATGAGGCAATCATGAGAACAGTGAACCCAGCCCTGACCTCATTACGGGCTCGACGAGCTCAGTGACTGCTTTCAGTCCACTCCTGCAGGCTCTCCCTTCAGGAACACCTCACGAGCTTTAGAGCCATCGGCGGGACCTACGACCCCGCGCTGCTCAAGAATATCAACCATCCTCGCAGCTCGAGTGTAGCCAAGCCTTAGCCGTCTCTGAAGCAGCGACGTACTGGCTTTCTGCTCGTTCATGATGACTTCGATACACTTTTGCAGAATTTCTTCGTCAGCGTCCGATACCTCGTCCTCATCTCCATCATCACCTGCTCCACCTCCATCAATACTGGCCTGCACGCTCTCCTCGAACCGCTGCTCACTTTGCACAGAACAAAAATCCACCAGAGATTCGACTTCTTCGTCTGAAATCCATGCTCCCTGAGCTCGATCAAGCTTTGCTGACCCTGGCGGCAAAAACAGCATGTCCCCTTTACCCACCAGTTTTTCTGCTCCTTTGTTGTCAAGAATGACCCGGCTATCCAAAGCGGAGGAAACCTGAAACGCGATACGACTTGGTATATTTGCCTTGATGATCCCAGTGACCACGTCCGCACGCGGTGTCTGCGTTGCTACGATCAGATGAATTCCAGCCGCTCTCGCTTTCTGAGCGATACGGGCAATACACATTTCCACATCCGCAGGCGCCGTCTGCATGAGATCCGCAAGCTCATCAATAATAATCACGATGTAAGGAAATCTGTCAGGAGTCTCTTCTTCTTCATCCTCGCTCCAGTCACCATCCATCGGACCCAGCTCACCGTCCTCAAGGGCAGCTGCGATTGACTCAACATGTTCCTCATCGATCTCTTCCTCCTCTTCAATTTCCTCTTCCTCTTCGAGCATCGCAGGAACTCCTTTATCTCTTGCCCTGCTATTAAAGGAGTCAAAATTCCGAACTCCCTCCTTGGCGAACACCTTGTAGCGTCGCTCCATCTCATTGACGCACCATTTGAGCGCTCCAACGACCTTCCTTGGGTCTGTTACAACAGGAACAACAAGATGAGGAAGATTAGCGTAGACCTGCATCTCCACCACCTTGGGATCAATCATGATGAAGCGAAGTTCATCAGGGCCAAACTTGAAAAGGATGCTTGAGATAATTGAGTTGATGCAAACTGACTTACCGGATCCTGTAGCACCCGCAACCAGCAGGTGAGGCATGGCGGCAAGATCGCCGATGACAGCCTTTCCATAGACGTCCTTGCCAAGCGCAAGCGGAATCTTCCGTTTGGAACTACGGAATTCATCATCCTGCAATAGTTCCCGGAGAGCAACGGGCATTCGGGAATCATTCGCTATTTCAATGCCTACGGTATCTTTCCCCGGGATCGGCGCGAGAATGTTGATCCGTTCCGCCTTGGTGGCACGCGCAAGGTCAGGCTCTAATTGGGCAATCCGGCTGACCCGCAAGCCGATACTCGGATACACTTCATACCGCGTGATAGTGGGGCCTCTGGTAATATCGCCAGCAGTGACATCAACACCAAAAGCCTTGAGGGTTTCCACGATTTTTGTCTGCTGGGCGATGAGAACATCAGTATTGTCTTCCGACGGAACTTCCTCTTCCTCGTATTGGAGCAAATCGAAGCCTGGGAGCTCATAATCCTCAAACCCCTCTGTGCTAAGAGCCGCATGCTGCGGAGAACTCTTCCGCTCAAAAGGCTTGGAACCAGCCGCCATTGTCGGTGTGATTCTCTGGGTCGCGTCGATAATCTGCGGCTCGGGAATTTCCTGCAGTGGTAGATGAGATTGACCTTTCTCGTCCTGCTCGTAGCTCAACGGCTCATCGACAATCTCTTGCTCTAATGCATCATCCTCATTCGTATTCTGGCGTCCGCGACTTCCAGACTTATTCTTGGAGGAGGATGACTTCTTCCCAGCCGCCGCACGCTCCTTCTGGGCCGCTTTGCTGGCCCAGCCTTCCCGGGCCTGCTGGACTTTTTCAACACTCCAAAGGGTCAAGGCCTTGATGAACTTCAATGGATGAACTCCCAGCAGAGTAAAAAAGCTCAACCAATATACGATGCTGAGAAGAATGATTGACCCCGCCGTGCTGAGCATTCCCTTGAGAACGATAACGCCAAGGCCCTCACCGACCACGCCCCCGGGACCCGCGATAAGATAAGCTTCCTTCCACGTGGAGAAAAAGGTCCCCTGTACGGCCACAAGGCTGGCACCGCTCAAGAGGCAAACACAAAATCCTACTGTGGTCCGCACGCTATAAGCCGCACGCATGAAAAGCCGTCCAATGCCTAACCACAGCATTCCGAGCGGAAGAAGAAAGGACGCGACTCCAAAGATTTGAATTTGAATAAACCCTAGTAACGTTCCGATCGGGCCAATCCAGTTCTGACGAGGGTTGTTAGCCTCCAGATCAAGAGCAAACCCACTGAGAAGCGCCCAGTCGGTAAAGGGAATCTTGATCGGTAGGTCGCCCGGCGTGTAGGAAACGAGCGACAAGAGCAAAAGAATTCCGACGCCAGCAAGCAGGACTCCCATTGCCTCACGGGACCACCGAGTCTCGTTGCTACCCTTCCGCTTTGACCTGTTCCTCGACCTCGCCATAAGTTTGCTCACAGAGCTTTTCGCGCTCTGCGCGCAGTAGAATCCCCTAAAATCAAGGGTCAAACAAGATCGAATCCCGCTTTTTTTGATTATCAACAAAATTAAAGCTTTCGGGCATATCTTCCAGCATTCTTCCTTACCCCTGTCTCATGCGTCTCCTCGTCGTTTTTCTGGAAGAAGCCCTGCCAGGTCAGCTTAACCCCTCGCTTGCCGATATACTGGGCACCGCAAAGGCCGAGGTTGTTTACCGTGCGACAGTTCGGATGCTTCTCTCTCAGTTAAGTGGGCTTGAAAGGTGTCACCTTAGATTCTGCTACCGCCCTGTGGACGCTCATGACGCCATCCGCTTCTGGCTCCTCTCAGAAATCATCGATCAGCCCGGGATTCATCTGAATGTCGAGGCGATCGATTTTAAATCTCAATCCGAAGGTGACCTTGGAAGGCGGGTCTCTCGTGCGGCAAAGGATGCCTTCGACGAAGGGTATCAGCAGGTTGCCCTCATAGGCGCTAATTGCATCGAACTTTCGAGTCGCTGGATCCACGCAACTTTCGCTCAGCTTAACAAAAACTATCAAGTCGTGACCGGTAACGGGCATGACGGTGGATGCTATCTTCTCGCTATGCGAGAATATCTCCCTTCGCTCTGCCGCCAAGTCACTTGGACTGGATCGAGCGAAAAGACGAGCCTTCTGCTGCAGGCCTCCAGTGAAGGCTATTCCATCTACCAGCTACCGGAGTTGTGTATTCTTGAGAGCTGCGCTGATTACAAATCCACCCTCTCTGGTTTAATGGGACGTAGGTTCAGCAGCGCAATTGAGGATATCCTCCAATCTGGTTGAAGGCATCCCACATCTTGCAGCAGAAGCACCTTACATCCTCTCGCCGCTTGACTCTTCCAGCCGGTCACGTCCATTGTCGTGCATTCGTTGTGTCGCCTATCCACTTCCAGCCGCTCTATATGCCCCGCGTCTGGGGCGGAAGAACCTTGGAGACCCTCCTGGGCAGGCAATTACCCGGACCGGGACCATGGGGTGAGTCGTGGGACGTGTCTGACAGGCCCTCAGAACAATCTATCGTCAGCACCGGCGAATGGGCTGGAAATAGTCTCCACGACCTCTGGACCCTCAAAAGAGAGGAACTTTTTGGCGATAATCTGACAAACTCCCGATTCCCTCTTCTCATGAAGATTCTGGACTCGCGGGATGACCTCTCCATTCAGGTGCATCCGCCAGCACAGATCGCGCCCCTCCTTGGGGGCTCTTCCAAGACTGAAATGTGGTATATCGCCCGGGCCTTGCCCGGGTCCAAGCTCTACGTGGGATTGCGAAAAGGAATCACCCGCGGGAAATTTGAGGAGGCCATCCGTAAAGGTTCCGTAGAGAATATGGTCCACTCGCTGGAGCCAAAAGCCGGGCAATCCATTTATATCCCCGCAGGACGCCTTCATGCCATTGGAGCGGGCATGTTGATTTACGAAATACAGCAGAACTCCGATACCACCTACCGGGTCTTTGACTGGAATAGAGTAGGCCTTGACGGGAAAGCCCGTGATTTGCATGTGCGAGAATCTCTCGCGAGTATTGATTTCACGGATTACGAACCTGAAATGGACGATCCTGAGGGCCAGAATCTGGCGGCATGCCCCTACTTCAAGGTGGACCTCCTCGAGCTCGCGACAGGAGCTACGATCTGCAATCCCGACCCTGATCGCTTTTCTATAATTACCGTCACTAGTGGTAAACTCCGGGACGCGAGCGGCTCCACCTATTCGGCTGGCGACTTTCTTCTTCTTCCAAGGGGCCGCCTGAATCTTGAAGCTGTAAACAACACCTCGATTCTGCAGACAACCCTTCCCCGGTAGATTCTTCGGATCAATCCGGGAAAACGATCGCGCGGTTATTATCGAGAATAATGCGCTCGTGCACGTGATACCGGATCCCCTTCGCGAGAGCAGAGCGCTCACAATCGCGCCCCAGACGGATAAGATCGTGAACCGAGTGATAATGCTGCACTCGCTCAACTTCCTGATCAATAATGGGTCCCGCATCAAGATCCTCGGTTACATAGTGGCATGTCGCTCCAATCAGCTTTACCCCTCTCTCGAAAGCCTTGCGGTAGGGATTGGCTCCAACAAATGCCGGGAGAAAGCTATGATGGATATTGATCATACGCCCTTTGTAGGCCGAGCAGAGCCACCCCGGCACGACTTGCATGAAGCGGGCCAGAACTACGAGCTCCACAGCCTGCTTCGTTAACAATCTATCAACGGCTCGGAACCCCTCCTCCTTGTTCTCTCCAATCTCGACGTGGTGAAAGGGTATGCCTGCCTGCTCAGCGATCAGGCGACAGTCATCTCTGTTTCCGATAATAGAAGTGATTTCCACGGGAAGTTCGCCAAGCTGCGCCCTCCATAGAATCTCGTTGAGGCAATGATCCGTTTTGGTGACGAGCACCGCAGTACGCATTCTATATGGAAGACGGCGAAAGTGCCATTGCGCCTCCAGAACGCGACCCAGTGTTCCAAAACCTCTGACGAAATCGTCAGTCTCCATCCTTAGCCCAGAGGTATCAATTTCCAGGCGGGCAAAGAACCTGCTTCTGACCGCGTCGGTAAATTGATTGAATTCGACGAGGTTACCTTCGTGCTCGGAGACGTATCCTGCAATTCGGGCGACCAACCCTGCCCGGTCAGGACAGTCGATTTTTAGAATCAGGCCTTCTCTGATCATGGGTCAACTCGGCTTCGCTAAATTTTTAGCACGCTCACGAGCCAATTCCAGAAAATCTCTAGCAATGGGCTTCAGGTTCTCCTGATGAATCGCCCCTACAATAACCGGAGAAAACCCTTTCAGCCGGATTGCTCTCAGTCCATCTGGCGGCTCCTTTCCGGGGATCTCCACTCCCATTCCCATTCCAAAACCCCATGAAACATAATCTCCAACAAGGTCGAGGGAATCAACTTCCATACTTGGAATAAGATCAACCCCACGTTCCTCAAACGAATCGAGAAAAATCCTACCAAGGACGTTCCTAGCAGGCAGACCAACAAGTGGATACTTTGGACCCTTCCGCCCCGTGTCCCCATTCTTAACTAGGAGATCTCCCAGCCCTCGCACTTTCCATTGCTCCGGCACCAGTAGCACGAGAGGAATTTTCAATAGCTCTACCGTCTGTAATCCCTCGGTGATCCGTTCGCCGATAATACTTATCGCAAGATCAACCTGCTGACTTTTAAGAAGCCCCTGCAGCTCGACCGGCTCCACCTCACGAAGTGAGAAGCGTGCTGAAGGGCTGTTCCCACGCAGCTCCGCAAGAAGGTCGGGAAGGTGAATGCGTAGTGCAGAACCGGAAGCCGCTATGCGCAGATGAGAGCCTTCCTCTCCTTTAAGACGGGCTTCTACCTCTCCAACTTGGGAAAAGAAGGGATACACAAAGTCATACAATTCGTTTCCGGCCGGCGTTAGTGCAAAGGGTCTCCGGTTGAAAAGTTTCACTCCTAGCTCTTTCTCAAGTTGGAGAATCTGTCCACTTACCGCAGGCTGCTGAATCCCATAAGGCATCCGCCGGACTGCAGCCGTGATACCTTCGTATTTGGCAACGAAGTAAAAAAGCTCGAGATGGTGAATGTTCATTTAATTGACCGGATAAAAATGGTGTCATCACTACAATCGATGATTTATTTTATCTTATCGAGAACAAAGATAGCCAGCACGTGTTCTCCGGTGAGCTTCCAGTGGGCAGATCACCATCGCAGATTGCTTGAATGATTACCCGTGAGAATCACAATAAGGACATGCGTGCTGTCATTCAGCGAGTATCTCGTGCTTCCGTCGCAGTAGAGGGAACGGTCATTTCTTCAATCAAATCCGGACTGCTGATCCTGTTAGGCGTTGAAAAAGAAGACGACTCGACAGATATCGAATGGCTCACACAAAAGATCACAAGCCTCCGTATTCTTGATGATGCCGAGAGTCGGATGAACCTCTCTCTGCACGATACCGGCGAAAGCGCGCTTGTCGTTAGCCAGTTCACTCTCCATGCCAGCACCCGAAAGGGAAATCGTCCCTCCTTTATCCGCGCGGCACCCCCTGAACACTCCAAACCACTCTACGAACAATTCTGTGCCACTCTTTCCACCCGTCTTGGACGAGACGTCGAGCGAGGATGCTTCGGAGCAACGATGAATGTCGCACTCGTGAACGACGGCCCTGTCACCATCATTATCGATTCACGAAACCGNGAGTGACCCGAGTCNTGCACAGAAGACTTAATCCTTCAGGCGAACCTTGGATCCACAATACATACAACGAAAGCTCGAGAACAGGAGAGCATCTCTTGCAGCTGCAAAACCAAACCCCAGTATCGAACGAACTGCTCGTTCATGCTTCTGACAATTCTTACCCACGAAACACCGCTCCCCACAATGCTGGCATCGCGCCCGGATTCCCAAGAGGAGGTAAAAGAGAATAGAACCGGGAAGCAGAAGTAACGCGAAGGCAATGCTGGGTGAGGGGCGGAAGCCGAAACCAAAAGCCGTAATTACAACAACGACCACACCGGCCAACGACAAGATCCCTAGCAAGGTCATTGCCACCGTAAAAACTGCAGCCCAGCGAACAAACCCTGCATTCGGGTCACGCATACCCCGGCTCCGATGCCCACGCTTCGATTCGGCTTTTTGTGCACCCCTCAGACCCTGAAAGGCCTCAACGGGTTTCTTTTTCACCGTGTATGTGCGGTCACTTCCTCCCTCTTCCTCGGTTTTTCGGCCCCAATCCTTCGACTGACTGCATTCGGCGTCTGGCTCTGCCAATGCACCAAGCTCAACGACTCTGGCCAGAGGCAGGGAGCTGATCTCGATCCCAGCCCTCTGGACCTCAACCGCTGAAACCTCGCACGCCTCCCTTCCGGAGGCCCTTACTTCTTTTTCCAGTAACTCCCGGCCTGTCATCTGCCAGGCTTCAATGAGGCTCTGTGACGGGATCCTGACCTCTTCTGCGAGACCTCGCCCGACATCGTCCAATTGCTCGGCGATTTCAACCGCATCGCGGGCGATCAATTTTTCCACAGTCTCCAGCCCCGCACCTTGAAGAAGAACTACACCATCTCCTTCGACGCCTGGAAGTTCTGCAATATNTCTCATCNTGATCGTTCTATTGAAGATTCTGTAGCAACGAGAGCTCGCCCTGCTATGACAGCGCTTCCAGAAGCTCTTCTAACTGGGCCATTTTCTCTCGCCACTCCTCCAGGCGACCCTGCTCCTTTTTCACAATCTCCGGCTTTGCGTTCTCCACGAACTTTGGATTTCCCAGCATCCCCTCGCTTCGCGAAAGCTCTTTTTGTACCTTCGCGATTTCCGCTCCAATCCTNTTCCTCTCAGCGTCCAGGTCGATCAACCCATCCAGCGGCAGATACACTTCGCCGATTGCTGTNACAACAACTGGCGTTCCCTTGGGCGCCTCATAACTCTCCGAAAATTCCACGTTCCGCGCCCCGCAAAGGAGAGCCAGAGTGGCGGCCTCTCCTTCCGCCCAGCCCGCACCTGTTTTGATGATGAGTGCAACGTTCCTGTTTGCCGCGAGATTGTATTCCGCCTTCAGATTTCTGATCCGCGATACTGATTCATATACTTCTCCCACCCTTTCAACAGCCGCTTGACACTCTTCCTCAGACAGTCCGAACTTTTGCACCGGAGAAACTTTCGGAAGCTCTTGTTCCATTAGGAGAGATCCTTCTGCGAACCCAAGCTGCTCCCATAGCTCNTCGGTAAGATGAGGCATGTAGGGATGGATAAGCTGGAGGTAGCGATCGAGAACAAGGTCTATCACTTCAAGAGTTGAAGCCTTGCGCTCCTGATCGGCCTCTTCAGCAAAGTCCCCTTTAACCGATTCGAGATACCAGTCGCAGAACTCAGACCAGAAGAATTGATACAACTGCTGGGCTGCATCATTGAAAGCATAGCTCTCGAGCGCACGCTGCACACCTTCCTCTAGCGCTTTTAGTTTCGCGAGAATAGCGATCGCATAGATATTCGGCTTCGCGGAAACGCCTGTTACCGGNCCCTGCATTTCCCGGTAGCGGCACGCATTCCAAAGCTTGTTAGCGAAATTTCGTCCCTCCTCGATCTGCTTTTCATCATACTTCACGTCCAACCCGGTTGGAGCAATCCGCATCAGGCCGTAACGCAAAGCGTCAGCTCCATAATCTGACATCAAGTCGAGAGGATCCGGGGAGTTCCCAAGCGTTTTCGACATTTTTTTCCCGTCGATATCCCGGACGATACTATTGAAGTATACATTGCTGAACGGGATTTCATCCTTGAACTCCAAACCCGCCATAATCATCCGGGCAACCCAGAAAAAGATAATGTCAGGACCCGTACAAAGATCGACTGTCGGGTAGAACTTGGATTGCGTGGATTCATCCATTGTCGCATATGGCCACAGCCACGAGCTGAACCAAGTATCCATCACGTCAGGGTCCTGCACCCATTCTGCGTCACTCTCATCTGGGGGATCTACCCCCACATGAATATCCCCGTTTTCGAGGTTGGACAGATCCAGACTTTCTGCCTCCTGCAGGGAGTCAACCTTGTCTCGCCGATACCAAACGGGCACTCGGTGACCCCACCACAGCTGGCGACTGATACACCAGTCCTGGATGTTCTCCAGCCAGTGAAGGTAGGTTTTTTTCCATCGATCGGGACGAAACACGATTTTCCCCTCTGCGACCACCCTTGTCGCTCGCTCAACCTCTGGATATTTCAGGAACCACTGCATCGAAATCCGGGGCTCTATTGGCACACCTGCGCGCTGGGAAAACCCGACGTTGTTTTCATAGTCCTCAACCTTTTCGAGAAGGCCGAGGTCATCCAGCTTGGAAGCTGCAAGACCCCTTACCTCGAAACGGTCCAGCCCGTGAAAATCAGGGCACGCGGGACAATTGACACTGCCGTCCGGGTTGAGCACATCGATAATCTCAAGATCGTGACGAAGTCCTATCTCGAAGTCCGCCTTATCATGAGCCGGAGTCACCTTGAGGACCCCAGTCCCGAACTCTATGTCAATGTGCTCGTCGGCTACTATTGGAATTTCCGCCGCTGGGAAGGGCCTTCGCACTCTTTGGCCGACCAGATGACCATACCGAGGATCTTTTGGATTAACAGCAACACCAGTGTCTCCCATCAGTGTTTCAGGACGGGTTGTGGCAATCTGAAGGTAGCTTCCGGGATCATCTACCAACTCATACTTCATATAGTAGAGCTTCGAACTCTGTGGCCTCATTTCCACCTCTTCATCTGACAGGGCGGTAAGCGAAACAGGACACCAGTTGACCATTCTCTTACCACGGTAGATGAGACCCTTTTGAAACAAGTGAACAAAAACCTGCTGAACCTCGCGGGAATAATCTTCATCCATTGTGAAGCGCTCGCGACTCCAGTCGCACGAGCATCCAAGACGCTTCAGCTGCTCGATAATAATTCCGCCGTGGTGCTCCTTCCACTCCCATACCATTTCAAGAAACTTCTCACGTCCAACATCATGCTTGGTCTTACCCTCGGCCCTCAGCTTTTGCTCCACCTTTGTCTGCGTGGCAATCCCCGCATGGTCTGTGCCTGGCAACCAGAGCACTTCCTTTCCTTCCTGACGGGCCCTGCGACAAAGGATATCCTGCAGGGTATTGTTCAAGACGTGCCCCATGTGCAGAATTCCAGTGACGTTCGGAGGTGGAATGACTATCGAGTAAGCGGGCTTCTCTGAGGTTGCGTCCGCTCGAAAACCATCCGACTCCAGCCACTTCCGGTGCCATTTCTCCTCTACCTCGCGAGGTTCATATGCCTTGCTGAGCTCTGCCATTGCCGGCGGAGGGAAACCCACGAGCATCCTGATTTCAAGACATTCAGACTCTCAAAAGTTTGTCCCGACAGGCAAACTGCTCCCAAAAGAGTCAGAATCGCCACTCTAATCTAGCTTCTCTGCAAGCCGAACACCTTCCGGATCACATAAAGTGAGCAGTTCTCCGGGGGTTTCGACCTTCAGTTCTCCATTCTCGCCAAAACCCCGAATTCGACCTCTTCTGCCCGAGGCCGTCACCACAACTTTGTCTTTCCATGCCAATCGATCCCACACCCTTTCTGCAATCACCCGGGGATCCAACTCCAGTAATTCAACCAGCTGCTCCCTTATACTCCGCACCAGTTGCTCCCGGTCCACCTCCCGTCCGAGAAGCTGGAAAATCGAAACGGCCCCCAGCTCCGGGGGAAGCGCACTCTCATTTACATTGAGCCCAATCCCAACCACCGCACAGGGCCCGCGGGTCTCGATCAGAATTCCACAGACCTTACGACCCTCAAGAAGGACATCATTTGGCCATTTAATCGACGGCACCAGCCCCAGTGCTTCAGGACCTCCAGTAGCTACCGCAAGGGCCGCTCCCAGACTGAGCCATCCCCAGTATCTACGCTCCCAGCGAGGGCAAAGAACCAGAGAAAACGCCAGCCCTTTGCCCGGCTCACACAACCACTGAGCCCCCTTCCGTCCCCGTCCTGCTGTTTGAGATTCTGCTCCGACGATCCAGCCCTCGGAGTCTCTTCCTCGCTTATGGACGATTTCGAGGGCTCGGTCATTGGTTGAGCCAAGGTTTTCATGCCACTCCACGCGGCTACCTAGTCCTGCAAATTTTCCACATAAGGCCATAACCTTGATTTACGCCTTCTCAAAATGTCTCCTGAAAGGGAACAAAATCCAGTGCGAGATCCAGCGCCGCGGCAGAGTGCGTGAGCTCTCCGACTGAAATACAATCGACGCCGGTTTCCGCGATTCCTCTCACAGTTTCAAGGTTCACACCTCCGCTTGCCTCCAGAACAGGACGTCTCCGATCACCTCTAATCGCCACAGCCCTTCTCAAGGTATCATTATCCATGTTGTCGAGGAGCAGGTAATCCACCTCATTCATACCAATAAAAGTCTCTACCTGTTCGAGCGTGTCGGCCTCAAGTTGAACTGCTACTCTGGGATGGTCGTTCTTCATGGACTGAATGGAATTAGGCAGATCTGCTGCCGCTCCCTTCACCAAGAGGTGATTATCCTTCACCATCGCGCGGTCATACAAGCCCATCCGATGGTTGTGTCCTCCCCCTGAAACTACCGCTTGTTTTTCAAGAAGCCTCCATCCTGGAGTCGTCTTACGGGTGTCCATGATACTTACCCCGGTTCCCTCTACGGCCTTGACGAACATCGATGTTCTCGTTGCCACACCGGAAAGCCGTTGCACGAAATTGATGGCGGTCCGCTCCGCTGTCAGCAACGACCGTGCTCGCCCTGAGACTTCAAGGATCTGGAGCCCTGGAAAGACACTAGATCCATCCTGCAGCATCACTTTAACCTCACAATCAGAATCAACTCTTCGGAAAACCTCTTCCCCGATCTCCACCCCTGAAATTACCCCCTCTGACCTCGCCACAAGAAAGGCCCGCCCCACGCGCTGTTCTGAAACAAAATATCGTGAAGTCACATCTCCTGACCCGATATCCTCACTAAGGGCAAGATCGATCAATCGTGACACATTTTCGTCCACGCCGAAGCCTAGTGCGTTGGTCACAATCCACGCAACTCGCAAAGTTCAAACTCCAGGCTCATTGAATCAGTCACTACCCGTAAATTCACTTCCACGTTGGAGCCCTCACCTAGGCACCAACAACACTGACCACCATTTCCCTCGTGTGGCCCGCACTTCTGTGCTCAAAGAGGAAAATACCCTGCCATGTGCCTAGCGCCATTCGTCCGCGGGTAACCGGGATTACTTCACTGGTTCTCGTAAGGGCCATCCTGATGTGGGAGGGCATGTCGTCAGGACCTTCCATGGTGTGAACAAAGTAATCTGAGTCCTCCGGCACCAATCGCTCAAAGAATTCCTCGAGATCCCTTCTCGCACTGGGATCCGCATTCTCCATGATAACGAGGCTGGCACTGGTATGCCTGACAAAGACTGTCACAGTCCCCTCCACAATGCCTGAACGGCGCACGATCTCTGCCACTTCGCGGCTAATTTCATAGGTCCCCTTCCCCCGGGTAACCACCTCGAACGCACCTGTCTCAGCAATCACCCCCGGAGCATGATG
Organism: Roseibacillus sp.; assembly: GCA_002715825.1. GTDB lineage: Bacteria > Verrucomicrobiota > Verrucomicrobiia > Verrucomicrobiales > Akkermansiaceae > Roseibacillus_B. Next base: position 25,061 of record PBAI01000029.1, on the reverse strand, counting down.
CAACGCTTGGAATTTTCAAGGGTCAAGCTCTCTACCCGACATCGAGGTGAGAGCTCAAGCAAGCTTATCATTCCTTTGCTTTTTCACTTTCCTCTCTCTCCTTTTTAAGTCGTTGCATGAGGTTTTTCTTTTCATCCTTTTCCAAGGTAAATCGGAGTTCTTCAGGCCGTGCCGGCCAGTCATTGTTGGACCGATCCGCATCTGCCATTTCCAGATAGGGATCCAACTCGATACTGACCACCTTCTTCTTCGAAACGAGGAGCTTGGATGTCTCTCTCGAATCCTTCTTCCACAACTCCGCGGGCAGTCGCATCACTTTTACTTCTCCATCGTCATAGGACACTTTCAGCACAACCGGCATGACAAGCCCACCTTCATTAGTCAGGTCGATCTGATAAAAGTAGCGGTTGCTCTCCAGAATCTCCCTCTCGTGATCCTCCAGCTTCTTGAGGAAATCCTGAAATTCGTCCCGATCTGTCTTCGTGACATCGTATTCACTGTTCGCATTGTAGAAGTCCAAGAGATCAGGATACCGGTCTGTATACCTTTTTAATCCTCGGTTGCGCTGATTCGTAAGCAACTTGGCATCTTCTTCCTCCTCTTCCGCCCTTGCCTGAGGCTTTTCCACGTCTGGGTCCTTGGTGTCCATCTGGTAAAGCTTTACCCCACTGATACCTACATCAACATGTTCAGTGGTGTAGAACCACCCGGTCCAGAACCAATCAAGATCGACACCCGAGGCGTCTTCCATGGTTCGAAAGAAGTCGGCTGGAGTCGGACGCTTGAACTTCCACCTGTTTGCATACTCCTTGAACGCGTAGTCAAAATTTTCTCTCCCCAGCACTGACTCCCGCAAAATATTGAGGGCCACTGCCGGCTTGGCGTAGGCGTTACTGCCAAAGTAACGAAGGGATTCCGAGTTCGTCATGATCGGCATTTCATCATCCCGCTCCATGTAGCTTGCAATGCTGGGGGGCATTCCTCTGCGTGAGGGATATTTTTCTTCCCACTCTCGTTCTGCGAGAAACTGACAGAAAGTTGTTAACCCCTCGTCCATCCACGTCCACTGCCGCTCATCAGAGTTGACGATCATCGGGAACCAGTTGTGCCCCACTTCATGGATCACAACCGAGATCAACGCGTATTTGGTGCGGCGTGAGTATGTTCCATCTTCCTCGGGCCGGGGTCCGTTAAAACAGATCATGGGATATTCCATGCCAAACACCGGGCCATGAACCGAAATCGCCACCGGATAGGGATAATCGAACGTGTGCTTGGAAAATACCTGCAAGGCGTGGATCACAGAATGTGTGGAATATTTGCTCCAAAGCGGATCGCCTTCATTCGGAAAAAAGGACATCGCCCACACCCGGTCCTCTCGGTCACCTACCTGAACGTGAGCCGCATCCCAGACAAACTTTCTTGAGGAAGCCCACGCAAAATCTCGGACATTTTGTGCGTGGAACACCCATGTTTTAGTTCCCGCGGCCTTATTCTTCTCATTCTCCTTCGCCTCCGCTGGCGTCACAACATAGGTAGGCTCATCATTACCCTCCGCCCGCTTCAGGCGCTCCTGCTGAACCGCGCTAAGCACTTCCCCCGCATTAGTGAGCGTTCCCGTGGCCGCAACGATATGGTCAGCCGGGACTGTTAGTGACACCTCGTAATCCCCAAACTCGAGGGCAAACTCTCCACGTCCGAGAAACTGTTTATTCTGCCAGCCGTTGATATCGGTAAACGCCGCTATCCGGGGATACCACTGCGCGATCGTGTAAATATAGTTATCATCATTTTCGAAGTATTCGTAGCCCCCTCTTGCTCTGATAGCTTTGGCGTTCACGATATTGTGCTCCCAGTCGATGCCGAACACCGTGGTGTCACCCGGCTTTAAAGAGACCTCCACCCTCATCATGGTGTCAATGATGGAGTAGCTGAGAGGTTGCTGGTTCTCATCATGAACCGACTGAATCTGGTAGCCCCCTTCAAAGTCCTCACGCGAGAGCTCGCTTCGCAGCGTCCTGAATCCAATGTCCTCGAAGTCAGGAGCCTCCATCGCTTGGTGCCCGAGGGCCTGCTGCTCGAACCGGTTCTGATCAAGCTGGACCCAGAGGTAGGTGAGAGCATTGGGCGAATTATTGGTATAAGTGATAACCTGTGATCCACTAATCCGCTGGTTTTCATCATCGAGGACTACCTTGATCTTGTAATCAGCTCTTTGCTGCCAGTATTCGGGCCCGGGAGCACCATTCGCTGCACGAATCTCATTGGGATCAGGAAGGACCTCGTCAATTTGGCGGAAAGGGTCTTTGGCGTAGTGCCCTCCCGGATGAGCTGATCCGATCAGGGTCAAGAAGGCTGTGGATACAAAGGCCAGAAGTAACTTCATCGTGCTGAAGTCATCGACCAGCATGACTTTTTTTGCAACCGCTTTACGGCATGCCGGAGTTCCTCCGGGCTGGATCTTGCTAAATATCAGCAGCCGGAAACCAACCTTTCGGCACCAGCATACACGTTGTAGCGGGGAGCCCGCAGGAAACCCACAAGAGTCTGGTTAGACTCTCTCGAGAATTCTACCGCCATCGAAGAAGGTGCAGAAATACCCGCAACCAGAGGCAGACGCCCGGCCAGAGCCTTCTGCATCAGCTCGAAAGAGAGACGACCTGACATCAGGACGAAGTTCTCAGAGAGGTCCTGCGCATTGAGAAGCGCCCATCCAAGCAGCTTATCCAGAGCGTTATGACGCCCTACATCCTCTCGCAGGGCCAGAAGCTTCCCTTCCCGGCTGAAAATTCCCGAGGCATGTAACCCTCCCGTTTTCTCAAAAGTTTCCTGGGCCGACCGCAAGAACGATGGAGCCTCAAGTAAAACTGATTCAGGAAAGGAGGGGCCATCCGGGACAGGATCATGCAGAGAGGTGATCGCATCAATACTGGCTTTCCCACATAGTCCGCACGAAGAGGCGCTGAACAGATGCCTGGTCAGCCTGGTCAGATCCACCTCTACTCCATCATCAAGAAACACCAGAGCGTGATTCTCCTTCGTGGTAAGGTCTACTTTTAAAACATCATCTCCTCCGGTGATGATTCCCTCCGTCCATAAAAATCCGATCGCTAGTTCTTCATCGTCTCCGGGGGTTCTCATCAGCACCGCAATCGAGTGGCCGTTGACAACGAGCTGCAATGGCTCTTCCAGCGCTACCCGATCAACAGCCTTTTCCACCGGCCTCCCAGCTCGCACAACTCCCACCTCCTTGTCTCCTCGATCCCTCACATCTAAATCCTTGCTTCCTCGAGCCGCCTTGGCAAGCACCGCCATGATCCTGCACTCTCGACCCTTATGACAAATCTTGACTGCTAAGTCGACACCACACCTTTTTCATCTCGCTCATGGCTACGATACAGTCATCCCAGACCGCAGGCCACGTGGAGATCCCGTAACCACTCGAAATGGGACCAAGCTCTGGGACNACCCACAGGATATTTCTGGGGCGAGGGCCCCCAAGCCAGCAGGAGAACACACTCTCTACAAACGGAAGGTAATCTTTAAACTCCCGGGTCAGATCACCCTTTCCGTCTGTTACGGGAATTTGACAATGATGCCCGTTAAAGGGGCGACAATGAAGAAGATTCCCATGCTGCAGTAACTCGGGCCGATCTAGCAAACGCGAATCGAAATCGGAAGGCTTCAGATGCTTGATAATAGCAGGGTGAGAGTGATCAATGTTCATTCGAAGTATTTTTCCAGTTGCCTGACGATAACCGTCCGCAATCGCATAGGCCTTTTCCGGTGTCTCCGTACAGGTGTCTCTGTGAACTTCAAGATGGACGTTGGCACCCTGCCGCTCATCCTCCTCCATGAGGAGACAGGTTTTATCGATAGCCTCAGACACGGGCGTGTCGTGGTCGCACAATTGAACATTGATTGTGGACGCTCCACATCTCAGCTGAGCTTCGATGAGCTCTCCATACTCAGCTGGGTCATTAGCATCAAAAAGGCCCGAAAACCCTAATTCGTAACTCTCTAGAAGCGCTCGTAATTGATCACTTCCCCTGTCATTCACGCCGTCAAAACCAGCGTCTTTTATCGCCGCAACTTTTTCCTCCAAGGTCCATTCTGCACGTGAAGAAGGGTGTTCGGAAAGGGTCCAGAGATTGGCTGCGAATCGGATCTCAGGGAAATTACGGTTCATAAGATCACTAAATCTGGGCCGTGCCACGATAGCGAACAAATCCTTTCTGCACCTTCAGTTGTTCGCAACGAGCCTTGAGAGGACTCCCTCACTGCGTTAGCATTTCGCATGAGCCTGAGGTTTCGAAAACCCAGACCCGGGGCAATCTTGTTGAGTCTCCTCTTGTTACTCGGCGTCGGTCATAAGCTGGACGCTGAGGGCTACCGCAACTTTAGTCTACCATGCCTCGCACCGTTACTTGATGAAGGCGTGCTAATAGATCGATGGGGCAGCCCTTTTCGCTTTCATCCGATCTCGGGATCCCTCATGGAATTCTCGTCCTGCGGGCCTGATACAATCTTCGGAACGTCTGATGACATCACTCTGGGGGAAGATGACAGCTAGGCCCTATTCGCTCCGGAGCCATGAGCGCTTTAAATCGATAAAGGTGATTTTTTCACAGTAATCTCTCTCTCCATTTTCAAAGAGGCAGAAGATATGTCCATTGCTTCCTACAGCCATGTCTGAATAACCTGACAAGCCTTTGTTGACAACACGGCTGGCGATCCAGCTTTTACCTCCATCTGCGCTGACCCGCAGGGTCAGCATCTTACGACTCCAAATTGAGAATCCGCCCCGGTGATTTACAGCTGGATTGAGAAACAGGATTTCGTTCTGGCTGAACCTCAGCATGCTGGCCTGACAAGCCGGGCAGGGCAGATTTTTGTCCACGACCGGCTTCGACCATGTCATGCCTTCATCGTGGCTCACTGACGTCAACCGATATCCGTAGGAATACAATCCCGGGGCCGCCGTTCGCATATTCATGAGGAGGGATCCATCACTCCGCTCCACGACCGTGCATTCTCCATGACGAAACTCTGGAACCCACGGAATTACTCCACCAGCTCGCCAGTTTTTCCCCTTGTCGTCGGAATATATAATGCATGATTGACCTCTTCCCTCCCCATCTACCTTCCTACCAACATAGGAAGGAGCAATCAGACGACCCTTACTGGTATGAATTCCATGCACAGGTCCTGCTCCAACACCAACTGGAGAACCTCCGAAATTCGATAAAAAGTTGGATTTTTCATACTCTGGAGCAGAAGAATCATCAGAAGTCCTGACGAACGGTGACCAACTTTTTCCCTCATCTGTGCTTTTGGTATAAAACAGGCAATCCGGACCATTCCGGGTAAAAAGAAGGTGTATGGTCTTCCCATCGCTCTCCACGATCGGGCATGGATTTCCTACCCGGATGAGCGCATCTCCACCCTCTTCATGAATGAGCCTTTGTGGCGACCACGTTCGCCCACCGTCTTCGCTCCGCTTCATCAACAGGTCGACATCTCCATGATCCCTACGATGAGTCTTACGGCCCTCAACGAAGACCACAACTGCCCCACTTGCAGTAACTACCATCGTGGGAATTCTATAGGTATGGTAGCCATCCGTGTTACGCACGAAAACATCCTTTCGAAAAACCTCTTTCTCGCTCTCTGCTCCGACAATCAGAGAAACCGGCAGGAATAGCCCCTGAACCATAAGTAATAGCAGCATCCTCATTTTCGACAGGTTCTTAGCGGAAGCACTGTCCACACGCAATCGAGGTATTTTCTTTCTACCTTTACGAAATCACCATCGAGACAGGTTTCCTCCCTGAAACCCACCACCCTCCCCGGCAGAGAGTATCGCTAGACCGTATTTCCGGACAGCGTCCTACCCCAGAATTTCGCTTATAATCTTACCACCAAACTGGCTTAACTGCTTGTAGCGACCTGCGTGGAAGTAGGTGAGCTTATTGTCATTCAAGCCTAGCAGGTGCAGCAAGGTGACATGAATGTCACGAATTGGGTGAACACACTCAACGGCCTGAGCTCCCAGCTCATCGGTTCCTCCAATCACGGCTCCCTTCTTCACTCCTCCTCCTGCCATCAACATGGACATCGCATCAATATTATGTCCTCTCCCCAGGGAGTAGACTCCCCCTCGCTTATTATTATCCGGGGTGCGACCAAACTCTCCCGTCCATACCACCAGAGTCTCATCCAGCATCCCTCGGGCTTTGAGATCACGTATGAGAGCCGCCATTGGCTTATCAACGCTTCGAATGCGTGCACTATGGCCTCGTTCGAGATAATCGTGACTGTCCCATCCTCCACTGAAGATCTGAACGAAACGCACTCCCTGCTCCACCAGTCGTCTGGCCATCAGGCACTGTCTACCGAAGGAAGAAGTCTCTTTGTTATTTAACCCATACATCTCTCTCACCGAATCAGACTCACCTTTGAGGTCCATGGCGCCGGGAACAGTCATTTGCATCCTGAATGCCAATTCGTAACTCTCCATTCGTGCCACCAGATCCTCGTGGTCCGGATGGTTCGCAGAATGCTTTTGATTAAGGAGCGCCAACTCATCGAGGCTTCGACGCAAGTGCTCCCGGTTCTTGAAGGAGGGTGAGTTGAGGTCGAGGATCGGAGTACCTTCAGGGCGCAACCGCGTACCTTGGTAATGGGCAGGCAGGAATCCATTGCTCCAGTTTCCAGGACCGCCCTGAGGCATCGCCAACTCGGTCATTACAACATACCCGGGAAGATTTTCGTTCATCGTTCCCAGACCATGCGTCACCCATGCTCCAAGAGCAGGATCTGCACCCAGACGGCTACCCGTGTTCATATGGAACAGCGCCTCGGGATGATTCAATGACTCTGCCTGGCACCCCCGGTAGTTGCAAAGTTCATCAGCAACATAGGGATCTGCGAGGTGTCTCCACTGGTCGCTCATCTCGATCCCCGACTGGCCTACCTGGCGAAACTGAAACGGACTCCCCACGAAAAACTTATATCCGCTGGCAAGCCCGCCTGTGAGCTTGGACTCCGTCTTATGGAGCTCATTGAGTTTTGGCTTGGGATCGAAGGTGTCCATATGCCCCGGACCACCCTCCATGAAGAGCATGATACAGGCCTTGGCCCTTGGCTCATGCATGGCGGGTTTTGGAGCCAACGGTCCATTCACCGCGCTCTCCCTTGCGAGGAGATCACTCATCGCGACAGCACCGAGCGAAGCCCCAAGACCATAGAGGAACTCTCGACGAGTTGCCGGCGTGGAAGTTGGTCTGGCACAGATCGGGTAATGCATGTCAGCTCAGTAAACGTATAGAAATTCGTTGCTATTGAACAGAAGAAGAGCCAGATCTGCCAGCGCTCTTACGACAGGAGAAACATCCCCGGGCTTTCTGTCGGGGGTGTAATCTTCGTATACCGGAAGAATCTCCTCGTAACTGAAAGTTTTTCCCGAGAACTCTTCGACCAGGGACCGGGTGATCTTGGTGGGATAACTCCCTCTGGGGGCAGCCTGCTCACGATGATAGAATTTCATGTCATTCACATAACGCTGCAGTCTCTTCTGTTCCGTAGAATCTGGTGAACGCCCCAGAATCAACTGAAAGGCCATCTCAATCTGCCCTGCGAGACTAACTTCTTCGTTCTTGATCCTAAGGGCCAGCGCAATAGAGCGATCGGTCATGACGTCACTGTTCAACAGCGCAAAAGCCTGAGGAGTCACCGCAGCTGAGTGCCTTTCCTCACACGATTCGTTCGGACTGGGCCTGTTGAAGAGATCGAGAAACGGGTCAGGCAGGCCTCTGACGCGATAGGTGTATATGGTTCGGCGATTTCTCTCGGAAGGCCTCCGGGATGGTTGCCATGCAGGGGCAATCGAGAACTGAATCATCCGTGGCGCCAACGCAACTTCCTGATTGATCTCCGGCAAAACCGGGACTCCTCCAAGTCCATCCCTCAGCTCCCCACTGGCAAAAAGCAGAGTATCACGAAGCTCTTCCGCGGTGAGCCGACGCGGGGGGAAACGCGCAAGTAGATGATTGTCCGGATCCTTCTCTCGAAGAACCGTGATATCCGGATGCCGTCCTGATTGCCGGTAGGTTCTTGAGTTCATTATGAGCCGATGCAGGCGCTTGAAGGTCCAGCCGTTGTCCACAAAGTCTGCGGCCAGCCAGTCAAGAAGCAGAGGATGAGTTGGTTTTTCGCCCTTGGCTCCAAAATTATTCGGATTCCCTGCAATAGCTTTCCCGAAATGATGCTGCCAGATCCTGTTGACAATCGCTCGCGCCGTAAGCGGATTTTTTGGATTAACAATCCAACGGGCAAGCTCAAGTCGTCGGCTTCCAAGATCATCATCAATCCTGTAAGGGTCGTCTACGTTTTTCCTGTCCACGGGCACCCCACAACCACTCAGGACTCCAGGGCTCACCGTCTCTCCCGGCGCCTCCAAAGAACCTCCTGAGTAAATCACACTCTCAGGCAACCATTCCCTGTCCACCTTGTCCGCGATACGCATCTTGAGAGCACGATTCATTTTCTCTGGTGGATCTGGCCCATCATACACTCCCTGAATCAACGGCTCATACCGCTCCATCCTACGGGTCCAGATCCTTTCATCCTGCTCCCGAACCTTGAGTCTACCCTGTTCGACATGATCCAGACCTACGTGACGGGGAGGCTTCTTCTCGTCAGGCACACTCCTCCGCTTCTGAGGTGCAAGGTAGGGCAGTTCTTTTTCCGCGAACCACCTCCTCGCCGCATCTTCCTGCTTGCTGAGCAGAACATTTTTCCTTTCTGTAGCGAAAGAGAGGAGCCGGCGAACCTGTTTCTGCCCCTCCTTGAATCCTTTCAGATTCTCCGCATCCATGAACGGCACCTTCCTCTCTGCCATCTGGGTACCCGCAAAGGCGGCATAGATCCTGTAGTAGTCGCGAGTTGGAATCGGATCAAACTTGTGATCGTGACACTTGGCACACCTCAGATTCGTCGCAAGAAATGTCTTCCCAACCGAATTCACCACATCATCCAGATAAATCTGACGTGCTTCCGGCGCCTTCACCATGGCACTGTCCCATGGCCCCATCCTTAGAAAGCCCGTTGCCACAAGCCATTCACTTTCCTCCTCGGTGTATTTCCCACTGAGCCTCACCTCGTGCAGTGCCTCGCCTCCTTTTCCGGTCCTTTTCTCGACTGATTGATCCGCAAGCTGATCCCCCGCGAGTTGCTCAGTAACGAACTGGTTGTAGGGCTTGTCGCGATTAAACGAACGGATCACGTAATCGCGATAGCGCCACGCGTTTGAGCGCTCGTAATCATTCGAATATCCTCCTGTGTCAGCATAGCGAGCCACATCAAGCCAGTGCTGAGCCCAACGCTCTCCATAATGAGGACTTTGAAGCAGACGGTCAATAAGAGCGGTCCATGCCTTCCCGGCATCGAGTTCCCAGTCGTCGAGAAATTTTACCACCTCGGCAGGTTCAGGTGGCAATCCGAGAAGATCATAGGTTGCCCTTCGAATTAGCACCTGCGGATCGGCCTCCGGGGCTGCAACATACCCAGCATNATTCCTGCGNGCATCAATGAAGAAATCCACGGGATGCTGNCCACCTGGGACNTTGGTCCGGACTACCGGGCGAAGACTCCAGAGATCTTCCGGGAGATAACGGCGATACGTCCACTCCTCGCTCTGGCCTCCACTCGTCTTGAGAATNTCTCCCTCAGAAGTCACTGCAATAGCGCGTTCCGCATCGGCGTATTGCCGCCGCCTTGCCTCGTNCGGCCAAGGTGCCCCGGCCATGATCCAACTGCGAAAATCCGCGATTTGATCAGGACTCAGTCGGTCGTTTTCCTTTGGGGGCATCTCAAGGCCCACTTCTTCCCAGGTGATTGCCCGGTAAAGATCACTCTTCTCCGGATGACCCGCAACCAGAACGCTTACGGAGCTTTCCCCACCTTTCAGCATGCCCTCACGACTGAGCAGATTTAGATCCCCCTCGATATTCCCGGGGTCCTCCCCATGACAGGCAAAGCACTTCGCCTTGAGCACAGGATAGACCTTCAGGGAAAACAGCCTATCCCCGTTGACTTCCGCTCGAGTAGTCGGCACCAGCAGACCGCCTAGCGCTCCAGCTAGAACCANGGCGAATCCTGCTTGTGGAAATCTACTCACAACTCACACGAAGGCACTCATACATCCGGCACTGAGCACCCTGAATGGAGCCCCAGTATTCCTCTGGATCCGCCGTCAGCGCAAGTCCAGATCGCGACCTGTGGAGGTCTCAAGTAAGAATAATCGNCGATTTTTCATTGTGACACAGCATGACTGATTGTCAATCGAGTCACTTTGTCTTGTCTTCGCATTAACCTTTTGGTGGACGACCCCTTGAAGGTTGAAGCGAGCATGCAGCTCATGCTTGTGACCATCTCGATTCCCGTTAGCATAACCGAGATGCGAATCTGCCTGCTCATTACCTTTTGCGCCTTCCTCCTGACGCCCGCCGGTCACGCCGAACCTTCTTCTGATCTCTCAGAACAGATTGCCATTATCCAAGCAGTCGGAATGGAGGGCATGGGCAACAGAGAGGCTGCCACGGCGTTCCAAAAGCTCTCTCAGGCAAAACCGTCATCTCTTCTTCCTCTGCTGAAAGCGGTGGAGCCCAGTAACGCCATTGCCCGGAACTGGCTCCGGTCAGCCATTGAGGTCATTGCGGAACGGGCAACGGCCGCGGGACAGTCCCTGCCACTCAAGGCCCTCCGTGACTTTCTCAACGACCGGAAGCAATCGCCGGAGGCACGACGCCTCACCTTTGAACTCCTGCTCGCCATTGATCGCGATGCGACTGAAGGAATGATTCCGTCGTTTATTGATGACCCAAGCAACGAACTCCGACGAGACGCGGTAGCCCAGATTCTCGTCGAGGCCAAAAAGCAACTAACGGATAGCGATGAAGCTGCCGCTAAGACGTATCAGGTCGCTCTCGATGCGGCGAGGGATGTTGATCAGATTCAGGAAATCGCAAAAGCGTTTACAGAGATGGGCTTGGAACTCGATCTTCCAAGGCATTTTGGATTCCTGACGCATTGGAATGTAGTAGGTCCATTTCACAATCTCGAACGAGCGGGATTTGCCGAAAAATTCGCCCCGGAGGAACATATCAACCTCGACGCAACATACACGGGGAAGGAAGACGAGATCGCATGGCAGCCTCTCTCAACCCCGGATCCATACGGCATGGTAGATCTGAACAAGCCTTTTGGGAAACTCAAGGAAGTGACCGCCTATGCCTACCACGAGTTCGACTCCGCAAATGCTCAGGAAGCCGAGCTGCGCCTTGGCTGTAAGAACGCATGGAAAATCTGGCTCAATGGAGAACTGGTTTTTGNACGTGATGAATANCACAGGGGACAGCGTATCGATCAGTATAAGATGCCCGTCAAACTTCAGAAAGGGTCGAACAGTATCCTCCTGAAACTTTGCCAGAACGAGCAAAAGCAGGACTGGACCGTGCAGTGGGAGTTCCAGTTAAGAGTCTGCGACTCTACCGGGACTGCAATCCTTGCCACCAATCGCCCGAGCGCTAATTCTTCCCAATAATACCTCATAGTCTTCGACTGGAAATCAGGAACAGAACATGAAAAACGTTATAACTTTCACATCGATCGGCATTCTATGGGTTTTTGCCAATGCGGCCCTTGCAGCCGAATGGCACCGCTTCCGCGGGCCACAGGGAAACGGCTACGTCCCGGGTAACAGCGAGCTCGTGACCGAATTGNGGAAAACGACTACGGCGTGGACTGCCCCCCTGCCCGGGCGTGGATTGGGCAGCGCAATCATCGTAGGCGACAAGGTATTCGTCTCCGCCGCAAGTGGCCCTGAGCAGAACAAGCTTCTCATTCTCTGCTTCTCCGATCGGGATGGATCTGAGCTCTGGCGCCGGAGCTTCTGGGCGACAGGGCGCACAATGTGCCACAAGAAAACCTGCGTCGCAGCTCCTACTCCAACCACAGACGGAAAGTTTCTCTACGTTCTCTGGTCCTCCAACGACCTTGTCGCTGTTGACCTCGAGGGAAACCTGAAGTGGATGCGGGGCCTGACTCTCGACTACCCGAATGCGTCCAACAGCCTCGGCATGTCTTCTTCTCCCATTATCGCAGACAACACCCTCGTCGCGCAGGTCGAGAATGACTCTGAGTCCTTCGCCGCAGGATTTGACCTTTTGACAGGTGTCAACAGATGGAAAATTGAGCGCCCCAAAATGGCAAACTGGACCTCTCCTGTCACAATGCAGATGGATGGCAGGGAAATTGTCGCCCTGCAGTCGGGCAAAGGCGTCATGGGCATTTCCCCTTCCACCGGATCCGAGCTCTGGAATTTTTCGAACGGCGCCGCAACCATCCCCTCGGGTACAGCTGCCGGAGATACCCTGATCATCCCCTCAAGGGGAATGACAGCCGTCAAACCCAACCCTCTGGGCGGCGAACCAATCTCTCTGTGGAACCAGAAAACCCAGAAACCTGCAACAGCCAGTCCGCTGATCATGGCGGATACGATCTACTTCACGAATAGCGCCGGAGTCCTCACTGCAGCCGATCGAAAGACGGGAAAACGCCTGTGGCGCCTCAGGATGAAAGGACCCTTTTCCGGCTCTCCGGTCGCATGCCAGAATGGCCACCTCTACTTTTTCAATGAGGAAGGCCTTGGTCAGGTTGTGGATATTTCCGGGGACATCGGCGAGGTTGTAAGCGAGTTTGATCTGGGCGAAACAATTCTCGCCACTCCAAGCATATCCAGAAATTCGCTCTACATCCGGAGTGACCAGACACTCTGGAAATTTTCTGCACAGAAAGAGTAGGCCTGCTGACCCGGGCGATCCGCAAGGGCAGACCTCAGGGCATCACGAACTGGCTGNTCGCTGTAAANATGCGGCTTGCTCCACCGCCTCCGCGGAAGGAAACCTCGATAGAATAGCTTTCTCCTGAGATGAGCCCTGAGTTTGCGATATCGAATGTTGCAACAACCGAGGCAGGATCAGGATTCCCATCCTCATCGACGCGAGCTGCCGATGTTGTTACTCCGTTGCGAGTAATATTTCCATTGTCCCAGCTTGCAGACACACCTCCAACCGTAATGGCAATAGGTCGCACAACGTTTCCATTCATGGCGTTCACCAGAGCAGGCAAGTTAGCAGTCTGTCCGTTCGTACTAATCCCGGTCGGAGGCAGATCAATCTGAAGAAGGAGGGTCGATGCAGGTGCGGGTGCCAGCGCGAGATCGACGGCCACCAGAGCTTGATAAGCCGCCGCATGCAAATCTCCGTCGGCCGGGGGAGTTGTCAGCGTCGCGACTTCAACCCCGGCCTCTCCAATCAAATACATTTGATAAGTCGCCACGTCTTCTGGATCGGTTACATCCTGCAGAGAAACCAGTTTGTACTGGGGCCATTCATCCGAGATCAAGGCACGCCCATCTCTGGCATTAAGCCCCCATTTCTCCGCAATAATCAGGCGTTCAGCCATATCTGTGCCGTTAAAGATCGGGACCAGTGAGTTTGAGTGGAGTTCGAGGCTCTCGGTCTCGGTGGCAGTATCAACTCCAGTGAGATCAAGAATGGTCGTGAACAAATCTGCAACTTGGACGAGCGTATCAGAGATCCCGGTCTGGCGAATATCCGGGCCAGCAGCAAAGAAGGGAACATGGATCCCTCCCTCGTTGAGAGAACCCTTCGCCCCCGCCAACCCTCCAGCGGGAGATTGATCTACCTGATTCGGTGTTCCATTATCTCCCAACACGAGGACGTTTGTCCGTTCAAGGTCAACGGCAGAGAGAAGACGACCAATTTCACTGTCAAGTGCCTCAAGCATTCGAATATACGAATCACGGTTGCTGATGTTGGCCGTAGAAAATCCTCCTTCTGGTGCGAGCTCGGCTGGCGGGTCATGGAAAGGATCGTGCGGAGCATTAAACCCCATCCAGACAACCCATGGTGAAGATTCTCGAGTCTCAATGAAAGAGACCGCCTCATCTACCTGAACCGATGTGGCGTAGGGAGAGGAATAGACCCCGTCGGCCACAAGGCTTGTAATGGAGGTGCCTGAATCCACAACCACGCTGTCTTCTATCTTGACCCTGTTCCAGGAACTGTAGTTCTGCACGCCCCCTTGCAGGGTTCCCGAAAAGTTGGGCCACCCCCCCCTGTCCCGGGGACCGGTATTTCCAGAACCGAGATGCCACTTGCCGAATGAGGCCAGTCCGTAATGCGGAGCCACCCGCGAAATAATCTCAGGGAAGGTCTCCTCATTTGCTGGCAGAATATTGTCAGGGTTCGGATTTCCCACTCCATGCTGATATGTCTGCCGGCCGGTAAGAATCGTAGCGCGGGTGGGAGAGCATATGGGCTGTGCGTAGCCTCGAGTGAAGAGAAGTCCCACATCGGGCGTCCCCGTGATCTCTCCGGAGGAATAAAGCAATCNCCGCAGATTCGGCATATTNGCGAGCTGAATCCCGGGACCTCCAGCGTTATAGAGCTCTGAGGCATCAATTCCCCAGTCGTCAAGAATGAGTAAGAGGACATTGTTCGCGCCCGGGACCGAGTAGGCATTCAGGGAAGTATACGAGCGATTGAGCCGGGCTGAATAGTCTCCACCCGGAAGACCTGAGTCATCAAAGCTCACCTCCATCAAACCTGTGGAGGGATCATAGCCAATCACCTCTGCTTGTTCTCCTCCCACAGTCAGGACTCCGACATTTTCCGGGAGAGGTGGAAAAATCGGAAACTGGAACACATGGGTAACTACCGGAGTAAAATCAAATTCCTCGAGACCATTTGTATCAAAGGAATCTAGATCCGTGAGCCTGCTACGGAAAAACTTTGTGACGGGGGCTGGATCCTTGTCAGCGGAGTCAGCCAAATAAGAAAGCCTTTCGCCCTCCGGCCTCACATTGAANGCCTCCGCGACCCATGAACCCACCGCAAGCGAGGTCGTTGACTCGACGACATAGCGACCACCCTCTGTAACGGACCATTCAAGAGCAACGGTTCCGGGCTCCCTGCTCTCAATCCTTTCCATGACGGGACTTATCCTCGGACCTCCCTCAAAATGAATAACNGCATCGGCAGGCACCACTGTGGGAGAACTGCCTACAGGAGAGCCAAAGTAGTAACGGCCTATGTTGTAGGGAAAAAGAGGAGAACCGTCGGGGCGGATATTCGTAAAATAGGCCCACGTCCCATCGGGAAAATCCGGGGTTACACAATAACGAACNTTATACTCGTTGAGGTCATGAAACCGATCAGGATCAAAATCCTCAACCCCATCATATACACTGAATCCGAGATCGCCTTTATACGCGTAATCTTCGAGATAATGCCCGATGGGGAATGCAGGGGAGGCCGGAGGTCCATAATTAGCCGCGCTAAGAGTCACATTGCGTCCAGAATTTCGAGAGACCCATCCGGGCAGGGATGTTCGCCCTGTNGGAATTCCGGAAGGGAGATTTCCACTGATGTCTGCGAGATCCGTAGAACCATTGCTCCCATCCCTTCGTTGATACCCGGAAATCATCCTTCGGATACCAGAATCCGGTCTCATCGGAGAAGAGTAGCCATAGGGTCCATAAAGGGGCAGACCATCTCGTAACCACCCAATAATCGGCGAATGTTCGCCAGTCGGATTTTCAGCATAAGAATTAGTCGAGAGATCGTAATCAACCGAGTCGCCAAGCAAATGCCGGATTGCCGGAGCGTTCGCATGATAGTGATGATTCGAACCAGCCTGATGAGCGAGGGCCCGGTCAAAGGTGACCCCCTCATTCACGTAAGCATCCCGGTTCCACACCCCGTCTCCCCGCACCTGAGCGGGCGCACGAGGACCATCATCCACTTCCTCCGAGGTATCGTAGGAGAATGCGTCCCGGGAATCAAAAAGAGCAATCCCGTCGACCATGTAACCAATCACTCCGAGCCCCGTGGGTGTTTTCGAAGCTGGAATAAGAGGGGATCTCGGGAACCGGTAAATTTCGGCCCGGTTGGCTGGGTAGTTAGGGAAGAGGTTTCCATTCTCCGTATACCACGGCCCCATCACGTGGAATCCAAGATTAGACGTGCGGATGTAAACGTCGGTCGCAGTCGATGAAATTTCAGTCACCCCTGCGTAGGCGGGCTCCAACTGATTCCCCTGTCCTCTCGACCACGTCGTGATTGAGGCTCCGGTAACCATCGCTCGGTTATCGGGGTAGATCCTCGCATAACGCCCTGACAAATCCGTGAACCACGATCTGAGGAGGGGCTCACCGACAGCCGGCATACTCACTACTGCGAGGAAGAGAAGGAAATTGAAATTCTTCATCTTAATACCTGGGGAAAGGGTCCGAACAAAGTGCGATAGGTATCACGAGATGGANCCTTTCAACAGCATTCAGGTTCTGGAAAATCAAAAACAGCCGGATCGGGATAGATAACTCGTTCAGGGCGCAATCAGGATCCACCTCTTTTCTCTTCTGTGAACTCTATTGAGGCACCTTGACCTGTGACGGCTCCACGGTAGCGGTAAAATACCCCAGTGGCTCTTCATTCAAATCGGTAATGAGCCACGTTGCCTTTGAGAAAGTCCCGCGCGTGAGAGTGTCTCCAGCCGAGATCTCCGCATAATATTTTAGTCCCCCTCCATATTCCACCCAGTAGAGTTTCACCGACTCCTCCCGGGAGTTGATAATGCTGATACTGCTGAGAGTACCTCCTCCTTTCGATCTCGGCGGCGTCTCTGTTCCTGCCGGCGTCCACTTCAGATCCACTCGTACCACCTCTTTTTCTTTTTCCTCTTTCTTTCTTTCACGCTCCTCGGCCTCCGCCGCAACCTCATCGAGATTTACTCCCCTCACGATTTTCAGCTNAGGCAACAAACGAGAGAGAGCCTCACAACCCTCTGTGGTTACGNCAGTTTCCCAGACATACAATCGCTCCAGATTCTCAAGAGCTGCAAGATGAACCAGTCCTGAATCTGAAACCTTCGTTCCATAGAGATTCAAATATCTCAAATCCTTCAATCCTGCGAGATGGGCCATTCCATCGTCACTCACTTCTGTTCTTTCCAGATGAAGGCGACCGAGCCTGCGTAACTTTCCCACCTGTTTGAGGTCCACGTTTGTCGTCAACGTGCCTCTCAAATTCAGCGCAAGAACCGACTCCCCGAGAAGAGCAACGTCAACGAGGGAGTTAGACTTCATCGCCTTCCCTTTTCTCTGAAACTCAATTCCCCACCCTCCTCCCATGGAGCGCACAATACCCCCTGCTTCCCGAATCGCCTGTAACGCCCCTTGATCCGCCTGAAGTCGACCACTTGNAGCAACTAATCCCAGCGCCAAGANAANCCAAACTGACTTACAAAGGCTAAAAGACATGAAAAAAGCTCTTTTTTTAGAATACACCAACATGCGCCCCCCGAATATACTGCGAAGATATGATCGCCTCACGAGGCTATATATGGATAATTTCTCTTAACAAATCCACTAGGATCGAATCGTGAATCCGCATCTTCACTTTACGCGCCGCCAAGTTCTTCGTTCAAGCGCGGGCTTGGCCGGGCTGACTCTCCCCAGTTGGATGCAGATGCGAGCTGAGGCGGCGACCGAACAAGCCCTTNCCTCCGCCCCAAAAGCCAAATCCTGCATTGTGCTTTTTCTCTGGGGAGGACTCGCCCAGCAGGAATCCTTTGATCCAAAACCAGACGCGCAGTCCGACTACAAAAGCAAGTTTGGCGAAATCCCTACNGCTACCCCCGGGATCCAATTTTGTGAGCATCTGCCTCTCCTCGCCAAACATAGCGAAAAGATGGCCATTGTGCGGTCTGTGCATCACTCCCAAGGCGCCCATGGCAGCGGCCTTTACAAGAGCATGACGGGCCGCGACCCGATTGGTGGGACGCGGGCCCGTAACCGGACCAACTGGCCCTCTCTCACCTCCTTCCTCGGAAGATTTCAGGAAAGAACCGCCGGTGTACCGAACGCCATCCGTATGCCGCACACCATGTATGACAACGGGGCGCTGATGGCGGGAGATGACGCCGGGTGGCTGGGATCTGATTATGACCCCGTAATGTTGCGAATCCCGGATGGAACTCCCTACTCGGGGACCATTCGGCATACCGAACCTGCCCTCGACCTCACCCTTGGTGTCAAATCAGATCGATTCCGGAAACGTCTCGTCATGCTTGACCAGCTAGAGCGTCGGCTCGCNGCTAACGGAGCCGCCGAATACCAGGAACTCGACCANTTCCGGCAGATGGCTGCAGATATGCTGGTCAGCTCCCCCGTCAAAGAAGCTTACGACCTCGAACAGGAGGATCCCCGCCTCCGCGCCATGTATGGAGACCACATGGGCGGCCAGGGCATGCTTCTCGCGCGAAGGCTCACTGAGGTTGGCGTGCCTGTGGTGCAGGTGGTATGCGCTGCGGAAGATCTTCAAGGTGGATACTCTGATACCTTCGATACCCATCACGACCACTTCCCGAAGATGAAGGAGCGCTTGCTACCCGTGTTCGATCAGGCAGCTTCGGCCCTTCTCACCGACCTCGACCAGAGAGGACAACTCGACGAGACCCTCGTGGTATTTCTTACCGAATTTGGGCGCACTCCCAAGATCAATGGCAAGGGAGGGCGAGACCACCACCCTGCCGTCTACTCTGTTGCATTTGCTGGTGGAGGTATTCGTGGTGGGCAGGTTTATGGAAGTAGCGACAAGAANGCNGCACTGCCTACCAGCAACGCCTGCACTCCTGCNGATCTCCATGCAACCGTTTACCAGGCCATGGGAATCGACCATCGGGCCGAACTCCACGACCGGGAGGGACGTCCCTTCATTATTTGCGAGGGCAACCCACTTCCGTTGTTCTGAGCGGATAGATCCTCATGTTTTCCAGTATCCGTCTGCTCTCCTGTCTCCTCCTCACATTCAGTGTGAGCTATGCTGATGGCATTCCCCAGTGGAGCGAAGATGGCCCCATCACGCTTGTTGGCCCCCACGTCGGGCATCAACTGGTTCTGACCGATACCCACCGTGACCTGACGCGAACCGCCACCTATCAATCCATCCCGGAGGGTATTGTCGAAATCGACTCAACCGGTTACCTGCGTCCCCTTAAAAATGGAACGACCACGATCAGCGCTATCGTGGAAGGGAAGAGGAGCCTGAAAAGAGAAGTCTCTGTAACGGGACAAGACTCCGTGGCTCCNGTTGGATTCGTGAACGAAATCGTACCCCTCTTTACCCGCCATGGATGCAATGGTGGAAGCTGTCACGGGAAGGTAGGTGGCCAGAACAGCTTCCGCCTGTCTTTGATGGGATTTGAGCCTGAGAAAGACAGGGCCTATCTCAGAGAAGGGCTTGGTCGAAGGATCTTCCGGGCCGCACCCAGCCACAGCCTGCTCGTGTTAAAGGGATCAGGCCAGCTTCCTCATGAGGGAGGCTCCAGACTGACGCCCAACGGAGACGATTACCAAACGCTGATCAGGTGGATCGGACAACTGGGCTCGATTGCTCAACCAGCCAGTGAGGAACCCGGGGTGGAGCGCATCGTCGTGATGCCCTCGGAACGGATCACCCTTGCAGAAGCCTCCCAGCAGCTGAGGGTCACAGCCCATATGACCGATGGTTCGTCGAGAGACATCACCCGGGCAGCACTCTATGAATCCAATGACGAGAGCATGGCTGAAGTCGATCTTCTTGGACTTGTCACGCTCAAGAGTAAAAGCGGCACAGCCTCGGTCATGGTTCGATTCAGGGAAGANATGACTGTGTTCCGGGCNACNGTTCCTCTTGGAGTTCCCGTGGACAATATTCCGGCNCCGCGCAACCTCATCGACACTCACATTTTTGCCAAATTACAGACGCTGGGGCTTCCGCCCTCAGAGCCCTGCGATGATGGGACCTTTCTTCGCCGCGTTACTGTCGATATTGCCGGGCGTCTCCCCTCTCTCGAGGAAACCCGGGATTTTCTCGAGAATGACTCTCCCACGAAGCGTTCNCAGCTGATCGATAAGCTGTTGGAAGGAAGCAGCCACGCAGACTTTTTTGCCGGAAAATGGGCATCCATCCTGCGAAACCAGCGCCGGAATGACCGCCATCGCCCAGACACCTACGCCTTCCACGAGTGGATCCGGCAATCTATTCAGGCCAATAAGCCTTATGATCAGTTTGTCCGCGAAATCCTGACTGCCACCGGGACGATTCGAGACAATCCCCCGGTCGCATGGTATCGCAATGTAGGTGGGGACAAGGAGCGTATGCAGGATATGGGTCAGGTATTCCTCGGAATCCGTCTCCAATGCGCCCAATGCCATCATCATCCCTACGAGACCTGGAGTCAGGATGACTACTATGGCCTCGCCGCATTCTTCACCACTCTCGAGAGTAAGCCCGGCCGCCCCGGAGAAGGATCATTCCTGCACCGGTCAAAAACGGCGCAGGCGAAGAATCCCAGCAGCGAAAANAATATCGTGCCCGCACTGCCCGGCCGCGGACCTCTGGAGCTCTCTCCGGAAGAAGACCCTCGGGAGGCGCTCGCCGCTTGGGTAGTTGACCCGGCAAATCCATATTTTGCCCGTATGATTGCAAACCGATACTGGAAACACTTCTTCGGTCGCGGCCTCGTGGATCCTGAGGACGACATGCGTATCACTAATCCCCCCACGCACCCTGCACTCCTCAGCGCGCTCGAGCAACACATGGTCCAGAGTAAATTCGATCTCAAATCCCTCATCCGCCTGATATGCAACAGCGAAACCTATCAGCTGAGCAGCACGCCGAATGAGCACAATCAGGACGATCAGCAGAACTACGCACGATTCTACCCCCGGAGGCTCCAGGCCGAAGTTCTCGCCGATGCGATCAACCAGCTGACTAACGGGAGCGATTCCTTTCGGGGACAGCCCGCGGGCGCCCGTGCCATCCAGCTTCCCGATGACCAGTTTGCGCGGGAATTTCACTTCCTCGCGATCTTCGGTCGTCCCAACATGGCCAGTGCCTGCGAATGCGAGCGGACTTCGACCTTCAGCCTCGCTCAAGCGGTTCAACTGGTGAATTCCAAGGAGACCAGCACAAAACTCGCCTCTCCTCTCTCCCGGGTCTCCCTGCTTCTCCGCAATCCCTCTCTTTCCGACGAGGAACGAATCGAGGAGCTCTACCTTCGAGCCTACTCCCGGCCCGCCGCGGCCTCGGACCTTGAGCTTGCAGCAGAGCACCTCGCGGCGGCCGACAGTGATCCGAAAGCTCTCCGCGATTCCTACGAGGACCTGGTCTGGGTACTTTTGAATAGCCGGGAGTTCATCTACAACCATTGAGTCCCCCTCTGGGTCCCGCCTGCCAGCGCAGTCATCGAAATACAAAGATGTTTCCGAGGATCATATCGCTATCCAACTGGTTGGTTCTGCTGCTATCGGCCACGAGCGGACACCTCTTGGCTCAAACCCCNGTTCCAGTTCTCGAGTCCATTTTTCCAGCCGGAGGGCAAGCGGGACAATCCGTGGATGTGACCATCAGTGGCGAGGAACTGGAAGGAGCCACCGGACTGGTCTTTTCGACTAAAAACGATGGGTTCACCATCGATACAGAGCCGCTTCCCTCTAACACCTCACCGGAAAACCCGAATCAGTTCCGGGTGACCATCCCAGAAAACGCCAAGGCAGGACGCTACGGAGTCCACGTGAGATGTGCCCGGGGCCTGAGCTCCCCGCGGGGATTCATCATCGGCACCAAGCCCGAAGTCATCGAGTCAGGCATTCATTCCATGAGGGATCGGGCCATGCAGCTTGCCGTCAACACGACCGTCAATGGGAGAGCAGAGGAAAGCGCCAGTGATTTCTATCAGATTGATCTAGAGACCGGTGATACCATCCGAATCATATGTCACTCGGAAGCTCTCGCTTCCCGTCTCAGTGCCTCGCTCACGATCTTTGGCCCGGATGGCACGGAGCTTGACCGCGACCGCGACAACTCTGACCGGGATGCCATGGTCGCATGCACCGCTTCCACCCCGGGGCCCTATTTCATTCAGGTCTCTGACTTTACCTTCCGTGGAGGGCCAGCTTACACCTACCGCCTTGAAGTCGCGAGAGGCCCACAGATCCTTTTCGCATATCCTCCTGCCGGCGAGGTGGGCAAAACGACCACTCATCTCCTTTATGGACGCAACCTTCCTGGCAGCGATCCCTCTCGTAGAATTCACCTTGGTGGCAGGATNGTGGACGTCGTGGAAGCCCAGATATCGATCGACTCCCTCGAAACCTTCCAGTCAAGCACGCGCATTCGTCAGTCCATGATCCCCGCAAAGTCATATCGACTGATGGACAGCACCACCGCTTCAAATGCCATCCCGCTCGGTATCGCCGCCGCTCCAATAATTCTGGAANCGGAAACAGGACCAGGCGGAGATTCCCAGAGTGTTCAAATCCCCTGTGAAATTCAGGGAAGATTTGACCGGACTCGTGATATTGACCGCTACCAATTCGAGGCCAAAAAGGGAGAGGCCCTCTGGATCGAGGCCCTGGCCCAGCGTATTGGCACTACNGTCGACGCAACACTTGTCGTTGAACGACTAATTCCCAATCCAGAATCTGGAGAAACGTTCCAGCAAATAGGCACTGCTGATGACCTCTCGGATGACACCGGGGAGCGCCGGTTCCCCCTGCCTTGCGGGGATGCCGCCCTGCCCTTCACCGCTCCCGAGGATGGCACTTACCGAGTCACTGTCATGAACCTCGCGGGACGGGGCGGCATCGATCAAATCTACCGNCTCGTCATCAAGACTCCTACGCCTGGCTTTGAACTGGTCGCCATTCCATGGCGCCCTGTTCACATAAAAAACGAAGTGGATATCCTGACCACCGCATTGTCTCCGGGAGGACGTGGAGAAATACGAATCTTCGCCATGCGTCAGGGCGGCTATGAAGGCGACATCGAACTCCTCGTGGAAGGACTTCCGCGAGGAGTGCACTGTCCACCAGCTTCGATGGGGAAAGGGCGAGACTCCACCCTCACCTTGACGGTCGATCCCGAAACAGCCCCATGGGATGGCTTTATTACCATCCGAGGAAAAGGCGAGGGTCACTCGACCTTCGCACGCGTCGGCATGCTTATCCACCGGGCGAGGGATTTCAGTAAGGAATCCTACTCTACCGCTCTCGCTCCCAGTTTGCCTTTCTCGGTCTCGGCTTCAACCAACTCGCTTTCCATCCAAATCCCTGAGCAAAAGACCCTTGAGCTTCCTGCGGAAGGAGCCCTTGAAATCCCGGTAACCATCCAACGCCACTCCTACGAGGGAGAGNTCGTCCTGAAGGCTGAGGGACTCCCCGGAAAGNTCCCGGAGCTGAAAATTGCTCCCGATTCAAGTAGCGGCACATTCCTTGTTCCCCCGGAAGTTAGAGCCCAATTACCAGAAGGAACTACCGAGCAATCATTTCAGCTCACTACCGAAATTTCCATCCAGCACAAGCCAGGCCCCGCGGCAGTGCTCTATGCGCGAGCTGAACAGACCCTGCTCAAAACAGAAGAACGCACTTTAAAGGAGCAGATTGAGTCTCTAAGCCCAGCCTCGCCAGCGGGGACACAGGCAGAGATCGAGGCGGTGGAAGCGGCCCGCAGACTCCCGGCTCTCCGATCGGCAATTCAAGCTACCGCCGATCGACTTAAGCTCATCGCTGAGCGAACTCGAGCCAGCAGCCGCAAGATCCGNGTCTACTCCAGCCCCCTCACCCTGACAGTCAATCCCCAGAGATAGATTTTGCGCNTCCGATTCCCGCAGCATNGACGCGAACCCTAATCCTCNTCGTCGTCACTGCCATAGGATCCGTAGCTCCCGTATCCACCATACCCATACTGGCTGTAGCCGTATTTGCCATAGCGGTAGGATCCATAGGAGTAATTGTAGCCCANAAGCCTCCTCGTTTCCCGGTAACCATTCAGCACAACGCCAACAATTCGGCTTCCGTCTTCCTCCATGACGTCGAGAGCNCGGAAAACGGCTGGTTTAGGCACGACGTTCGCCCTGATGACCAAGCAGGGGTTATCTACGAGGGGAAAGATGATTCGGGTGTCCGGAACTGGAAGAATTGGCGCNGAGTCGATCACGATGTGATCGTAATGCTCCCGGGCCCATGCAAAGAGCTTCGAGATCGCCTCTTCCCGAAGAAGCTCCCCGGGGTTCGGAGCCTTCCCTCCAGCAAAAATGGCATCGAGTCTTTCGATGCCCGGAGTCTTGGTAACTGCCTCGCTCGCATCACACTGGTTCGACAGAACCTCAGACATTCCCGTCTCCAAGTCACCACGCCGAAGGTTAAATTGCCTATGNACCTTCGGCTTCCTCAAATCCATATCCATAAGCAGGGTTTTCTTCCCCTGACTTGCTAACGCGAGGGCGTAGTTTACCGAAGTCGTNGTTTTTCCCTCTCCNGGAAGAGCNCTACTGAAGGCGCTGATCTTTCTCTTTTTCTCATCACCCAGAAGCATCACCGCAGCCCGTAGAATTCGATAACTCTCCGCGTATAAACTCGAATGCAANCCGTCACGAAACACTACATCTCGAGCGAGGCTCACCATCTCTCTTGGAGCCCCCTCTCCCTCNTCTGTCTTGGCCNCACTNTTGCTCTCTGANNTTTCGGCAGCCTCAAGCTTCTTCGCCTCCAGAACCGGNACNGCCGCGAGAACNGGCATGCCGGTCTCNTCTTCCACCTGAGACACNGTCCNAAATCGATTATCAAGCCNCAGGAGAAGAAGAACAAGACCTAGCCCACTTGCGACACCNCCAATNCCTCCCACCGCTTGCACGCGAAGACGATTGGGGAATACCGCGCTATCAGAGGGGGCCGCCCGGCTGTGGAGCTCTGCAATGACTTCCTCATCGATGCTGTTCACCTTACTCTCCTCAAGCGCCACGAGAATCGAGTTAAAGACAGACATTCGGCTCTTTGTTTCTCCGTCGAGCACCTGGGTGCGCGCGAGAAGGAGGCGGCGCGCGGTGGCGAGGCCCTCACTCTCATTACTTTGGACCTCTTTCAACTCAAC
>PBAI01000028.1 GCA_002715825.1 Roseibacillus sp. | reverse complement strand
GGATCCTTTAGGAACGGAACGCGCCTCTCCAACGGAGGCGAGCGCATTACCTTGCTGGCCCGCGACGGCTCCACCATCTCCGACTTCCGTTACCGCGATTCCCAACCCTGGCCACAAGCCCCGGACCAGACCGGGCAAAGCCTCATTCTTGTCGCCCCCGGGGATTCCTCCCCTTCCAACCCGCTCAGCTGGCGCGCCAGCATTCTTCCAGGGGGAAACCCAGGTTCCTCCGACTCCATCTCTTTCACCGCAGGAGAGTCTCAATCCCTTCTTGATTATGCACTTACAGATAATACGGATCTCCATTTCTCAGTAGTGGAGAACCTCTCTGCCCTTTCCTTCGTTACCCGTAGCGCAGCGGATGATGCCACCATCTGGGTAGAATTTTCCCCTGATCTTCGCACTTGGACAGATGCCCCGACCGAGTCTCTGATTTCCCGGGACGCTAGACCCGATGGAACGACCCTCTTCCGCTTCACCATGCCAGCTCCCCAGCGAGACTCGNTGAGATTNGCCCGCTTGCGTGTCGAACTGCGCTGAGCACAGAATATATTCTTGGACCGGCGCTGACGTGAGAACACCATATTCCTCCCACCTCCAAAATCCCGTGAATAGACATTTCCTGACACTCAAGATCACAATCTTCTCTCTCTCTCTTTTGTTCACCGACATGCCGGAAGCTCAGGGCGGGGAATCGAGCCCCAATACCCTGACCAAGCAAGAACGGGCCGATGGCTGGCGTCTACTTTTCGACGGAAAATCTGCGGGCTCCTGGCGTGGCTTCGGGAAGGATTCTCCTCCCGCCAGAGGATGGGAGGTCTCGCAGGGGTGGTTGATTAAACGAGCCGGAGTCAAGCCGGGCAACATCGTCTCCCGGGAAGAATTTTCCAACTTTGAGTTTTCGTGGGAATGGCGGATGGAATCCGGGGGAAACAATGGCGTCAAATACTTCGTTGATGAAACCCGGGGCAATCTTGGACACGAGTATCAGATGCTGGCCAAGGTAGAGCAAAAGCCCACCAAAGGCTCCACCGGTGGATTCTACGCTGTCCTTGCGCCTTCTGATCCTCCGCCGGTGCGATTCTACCCGAAGATCAACTCTTCCCGAATCCGGGTAGAGGCCAATAAGGTCACCCATTGGCTCAATGGCCGGAAAATATTAGAGTATATCTGCGGCAGCGAAGACGTCCTCTCAAACGTGGCCTCCAGTAAATTCAAAAAAGTGGCGCGGTTTGGAGAGAAGCTGACTGCCCGCCTCATGCTCACCGATCACGGCAGTGAGTGCAGCTTCCGCAATCTCAAGGTTCGCGAGCTGAAGGCCGGCTCAAAATAGCCCCGGTGCCACCGCCGAAAGGCCCCTTGCCGGGCCCCCACGCTCCCTCCTGTTCCTCTGCAGGGACTTCTATTGTAGGCCTCTCCGATCCGACCCCCTTCTGGACCCGATCTCGAGGACCTATATCCTGAGCACCCGCCACCTTCGAAAAACACTACAAAAACAGGTTTTCTCCATAAATTCGGCCCGTCTGAAAGGCCTGACTTCCGCCCTCGATCGTCTGCAGGCACTCCGGCCCGGCGGCAAGTGACAAAATCCCTTCCTGAGGCCCCGAGAACCCTTGACCCTCAGGATGAAATGGCGAGACTTCCATGCAGACACTTGGAAGGCGCCTGCTCCATCGAAAAGCCGTGGAGTAAGCCCGCAACACCGATTCTGTCCAACACATGAAAACCTTGTATTCCCGGGTAATAGCTACCCATGTCGCCGCCGCTCTCCTGATCTTAAGTCTACCCGCCGACGCCCAACTGGCCGCCTCCGGCACTCCCGGTGATCGCGCCGTCTACACGATTGGCACCGGGGCCAGTATTGAGCCTGGGCTGGGAAACTCTGTCGCTCATAATTTTGCCACCACCGCAGTCGAAGATACTGCCGATAGTTTCGATCTCCAAGCCGGTGG
The DNA here is from genome assembly GCA_002715825.1 of Roseibacillus sp. Classification (GTDB taxonomy): domain Bacteria; phylum Verrucomicrobiota; class Verrucomicrobiia; order Verrucomicrobiales; family Akkermansiaceae; genus Roseibacillus_B. The sequence goes on along the minus strand of PBAI01000028.1, from coordinate 17,437 downwards.
CGCAGTCAACCTAACGGCTGGACACCATCTGGTCATCTACGGCACCCGCTACCTCAACACCAATCCCGGAATTGCAACCCGGGCCGGTCTCGACAATACCATCCTGATCAATGGATCACCCATTTCCTACGGTGCGGCCTCGAGCTACTCCCGTGATGGCAGCAACAACAATAATTTCGTCCGCGGTGGCTCGATTGTAGAGGTGGCCCAAGGCGACTCTGTAGGATTTGAATCGAAGCGCACCGATAACAACGCTCAATTAAGGATCGCTCAGCAGGATGCTGACCTTCAGCTTGTCAAACTCGACGACAGCCTTAGTTACCTGCGCCTGAGAGCCAGCGCCAACGCTGCTAACCTGATGAGTAATACCTCAGCAGGTCCCTCCACAGTCAGTTATGACGTGCAGGACGAAATCGACGCGGGATTCACACATACTAGTGGAAGCGGCGATATTACCCTCGACGAAGCAGGACGCTATCTCGTCTTCGCCAATACCGGCTTCCGGATCAGCGGTGGCAATCGACACCGCCAGAGTATCACCCAGCGACTCGCCCTCGATGGAACTCCCGTAGAGGACTCCTCCACGGTGGTCTATATCCGCTATTCTGGCTCAGGGGACGGTCTTGGCGGTCTTATGGTGACCGGGGCGAGCTCCGTTGGAACCATCATCCAGACCACAGCAGACAACAGTGTTCTGAACGTCGAAGTTCTTAGGGACAACAATCCAAGCACTACCAACACTGCGGTCGCACTCGAGGCCGCCCTTACCGGCCTGACCATTCTTAAGCTTCCTAACTACGGAGAGGTGATTCGTCTTTCTGGTCCTTCGCAGGAAATTAGTGCTGCACAGGGCAACCCCGAGACCCCTCTGGACCTCTCAGACGTTTCTCCAGTTTCAAACGCCTCTTTCAGCTACGACGCCGGATCCAGCGTTTCTCAGGTTACCGTGAACAAGGACGGGGATTACCTCTTCCTGGCCTCCCACTTTTTGGACGATTACGATACCCCTCCCGGCGAAGCTCGGACCATTACCCGCCAAGGATTCCAGACCATTCCGAACGGAGGTAGTGCAGGCAAGATTTCCTATGGCAATGGTGGAGCCTATAACCGCGACCGCACAGCCGGCAATGGCGGCGACCGCTCCCGGGATTCCGGGGACTGGGCAGGAGCAGTCCTTCCCCTCAGCGCGGGTGACGCCGTGGAAACCACCACCGCCCGCTTCGGACTGAACAATTCCCTGATTGCGAATTCGATCGGCCTGCAAGCCCTCAATATCGGCAGTATCTCCTCCGCTCCGACCGCGCCCGTTGTGGAAGTGAACCTCCCCCTCAATGCAGTAGTCAACTCAACAGGCACCCTCGTCACCGAAGCCAGCCTTCGAACCATNCACATTAGCGATGGAGCTTCCGCCCTCTCCTACACCGTAGACACTGCACCTGCAGGCGGAACGCTCATTCTGAGCGGAGCCGCCCTTGCCGCTGGTGANACCTTCACTCAGGCCGATATCAATGGAGAGCTGCTCTCCTTTGATGCAGGAGCGAACCCTACGTCTGGAGGATTCGATTTCACAGTGAGAGACTCCAGCAGCAACGCGGTTTCGGGGTCTTTCACCATTAACGTGGGTGCTCAGACAGCCCTGAGCGCAGATACGGGATCTACCGACGAAGACACCTCTGCCTCCAATTCAGGGGCCTCCCTTCTGGATAATGACACCGGCAGCTCCCTTTCCGTCACCAACTTTGACGCCTCCAGTGCCAACGGCGCGGCGGTGACTGTCACCGCAGGCGGGGAATACACCTACGATCCGTCCGGGTCCAATGCCCTCCAGGGTCTCGACGATGGTGAGCAGATCGCTGACACCTTCACCTATACAGTCACGGACATTTTCAATCAGCAGACAACCGCCACCGTCACTATTACTGTGACTGGACTGAATGATGCCCCTGTCACCACCAACGAGGCTACATCCAGCGGGGAAACCCTCGCTACCAGCGGAAACCTGCTGAGCAATGACTCTGATGCAGACTCCGGCGATACCCTCTCCGTCAGCTCTGTGGCTGGAGGAGCTCCCGGGACTCTTGTTACTCCCGAAGGCGCAACCCTCACCGTTAATGCGGATGGATCATTCAGTTACAACCCCTCCACTTCTGCTTCCTTGAGCGCTCTCGCGGTTGGGGCCAGCACCTCCGAGACCATCTCTTATGAAGTCACGGATGGAACGGCGACCTCTTCGGCATCTATCACCTTCACAACCTCCGGTGAAACTGGAGCCAGCCCTGATTTTGCAACTGTCGATGCGACCGGATCCAGCAGCGCGGTCATCGCAGCGCTCGCCAACGACAGCGTCAGCGGCGCCCTCGGAACCGCTACCGCAGGAGCACCCTTTGACCTCAATGCGAGTGACCCAGCAGCTGCAAACANCGATGGTAGCTGGAACAACAGCAACACGACTTCGGGTAACTCTGTCACCATGGAAAATGCAGGATCGGGATCAATTCTNCTCACCCCCCTGGACAACTCACCTCCCGGTATCACCCACGCCTATGACCTCTCGGGGACCGGAAGCGGCGGCCTCCTTGGAGACACTGACCAGACCGGTGCCGCNAACCACCTTTACGGTGGCAACTTCAGCACCTCTTCTTTCTCGGTGGAAGCCCTCATCAGACCGGATGACCACGTGGGACCAGAACCAATCTGGGGCTCGGGTGGAAACGGCACTGGCACTTCCCTGATACTGATCGATGACCAGCTGATTCTGACCATCGGTAACGGCACTCAGGTTGCTCAAGCCATTGCCACCATCCCCTCAAATGGAATTGCCGGTGGAGATTACGTACACGTGCTGGGCTCCTTCGACATAGCTACCGACATCCTGTCTCTCTACGTCAATGGAGTGCTCGTGGACTCTGAAAGCGCAATCAATATCCTGAACGGGCAAGCTGGCGATGTTGTCGACTGGTCCGGATCTGACGATGAAGGACTCGGTCGTTCGCAGGGCACAACCGGCGGAGACGTGAATGTCGCGCCCTTCCTCGGGGCCTTCGGCACCACTAATATTCCTGACTTCAATGAGGCCAACGATCGCTTCGATGGGGAGATCTCCATCGTGCGGGTCTACAACAGTGCTCTGAGCGCTGCCGAGGTCACTGCCAACCTCGATGCGATTTTCGGTGCACCTGCCGCGGCACAGGTGGGCAACATCGCNANNNTGGCNGGNGAAACCAACCTCGTTCCGGGAACNACGACNGTCACCCTGCCGTCNGGAGCTACCGTGGCCCTCGNGGCTGATGGCTCGCTCACCTACGACGCCAATGGTGCCTTTGACACCCTCGGGGTTGGNCTGAGTGNGNTCGACACCTTTACCTACAGNCTCGATACAAGCCTGAATNGCGCGNCNACTGTCAGCGTGACNGTCAACGGAACCAACACGGACGCTCAGATNAATATTNCCGCNNATNANCGCNANNGTGACCGAAGGCAATGATGCGGCATTTCNCNTCACCTCCAGTCTGCAGCTCACGGCAGATGTNGAAGCGAGNCTCAGCTACNCNGGCACGGNCCAGAATGGAACTGACTTCAACGGAAGTGCTACTGTCACCCTNGCTNGCGGCAACACGGAGTTTGCCTTCAGTCTATCCACCATCGCCGACTCTCTTTACGAGGGAGCAGAAAATGTCACTGTCACCGTAGACAGCGTCAGTGGAGANGCTGTGGTTGGTGCAAGCCCATCGGCCTCCGTTGCAATCGACGACTCGGATAGCCCTCCGGTCCTTACAATTGCCACCCCGGCGGGCAATACCGAGGAAGGCTCTGCCGCAGACTTCACCGTCAGCGCTACCATTGCATCCAGCGTTGCCGTGACCGTGGACATTGCTGCCAGCGGTGATGCTGGTCCCGAAGACTACTGCAATTCTGCNAGTCAAATCACCATTCCGGCCGGCCAGACTGCCACGACCGTGAGTCTCATCGCACTGGATGATGCGGTGCAAGAGGGCAACGAAGCGCTCACAATCACNATCGCGAANCCCAGCCTCGGTTCTATCGGCGCGGCCGATAGCGCAACTGCAACCCTTGNNGATGGATCTGCTGTGGTCGTCTTCAATGCTNATTTCGAAGGAATTGACGCTGCATCCNCCCCCGGAGGCACCCTTCGCAACGGCGATGCGCCCGCTGCGGCCAACCTCGGAACCTCGATTGGCAGCTGGACCAATATTTTCACAGCAGANGCAGCGGGCAGCGACCCGGGCGTCTTCCTTGAGACCGGCGCCGACGTCAAAGGTGACGGCGCAGACTTCGCTCTTCTCCTTGACCGACCAAGCACTACCACAGACGTCACNGCGCGGCTCCTTGGCGGAATTGATCTCACCGGCTCCAATACCGGTGTGGTCTCTTTTGATCTCGCCACCCGACGGACCCAGAACAANTCGATTGTAAAAAGCTCTACGATTCTCGGTCTTGACGCCGCTGGCAACAAGTCCTTCGAACTTTTCCTCGATGCCAACAACAACGGCGCCAACCACGAGCAACTCTTCCACGTCGCCAGCAACGGCACCTTGACACCCATCGGCAACGTAGAGGACTTTAACAACAGCGGAAATTTCAATGAGGACCGGATGTCCAACGTGCGGATCCTGCTCACTAACACAGGATACTGTGTGCAGATTGAGAAGTATCCTCTCGGAGCCAGCCCGGCACCAGATACCACTACCAGTGAACTGCCCTACGCCGGCAGTGCTGCCTCGATCACTCAGGTCATTTTCCGGGTCTCCGGAAGTACCAACGCTGGAGTGAGCGGTGGTATTTNNCTTGATGACGTGCGCGCTACAGGAAATGCCCTTAGTCCTCAGGCAGCGTGGCGACTGGCATACTTTGGAAGCACCGACAATTCCGGCAACGGCGCCGAAGACAATGACGCCAACGGNAACGGCCTGTCCAACTTACTGGACTTCGCTTACGGCTTTGATCCTGTGGGTGTGAGTAGCGCTGCTAACACCCTTGAAGTAGCAAACCCGGGAGCCAACGGAACCATCACCCAACTTGGNGGCCTGACTTTCTGGCCGGACCCTGCCACTGGCGAGGTTTACATGCGCTACACCCGGAGAACCGATTACAGTGCACTCGGACTGGTCTTCACAGATCAATTCAGCCGGGATCTCGGAACCTTCGAGAACGCGACCGAGGCGCCCACCGTCATCGCGACAGGCACTGGGGATGGAGGGGCGGCTATTGANGCNGTACAGCTCAAAATGCCGTTGGTCCTTCCAGACAGCGGCGGCAAGGCCCGATTCGGCCGAAACTCGGTCCAATTCGCCCCCCAAATCGAGGTCATCCTGCCTGTTGAAAAGTAATTCTCGACTTGAACCAAGTTTCACCGAATTCTCATACCATCTAAGTTAATGACACGCGCACTAACAGCCTTTCTTATCGTGGGAGTGACCGCTATGGCACAGGGAGCTATCCTCTGGTTTCCACGTCAGGATATCGCAATCCCGACTACCTTCGAGGGAGTCTCGGTAGATCTTGAAACCGGCAACTCATCGATCACCGCGGCAGGTTTACCCGGGGGCGATGTGAACTTCCTTCTGGGAGGTGGCGCAGTCACCAATGATGCGGACCAGACCGCGGCTGTGCCAAGCTGGCAACCGGTGCGCACGGGGACCAGTAACGTGGATCCGCTGCGCCAGCTCGGTATCGGAGANACCGTAAGCAGCGCATCTACCCTGGCTACTGGATTTGGTGCCTCTGGTGACCCAAACTCCCACTTCCCTGAATTTACCCCGNATACTCCGGGCTATGTAGGCTTTTCTCTTGTCCTCGAGGACAACACCACGGCCTACGGATGGATGAGGGTTACCCTTCAGGAAAACAACCAGTCTGGTGGNCTGATTCATGAGTGGGCTATCGAGGATAGTGGTGGCGCCATTACGGTAGGCGTGCCAGAGCCAAGCACATCCCTTTTATCTATTCTGGCTCTCGGTGGAATCTTTCTCCGCCGNAGAAGGTAGGGATTTTCTGGAACCACCCACAAGCAAGCCTTCGCTGCCCATCCTGGCGGATGGTGGTCCGAAGCAAATTGGGCGAGTGAACCATTTCGTAACTTGCCCCACTCTCTCATCGTGATCGATAACCAGTTGGAGGTAATCGGGAATCTTAGGGGTTGATCCAGCTCAACCCTGATGGAACGCTCAGTTTTGCCCCCGTCCTTGCACGGGTCTTCAGCATCTGCCCCTTCTCGCTCCTCCATAGACATCATGATGTCCCGTTTTTTCCTGCATCTACCGACGCTGATCATCCTCGCCGTGATCGGCCTCAGGCCGATACAAGCCGACCTCGTTGCACACTACTCTTTTGATGAAATCTCTCCTGACGAAAGCACCGTTGTGGATTCTCTCGGAAGAAACAATGGAACCTTCATCAATGGTTCCNATGTCCTCCGGGGCGTATCCTCCCCTNNTGCGCTCTTGGGAACGGCCTGCGAATTCACCCTCCAGAGTGGCGTCAACCTGGGAACAGGATCGGCAGTTCGCCCTGTTGACCAGTTTACCATAAGCTGGTGGATGCGCCCGGATACCCTCGATTCATTCGATCGGATCTATGAAACGATGAGCGGCACCTCCAATGCNGCTAACGGCATCAGGATCGATCTCGGTGGAGCGCCCGGAAACAGTGTCAGGGTTCTCCTCCGTGACGGTAACGGGACAACAAGCACAACCCATACGCACTCGCTGGACCTTCGTAATGATGGAACGTGGTATTTTGTTGCAGTCCGATACGATTCCACCGCCGGGGATGGATCTGCCCTGATGATAACCGTTCTCGAAAACGGAACCACTCATTCCACCGCGGACATCCGCGCTGCTACCGAATCGCCNCTCTCCCTTGGCACTGGCCCCATCGACCTCCACTCCAATGGCGCATTTCTTGCCGCTGATGACGCGAACGCGTCCGGGGCGAACGATTTCGCAGGAGCGCTCGACGATCTTGCCTTCTTCCAGACTGGAGATCTGCATGGAGTGCTCAGTGACGAGGATCTCTCCGAGATCTGCAAATTTGGCGCTCTGAGTATCTCTCCTGATACTGCACCGCCCGTAATTGAAACCTTTGAAGCAAGTCAATCCATGGTCGATGCCGGATCACCCACAATACTATCTTGGAGTGTCCTTAACGCGGAGAGTGTCCGCCTGACGCCCGGGATTGGAGAAGTATCCGCAAGCGGTTCGAGGCNAATTGTGCCGGCAGAGACTACAATCTACACACTCACCGCATCGCGTGAAAATCGGGATACTGTTNCGAGTTTGCAGGTCACTGTGGATCAGCAGTTGCTTGCCCCCGTGATCAGCGAGTTCATGGCCCAAAACCGGGGAAGTCTGGAGGACGGGGACGGAAACAATTCGGACTGGATTGAAATCCACAATCCCAATCTGCTGCCACTTGATCTAGGGAGCTACTCCCTGACAGATAATGCTGAGGACCCCTTCCAATGGTCATTTCCACCTGNAACAAGCATTCCCGCGGGTGGCTATCTCATTGTCTTCGCCTCCCAACAGGAACGTGATGACTACGTTGATCCTGATGGTAATCTCCACTCCAATTTTTCCCTGAGAGCCGACGGAGAATATCTCGCCCTCGTTTCCCAANTCTCAGGAAGCCCTGTCAGCGAATTCTCGCCTGCCTACCCCGAGCAGCAGCAAGATCTTTCCTATGGTCCGGGCGGATTCTATGCAATCCCGACCCCGGGAGCTCCCAGTCAGGGTTCTGGCGTGATCGACTTCGTGTCAGATACCTCCTTCAGTGTGGATCGTGGATTCTACACTGATCCCTTCAGCGTCGAGATCACCACTNCCACGCAAGGTGCGGAAATCTATTACACCACTGACGGAACCGAACCATCACCTCGGAATGGAACTCTCTTCCTAGATCCAGTTCTTATCTCATCTACCACAACTCTTCGCGCTGCGGCGTTNAAGGAAGGATACGAACCGACCAACGTCGATACCCAGACCTATTTGTTTCTTGAGGATATCCTGCGGCAACCACAAAACATCGCCGGATATCCAGATACGTGGGCAAACAAGCCTGCGCATTATCACATGGATCCCGATATTGTCAGCCATCCGCTCTACGGCCCTGAGATGGAGGAAGCGCTGAAGACCTTCCCCTCTCTTTCCATTGCAATTGACCCTGCCCACATGTTTGGAAGGACTGGGATCTACCAGAACCCCCAGAGCCAAGGCCGCTCCTGGGAGCGTCCTGTTTCAGCAGAGCTTATCAGCGCTGACGGATCAGAACCTGGATTTCAAATCGACGCCGGGATGAGGCTTCAGGGCGGAAGCAGCCGTAACCCTGATATTCCCAAACATAGCCTCAGCCTTCGCTTCCGGAGGGACTACGGTGCCGGAAAATTGCAATACCCACTCTTCCGCGATGCTCCCTTCGGGGATACCGCCGTGGAAGAGTTTGATTTCCTTCAGCTGAGAGCAGGGTTCAACTTTGCGTGGACGCACCGCCACTACTATCAGGCGCGTCACGCCCAGTACAACCGTGATCAGTGGGTGAATGACCTCTATCTGGCCATGGGGCAACCCGGCTCTCATGGGCGCTGGGTTCACCTCTACCTTAATGGTCTTTACTGGGGCCTCTATCATGTCCATGAGCGACCAGATGGGGATTTCATGGCCTCATATTTCGGGGGAGAGAGTGACGACTATGACGCCCTGAGTTCCGGGCAACCTAAAAGCGGAGACACTACTGCGTGGAATACCATGATGTCCATCGCAAGGGGCAATATCACAAGCCCCTCACAATATGCCGCAATCCAGGAATATCTCAATATCGACTCACTCATCGATTACATGCTCCTTAATTTTTTTGTGGGAAACACCGACTGGGACGGACACAACTGGCGCGCAGCCCGCAAGCGGGAAGCTGGTGCAGGCTACCTCATGCTTCCTTGGGACTCTGAGTTTGCTCTTTCTCCAAATGGCCCCGGGGTCATCAATAATCCTCAACCGCTCTCCAATGCCCTGAACATCAATGTCACCGGCAGGGATGGCACTGGGCGCCCAAGCGGCCTCCATCAGGATCTCTCCGCTAACGCCGAATACAGGTTGCGTTTTGCCGACAGGGTGCATCGTCACCTCTTCAACGGTGGAGCCCTCTCCCCGGCAATCGCAGGATCCCTGTGGCGGGCTCGCTCGGATCTTATGGACCAGGCCGTTGTAGCCGAGTCCGCACGATGGGGGGACTTCCGCTACGATGTCGATTCCGGTCGCTGGCAACCTAGCGATTTTGCCCGTTACACCCGGAATCAGCATTATCGCGAGGATCAGGCATGGATTCTTCGTAGTTATATTCCTCAACGGGGAGCGGTCCTTCTTGAACAACTCCGAAGCCGTAATCTCTATCCTCTCACTGAGGCCCCCCGTTTCCGCCAGCACGGAGGGAGAGTCGCAGTAGGTCAGGCTCTCACGATCAGCAACCCAAACCCGTCGGGTATTGTTTATTATACCATGGACGGGTCCGATCCTCGTGACCCTGGCGCAGGACAGAATGGCATATCCGCAAGCGCGATTCGATATACCCGGCCTCCAGTATTCAATGAAAGCGCTCTGCTTCGGGCCCGCATCCTTAGTGGGGGGGAATGGTCAGCCATGAACGAAGCGACCTTCTTAGCAGGAGACCTCGCCGAAACTTCCAATCTGACCGTTTCGGAATTGATGTACAATCCACCAGGCTCCTCCGAGGAGCTTGAATTCATCGAACTGGTCAATCTCTCCGATACTGACACCATTGAGCTTGGAGGCGCGCTGTTTACCGAGGGTCTGCAATTTTCCTTTCCAATCAACACCCGCCTTGCTCCAGGTGACCACCTTCTTCTGGTTTCTGATGAGGAGGCTTTCGTCTCTCATTACGGACCGGGGTTGCCCATTGTCGGACAATACGACGGGCTACTCGATAACAGTGGAGAGCAGCTTGTAATCGAGAATTCCACCGGAAATGTAATCCTCAATTTCACCTATNATGACNGNNCCGAATGGCCATCCGGATCCGACGGNGAGGGATACAGCCTCGTAAGTCGACATCCCGAACTGAATGATGCTCTGAGCTGGCGGAACAGCGACGAGCTTATGGGCAACCCCGGAGAAAGTGATAACATGCGTTTCTCTGGCCTTCCTTCTAGAGATGAGGATGGAGACGGCNTTGAAGCCATCCTTGAGTATGCAACCGGTGGTGACGATCGCTCACCGGGAGATGATCTAGCTACTCCCGTGCTATCGATATCTCGCGATGGATCGTTAGAGGTCAACGTAAACCTTAACCTCAGCGCATCCGACATCGACATCACTCTTGAGCAAACATCTGATCTGGTCGTTTGGGAACCTCTCATGGGATTCGAGCGCATCGCAATTATCCGTGATCAGGCAAAGGGCACCGCACGCGTCGTCTACAGGGGATCAACCCCCCAGGAATCTCCCGCAAAATTCCTTCGGCTTAGGGCCATTCTCCGCTGAGAACGGAACAACGCTGGTCCATTCGGAGTCAGCATCTACCCCATCATTCCCACGATCGCACCACGACCGCCCTTCTTCTGTCAGGCCCGCTAGCGGGCCTGACAGGCTCAATAAGAAGGATTACTCCGCAGGCACCGTGACCTGTAGACGGTAGATCTTACGTGCGGCATCAGCCGTGACATCNATCACTACATTCGTAGCACCGTCTTGGGCGGCGGTGAAGCTATCTGCAGCGGGAGCTTCAGGAAGTCCGCTGCTCGAGGAGAGAACTTCATAAGTCCGCCCCGCCAGAATCGGTCCGTAAGTAATTTCGACCTGGTCAACGCCGACAGGGACAATCTCGAAGAGAGGCCGCTCTGCACCATCGTTGGCACTTGTTCCCATGAGATACTCGGAAAGAGCATCCCACGTGTCATTGTCGTTATCACTTCCAGCATCCGCCGGGTTATTGGGGTCGAGCCCATTGGCGAGTTCGTAACTGTCAGGAATCCCATCACCATCAACATCGCCATCGATCAATACCCCGGTAAAGAGCGTGATGGAACCTGTGAGGGGGCCCCCACCATCTTCATCACCATCGTCTACCGCCACCTCAATGGTCACCGGCGAACTGCCATTGGGCAGGAACTCGACTGCTGCGAGAGCCGCGTTCACTTCCCTTACGGCTCCGGTGATGCTCCAGATGCCCGTCACCGGATCATAAACCACCCCCGTCGGCTCGGTGAGATCTCCCTCTCCCGGCGTCAGGCTGAGGGTTGCTGTAACCTCCTCAGGAGAGCTGGAAGCAAGAATGGCAAACGGACTTGCATCGGGTGCATGCCATAGCCGCGCGCGGCTGACTGTCCCCTCCATCGGGAAGGAACCTGCATCATCAAAGATGCCCTCGGGATCCGTTCCCAGTCCTCCACGTCCTCCGTCGATATTCTGTCCGACTCTGATTGTGTCGTCTCCACTCCAGTTCCCCCGCGTTCCTCGACCGGTGAGCTCGATCGTCGTCTGGCCAAACCCATTCACAGAGAATGTGAGCGCATCGAGGCTCGATACCAGTGCCAGCTGGACAGGTTCATCAAGACCCACTGGTGCAGCGGTCAAGGGCACTGAGATATTCCCGTCAGTCCAGTCCGTATCACTGAGGCTGGACGGGACGTCGTTCGGGTTTGACTCCATCTTACTGACAAAGTGAGGAATTCCATCGATCAGATAAACACCGCTTCCATTTGAGGTTCCCCCGATCTCGGCGACACGCACCGTTCCAAAATCGTCAAATCCAGAAGGCTGGAACGTGAGGTCAATTGCAAATCCAGCATCGGTGTCCGGGTCTGGAGCCAGAAGCAGCGAATCTTCATGAACCGCCGGATAATCATACTGAGCCANCTGTGCAGTTGTTACTACCGAGCCGTTGGGGTCGGTAATCTGAATGTCTCCAAGAGCAACAGGGCCTACCTCGTATTGAATATTCTGAACAAGGTTCGTTGCGGTTGGCGCCAGCTGGGGAATATACAGAACCGATGAGTCTACCGCGATACTGGCCTCGGTCAGCGCTCCACCCGCAGCTGCGTTTGCCGCACCCTGAGCGACTGAGACGATGACCAGCCCTCCACTGCTCATCCCGGTGACCGAGACGATGTAGGTCTCTCCCGTCCCACTTACACTGGCTACAAGATTACCTGTATCCGTGCTACCCGAGAGGTCGACATCGTCTGCCGCAAAACCTGTGACCGGCTCGCTGAAGGAAACTTCAAATTCTATTGTAGCGCTTCCGGTGGGATCATCCTGACCTGCGGCCTGATTGATGGTCACNGTGGGGCCCTCGTTCACGTAGAATACAAGGTCATGGGTAGCCGCCTTGGGCCCTCCCGGTCCGCTACTTCCTCCGTCGTCGATGGTGAAGGAAATCGCCGCATTCCCGCCCGTCACCCCATCCGTTGTTGAGATCACTCCGGCCGCGAGGCTGGCATTAATCTCGTCAAGGGTTCCCACAAGGACAAGGGAGGCCGTTCCGCCACCATTAACAACCGCTGGACCACCTGCCGCAAAGGTCACGGGCGCGTCTCCTGCGCTCTGGAAGGTCGCAGTCAGTTGCCCTTGGCCGGCATCGGCATCAGCGACCTGAAGACCAGCGAGACTAATATCCGTATCGATAAAACTCGCGGCAAGTGAGCTTGATTCTCCATCTGCTAACGTTTCTCCGTTAAGAGTGATACTTGGAGCTCCATTCCCGGGCACTCCACCCACTGTCAGATCATCAACGATGATCCCGCTGCTCTCAACATCGTTCAGACTCGCGCTGAGGCTGAAGAGAATCGCACTGATCTGAGTGGCGTTTCCTGCATACGGCAGAATCCCACTGACAGAGTCAATGATGCCCTCGATGGGCCACCGATCAATCGCGACCTGATAGCCTTCGGAGGTCAGGGAGAGAATGAGACGGCTCTGCTCGGACTCCTCCTCAATGGAACCAGTGTTGTCGAAGTCTGCAGGGCGACCGAGAGGAGTGAGCTCACCTTCAGAGCTGACGTGATGCAGCTGCTCGTTGTTGGGCCCGCTGTTGTTCCCGCTGACGTATAGCTCGAAGGACTTCTCGCCCGCATCATCAAGGCCAATAATTCTCCAACTCTTGGCCTCGCTAGTATTCTGTGTCCGCCGATTTCCAAGATCCATCGAGATGAAGGCCGCGTTGTTTGCCGAGATGTCGGCAGGAGCCGCAAGACGGGCGGTAATGTCACCCTCGCCCGGCAAGGGCCGGTCCAGCACCAGAGCTTCATCAACTCCGTCTCCCTTTGAGTCGTCAACCTCGAGATAGATTCCCGGAATATCCCCGGAAACGTTCTGCACCGGAATATCCTCCCAGGAGCCCACCGCAGTGCCTANATTTGCAGCGAATGGAGCATCGGATCCTACTTTCGTCAAATTTGGAGTGCCCGGATCCCCAAAGGGGTCCACGTTCTCAAAGTCGGCAAAGAAGAGGAGCGTACCTGCGCCATCCGTAATCTCACTGGACGCCGAGGAGTTCCCCCCGATGGTTCCAGTGTCNACTGCCTCTAACTCCACGATGACGGTTTCAGAAATTTCTGGAAGCCCATCGTCGAAAGGAAGAAGACTAATGGTAACAGACTGGTTTCCGCCCGGAATTACCAGAGAGGTCTCACCGAAGAAGTCTTCCCCGTTAATTGCAGTCCCTGAGTAATTCAAGGTCACCGAGCGATCGGCCTGAGAGATCACATCTGGCGACACCGTGAATTCAAAATTCGTCCCTTCCGGTCCCTCAACCTGATTAGCCGCGATAGAAAACTCAGGCTCCGGGTCACCGTCATTGAGGAGAACCTCGGCGACCGATGAGGCCCCCACTACAGCATTNCCATTCACGCTCTCAATGGAGACGATGATGTTCTCCAGATCCTCGTAGAGATTATCGGTCAAAGTGGTAATCGCCACTTCCGCTGAGTTTGCTCCGTCAGCGATCTCAACCGTGGTCGCCGCTGAAAAATCGGCGTCCAAGGTCGACCTGCCACTGAAGCTGAGCTCTACACTGACAGGACCAGCAACCGCCGCACTTGATTCAAGGGAAAGCNCNATAGNTTCACCCTCTCCTACACTGTCTGGGCCTCCCGAAATCGAAATTTGAGGATCGGGATTTGTGCCCTCGACATCAACATTCACGGTAACGACTGCGTTAGTCGTCGTNTTNAGGGTGTAGGTGAAAGAGTCACGGGCTGANAGACCAACCCCGACATATCCAAAAGCCCCGTTGGGATTGTAAGTGAGGCTTCCATCCGCCTCGAGGGTCACAGTAGCACCGGAGGGCAGGGCTACAGCATCACCCACCACGGGAGCACCAGCTCCTGCGAGATCTGCGAGGTCAGCAGAGGTAGCAGGAATTCCGGCNCCAAAGATCGCCTCNTAGTTGGCGTTGATCTGGCTTGCCGAAAGGACGCTGGAATAGACCCGGACGATGGCCAGTTCCCCGTCATAACGGTCATTGGCATCATTAAAGTCGGGAATATCGACTGTCCCATTGGCGCCAAGGTAGGGTGCTACGTTGATGTCCCCACCAGTGGTTCCCGCCGANCGGCCGATTCCTTCATCGTCNGTGCCGGCCCAGTCGACAATATTGGCTGCGNTCCCTGTCGTGATATNGATCGCGTTCCCCTGCGAAACAAGAATCCCGTTCACGTAAAGCGAAGCGACATCCGAGACTATGTCAAATGTTCCGATCACCTGAGCGTAAGCTCCGCCAGCAATTGCATTCGAGGGAATGGCGGCAACCGCCTGCGCGACCAGTGCATTGTTTCCTATTGTGAAAATCAGCTGATCGTCAATCAGGACGAGAGAGGATCCGGTTCCATTTCCTCCTGCGCCCCAGATGGGCTCCGGTCCAATGTGATCATCGGGACGAATAGCGACCTCCACCGAGAAGGAGCCCGTAGTGATGTTTCCTCCATAAAGATTGTTTGCGTCATCTGGGGAAAGAATCTGATCGCCACTACCACTCCCGGAGAGATCATAGGCTGCCGTAATTCCCACCGGAGCATTCTGCGGAGAGATCAGCACAGAGGCTGTGCCAGCTCCCTCCATGGTAAGTGCACCCCCACCGGAACCCGTGTTCGCCCAATTTGAGTTCGTGTTGGCAGCACCAGCCGCATTCAAATTAAGGGCGGCACCTGGGGTTGCNGTCCCTGCGGCTCCCCCCACNGANTCGTTTTCNAGTATATCGATGTTGATACTACTNTCCGCGCTGGTGGAGCCATAGTCCANGGTNGGNAGGCTGGCACCNCCGGAAGTAATCGTCACAACTCCCGAAACCGTGCCAGTTCCATCGAAGACGTCGTAGATAAAACTTTCGGAGAGGGTAACCCCGGGAGCCAGGCTCAGGAGAATAGCTGAGGTGCTGGGGTCGTAGTCAAAGGTTCCATCCGAGGANATGCTGACCGTAGCACCAAACTGGGACGTAAACACCAGAGGCACGAGACTGAAATCAAAGATGTCATCGGATACCGCCCCTCCCCCGCCAAAGACCTGCTGGGTTGCCCCACTGATTGAAAGAAGATCGGAGGAATCTACATCAGATTCGTTGGAAAGCAGATTGAGACTACTCCCAGAACCGTTAATGCTGACGACACTCTCGTTTGTCACGAGGGAATTATCGTTGGTTCCCGTGACAAGCACTGTAACCGTCCCGACGAAGGTCGCGCCCTGGAAATCTGCTGCGGTGTAGCTGAAACTGTCNCTCAAGGTCTCCCCGATCGCGAGAGCCTGAAGAGCCGCAGCAGCACCCGGATCATAAGTAAAGGTCCCATNCTGGCTCACGGTAACGGTAGCCCCTTGCGCACTCAGGAAGTCGTGGCCCACTACCGTAAGATTCGTTCCCACATCGTTGGCAAGCACGCTGGTAGCGCCCTGATCGAGGGCAGATATTGCCGTATCTTCGTCAGTGCTTGCGGAGTCTGCAGCGAGGGTGGTCGAAATACCCACATTAATCACGAAGGTTCCTGCGTCGGGTCGTGCTCCTCCGTCTGCCACGCTGAATTCAAACCCGCCGGTCTGCGCCGAGGCTGCTGCATCGAATGTCAACAAACCACTGTTGACATCTTCCTGAGTGAAGGAGGCCCCTTGGACAACCGGGACTCCTCCAAGCTGGAGCGTTCCACCTGTCACTGCCCCTGTAACGGTGTAAACCAGCGCCTCTGGTCCGGTGTTTGCATCGGAGGTCAGGAGNTCGCTCTCNCCGCTGATNACATTCNCCTGCGANTCCNCAAGAATGTTGAAAGGTCCGTTNAAGCTGATCTGTGGATCAAGAGGAGGCGAAGATATACTTCCGATATTGAGNGCCTGAAGACCAACTGTAGTCGCATTAAAAGTCGCNGGATTNCCCCCGTAGCGGGCCGAAGTGGTCTCTACTAGATCNCCGGCGCTCANGGGAAGGATGGCCCCCGCCCAGCTTCCAGAGTCCCGGGCCCGATCTCCACCNGCATCATCATCACGNTTGTAAGCACCGCCGTTTCCGTAAGGNATTTTNCCNGCCACCCCACCGCTGGGNATNGTTTGNAATCCCTGNCGGANGATCGTTCTGANNTTCGCCCCGGCCGTGTTNAAGTTATCNNCNAAGTGTGAAGCGAGGAAAAGATAGTCGCCATCGAGGTTTACNGTGACTTGAGANNTGTTGATGGCAGGATCGTAGCCGAAGGANGGGTTCGANACCGGTAGCCCTCCTGCCAGNCTGAGTGGAGTCTCAGGNTTACCTTGGTTGAAATTGATATTCTGAGAAGGGCCGGAAAGAGANAGGTAATCCCCATAGGCNGGCAGNTTGAGAATCGTNATTCCGCTGCGGGCAGCCTCGAGTGCNACNGCCGTATTGGTNGACCCAACATCGTTATCCCGAAGGAGCTCGACCTCTAGAACAGAATTGGAAGATTCCGTTTCGACAATCATGCCCAATGAGGCGGAACCATATTCCAACAGCCCGCCCAGGCCATCACCGCTTCCCGCATAGCGAATATAGACAACTGTCGAAGAATCCTCAACTGGGCTTCCGTCGAGAGTCAATCGCTGCGTTATGGCCTGCCTGTGACGGTTACCACCACTGATACGAACCCCTGTGTTCGCGAAGACGAGGTAGCGCCCGGGAGTATTCAGAGTAATCTGGCTCTCTCCCTCGTTGTGGCCGAAGGCCGGATCGAGCTCATCCTGAATGTCGTAGGGCACTGCTGCTGGCCCAGCAGAGGCGTTACTCATGAAGTTCTGAAAATCGAAGAGGACTCCAAGCCGCGCATAACTGAGATTATCGTCGAGCTTTACCAATTGGAGATCAGCATCTTGCTGAATGATAGTCTGTGTGTTGTTGTCAGTTCTCTGCGACTGGATCTCAAGCGTATCACCCTGCGCCACTTCCACGATCGCGCCACCTCTGACGAAGTGATTATTATTCG
>PBAI01000027.1 GCA_002715825.1 Roseibacillus sp. | reverse complement strand
TCTGGACCCTCAGCAAGCGGGCGCGAACAAAGAGACAATCAAGGCGAATCCAGTTGAGGCTCGGGTATTGGTTCGGCGGGAAGCAGCTCAAATAGCACANGCCTTTCAGCGNGAGAGACACGGTCAGAANGATTGGACGGAGGAGGCAAACTCTTCGCGGCGTGGCNCTNGGGGTTCGAGGGNTATTCGCAGCTTTCCAAAAACCACGGTNNTGATNGCCNTGATAGGTGTCGCCTTGCTGNGCGTNGCGGCCATTCTATNGACTGGGACCTTCNTAGNTGGTGGAGAAAAAGTGAGAGAAGAGCTGACGCTGACAAGCCCTCAAGCGGGAGGCCTGAGCCAGCTGATGGAAGATGATCCGGTAGCGGCGATGGCGGAGACTGTTGCGCGGGGCTACCTGAATGCCACTAGCGCGCAGGCAGCTNTGCCATTCGTGTGGGAATCAGAACTCATCCGCAATAAGTTTGAGCGCTATTTTAAACCTCTCTCGCAGCCCGACGCTTACGAACTTACTCTTCAGGATCGCGCCACNGGAAAGAGTGGCAAGCCACAGTTTCTCTACCGAATCGACTCCCCGGGAGAGAAGGGGAGACGGCTTTTGCTGCTACCTGAGGGCTCCATGCCAAAGGTCTTCTGGGAGTTTTTTGCGGAAGTGGGAGATCTGCCTTGGAAAGACTTCCTATCCAGTCAGCCGGAGGCCCCTGTTGAAATGCGGGTCTGGCTCCATTCTACCGACCTCTACATCAGTGGATACGATAACGAGAGGTGGCAGAGCTACATCCTCCATGATCGTGCAGAGCAACACAGAGTTCTGGCCTATGCACCCAGAGACCTTGGCGATGACTGGAAAATTTCGGACGCGTTGACGAACCGGCCCGTTACCTTCAATCGCCACGAAGCTGTGATGGCTCTGCTTCTCCTGCAACATAAGCGGGAAGTTGATACGCAGGGCTTCTCTGGCACGATAGTGGAAATCAAGGATGTTGTGGCAACCTCTTGGCTGCCGAGTCGCTTCCGGGCCGCCCAAAATTGACAACAACCTTTTGNGTCAAGCTAATCCGTTGCGCTCGAGCAGTGGCTGTAACTCCGGGTCCCGGCCCATGAAGTCGCGGTAAAGTTCGTCCACGGGGCGTGAATTGCCCGTGCTCAGGATATGATCTCGAAATGCCCGCCCCGTGTCAGGGTTCAGCACGCCCTCTACCCTGAAGCGAGTGAACGCATCTGCATCGAGAACCTCTGACCACTTATAGGAATAGTAGCCTGCGGCGTATCCTCCGGGGCTGTCGAACAGATGGTTGAACTGGCGAGCGATGGTTGGCGTAGGCGAGCCCAGAACGGCCTTGTAGTCCTCCAGTATTTCGTGGTCGACCTCGTCCAGATCGCGATCGAGATACGCGGAAGGCTGAGTATGCAGTTCGAGGTCAAGCTTACCCAGTGCCAGCTGACGCATGGTGGCAGAGGCGCTCATGTAGTTTCGGGCGGCAATCATTTTTTCAAACAGCTCTTCCGGAATGGGCTCGTCGGTTTCGTGGTGACGGGCAAAGAAATTGAGAGAGTCCCGGTCCCAGCAGAAGTTCTCCATGATCTGGGAAGGCAACTCGACCCAGTCACGCGGGACATTGACCCCGGAAAGGCTTTTCACTGGAACGTCACTGAGGAGTTGGTGCAGAAGATGGCCAAATTCATGGAAAATCGTTTCNACCTCGCTGTGGGTGAGCAGAGCAGGNTGATCTCCAATGGGCTTGGTCAGGTTGCCAGTGATCAGCCCGAGATGCGGTTTGCGTTCGTTGTCCGCGGTTCCGGGCAGCCCGGTCTCGAGGTAATTCATCCATGCNCCACTGCGTTTTGATTCCCGGGGATGCCAGTCGGCATAGAAAGAGCCGAGGAGCTCGCCTGATTCGGAATCATGCAGGTCATAAAAGCTGACTTCGGGGTGCCATACCTCGACCTTTTCCCCGGACGGAGAATCCCCTCGGTCGAGGAAGATACTNGGGCGTGACGTNATCGTTATGCCAAAGAGCCGGCTGGTCAGGCCGAANAGNCCCTTCATCACGTTGTCGACCTGGAAGTAAGGGCGGAGGTCTTCGTCNTCAAAATTATACTGCTCCTTGCGCTGTTTCTCCGCCCAATAGGATACTTCCCAGGGCTCCAGGCGAGTGGNTTCTCCACCGGTTTTGNGGGCCTTGTAGCTTTCGAGCTGGTCGCACTCCNTGCGGAACGAATCGACGATGCGCGCATGAAGGTCCTCGACAAAGCCAAGTGCCTTACTCCCGTTACCAACCATGCTGCGCTGTAAGTTGAGATCGGCGAAATTTGCAAACCCAAGCAGCTCTGCCTTTTCTTGTCGGAGCCGGACTATTTCCCAGATGAGATTGGAATTGTCGTAGTTGCCGTTGCGCCCAACGGAGCCTCTTCCCTCAAAGACCATCTTACGTAGTTCCTCGCTATCTGCGTATTGGAGTACAGGATAGAAGGAGGGGAATTGCATGTTGAAACGCCAGCAGGGAGCCTCTGGCGAACCGAGCCCCTTGTCCTCTGCATCCGCCCGAGCAGAGGCTCGGCTGCTCTCTGGCAGCCCTGCCAGCAGGGNCTCGTCTTCAATAATGAGTTCCCATTCTTTTACGGAGTCCANGACGTTTTCCCCGAACTTCTTCGTGGCCTTAGCCAGCTCANTCTGCAACTGCGCCATGCGCGCTTTTTTGTCCGCAGGTAAATCTGCGCCGGCGTCGCGAAATTCCGCACATGTCTCCTCAACAAAACGCTTTGAGACAGGGTCGAGAGTCTTGAAGGAATCGGATTCCGCAAAAGACTTCAATGTTGCCCACAATTCAGCGTTGAGGGGAATTGAGGCGTGGAAGGCCGTGACCTTTGGAAGCATCTTGTTCAGCGCGCTTCGCTGGGTGTCGTTGTCTCGAACAGAAGAGAGATGGTTTAGCCTGCCCCAGCCACGAGAGAGAGATTCGGTGGCTGCTTCGAGAGCNGCAAAAGTATTGTCATAGGTCAANTGCTCGTGAGGAACAGAGCAGATTTCATCAATGCGCTGCTGGGCCTCCAGAATACCNGCTTCTATATCAACTTCCACCTTTTCGGGGATCAGTTGCGACCACGGAATGTGAAAATTCTCAGCGAGGAAAGGATGATCGGCCATGAGCGATAGCTTGGATTTCAAAGAGCCAATTGTCAAAGAACAGCACCACNAGGAACAAGGTCGNTGGATTTGCAGCAGGACCAACGANGTTGTCAGTCCTTCCGGGTTATACAAAAAAGCCCCGCCGGAGACCGATCCGGCGGGGCCAGACCTTTTCTATAGACTGCAAAGAAGAGTAGAAAGGGTCGGGACTGACAAAGAATGTCGGCCACCTCTGATATGAAACGACGGATCCACGTTGATTCGTACAAGAAATTTTATTCCTGTGTCGTGAAACTTTCTGCTGCCTNTTTTTAAGTAAAAAATGCGCGCTGCTTCTGAGATATCGGCATCTCCAGAAACTCCATGACACTTAACATGTCTTCCCACACTTTGCGTTTCTCAGTAACCGCCGAGTCGTTGTGAAGCAGGTAGGACGGATGATAGGTTACCCTGAGTGGAATGCCCTCAAATTCATGCCATCGCTCTCGCATGCGGCCCACCGGTTGATTTTCGTAGTTCAGGAGACCTTCTGCAGCGGTCCCGCCCAGAGCGACAATACACTTGGGTCTTACGATTTCGATTTCTGCTCTCACGAAGGGAAGGCAAGCCTGCATCTCTTGAGGCGTTGGTTTTCGGTTATTGGTAGTCTGATTTTTAAGGGCGGGACGAAATTTGCAGATGTTGGAGATATAGACACTCTCCCGGGAAAATCCCATCGCCATCAAGATCTGGTCCAGTTTTTGACCGGCTTTTCCAACAAAGGGCTGGCNTCGCCGCTCTTCCTCGTAGCCCGGGGCCTCTCCAACCAGCATCAGGTCAGCCTCAGGGTTGCCCGTCGCAAAGACCATGGTGTCGCGAAGTGATGACAGTGAAACGGCAGGTTCCCATGTTTCGGCCTGCATCCTGAGAGAAGCGAGTTTCTCTATCGCNCTGCCACCTTTTACTTTCAGCTCCANGAGAGGAGCCTNAGGCGATTGCCTGTCGCTGGAGTGAGTAGCCATCGCCTTGGCGATTGGAGGATGCNTTGGGGCAGCNTTGACCGGGCGTTTCCCTCTGCGGATCCTCNCACGGAGGATCTCCTTGGCTTGCTCATCGAGGCGAATGTATCGTTCGCCCCGGCGNGCGAGCTGCTGAAGATACCCAATGAGCGAGTGNACCGGAGTCACCGNNCCAAGGAAGCAGGAAGAGTCGCAGGGACCAAGCTCCAACTCAGGGACACNAAGGGTNCAGAAGGCAAGTGGGAGGTTACNCCTTTCGTGAGAGTGCTCCTTTACGCGANCAGTTTTGTGAATAAAGTGTTGTGGGTGAGCGGTTGTTAGACTAAACACTGCNNCCGAGCACTNACTTGGTTTTATTGATAATCAAGCCCCCGCCTGTCTTCATGAAAGTCCTGCTCCTCAACGTGGCGTTGACCATTTCTGCCATAAGCGTCCTCCCCAGCTGCAGCTTTTTCCAGCCTGCAACTCCGGTTGCCGGCGGACCTTCACAGAGCAAGCGCGAAACGGCGAAGCCACCCCAGGCCGCATGGCTCCGCTCTCTGTGGTCCTCTGCGGGTAGTGGCCCGCAAGTTGAAGGGTTTTTGCCGGCTCAGGTCGATCTCTCCGTAAAGGCTTCGGCTTCGACCCTGCCTGTCGACCGGCATGGCCGCCCCACCTACCATAGCGAATCGGTGCGGCATCGTTTCGTGCGCACAACGTCTTACTCGCATCAGGAAAACGAGGCAGGTGCTGAAGGCCGCTTGAACGCGATGGGCACAACCCTCAAGTATGGCCGGGTCAGGAGCGCCGCCGCAGACTGGTCCCGCTATCCGGTTGGAACTGCATTCAGGATCAAGGGGCTTCCGCACGTCTACGTCGTCGATGACTACGGTCGCTCGTTGGCTGGGACAAACACGATCGATATCTATCATCCCACCTTGAAACTGATGAGAAGGTGGGCCACTCGGGATGTTGAGATTAATGTAGTCCGGTGGGGTTCCTGGGAGCAGTCGGCGAATCTTCTGCGTGGACGGACCAAATATGCGCACTGTGCGATGATGTATTATGCGACTCTCGCCAAAATTCGCCGACAGAGGGTCGTGCAGGCCGCACAGAGGGATGCAGCCAATCCCTCGCTGTGAGGCAGGCTCTCTCTCGATGTCATGACGAGAGCAGAGAGAGCAGAATTTATTCACCGGCGCCTCGCCGAGCTGTATCCCGAAACACCCGTTCCTCTGGACCACAAGGACGCTTTCACTCTCCTGATAGCCGTTCTGCTATCTGCACAGTGTACGGATGCGCGTGTAAACCAAGTGACCCCAGCTCTGTTTGCCCTCGCGGATACACCGGAGCTCATGCAGGAAGTTCCAGAAAAGGAGATCCAGGCCGCAATCAGCTCATGCGGTCTCGCTCCCCGGAAGGCCAGAGCGATCTCAGGGCTCTCGAAAATGCTCGTGGAGAATCATGGAGGAAAAGTGCCAGCTTCCCTCGAGGCTCTCGAAGCACTTCCGGGAGTTGGGCATAAAACGGCCTCGGTAGTGATCTCACAAGCTTTCGGTGTTCCCGCATTTCCGGTAGACACTCACATCCATCGGCTTGCTCAACGGTGGGGGCTGGCGAGTGGGAAAAACGTCGTAGATACAGAAAGATCTCTCAAGCGGCTGTTCCCGCGGGAAAGCTGGAACCAGCTGCATTTGCAAATCATCTTCTACGGAAGAGAGTTTTGTAGTGCTCGGGGATGCGATGGGCGGGTGTGCGAAATTTGCCGGGCTTTATTCCCGAAGCGCCGCTCTCCTGTCAAAATCAGGAAGGCATGAAGGCTGATGAACGATTCGATGTGGTAAAATATACCGGGAAGAAGGGCTTCCGAAGCTGGCAGGTCCTTCCTCTTTGGCCCTTTTGCTAAGGGATAAACGGCTATTCGTGCCCTCAGTTGGCACCCCCCCCTTTCGGGGCAGCAGATTTTTCAAAACCAGCCTTTACTCGACCCCCTCTCCTTGGAGAATCTCACGCCGCGCTTCTAGTGTCATAGACGCGCGTCAAGAACCCGGAATCAACCATGATCTATAAAACCAAGAAAGGTCTCTTCAGCGCTTCTTCGCTAGTGCTCACTACTCTCCTTGTCTCGGCTCCTGGCCTCATGGCGCAGGGTGAAGCGCCAACGGGTGATAAGAATGCTCTCCAGAAGTGGGTTCTGGATGGAGGCTGGCCAATGGGACTCATTGCGCTCGCTATCATCGCCCTGCTTGCCCTTAGCGTTTTCAACTTTATTAATCTCACCAAGCCCAAGTTTTGCCCCGACGATCTCAAGGCCGCTCTGCTCGATCATATGATGAACTGCAGGGTTCGCTCCGCGATTGAACTTGCAGCCTCGCATCCGAGCTACCTTGGTCGGATGCTCGCATACTCACTGCCCAATATTGATGCCACCAAGCCTGAGGACCTTGGAAGGGATGGAGTAGAGGATGCGGTTGCGGACTTCACCATTAACGAAAGCCGGAAGAACATGGTGTGGATTAATTACATCGCGCTTATTGCGCAGGCAGCGCCCATGCTCGGTCTGTTCGGAACAGTGTATGGAATGGTTAACGCCTTCGGTGTCCTCAGCTCGACTGGTGCCGCCGAGCCCGCCCAGCTTGCAGGAGACATCCAGATCGCACTCCTGACTACCTTCTGGGGACTGTTGACCGCCATCCCCTCCTTGATTTCCTACTTCTTCTTCAAGAATAGGTTAAACAATTTGGTGGCAGAAGCTCACCATACTTCCGAGGAGTTGATCAATGCCTCTATCCAGACCGTTAATCAGGACGCCTATCTTGCCAAGATCCCGGAAGGAATCGCTGTCTAAATAACGACGGCGCCGCTTCCTTTTCTGGCCCCTTAATCAGCACGACCTATGGCTTCCAATAAACTGCGCGCTAGCCAGCAACAGCAGGAGGATGACACCCAGGTCGACATGTCGCCCATGATCGACATGGTTTTCCTTCTGCTGATTTTCTTCATCGTCAATGCCACTCTTATTATCGTGGAAATGGATAAGCGCGTGAAGGTGCCCATTGCGCGTTATTCCGAGAAGCAAAACGATAAGATGGGTCGCATCGTGGTTAACGTCTATAGTGATGAATTCGCGGGGGAGGGCCGTTTTCGCATGGCGGACGGCAAGGAGGTGTTTGCAGACGACGATGATCTGGTCGACTTCATCAAGAAGGAGAAGGAGAACTGGGACCTCAAGGGACAGAAATCCAGACTTCACCTTCGCGCGGATGGGAAAGTGCACTTTACCTATGTTCGTCGAGTCATTCGTGCCGCGGCGGCAGCAGGCGTCAACGAAGTTATCTTTGTGAGCCTCTGGTCCCGTAGCAGCTAGCATTCAAGGAGAACTAATCCCATGGCCAGACATCGTAGAGCTACCGCCCTTGAGGAAGATAAGCCTGAGCTTAGCATTTCTCCCCTTATTGATATCTGCTTCCTTCTCCTGATTTACTTTCTGGTCACAACCACCATTAAGCAGAAGGAGAGGGACAACAGCATGGCGCTTCCGTCGGCTGCACCTTCCGAGACGCAGCCAGACATCCAGCCCTTCTTTATCAAAGTCAGCAACGATGGACATATCTATGCCAACGTCGGGGCTGCCGAGGAGCTTCTTGACACCGAGGCGCAGGGTTCTGAACGGGTCCTCCCTGTACTTGATCAGCGACTCGAAATCTACGCTGCCGCCGCAAAAGCGGGCAACAACAAGCCTCTCGTTCAGGTTTATGTTGAGGGAGAGGCAGAGCAGCAAGTGGTCTCGGATGTTCTCAACCATCTCGCCAAGCACGATATTAGTACGGTCACCTTTACCGATCTAGTGGCTCAGGACGAGCAGCTCAAATAGGGTATTACTGCCCCCCTCCAGCTACTGCGGGTAGCAATTTTGTGCTGGAGGCTCCAAGGAGGATCTAAGAAAATCTTTCCCCAAACGTTGGTGTTCTTGCCGGCCAGCCCGGTTTCTGAGAAAAAAATCTACCCAGACGACAAACCCCATTCGACATGATTCAATTCACCAAGAACCGAATCCTTTGTGGCCTCATGGCCCTCTGCGCATCTCTATGTCTCCCTGAAAAATCTCTTGCACAGGGAGGAGTGGAAACAGCCTGGGCAAATTCGCTGACGGCAATGAAGGCTAAAGAGTGGGCGAAAGCGCACGCGATTCTGGCCAAGGCGGTTGCCCAATATGATGGAAGGGCTAAAACCCTGTTTGGACCACGGTTTGGCTGGTTCTGGTATCACAAGGGATACTGCGAACTCAAACTGCGACAGTGGGAAGAGGCGATGGAATCGTTCAAGGCCTGCTACACGAAATATCCGAACAAGAATGCTGGGGGAGCTGGATTGGATGCGGCAACCCAGGGCAGCTTCAATTTCTACCATAAGAAGGCGCTCCTCAAATGGGGAGATGCAGCTATCGGGGCTCAGGATTGGGAAGTAGCCATCAAGATGTACAAAAAATTTCTGCAAGAGCGTGACCCCAAGAAGGACGCTTATCCGCGGGGAGCGTTCTACGTCAACATGTCCAAGGCGCACTTCAAACTCTTCCAGGTTCCAGGCGGCATCGAAAATCTAGAAATCGCTATTGATAACAAGGAGACCTTTCCAACACCAGACGAGGGAATCATGGTGGGTTTCCAGGACCTCGTTGAGGCAGTCATCGAAAAGCAGAATGAACAGGCACTGATGGACTTTCTTGGGAAGCACCGGTCGGACATCCGTCTCGAGCCGTTCAAGATGCACCGCTTCGCACCGGTGTTGATGAAGCTGGCGGCAGACGCCCTTGCTGCGGAAATGGAAAGGTCGGCCTTTGAACTGTACGCTCTGGTGCCAAGCACAAAGGCGTCTATTGATGATATCAAAGCTCGCCTCGCTCAGGTCGGCACATTTGAAAATCCATTCCAAGACCCCCCTCGCAGCAACCGGCAAATCGAGAAGAAGGTGCTCGAGGCAGATCTTGAGGAGCTCAAGAAGCAATGGGCGTCTGGGAACCCCTACGAGGTTTTTGCGACTGCCGCTACCGCATACATTCACGAACAGTATGGCAACGTGCGGGGAGCCTTTGCCGCCTACGAGCAACTTGAACTTTATCACAACAAGGCAGAGAAGCGTGAAGAGAATCTCTACAATCTGGTAAGGACCTCAGCGATTATCGGGGAAGTTCTTGTAACCGAGAAGTATGGGAGCCTCTTCCTCAAAACCTTCCCCGATAGCAAGCATGTGGAGTCAGTCCGCAGCATGATGCTGACCAGCCTCTTCATGGAGGGGGAATATGAGAAGTGCATCGAAGTTGCGACCGTGATGCTGCCCAAGCTGGCTTCTCCCTCCAAGCAACATGATATCTGCCTCCACGTTCTTGGGGGGAGCTACTACTACACGGCCAAGTATGATGTTGCGCGCAAGTTCCTCGATGAACACGTGGAGATGTATGAGAAGAGCCAGTTCCGGATGGCGTCACTCTATTTCCAGGGCTCAAACCTCTCCCGACTCCAATACTGGGGAAAGGCGGCCGAACTCCTCGATGCGTTCCTTTCTAAATACCCAGACCCTGGGAAGAATATTTATCTTCCGTTTGCCCTCTACGACCGCGCGAACTGTCATTTTGCCGAAGACGAACTGGACCCGGCGCTGGTTAAATTGAATCGGCTCGAAAGTGAGTTTCCCAATAGCGATATCATGGACATGGCCTTCAATCTCAAAGGCAATGTTCTCCAGACCCAGGAGGAGTGGGACCCCGCGGAGACATACTATAAGAAGGCAATGGAACTCGCCAAGAGGCGGGAAAATACCATCGTGGTGGGTGAATCCCTCTTTTATCTGGTAGGACTTCTGGGTCCGGAGAAACGAGGGAAAAAAGAAAACCCACGGGTGAAGGATGCGATTCCCTACTATGATGAGTTCTGGAAGGACCACGGATCCGCTTCTCCATACAAGGCCCAGACAGCGGTCGCGGGGGTTCACCCTTTGACAGTTGTAGGCCGGGAGGAAGAAGCTCTGGAAAGACTACAGGGGGTCATCGCAGAACTCGCTTCTGTTGCGGGAGCTTTTGGATTGGAAGAGGCGATCAACTCTTACACCCGGGCATACCTGGCGAGTCACACGGAAGATGACCTCAAAGAGCACTATTACAATTTTCCCGGAATCGACTCGGGAAACAAGGAAGCTCAGGCCTTGCTTCGAATTGCCCTCATCACCGTCTTTGAGGAAAAAGGGAAGAAGGCCGACAAGGAAGAAAATGCCAATGAGAAACGCGCGGCAGATGCCATGGTAGGGGTCCTTTTCAGGGATCTGAAAGGCGAGTTCGAGCCGGCTCAGTTGACGAACTATGTGCTCGTGCGCGTCGGGGATTACCTCCGCGAAATGACCAGCACCCCAAGGAATGCGCTCCCCTACTACAGCGAGGTAGTAAGGCGGGAGGACCAGTCCTACCGGTTCAACGCGAACTTCGGATTGGCCGATATCCTTGGGGAATCAACAAGCCCGACCGAGAAGCAGAAGGCGGTCGAAAGTCTTGAGCACATCTTCAATAACGCTCCTCAGAAAAAACAAAAGGAGAGAGCTCTTTATCGGATCGTAAGTATTCTTGCGGCTAAGAAGGACTGGGATCTCGTTACAACTCGAGCCAAGGAGTATCTGACCACGGAAGGATTCCGGCGATACGCTGCAGAGACCTCCTTTTTCCTGTCGGAGTCCTACGACAAGCGTGGAATGCGTGAGGACGCGATTGTTGCCTATAACAATACCTGGGCCAGCTACACGGGACTAATCCGGATATCAGCACCCTCGATGAAGAGAGTGATGGAGTTGGTGTGGGAGCGCGACAATGGTGACGATCACCAGCAAGCTTACGAGATCGGATACAAGTTCCGTAAATCCACGGAGCATCTTCTGGGGCAGATGAAGGATGAGGAAAAAGAGCTCTGGGAGTCTGTGCGTGATCTCGTAAACCGCTACGAGGGGCATTCCTCGGTAACCAAGATCGTAGAAGAGAAGCCAAAGTGAAAAGCTAGCTCCTCAAACCCTAAGAGAATCACGATATGACTAAGTTAGTTTTAAGCTTCATGCTCCTATTTGCCTCCGGGGCAAAGGTTATCGCGGCAGATGCGATGGGAGTCATCATATACACTGAACCGGTGAGCAAGCAGGAGGACGTTCTCAAGGTCTGGATGACTGCAGCAAGCACGACTCAAATCGAATACAAGACTACTCCACAGAGTCTGAACCGGAGCCGGATCAAGCGATCAGCAGTGAAATCGGTGTATTTCTTCGAGCCTCCTGTTTTCAAGGAAGCGATGGATCTCTACGAGAGCCGGGACTATGCAGGGGCCCGGGAGAAATTCGCCGCATGCAAGAAGGCTTATGAAACGCTCGACGAAATCCGGGGGAATTACAGTGTCCTGGCTGGATTCTATGAGCTTGAAACTTGCCGTAAGCTTGAGGATCTCGAAGGGCTCAAAAAGCTGCTGGACGTGTATCAGGCGGACACCCTTGAGCGTGAGCATCAGCGTAACCAGTTGGAAGTTTATCCTGTGTGGGATGCGGTGCGGACGAAAAGCTGGCCCCGTCTCGATGCGCTTGTAAGAGAGGTTCTCGCCGAGAAAAAGTGGATCGGAGAGCACTTGGCTCAGTTGAAGTATTGTCATGGACTTGCCCTGGAGGGGTTGGGCCGGGATACCGATGCTCTGATTGCATTTAATGGTGCGTTTACTGCGGACTACACAGCCTCTGAGGAACTGACACAAAAGGCTGCACTCGCATGCCTCAGGGTTATCAAGGGCAACGACGAGGTCCGCCTCGCNATTCAACTATGGGGTACTGAAGATGAGGACCCTAATTCGACGGGATACTTTCTCCTTCAGGAAGGCGTGGCCCTCTGTGGTCTGTGGAAAAAATCCCTTGGAGGTGGGCAGCCTCTTCCCGCCGAGTTCGCCTCCCTGCTCCGTTACAAGGAGGATAACAAGCCAAAGCCAGAAGCAGAGGAGAAGGCGGACGAGGAAGGAGCTTAAGTTGCTCTGATCCAGCAAACCGTCCGGAAACTGGAATTCCGGTCTCTCGAATTGCAGCCTAGAGCTCGTCAGAACTAACTTGGGTCCGCGTTGCGGCCTTCTTCGATNAGGTGCCAGAATTGCTTGGACTGNGCGAGCTCCTCGTCTTCTGCNCCGAAAGATAGTTTCGAGCGAAAGAGAAAGTCCTGAAACGTATTCTTGTGAAGGACNCGNTGCACCCNGACGTGGTCATCGAGGACNTCGAAATAGAACCTCCACTCCTTGGCNCGAAACCGNAAGAGCACCTTGTTGTCTCTCTCGATTCTNCCAAAGCGATCATCCTCCAGATTCTCGAGGTCCTCTTCCTTGACCTTGAACTCGTCAAGTAGTTCGAGTTGTTCCAGCGTGCCGAGTTGGGAGATCTCAGCGGCGCTAATCACGTTGAAGACTATCTGNAGCACGACNCAATCTTACACNTCGGAAATGAGGAGGGAACGGAAAATAGCGAGCAACCCATTACCGCAGGGCGTTTTCCTTCAGTGGTCATGCCCATCATGAGAATGTGGGAGATTCAGGGTGTGAGCAGCTTCGTGCTCCACCTGATGATAGATTTCCCGGATGGGGGTTCCGCTTGCGGAGGCCGCTGCCCGGCAGTCNTCATATTCNGGGGTAACCCGGCATTGTCCGCCTGGTAGNGTTGCGATCTTAACCCGGATNTCCCCNAACNTGGTCTTCACNACCTCGCTACGACGGGGNAGTGAATTNCGCTGTACTTCCTGNCGGCGNACTCCCAGNGTAGAGCTNTCATGGAAGAGAAGGTGTTCCAGAGAGTCGGCCTGCTGTGGTTTAGCAAGAACCTGAAGAANTATACCGGGNCGGCCTTTCTTCATCTGGGCGGGAAGCACTGAGACATCNAGAGCTCCTGCTTCCATCAGGAGGAGGGAGAGATGGCCCACNAGTTCGGGAGACTCGTCATCNAGATTCGTTTCGAGCTGTATCAGAGTNTCGGTNAAAAGGNGGGANCNGTCTGCGGNATCACCNACNAGAAGGCGNANNACGTTCGGAATNTCCAGATCGTTGGATCCGGCCCCGTAACCAATTGACTCGAGNGCCATCGGTGGGATGGGNCCAAACCCGTCNGCNACCTCCGAGAGAACNGCNGCNCCNGTTGGCGTTACAAGTTCAGCATCGATGGGNCTGCCAGCGATAGGGCAACCNTTCATCAGCGCCAGAGCTGCNGGCGCAGGGAGAGGGATTTGACCGTGTGCACCAGTGACGAANCCGCGGCCGAGNGGAAACGGAGATACGCGAACTTGCTCGATCCCCATAGCTTCAAGTCCAGCGAGGGNNCCACAAACATCGACAATNGCATCGACCCCACCTACTTCGTGAAGGTGGACCTTATCGACGGTAGAGTCGTGAATTGCAGCTTCCGCTTCACAGATNCGAGTAAAGATCCTTGTGGCGGTTTTTTTGACACNCGNGGACAGGGAGCTNTCCTCNACNACCTTCACNATGTCAGCNAGGTGACGTTCGGGAGCATCGTCNCGCACATGGACANCGACCTTNACTGCGCTGAAGGCATTCTTGGAGACACGATTGATATGCAGGTGAAAGTCTTTCAGGTGAAGCTTGGAGAGTTCAGCTTCCAGTTGGGCAGCAGGCAGTCCCGCATCCACCAGCGCTCCAAGCATCATATCTCCGCTTGCTCCCGCGATACAGTCAAAGTAAGCCGTGCGCATGCGGGGATTGGAAAGGGTATCGGGCTCGAAGGAAAGCTTCAACCGGCGTCTTTCATGCCAGATCGCATGATTAAACTTGCGACCATTGCGGCGCCAAATCCGTTATCAATGTTGACTACCGAGACACCAGAAGCACATGAGGAAAGCATCGCGTGCAGGGCAGCTTCGCCNCCTCTGGAGATTCCATATCCCACACTTGTGGGAACACCAATCACAGGGCACGCGACTAATCCTCCAATGACACTGGTGAGAGCACCTTCCATGCCGGCAACGCTGATTACTACATGCGCTTCTCGGAGAGCCTCNAACTTATCCAGAAGCCGGTGCAANCCGGCTACTCCCACATCCGTCAGGCGCTCTACCCGATGNCCAAGGAACTCGAGGGTCTGGGATGCTTCCTCAGCGACGGGCAGATCGGAGGTGCCTGCGCATGCGACAACCGCGTAGGGATGTGCCTTTGCNTCTGGGCGGGNCCCCAGAGCGAGCAGACGCGAAAGTCTGTCATAGCGGNCCTCTGGTAGCGCTTCTTCCACAATTCTAGCCTTCCGGCGGGAGACCCTGGTGGCGAGGGCCCGGTGATGGTTCTTATAAATCCGGTCGAGAATTTCAACNAGGTGCTCCCCACTCTTTCCCGCGCCGAAGACTACTTCNGGCGTTCCTTGCCTGAGCTCCCGGTGGGTGTCGATCGTTGNATGATCNAGNTTTTNATATGGNAAATCNCGNAGNTNTTCCAGCGCATCGGNNGCCGTCACATCNCCCGCTGCGACCTGATTGAGTAGTCGTTCGATGCGTTCGGGNTTCATTTTTTNCTAAGGACGTCATTCATGCTTCCCGAGCGGAATCCCGCCAGATCGAGCGCGGCGTATGGAAATCCTGCCTCCTTCATCGCCTTCGTGATCTGATCGCTCTGTTCCACGGCGAGGGGGAGTTCATCCTGACTCACCTCGATACGAGCTATCTGGTCATGATGTCGGACTCGAAGCTCNCGAAATCCCAGCGCCCGAAGCGACGCTTCAGCNCTTTCAACCTGTGCGAGNTTCTCTGGAGTGACCTCCGAACCGTAGGGAACTCTGGAGGAGAGGCAGGCGTTAGCTGGTCGGTTCCAGTTTGAGAGGCCCAGCTGNCGGGCCCATTCGCGNATTTCCCCTTTCCCTATACCNGCCTCCTGTAGCGGGCTGCGGACACCGTGCTCTCTTGCGGCTCGCAGACCAGGGCGATGATCGCCAAGATCATCAGCATTAGTNCCATCAAGAATCCACTGGAANCCTTCCGCCTTCGCGTATTCGATCATGCATTGGTAAACGTTGGTCTTACAAAAATAGCACCGCTGGGAGTCGTTACGCTGGTAACGAGGGTCTTCGGTTTCCCGGCTCTGGACCACTTCGTGCGCAACTCCNATCTCGGCGGCGAGGCTCCGGGTGGCTTCTAGATCGCTTTTGGCAAGGCTTGGAGACACGGCGGTAATGGCTACCGCGTTGGCTCCGAGTTGTTCGCGAGCGACTCTCAGAACCAGAGTGCTATCNATCCCGCCNGAGAAGGCGACGAGAACACGCTCGAAATCGTGGATGATTTTTGAGGCCAGAAGCCGGGGAGAATCTTTCATGCGCAGACCATATGGCCTGCCCTTACGCAAAGGTATGCAGAGCGATTCGGCAAGACGGCAGGNACCTAAAGAGAGATTTTTCCATTCATGAGCCTGAATTATGAAGGGATGAATCGAGGTGNAGCANCCCGGCTTTATCCTTTTACCTCGACAGGGCCAGCGCCCCGTGCAAATCCTGCCGACCGTGAACGGTTGGACTCCAGCACCTCTTTTTTTTGTGTAGCAGCTCGGGTGCTAGTCCTTGTCAGTGTCTACTGGCTCAGCAATGTCTCCTGTGTGACAGGGCGAACAGCGTCCGATACGATTGCCAAGACCGTGCCGAAAGATAACTATCAGCTCACCCGACCTGATCATGAATAAAGAAAAGATCCGTAAGTATCGGCCCTTTCCTGAAGTTGGGCTTGCGGACCGCCAATGGCCTGACCGGACGCTAGCCAAGGCACCAGTGTGGTGTTCCGTGGACCTGAGGGATGGCAACCAGGCTCTCCCGGTTCCAATGAGCGTGGAGGAAAAGCTCGAAATGTTTGAGTTGCTGGTTGAGATCGGATTCACCCAGATTGAGGTAGGGTTTCCCTCTGCTTCGGAGACCGAATTTAACTTCCTTCGACGCCTTATCGATGAAGATCTGATTCCGGAAGGAGTCAAGGTGCAGGTTCTCGTACAGGCTCGAGAACATTTGATTCGACGGACCTTTGAGGCGATTGATGGGGCAAAGAATACAATCGTCCACATGTATAATTCGACGTCCCCTTTGCAAAGGCGGATCACATTCGGGGATGCCAGCCGGGAGGATATCAGACAAATGGCGGTTGACGGGGCCATGATAGTCAGGGAGCTGATCCCAACTGTCCCGGGCACCAATGTAGACCTCGAGTATTCGCCAGAATCGTTTTCAGACACAGAGCTGGAGTTTGCGCTGGAGGTGTGCGAGGCAGTTATGGACGTATGGCAGCCGACCCCTGACAAGCCGGTCATTCTGAATCTCCCTGCTACAGTTGAGTGGACGACCCCAAACGTGCATGCCGATCAGATTGAGTGGTTCTGTCGGAACGTGAAGGATAGGGAGAGTGTTCAGGTTTCTCTTCATACGCATAACGACAGGGGGACTGGAATCGCTGCTACAGAGCTCGGCCTTTTGGCGGGGGCAGATCGGGTCGAGGGGACACTGTTCGGGAATGGCGAGCGAACCGGGAATCTGGATATCGTGGTTGCGGCGCTCAACATGAACAGTCATGGGATAGAAACTGGCCTTGATTTTACGGATCTNCCCAGAATCAGNGAAGTCTACGAGCGCACCACACGAATGGAGGTGNCTGATCGNCAGCCGTATGCAGGAGAACTCGTNTTCACCGCTTTTTCCGGAAGTCATCAAGACGCTATCAAGAAGGGATTCGACAGGCGTAAGAGTGATATTTCGGAGGCAAATNGAGACTCTGTGAAATGGGGAGTGCCCTACCTTACGATCGACCCTGAGGACATTGGCCGGAGTTATGAGGCAATCATTAGAATCAATTCTCAGTCAGGGAAGGGNGGCGTGGCCTATATTCTTGATCGCGAATACGGATTCGACCTTCCCAAAACGATGCACCCACAGGTCGGCAAGCAAGTCTATGATCTGGCGGACCAGCTTGGCAGGGAGCTGAATCCGGCGGAGGTGAAGGACGCCTTCTTCCGGTATTTTGCCAATGTCGTAGAGCCCCTTCAGGTCGTCAGCTACGAGCTTGAGCAGGATCCTGATCAGCGGGGCACGGTCAGTTGCCGTGCTGAGGTTCGTTTTGGTGAAGAGTCGCGGATTATCGCCGGACGGGGNAATGGGCCCATCAATGCGCTGGTCCACGCGCTTGAGGAAGATGGGAAGAAGGACTTTGTCCTCACCGATTATCGGTCTCATTCTCTTCGGGATGGATCCAGCTCGGACGCTGCAGCCTACGTGCAGCTGAAACATGATGACGGTCGCTTGATCTGGGGCGCGGGAATTGATTCCTCGATTGAAATGGCAGGCCTTCAGGCCCTTGTGAGTGCTTGGAACCTCCTGCGGTAATGGTCCTCCCGACGAGGCCCATTTACCAGACTCCAAGCTCCAGAAGCTGACTCTTTGCTGTTCCAGCCCAGTCCCTGTTCGCAGCTGGCGACGCAGGGCTCGGGTGCAGAATTCTCCCTACCGTTGGCTGGGAATCTATTCCTGCAGCGATTCCCGCCAATTGCTTCTCCGCGTAAGCGCCAACACCGATCAGGTATTCGGGCTTGAGCAGGTCAATGACAGTTTCGAGATGGTTCAGGCAGGCTTCGTCAACAGGTTTCATTGACTCTGCCGGGATCTTGTCAGGAGTTAGATTGGCTCCGGTGTCCTTCATCCAGACGAGTGGGCAGAAATTTGCTACAAAATGATTTTTAAAGAATTCATCCGGATCCGGGAAGCGCTCTGCGAATAGTCCCCAGAGGCGTCGCCCGCTTACCTCTGAACGCTCACAGGAGAATCCTGTAATTGGGCGCTTGGGGTGCTCAGGATCTGGCTTGTTGACGTGCCCCGAAATGCCCATCCAGTCACGGACTGCAGAAATCTCGCCAAAGGGCACGCCCGTTTGTGCCATACCGAAAGGACCCGGGTTCATTCCCAGAAGAAGAACGCCTTTATGCCCATTTCCAAACCGCTCGAGATAGTCGCAATGCCGTTCCCAGGCGTATTCCAGCGGGTTGTATGTATATGTAACGGGGTCGGAAAACGTCAGGGGACGCAGGGCCCTTCGGAGCTGATCAGCAGCATGAATGAGGGGTGACACAAGTCCGAGATTGGTATGTCCCCTGAAGAAGTCGAGAGAAGATACGCTGTTCAGGTGTCAGCATAGGTTAGGGGGTATACCCGAGCAAAAAGGGGAGGCTCCTTGCGATGAGGAGCAGGTGCATGATAGTGTAATTCTATCAGAAATACTCACGATTGCTGGGCGAGCAGCCTCCGTGTGTGGAGGCTGCTTTTTTGTGAGCCAACTCGTGAAATCCTTTTTGAAAACAAGACCTCTAAACCTTTTTGTGTGATGCGCATCTTCGAAACCATCTTGTTCCCGTTACAATTCAGCCTCGGCGTGGTCCTGATGCTGGCCAGCCCTTGGGCGGATGCTGGTCAGCAATTAGGAATGCCAAACATATTTGGGGACCAAATGGTTCTACAAAGGAATCAGCCTGTTCGGATCTGGGGCTGGGCTGGAGCAGGTAATTCCGTCACGGTCTCCTTTGCTGGGAACAGCCACACTGTCATCTCTGATGGTGAGGGGAAGTGGGAGGTCGCTTTAGCGACTATGCCGGCACAGTCCACCGGGCAGACCCTCACCGTGAAAAGCGCAGACGAGATTCTGCTCTTCGAAGATGTTCTCGTGGGAGACGTTTGGTTATGTGGTGGACAGAGCAACATGGAGTGGCGGTTGCGGAGCTCTCGGGATGCGGATTTGGAAATCCCTTCCTCTAGCGCACCTGGTCTCCGTTATCTTCGGATTCAGCCCGGAGGTTCGCCGCGACCAAAGGGGAATTTTCCGAGAGAGAAGGGAGATGGAGTCTGGCTTCCGTGTAATCCGGAGACAGCGGGAGACTGTTCAGCGGTCGCCTATTTCTTTGGGCGGCGCTTGCATCGCCATCTGGACGTTCCGATTGGACTTATTAATGCGGCTTGGGGAGGAACGATGGCTCAGCACTGGGTCAGCCGGAAGACTCTTGAGACCCTGCCTGCCGTAAGATCCTCTTTGGACGCTTACGACGAGAAGTGCCGGAAATGGGTCGCAGAAGGGGGAGAGCAGGGAGCCTTAGAGCGCTTCGATCTCGCGCAAAAGCAATGGGAAGCTCTGGCCGAGAAGGCCCGGGATCGGGGCGAGAAAGATCCGCCCAATCGACCAAACCGCAGAAATTACCAGAATCCGGCGGAGGGTCGTATTCCGGCCGGTCCGCTCAACTCGATGATCATGCCGATCGCGGGTCTCAGTCTCAGGGGGGTGCTTTTCTATCAGGGAGAAAATAATTCCTTCGGAGATGCTTGGATTCCTTTTCGCGAAACCTTCCCTGCGGTGATCTCCGACTGGCGGAGAATTTTTCGGAACGACGAGTTACCTTTCGGTATCGTTCAGATTGCCGGATGGAGCACCCGTCGTTCCATGACCTATGATATGAATCATCATACCAATATCGTTCGGGAGGTGCAGTTCAATACATGGCGATCTACGCCGAATACCGGGTTGATTGTCAGTTTTGACGCAAACAGCAACAGTAGTATCCATCCAGGGAGAAAATCTCCGGTAGGAGATCGGTCCGCGCGCTGGGCTCTTTCAGAGGTTTATGGAGCCATGGATGCTACCCGGGGAAAATCGCTCCAGTGGCGTGGACCTGTCTACCAATCCATGGAGAAGGAGAAGGACAGGATCCGCATCACCTTTGAGGAGGGTAGTGATCAGGGGCTGCGGCTTGAGCGCGCTGATGCCCGCGGATTCTATATCGCAGGAGAAGATCGGATTTTTCATCATGCTGATGCCAGGGTGCTTGGTGGTCGTGATGTTCCTGCAATGGTGGAGGTCTGGTCTGATGATGTCCCGTCTCCTGTTGCCGTACGATACGCCTGGTCGAATTTGCCACTGGGGTCCCTGATGAACGGAAAGGAGCTACCCGCCTATCCTTTTCGCACAGATAAGTGGCCTTTGAAGCCTCATTATGGAGAGGCGCTTTATGAAGTGTCTCCGTGAGACGAGGATTCGAGCGGACAAGGTATGAAGCTGATTCTGATTTCAATGGTTGGGCTCTGGTCATGCGCATGCGCGGACGACACGCCGATTGTGGAAACGGTTCTCGCATATCAGCGCACCTGTGGGGGCTGGCCTAAGAACTATAACCGGAAGAGAACCCTGGCCCTGAGGGAGCGGGAGCAACTTCGGAAACAGCGCTCGCGGGTGGATACAACCATTGATAATGGGGCAACCTACACCGAAATTCGCCTGCTCGCGGTAGCCTTTGAGGCTTCAGAAAAGCCCAATTATAAAACAGCTGTATTAAAGGGTGTTGAATACCTGTTAGACGGCCAGTTGGAGAATGGGGGTTGGTCCCAGAATTTTCCAGAGGGNNGGGGCTATNNCCGCGAGGTGACCTTNAATGACAATGCGATGGTNGGGGTGATGAACCTGCTNAAGGANATTGCCGATAAGNCTCCGCCNTTNGANTTTATTCCTGCCTCTANACGGGANCGGGCAGNNAGCGCNGTGAAGCGTGGAATCTCCTGTNTCCTNAGGAGTCAGGTTTTCATTGANGGNGTTCCNACGAGTTGGTGCGCCCAGCATGATCGTCGAACTCTTGCACCCTGCCGTGGCAGGTCCTATGAACTCCCTTCACTCAGTGGNNGTGAATCTGTTGGTATCGTCCGCTTCCTGATGCGGGTCGAAAAGCCGGATCTCGCCGTGAAGCAGTCCATAGAGGGCGCGGTTGCTTGGTTCAAGCGCGTAGAACTCACAGGCATTCGCGTGGAGCGAAAGGTCGAGGAGAGTCAACCGGGAGGTTTTGATACCGTCGTTGTAAGGGATCTGGGCGCCCCNCCACTTTGGGCCCGGTTCTATGATTTGCATACGAACAAGCCCATCTTTTCGGGTCGCGATGGTGTTCCAAGAGCGAGCTTGGCGGAGATTCCGCATGAGAGGCGTAACGGATATTCATGGCTGGGCCCCTATGCGCGGGTTCTCCTTGATGAGGATTGGCCCAGATGGCGCACAAGAAACAGGCCTGAAGCCAGCCGGCTGGTCAAGTAGTGCTCGGCGTGAGGTTCNTCTGNGTTACGGCTGGGCCGTTTGACTGAGACGCTTACCCCAATATTGAATATCTGCCTGCCTCAGAGCTTTTATCAGAGAGTGGGTCTTTTCCATTTCAGACCTTCTAGGAGCGGGAAAGAGTTTCCAGCTGTTATCTTCCAGCATTGCNTCCCTGATGGCTTCATAATTCTCCAGCATGAGATTCAGACGACTCAGGTAGAAGCGNACGNAGTTCAGATCNGGATCCGGATCTTCCGANAGCANCTGCAGGCAATCGTGGGCGGCNGAGGCNCCGGTAATCATTGCNGGNGCCTCGNNNGGAAAGTNCCAGCAGTAGTGCTGNGTGCGATGNGCCAGNNNACGNGCTTCNNCNCGNCNGTNCCGGATGACCAGNCCCTCTCCGGCCTGNCCTTCCACTCTTGCCAGAGCTTCGCTTTTGAAGAGNAAATAGGCACCGTATGCGGAAGGNTTCCGCGGATCCATCTCGTAGCCAACCNNAAGTCTCTTNTCTGTCTCGNCCATGATGTAGNCNTTGTGGCGANGTGATTCGGCGGTACGNTTNGTNCTCGANTTNTAGGCAGTACGCATGGCCTCGATCTTGTCGAGGATGAGGGGCCGGAGACCTTTGAATGTTTCAGCGGCATCTACGATATCGGAATCGTTCGCATGATCGTGGTCTTCGTCTTCTAGCAGTTTAGCAAGATAATCGAGGTCCTCGTCTTGCCCAGCTGGTATCCCGGCGCCGGCATCATGGTCGTGAGAGTGACCATGACCATGGTCGTGAGAGTGACTGTGAGGGTGACTGTGGGAGTGCTCTTCCCCAGGGGGATGCTCATGGGGTTCTCCACGGTGCCAGTAGACGTCAACCGGGCCACGCATTGCGAGCGAAAGGGTACGCCCGAAGGGGCTTTGTTTCAGGTGGAGAGGATTGTGTGCCTTGGTAAATTGCTCACGCTGGTACAGCCTGTTGGCCTGCAGTCCCCATGCGGCAAGCCCGACGACCAGAAAGACTATCCGAAGTTGAAAGAGATTGAAGCGCGCCATCACTTGCAAGGGCGTATGAACTTAATTACCAAGCGGGTCGGTGCGAAATAAGAGCGTTGCGAGGGAGCTTGCCACGATGGTTATAGCAAAAAAATAGAGCAGAAATCCCGAAAATTCAGACCATGGCAGGTGGCCCATCTTGAAGATCAGGCGGGGGGTCAGATCAGCGAGGTGGTATTGGGGAGAGAGGGCGTAGAGCCATTCAAGGATCTTGTTGTCGTCCCGCAGGCGGATCGTCATGCCTAGATAGGTTACTCCGTAGAGCCCATAGAGGCAGAGCCCGGTGGGAACAACGTATCCGATCAGAGCTCCGCACCTGCTGGAGACGCCCACCCCGAGAAGGGCCAGTGGCCCGATTGCGAGTAGGAGAAGAGTCGCGAATTGCAAGTTGGTCCATACCCACATGGAAGCTTCCTTGGGATCGGCTGGCATGGCGAAGATCAGGCATACGCCTGTTGAAATGAGGACTACAGGAAGCAGGGAGAGCATCACGGCGCTCCAGAGCGCAAATATCTGTCGCAGGGACCCAACACCCTGCGAGCGAAAATAAGAGCCCATTCCGCTGTTGGAATTACTCTCCCCGAAACGAGCAGCTTGGGAAAGCGTCCATAAGATTGCAACGATCCAAGTGCAGCTCCATGCGGTCTGAGCCCGAGCGGGTTCGAGGAGCGCAGTATTGGTTTCGTAAGGCGTGAACAGAGGAAAGATGATGGGGGTAAGGATGGATGCGAGAATAACCACTACCCACATCTTTCGGGCAAACATCGTGGCCATCGTTAGTCGGAAAAGAGAGATCATCAGTATTGAGGGTAGGAGATATCAGCTGAGACGCTGCTTGAAATCGGCCCACGTAAGGCTGCCATCGCCTTCCTGTGAAATTTCGTTGTCGCTGATTAGAAGCGCACTCGGCATGGCCATGGTGTCAAAGTCAGGGTGACATGAGACAATGCGCAGCGTGCCTTCGCTGGTAGAAAGCCAGTGATCAGAGATCGCTTGGCGGGCCGGGGTGTCAAGGCCAGTGAAGGGCTCGTCGTAAAACAAGAGATTGGGGCTGTCTTTAAGGATTCGGAATTCCGCAACAACAAGCCCGACCTTCTTGCGGTTGCCGAATGAAAGTTTGCCAAACTCTTTATTGGTATCGAGCTCGAGTTGATTGGCAAGTTGAAGTGCGCCTTCACGGTGTGGCCCAGGGATGAGGGCTTTGAAAATGGCCTTGGATTTCAACTCGCGGTCGAAATAAAACTCATCGCCGATGAACTGGCAGTGCCCATGAGTCGAGTAGTGGCCGGACTTCTGACGAAGAAGACCCGCCAAGGTTTTCAGAAGAGTGGTCTTGCCTCGCCCATTACGGGCCAGAAGATAGTGTGTTCCATTCTCCAGCGAAATATCCTCAGTGACGGTAGCGAGGACGGAGTGATACCCTATGGCCATTCCTCTGGAGAGCTGTACGGAGGCTCGGCAAGGTTCAGTAGGACTGGGAGTCATTGCATGGAGGAAACTCAATTTTCTGGTCCCGGCTCAATGGAGTCGTCTTTCTCTCAGTTGGAGGAGGTGGACCATGGGTAACACAGCAAGGGGCATTTGCTTAAGACTTGCTTCTATTTAAGCAAAACGTCCTACCGCCTGCAAGAGCAGCGGGAAAAGATTGTCTCAGGGTGCTCTGATCCGAGAGCGGACCTCCCGGATTGAGGATTCTATTAGTCCGCGGCTTGGGGCGGCTCGTCATAGTTCATGGTATCCGGCGCTACGGCGCCTCCGGACATGATAAATGCCATCGCCTCATCGATACTCCATTCGGTCGAAGTGACCCGCTCCAAGGGGACAATCTCGAGATATCCGGAGGTAGGATTCGGAGTCGTTGGAACGTAGACTGCAGCCAGATCTCGACCGGTGGTGGTATCTTTGAGAACACGAGTTACCAGACCCACGGTCTTCATTTCCGGGGAGGGAAAGTCAATGAGAACCACCCGCTGTAAACCACCGCCTGGTTTTTCCTGCAAAACTGTTACTAGCTTTTTTACTGCTCCATAAATCACGTTGACGAGAGGAATTTTGGCCAGGACGGCTTCGAAGAAACCAAGAACCCGGCGTCCGACCACGACAGTTGTAAGCCGGCCGATCCCATAGAGCGCCAGNACGACGAGAAGGATGGAAAAGAGATTCGTGAAGAGAGGGCTCTCGATAAGTNTCTGGAGCGAGTCGGGAAATTTTGAAGCGATCCATGTGATGGAAGGNTCCCCTGCCTGAGCCAGAATCTTAAAGAGGAAGGCTANNACCAGCCATGTAATCCAGAGTGGGATAATTGTTAGCAGACCGGCGAGGATATAGCGCCTAAGCTTGATCATGATATNTATGGTGCACCTTACCAAGAAGGGGAGGAATAAAAATCGGTAGATAAAGCAATGGCNNGATCTTGTGGTGAGNNCCTCTNTNNATCGTCTGCAGGNCNCNCGGTGTNCNGGNCAGANGCNCCTGCTTAANTGAANNNGNTNNGCNNCTCAAAGNTTGGCTGGTCGATTCGTTCNAGAATCNAGCCAACCNTNTANNCCNTCCTCCNNGGNAGNNAGGANNTAACCNGCGAGGTCGAAANGTCGCNGAGNCGGTNANGGGTCNNCTTTCATCNGGGANNGNGGGTGTATGNGNCAGGNCGGNCTGGTGNNNNTCTAAAAGATAGGANCNAGTGGAAGCCCAANAAGGTCTTGATTGCTTTTTCTGGCGTCCTCNGGGANGTCGGAGCAATATCCNTGATNATGAGANGTTTAGGNTTTCTGTATGCTGNGATGCTNGCGGCAGNNACNANTGTATNTNGCTATGGNNNTCCNGAGANNGATNGCAGNNGTGACTGGCCTTCNTGGAGAGGNCCTANTCGGAATGGTCATGCGGACCCCTNGCANAAGCTCCCTGCGGCCCTCGANCCNGNAAAGCACACGCTCTGGGANGCNNCTATTCCGGGNAGGGGTCATGGATCNCCCATCGTGGTNGGNGAGCATATNTNCCTCGTTACGGCGGACGAGGGTNAACAGACACAGTCCCTNTTGGCTTATGATCGNAGGACTGGCAANCGGGNCTGGANGACTGTANTTCACTCNGGAAATTTTCCNGAGCGAATCAACCGNAAGGCGACNCATGCNAATAATTCTCCGGTTCATGANGGNGAGAAGCTCTACGTNACGTTTGTGAATGACGGNGCCGCCTGNGCGACCGCTNTTAATCT
Organism: Roseibacillus sp.; assembly: GCA_002715825.1. Lineage (GTDB taxonomy): Bacteria > Verrucomicrobiota > Verrucomicrobiia > Verrucomicrobiales > Akkermansiaceae > Roseibacillus_B. The sequence continues at coordinate 22,545 of PBAI01000027.1, read as the reverse complement.
CAAGGGAGAGAAGNTCTGGACGACCCGCCTTACNGATTACACGGTCCACCAGGGATANGGNGCCTCACCCATGATNTACCGTTCTCTGCTACTGGTNTGCGCGGANAACAAAAAGGCTGGGGCGATCCTTGGCCTNGANCGCNNGACCGGAAAAGTTGTGTGGAAGGTNGATCGTCCGCAAATTCCGAATTACACNCCNCCNATCGTGCAGGANATCGATGGTCGGGANCAGCTNGTGATTTCTGGATGCGANAAGGTCATCAGTCTTGACCCNATGACGGGCANGTTACTTTGGGAAGNCAAAGGCTCNACTCAGGAAACNGTNACTTCGCCGGTTNCGGACGGGAAGCGTGTCTTCATCAGNGGGGGTTGGCCCAANAACCANGTTCACGCGGTGGAAGGNAATGGTTCGGGCAAGGTCGTNTGGCGTAACATCAGCCGGGTNTACGTGCCTTCCATGCTGGTGGCGAAAGGTTTCCTTTATGCCGTNATGGATGGNGGNNCAGCNATGTGCTGGGATTGCGAGACNGGGCAACGAAAGTGGAAAGGCGTTTTAGGCGGNACTTTTTCAAGTTCACCNGTTCTCGTNGGGGACGACATACACGTNATCAACGAGAACGGGGAGTATTNTAAGTTCANTGCAGATCCCGNCAAATTCAAGATCACCCANAANGCTNANATTGGGGATCAGGTTTTTGCTACACCNGTGTTCTGCGGNGGCCGTGTNTACGCCCGGGTNGCNGTCTTTGAGGGNGACGAGAGGAGAGANAAGCTTCTTTGTCTCGGNGANCNCCCAAAGNGNTANGGGCNNCTTACTCNAGGCCGGGNAACAANGGCGCTTCTGCTGCGGCCTTCTGACGNGTCGCAAATTCTGATTCNGTGATACTGTTCAGNATAAATTTTTCACCGTCTTTTTCCAAGGTGAGNNTTTTGCTGCCATCCTTNTTCTCCTNGATGGTTGCGGACCCCTCGCCCTCTCCTTCGTCATCTTTGATCTGCATGGTGAGCTTGTTCGCAGCCTTATCGACCTTTGTGATCGTGTAGGTCGCCGTCTGCTCTTCCCCCATGGCATGAATGGTCACCGCTCCCTTGTTCACACTCACAGCCATATTTTGCATCATGGCTTCAATGAGGGGGAGGGCTGCTGCGGCCGCGGGGTCGTCCCCAAGTCCTTTTTGAAGCTCGTTCATCATGGCCTTGGGATCCGGCGCCCATTTCCCAATGAACTTTTTCTCTACGGCACCGCCATCCACCGGCTTGGCTGCGGGGGCTTTGGCCGAAGGTTGTGCTGATGGCGGGTTCTTGGCCGGTGCTTTCTCTTCCTCGGCTGTGGCGGTAAGGATGGCAAAACAGGCCAACGCAGTGAAAAGGGTGTGGGCAGGCTTCATGGTGGAGTGAGCTTGAACCGGAAGCGGGGTGTGGGGAAAGCACGAATGTTGCCTCCTTTACACAGGAAATGCCTCGTTTGAGTGCCCGGTCTTGACCAATCGCCCGGTCTGGGTTGTCGTCACTCGCCGCACGGATCTGAGCCTGCGGATAAAGGAATGAGGAGCGGTTTTAATTATCTGGCAACCTTCCTCTGGCTGGGATCACTGGTCGGGGGTTACGCCGAGCAAAAGCCCGCGATTGCGGCCTTGAAACTTGAACCCGGGGAGCGCCTGAAAGTGGATGGTGTCCTGGAGGAAGAGGCCTGGCAGCGCGCAGCAAAGGGTGGGGGATTCCGGCAATATGACCCTGGCCGGGGGACTCCAGCCACGGAGCGGACAGAGTTTGCGATCGCCTATGACCTAGATCATCTTTACGTGGCAGTTTGGTGCTACGATTCTGAGCCTGGGAGCGTAATGGCCCGCTCGATGGTCAGGGACAGAATGTATACAGGCTCAGATTTCGTCTACCTCTTCTTCGATACATACCATGATCAGCGCAACGGCTATGTCTTTGCGGTGAATCCCACCGGGGCACAGAGTGATGCCCTGATCACCAACAACACGGGAACAAACTTTTCGTGGGATGGCATCTGGACTTCGAAGGCGACCATTACGCAGGAGGGCTGGTTTGTGGAAATGGCAGTTCCCTTCAAGACCCTGAGCTTCGATCCCGAGGGGACAGTCTGGGGATTCAACATGTCCCGGAGGATCAGAAGGAAAAATGAATCCATTCGATGGACGGGATGGAAAGATGAAATCAAATCCCATAACGCAGTCGAGGCGGGGGATATCACGGGACTTGGGGGGATGAGGCAGGGCCTCGGATTAGAGCTTTCGCCCTATGCGGTGGGCCGCTTCGGGAGTGGAGGGAGTGAGGGGGATAGCCTTGGAGGGGACGCGGGAGCAAATATACGCTACCGTGTCACGCCGAGCTTTTCTGCGACACTCAGCTACAATACGGATTTTGCGGAGACAGAGGTTGACCAGAGAGTTGTCAACTTCAGCCGTTTCCCTCTGTTCTTCCCCGAGAAGCGGGATTTCTTTCTCGAGGATAGTGGAATCTATGATTTTGGCCCCGGAATACGGAGGAAGAGCAGAGGACCAACGCTCCTGCCCTATTTCACAAGGAGAATCGGATTAGCTGATGGTGAGATCGTCCCGATTCAACTGGCTAGCAAGCTTGCAGGAAGACTTGGGGATTATGATGTCGGGTTGACGCATGCCCGAATCGACGGGGCATCCGGGGTGGGCGAGCAAGATGTGTTCGCGGCAAGGGTAACGAAGCAGGTGTTTGCTCAATCGCGGGTGGGAGTGATCGCCACCGGAGGCAATCCTGCCTCCGACTTGGATAATTATGTGGGAGGACTCGACTTCACTTATCGGACTAACGAGTTTCTTCGGGATAAGATTCTCGAGGCGAATTTTTATGCCCTTGGAAACTACGCGGAGGCGGCTGGCGGTGGGCATGGGACGGATTATGCCTTCGGGGCTCAGTTGTCATACCCCAACGATCGGTGGGACGGGACCTTGAGTTACATGGAGATCGGTCCCAATTTCAATCCAGCGCTCGGCTACGTGCGGCGCAAAGGGGTGCGCACCGTCTCGGGTCTGCTGCGCCGAAAGGATCGACCGGGAGGATCGGGGTGGTATCGGCAGCTGGCGAGAGGGGCAGATTTCCAGGTGAGTTCCCTGACCTCAGGAGGTTTGGATTCGGCCCGATTCGGGGTGGTGCCCTTCAATATCGACTTTGCCAGTACGGATGAATTGTTCCTGCGGATTTCCCATGATGTGGACCGTCCCTTGGAGGGCTTTGATATCGGGAGCGTCACAGTGCCCGCTGGCCATTATTCATGGACGAAGGCACGCTTGGAATACGAGACGACGAGCTCGCGTCCGGTATGGGGGGAGTTTTCAGTTGAAGCGGGGCAGTTCTACGATGGATGGCGGGCAAAGGCGTCCGCAGAGCTAGAATGGAATCCGAATCGACATTTTCGAATCAAGGGAAGCTACCAATACAACCGGGTGGATGTAGGGGGAGGCGAATTCGATGCCCACATAGGGAGTCTTGGCGTTAACTGGAATTTCACGCCGGACCTGGGCTGGTCCAGTCTTGTGCAATACGACAGTCTCTCCCGGGAGGTGGGATTCAACTCAAGAATCCGTTGGGAATATCGCCCGGGCTCGACGATCTTCCTCGTTCTTAATCAATCTCTGCTCGCGGAGGATCGCGGATTAGGATTGGAGCGATCAGATCTTACTCTTAAGGCAGATGCGACGTTCCGGTTTTAGGCTGCCCGAAAAGTGCAGTTAGAAATCTCGGTCCAGAAGATAGTGCGCGATCTCGTCGAGGCGGGCAGCATTTGGCCCAAGCGCCTCCAGTGCGCTCAGAGCTTTTCTTGTGAGTCGGTGGGCTTCCTTTCTGCTCTTCTCGAGGCCCAGAATTCCCGGGTAGGTCGCCTTTGCCACCTGAGCGTCCTTTCCCGCAGTTTTCCCAAGAGTGGCAGTCGACTGAGTGACATCGAGAATGTCGTCAATGACCTGAAAGGCAAGGCCGAGAGACTTACCGAATTCTGTTAATGCGGTTAACTGCCGCGGTGTCGCGTTGGCGCTCATTGCACCAAGCCTTAGCGAGGAGGTTAAAAGAGCTGCGGTCTTGGCCTCATGAATCTTGACGAGTTGCGCCTTGGAAAGATTCTGGCCCTCGGCCTCCAGATCCATGATCTGTCCTCCGATCAGACGCCGGGAGTCCGCGCAGAACGCAAGCTCGGTGACGTAGTCGCGGGTCCTGTATCTTTTGCACTCTGGAGTCTGAGCGATGATCGCGAAGGCTTCGGTCAGGATCGCATCGCCCGCGAGGACCGCCACTCCCTCTCCGTAAGCGATATGAGTCGTGGGCTTGCCCCTGCGCAGATCGTCGTCATCCATGCAGGGAAGATCGTCATGCACAAGGGAATAGGTATGGATCAATTCCACGGCGCAGGCCGGGGCAAGCGCCTCTTCGATTACACCGCCGCAGGTTTCTGCCGCGGCGAGACAAAGGATGGGCCGCAGGCGTTTGCCACCAGCAAATACGGGATGGCGCATTGCGCGGTGAACGGTGGCAGGACGGACACCGGGCTTAGGCAGAAGTCGGCGCAGCGCTGTATCAACGGCACTCTGTCGCTCCTTGAGGTAGGCCTTGAAATCGGACACTGATATGAAAATAGCTAAACGAGAGGCTTTTCCCAAGCTCCCAATCGCATCACGGGGAATCTCTGTGCCTCTGTTTAGGTTACGTTCAGATTAATTCTGCGATTTGAACTGCGTTTAAGGCTGCTCCTTTCCTGACCTGGTCGCCAACGACCCAGAGGGCCAGGGCATTATCGACAACCAGATCCTCGCGAATTCTTCCCACAAGGCAGTCATCCTTTTCAGTAGTGTCCAAGGGAGTGGGATAGAGGGCNTCAGAAGGATTATCCACTACTCGGATTCCGGAGTAGCCTTGGTAGGCGAGCCGCGCATCTTCAACGCTTGGAGCCGTTACGAACTGGGCGGTTNCCGATACGGCATGGGANCGATAAACCGGGACACGAACGCAGGTGCAAGTGACCTTCAGGTCCGGCAAGTCCAGAATTTTGCGGCTTTCATTGACCATCTTCAGTTCTTCCCGTGTGTAGCCGCCTTCAGCAAACTGGTCGACATGAGGGATGACGTTAAAGGCGATTTGTTGTGGGTAGACCTCTNGCGGGATGTCGGTNCGGCCCTCGCTGAGCGCCTTAACCTGGAGGTCAAGCTCCTCAATNCCGGCCTGGCCGCTTCCCGAGACGGCCTGATAGCTAGAGGCNATGATNGAGCGCAGTCCAAATTTCCGGTGCAANGGGTTGAGGCCCATCATCGTAATAATGGTNGTGCAATTGGGATTGGCGATGATGCCTTTCGGGCGGTTCTGNGCCGCAGCGGGATTGACCTCGGGAACAACCAGAGGCACCTCTGGGTCCATTCGAAACGCGGAGGAATTATCGATGACTACCGCGCCTGCTTTTGCGGCCGAGGGACCATATTCCANAGAGAGAGNGCCNCCGGCGCTGAAGAGGGCGATGTCCACACCCTTGAAGGAATCATGCCCTAGCTCTTGAACGAGGCACTCGCGTCCGCGGAAAAGAATTTTTCTGCCAACTGAGCGGGCAGAGGCCAGAAGGGAAATTTCGCCTACAGGAAAATTGCGTTGTTCGAGGCACTTTAGCATTTCCTCTCCTACGGCGCCCGTAGCACCGGCGATGGCAACATGAGGGGAATCGGACATGGCCCGCTGGGTGTGATGCGAAAGCAACAGTTAGTCTAGTCTCAAACGTCCCATTCGAATCAAAATTCTCCTGCTGGAAGCCGTAGTGCCGANGACAGAAGGGCTGCGATCTCAGGCCATGAGAGCACGCTTTCACCCTTGCGGTCGCTGCGACGAGTCNTATGCTTCAAGGCGTCCGGCTCTTCAAACGCCGAAAATCCTAACTGTAACCAGCGAGATAATGAAATTCCTTAAGGTAATCGCCAGCATATCAGCCGTTACGGGGGCTGTCCTTTTCTCCTCCTGTTCCCAGAGCGCGCCAATGGTCGATCCCCCGAGTTACGTGGCTCCGGCAAAATAATCTTTAAGAGCNGCTGATAATCGGGCAGCGTGNGCCNANCCCCNGAANATGCTGGGGCNACACCTTACGTTAACCATGAAACTCACCAAAATNATTGCTGCCTTNGCNGCCTTGGCNGGATTNGCCCTCGCCTCNTGCGCNTCNCACCAGCACGCCCCTGCCCCGACTCCNCCGCCNACCATGGTGATCCCNGGGAANTAGCNAGATCATTCCNATCAGGCCCGGGACTGCCNATTTGTGGTCCCGGGCTTGATTTTTACCTTGAGAAGANGGGAGCCTCANCCGAGTGTTNCGCCTGCCCACNCAANACNTANTCACTATGAAACAACTCATCCAGATTTTTGCCCTCGCTGGCNTAGCCGCAACTGCCCTNGCNCTGANCTCCTGTGGGTGCTCCTCAGGNGAAGCGCCTGCNCCGCCGNTGCGCAAGCTTCCAGATTTCAAGGAGCTNCCCACNATAGACTACGCCAACGAGAAGTAAGCGTATNCGGGCNGTNGTTNNNGAGNGCGCNTTCTCTNNATNGTTACTGCTCCACCNCNNGGCGAAGTCACGGTAGNGNCCGTGGCTTTTCGTCCGTCGGACCTCTGGTTATCAAATCTNCGANACCTTCGACTCTGGGGCAAGNAGCCCGNCTTCTTTCCGTCTTTCCGTAGTGCACCGCTACNTATGGANCGNAAGCTTGTAATTAATCTNTGNGTTCTCGTCGCTCTCATTTGTGTGGGCGGNTTGATTATNATTGGGATGGGCCCGCTTAANCAGGCGGNGCCGACNGAAGAGCGAAATGGAGCTNGCCCGGGTNGAGGATCGCATTGTCGTTAATGAGTTAACNGGGGAGGAATCCATTGNNGATTGGAAGCCGANGGGAGCNTCCATGGCAGCCAAGATTCTTGTGGGGATCGTGGTCNTCCTTGGGATCTCGGCCTACGCTGCGGTTGTNTTTGGNGTTTTCGTTCTTCCCANTATCGTCCACCGCTTNACCCATATGTTTTACGGGTCTGCTGAGGAAGTGGAAGAAGACCCNATGCATGANGCTCGCGCGTTTTACGCNCAGGGTGAATATGAAGGAGCAATTGCTGCCTACCGTGCGGTGGCAATCGCACAACCGGAGAATCGGCTTCCGTGGGTGGAGATTGCCAAAATTCAACAGGATAATCTCGANGACCCCGACGCCTCTATCGAGACCCTGCAAACTGCGATGGAAAGTCGCGATTGGGCGATTAATGACAAGGCGTTTTTCATGTTCAGGCTTTCAGAGCTCTTTCACGAGGTGAAGGACGATACGCCGCAAACGGTGAGTATCCTCCAACAGGTGGTGGAGCTTTTCCCAGAGACCCGGCACTCTGCTAATGCCACCCACCGACTTCGGGAACTGGGTGCGATTTAAGGTGTTCGTTTCGTGAAAAAAGGGGCGGTTCGTTGTTTGTCCCTTGTGCCCCTTGCGCCGGTGGCTACCGGGAGTTGTCTGGGAGTCCTGAGCGCAGAGTGGGGATGGGGTTTTCAGTGGGGAGTCGTAGTAGTTCTGGGCGCCCTCTTTTTCCTGAGGAAAAGAAATTGGATGCTGGCAGCTGGATTGGGAGGCTGGATCCTTTTATGGGGCGTTCATCAGGAACGGATTGAAACACAGATCAAGGGTGAGGCTTGGTTTCATTCCAATGGTCGGACCGACGTTGAGACAGAGGCTGTGGTTGTCAGATTGCGCGATCGGAGCACCTTTCTTCCACGGGGGGTGGTGCGGGTCACAAAGAACGNCGGCAACCCCAAGTGCCTGCGTGGCTGCCTTCTAGCGGTTGATGATTTGCCGGATGACACTAACCCGGGGGATCAGCTACTGCTTAAGGGGAGAACGTATTTTCCCGCTGCCCCACGCAACCCGGCAGAGTTTGATCGGAGGAGGTGGCTTCGAAGTCACGGATTGAGCGGGGAGATTCGGCTGGAATCGCACCGAGTGCTGAGCGGCTGGGAATTTTCACTGAGCCTGCACCGGATGGCTTGGCTCCTTAGAATGAAATTGCGTTCGCGGATTGTTGCCGGTTTGCAGGAAGAGAGCGCTGGAGCCACCCTCATAAGAGGGCTTGTTCTTGGTGAACGCTCGGGGGGCGGCGAATACTACGACGCCTTTCGGAAAAGTGGGACGATGCACATCTTTGCGGTAAGTGGCCTTCACGTGGGTCTGGTAGGGGCCCTGGCATGGATTCTCGTGCGGATAAGCCGAGTCTCCCGGCGGTGGGGGCTATTGGTGGTTGTTGGTATAATTTGGATTTATGCCCTTGTGACGGGCCTTAATCCCCCCGCCTTGCGTGCGGCGTTCATGGCTTCGGTTTTTCTTGCGGGGTTCTTCATCAAGCGGAAACCCTCCTTGGGGAATAGCTTGCTTGCCAGTCTTCCTGCGGTGCTCCTTCTCGACTCGTATCAGCTCGGTCAGGTTGGATTCCAGCTGTCTTACGTCGTGGTGGGAATGATCATTCTGATCGCGCCACCTCTTGCGAGGTTGCTTCAGCCTCTTGGCGAAGGAGACCCATTTGTTCCACCCCGGCTGCACACCTCGTGGCAAAGGGGAAATCTCATGGTGCGGAGATATATTGTGGGCCTTTTTGTGGTTTCGTTATCAGCTTGGATCGGATCGATGCCTCTAATCTGGTATCACTTTGGGATCATTACGCCTGCGTCTGTCGTGGCCAGCGTGATTCTAGTGCCATTGGTGTTCGTAATACTATCGATCGCCTTCGCCGGGTCCCTTTTGGGACTGTTCTGGGAACCGCTCCAGGCTGGTTCAAATCAGGTAAATGCCTTTCTCGCTGAGACGACCTACTCGTTAGCCGAAAAGGTGGCCTCATTCCCAGGCAGCCACTTTGAGCTGGAAAAGGCTGGAGGATGGTCGGCGGATATACTCATTTTCGATCTCCGGGATGGTGACGCAGCGATCTACGTAGAAGCGGGTGACGGAGTTCTTATCGATGGCGGAGCACCGGATCAGTTCAGGAAATTGGTAAAACCCGCGCTGGAGAGGGCCGGCGTAGTTCCTCTGTCGATGATTCTGACCCACCCGGAAAAAGGTCATGCGGGGGGACTGGTGTCTGCCCTTGAGCGCTATTCCCCCAGACGCATTCTCTTACCCGTCGCGAGTGCCAGTAGCCCCGCATTCAAACAATTAATTCTTAGCGCTGGGGAGCAAGGGAGTGAGCTTCATCTTGGGAAGCAGGGTGCTCGCTATCCTCTGGGAGATGGAGCGGAAATAGAAATTTTGCGGGTCGCGAGCGAAGAAACCGGGAGCCGCGCAGATGACCGCTGCATGGTGATGCGCCTGCATTGGCGAGGCTGGCGAATTCTGATTACTGGGGACGCGGGATTTGATACCGAGCAGGAGATTCTGCGAAGTGGTGGCGATCTGGGGTGTGATCTTTGGGTGATGGGGCGTCATCGCTCCGACCACACCGGGACAATGGGTTTCCTGAAGGCCGTTGATCCAAGCGTAATTATAGCGGAGGAGGATCGATATCCAGCAGCAGAGAAAGTGCCCGAGCGCTGGGTAAAGACGGTAGAGCAGTCCGGTATTCAACTTTGGCGTCAGGGAGAAACCGGGGCGGTTACAATCAAGCTCTCCGAGCAGGAGCTGGAGCTGCGAAGCATCCGGATGCCTGACAAAAAGCTGATCCTTCGGAAATAGGGTGTCAGGTGCTCACGTTTCGTGCTCGGAGCTTATGAACGGAGCGGCCCTCCGCCAACCACTGGGCCTCGAAATCGGTTTGTGGATATTGTGAGAGCTCACCACATTGATCGTCCCACGCGATTGATTGGAAATGTTTTGAGAGTGAGAGTTTGTCGGTTGCCCATTCGAAGTAATCTTCGTGATCAGTTTTGAAGAGAAAATCTCCTGCTGGAACGAGCACTTTGGAAAGGGCTCCGAGGAACTCTGCGTTGATGAGGCGGCGCCGGTGATGTCTGACCTTGGGCCAAGGATCGGGGAAGAGGAGGTGGAGCCTGCTCACTGAGGCGTGCGGGAGAAGCCACTCCACCGTGTAGCGTGCTTCAAGTCGCAGCACTTGGAGATTCGGGAGTCTGGCTTCTGTTGCGCGTTTGCAGGTCTTGCGCACTCGTCCCAGAAGACGCTCCACGGCGAGAAAGTTGCGGTCAGGAAATTGGCGCGCCATCGCAAGGGCGAAACTCCCGTCTCCAGAGCCGAGATCGACCTCAAGGGGAGCTTCTCGTGTGAACAACTCGCTGGGCGAGAGGCGGCGGAAATAATTCTCCGGGAGGAACTCTCCGGGCTCCGCAGGGCGTGGGATCGGCTTCACAGAGGCAAAATAAGGGCTTTTACCTCCATACCCAATACCGAATCGCAGCTTCCTTGGCGCTTGACCAGCCCAGCCCTGACCCCGACTCTACTGCCAACTCACCTGCTTATCCTGTGGACCTGGAGGAAATCCGAAAAATCGTCGAGCTCATGGAAGAGCACGGACTCAGTCTGTTTCATTTGGAGCAGGAAGGCGTCAACGTGAAGCTGAAAAAAGCTCCCGATCCCGAGGCCCTTCGCGAGGCGCTCGGAGGATTGGCGCTAGCCCCCGGTGCCCCAGTAGCGGCCCCGGCTCCCGTTGCGGCAGCTCCGGCGGCGGCTAGCGAGGAGGAGGCAGCCGCCATACCGGGAAAGGTCGTTGAATCACCGATGGTTGGAACCTTCTATCGGAAGCCAGCGCCGGATGCGGACGACTTTGTCCAAGTTGGTGACCGGATCAGTGAGGGGCAGACGGTCTGTATCATCGAAGCCATGAAAGTCATGAACGAGATCAAGTCCGAGGTTAGCGGTACGGTGTCGGAGATCTGTGTCGAAGACAGCAGCTCGGTTCAATACGGGGATACACTTTTCCGCGTGACCTGATCTCACCTGCACTGTGTGTGCAGATTTTGCCCCTTTCCCCATTCCCCCGCGATGTTTTCCAAAGTCCTTGTAGCTAACCGTGGTGAGATCGCTTTGCGAATCATCCGGGCATGCCGTGAGCTTGATGTCGCATCGGTTGCGGTCTACTCCGAAGCCGATGTGGATTCTCTCCACGTGCAATTGGCTGACGAGGCCGTTTGCATCGGCCCCGGTCCGAGTAAGGACAGCTACCTGAAACCCGATCGTATTATCGCTGCGGCAGAGGTTACGGAGGCAGAGGCCATTCACCCAGGATATGGGTTTCTCTCGGAGAACCCCCGGTTCGCGGAAATCTGTGATAGCTGTAAAATCAAGTTCATCGGCCCCTCAGCGGACCTGATCCGGGCGATGGGGGATAAGAATACAGCTCGTGCCACGGCCACGAAGTATGGAGTGCCTGTTACTCCCGGAACCGACGGAGTCATGGAGAGCGAGGAGGAGGCCATGGAGGCGGCCCGCCAGATCGGATTTCCNGTCATGATCAAGGCGACCGCGGGCGGCGGCGGCAAGGGAATGCGAGCCGCCCTTCACGAAGAGGAGTTTCTCGATCAGTTCAGGGCNGCCAGCAATGAGGCGAATGCNGTGTTTGGGAATGGAGACTGTTACCTCGAGAAACTCGTGCTCAATCCGCATCATATTGAGTTTCAGATCATGGCAGACTCGCACGGGAAGGTGGTGCACCTCGGGGAGCGTGACTGCTCGATGCAGCGCCGCAACCAGAAGATCATAGAAGAGTGCCCCAGTCCGCTACTNACCCCGGAACTTCGNGCAAGGATGGGGCAGGCCTCGGTCGAGCTCGTAGAGAATATCGGTTACGAAAANGCCGGGACGATCGAGTATCTTGTCGATGAAAGCGGGGAGAATTTCTATTTCATGGAAATGAACACCCGGATTCAGGTGGAGCACCCGATCACCGAGGAGGTCATGGGATGCGAGCTTATCAAGGAGCAGATCCGCGTAGCTGCGGGAGAACCGCTCTCCTCTCACGTATGTGAGGGAACACCGCGTGGGCACAGTATCGAGTGCAGGATAAACGCAGAGGACCCATATAACAATTTTGCACCAAGNCCGGGACACATCTCCATGTGGTATGCCCCCGGCGGAAAGGGTGTTCGAGTCGACACCCACGTCTACGCGGGATACACGGTTCCTCCTCATTATGACTCCATGATTGCGAAGCTCATCGTGACGGGGGCTCGACGTGATGTCGCCATTGCAAGAATGCGCCGAGCCCTTTCGGAGTTCATGATCCGCGGCATTAAAACTACGATTCCCTTCCAGCAGGTNATCGTTGACCATCCTGATTTTATTGAGGGACGTTACGACATTGGCTGGGTCGAGCGCTACCTGAAGGAGCGCGAGTCCGTAGCCTCTGCGGAATGACTGNCGCTCGCCAGTTGAGCATCGAAACTGCCCGGCTCTANGGGATCGTGGATCTGGGCTACCTTTCGATGGATGATTGCGTTGGAGCGACTNTGGCGCTGCTTGAAGGCGGGGTGGATTTCCTTCAGCTCCGCGCCAAGGACCATNATACCACAAGCATTGCCCGGATCGCGCGAGAGCTCGTTCCGTTGTGTCGGGCCAGAAAGGTTCCTTTCATCATAAACGACTTTGTCGAGATCGCGCGGGAGGTTGAAGCCGACGGCGTTCACCTCGGGCAGGAGGACGGTGAAATCGGTGATGCCCGCGCTGCCTTGCCGGCTGGCGCATTGGTAGGTCGGTCTACCCATAGCCCGGAGCAGGCGCGGGCAGCACTTAAGGAGGGTGCGTCCTACATTGGATTTGGGCCACTTTTTCCTACCCCGACAAAGGAAGGGCGTCCAGGAATCGGCCTCAATCATGTCGAAGAAGTTGAGCGAGAAGTTGGAGCTGAAATACCTGTCTTCTGCATAGGGGGCATCAAAACGGAAAACCTCAGACAGGTGCTGGATGCCGGGGCAAGCCGGGTTGTGATTGTTTCCGGTCTTCTTCAGGCAGAAGACATTCAGGGAGCTTGTCGGCAGGTCCGAGAAGTCCTTGGCGGGCAGGTGATTGGAGAAGGCGCTGAATATCGGGCTTGAAACTTGGTCCTGATAGGCTCGAACTTCGCGTTCATGTCCAGTCCGCTCCCTCTTCTCGTCGGTGGCTCCATTGCGATCGATAATGTCAAGACGCCCTCTGATGAAGCGACGAACCTTCTGGGAGGATCNGCNTCCTATGCCTCGTTGGCGGCGAGCTATTTTACGAAACCNGTCCACCTAGTAGGGGTGATCGGAAACGACTATCCCCCGGAGCATCTCGCCATGCTCGAGCGGCACGGAGTGACTCTTGATGCAGTAGAGCGNTCTGAGGGAGCCTCCTTCAGCTGGAGTGGAGAGTATCACCAGAACATGAACGACCGCACAACGCACAACGTGGCGGTCAATGTTCTTGAGAGCTGGGAGGTCAAGCTGCCCGCCTCCATCGCGAGCTCTCCTGTCGTCGTTCTTGCCAACATGGCTCCAAAGAATCAACTCGAGATGCTCGACCAGTGCGTNGGTAANGATCGTTTCGTTTTAGCCGACACCATGGATCTCTGGATCGGGATTGCGCGGGAAGAGCTTGAGAGAGTCCTTGGGAGGATTGACCTCCTCGTAATCAATGAAACGGAGGCTCGTGAATATGCAGGGACNTCAAACCTTGTAGAGGCAGGNGCTTTGCTACGGAGCAAGGGTCCGGCGTATGTGATCATCAAGCTCGGAGAGTTTGGAGCGATTCTCTTCGGCCCACCCGAGATAAATCATGGCATCTTCCGGTGTGGCGCATTTCCCCTCCGAGAGGTTGCGGACCCGACGGGGGCGGGAGATACCTTTTTGGGAGCGATGGCGGGATACCTCGCCTCGCTCGGCAACACCGATTACCAGTTCGAGCATATACGCGATGCGATCGTTCGTGGGACCGTAATGGCGTCATTCACTTGCGAGGCGTTTTCAACCCGGAGAATTGAGGACCTTTCCTCGCTCGCAATTGAGGAGCGTCTGAACACNTTCACGGACATCAGCTGCTGGTAGCCGTTTCCAGATGGGTTACTTTCGGGCTCAAACGGCCCCAAATCCGTCAAACCAGGGTCCCGGCTGGCCCTCAGCGAGTGAGATATGTGCCATGGCATCGTCTGAGGNANTCACCTTCTTTTTTTTTGGCCTACAGTTGGCCTCGTAATCCCCTAATTTATAGGGGCTTGCGGCCCCTTTGGCTGCTTAGTTTTCCTTAAGTTGTTTTTTCGGGGCAAACTTAGAAAAAAATTGACCGGAGGGCCTTCCGGTAGGTAGTTTGCAGGTGGATTGCCTGCGGAAACTGAGAATAACACCCACAAAAACAAAAACGACCTCTATAGTAGAGTCACCTATTAGTCATGAAAGCAACGACACTAAAAAAAGCGGCACTGGTTGCCGGTTCACTTAGCTTCCTCGCTGGTTCAGCCTTCTCACAGTCGGCAGTATCAGGCGCAGGCGGTTACGAGACGCTCACCATCAACGCGGGCAAGTTCAACGTCCTTGGCCTTCGTCTTCACGAGCCACAGGTAGTATCTGGAACATTTGACGCTAACACTGGCGACAGTCTCACAGACAACGATGTAAACTTTACTGACGTTCTCACCGCAGGTAAGCGCTACCTCGTTGAGATCGCCGACTCCGGAACCGTGATCGAGGTTGACGCCTGGAGCGGNAGCGACCTNACCGGTCTTGCTGGTGTTGAGGCAGCTGANGCATCCGACTACACCATCCGNGCCGCCAAGACGATTGGTGACGTTTTTGGTGCAGACAACTCTGCCGGACTTACCTCCTCTGCNAACGCAGACCCTTCCGAAGCNAGCGTTATCTACGTTCCTAATGGGAGCGGATTCACTCAGGTGTTCTACTCCACTCTCGCTGGGTTCAGCGGCTGGCTTGACGCAGGCACGTTTGCTGATGCCACCGACCTGCCCCTCAACTATGTCGACGGTCTGATCGTCAACGAGAAGGGCGCCAACGATATTTCGCTTGTTGTGACCGGCATGGTGAAGACCACCAGCACGAACCTCCCAGTCAGTGACGCGTTCACTTACCTCGGCACTGCTTANCCTGTTGGAGCGACCCTCGGGAACAGCGGCCTGGCCGACAGCGTTAGCGCTTCTGCAAATGCTGACCCGTCAGAGGCTGATACCGTGTATCTCCCGAAGGCTGACGCNAGTGGTTATGATCAGTACTTCTTCTCGACCCTTGCCGGGTTCGATGGCTGGCTGAATTCAGCGACTTTCGCAGCCGCAGGTGATGTTGAGCTGACCTCCGGAATCATCATCAGCCAGAATGGAACCGGCGCCGCGTTCAACGCGACCGTCACTCCTCCAGCCTTCTACGCTGACCTCTAGGAAATCTTCTGCGGGAGCAGCCGAGATCAAATCTCCCTGCTCCCGTGATTCTCTCTCAATAACAAACTCATTATTACTACCCACATGAAATTGAAGCACGTAGTAGCTACCCTCGCCGCCATGTCGGTCTCCGCCTTTGGAGCCAGCATTACGGTGACTAACAACCAGGGGCCGGTTAACACCCAGTCCGTAGTAGACAACAGCGGAGCAGCGGTTGAAGGCGGATTTGCTGCCATCGGCACCTTCGATGTTGCCCAGCTCGCAACGCTGTCCTCCGGGGCAGACCTTGACGCAGCTTTCAGCGTGTTCGACGGAGCAACTGGCACAGTTGGCACCCAGACGATCTTCAGCGGGGTATATAACTTCTCCAATAACGGAGCTGACATTACCACCACTGGGTTCTCGGGACCAATTCACTTGGTGATTGGTAACGGAGCTGACCTTGCAAGCTCGACTGAAGCAGCAATTCTTGAGATTGGGTCTTTCCCGACTTCGGAGCCTGCAGTTTCAACGATCTTCGTGAACAACGCTACGGCAACTCCATTCCTTGGGGATTTCGACACCTTCACACTGCAGCCAGCTACTATTCCGCGCCAAAACCCGGCGCTCAGGCTCGCTGCCATTCCGGAGCCTTCCAGCAGCCTTCTTATTGGCCTCGCTGGTCTGTCGCTCCTGATCCGCCGCAGGCGGTAAGGGTGAACCAGGTTCTCAGAACCTAGGTCGTTTTTTAGTGCCTGCCGGTCGAAAGACCGGCAGGTATTTTTTTGTATCGGACTCCAGTGCCCGCCGCTTGCCGAGGCGCCTAACGCGTTGCAGGAGATACTTGCCGAACTCCGCAACCTGCTGTTCTCTTGCCACGGCTGAGAGATACACCCTCCTCCTGATGGCTCCATGAGAACCTTGATTGCATTTATCATCGCCCTTACTCCTTCCCTGCTGCTCGGTGCAGACTTGGAGGTTTCGAAACTGGCATGCGAGCACCAGACCAATCCGAGTGCTCTTCACGCTGAGGTTCCTCGTCTGAGCTGGCACCTTAAATCAACCAAGAAGGGAAAGGCGCAACGAGCCTACCGGATCATTGCGTCCAGCTCTCCAGATGCTCTTGATCGTGATGAAGGAGACCTCTGGGACACCGGGAAGCAACCAAGCCTAGAAAACCATCTGATCTTCTACAAAGGAGCTGAGAAGCTTGTATCCAGGCAGCGGGTTTTCTGGAAGGTCCAAGTGTGGGATGAGAATGATGAGCCATCTCCCTGGAGCGACGTCGCCCACTTTACCGTTGGAATGCTAGGACAGGAAGACTGGGAGGCTGACTGGATTTCCTACAAAGACAATGAACCTCTTCATCGTAACCCCGGTCAGATCTTCCTTCCCGCTCCACGGTATTACCGGAAGGCGTTTGACGCGGGTAAGAAAGTCGCGAGAGCACAATTGTACTCGAGTTCGCTGGGGGCGATGGATCTCTACCTGAATGGGAAAAAAATCGGGGACTCCCTCATGGCCCCGGGATGGAGTGACTATGAGGCGAGGGCTAACTACGTGAGCCACGACGTGAGTTCCTGGGTCGTTGCGGGCTCCAACTGCCTCGGAGCGGTTGTGGCAGATGGCTACTATTCCGGCTATCTCGGGTCGGCAAAAAGAAAAAGATTCGGGCCCTTTGGGACAGGTCGAAATCTCTATGGCAAGACCCCGGCCCTGCTCGTTCAGCTGCATCTCTACTACGAGGATGGGACATCGCGGATTGTCACCAGTGATTCCACGTGGAGAGTGACTACCGGGCCAGAGTTCGAGGCCGATCCGCTGATGGGTGAGGGCTATGATGCCACCCGGGAACTGACGAATTGGTCGCAGCCCGCCTACGATGACAAGGAATGGAGCCAGGCCGTGGAAGCGTCCTCCAATGAAGCCGTGAAGGCACCATTCAATGACGGTAAAGGCCGCCGGGTTGCGGAGGTCGGGTTCGCCAGGCCAAAAATCTTGCAGAGTTATGCGGCCCCCCCCATCCGAATCATCGAGGAAAGGAAAGCGGATCAAGTCAGCGAGCCTCGTCCGCAGTGCTACCGGTTTGATTTTGGACAGAACTTTACCGGGAGCGTGCGCTTGGAAGGAAAGGGAATGACGAAGGGGCAGAAGCTCATCATTCGATACGGAGTCACAGAGGGGGACTTTGATGGCAATCGCGAGAGAAGTGAAACAGCGACGGACACCTACGTGTGTAAAGGAGAGGGAGTGGAAGTTTGGGCCCCCAGATTCACTTTGCACACCTTTCGCTTCGCAGAAGTTGAAGGATTACTTGAAAAGCCGGAAGTCGGATTTCTCACGGGCCTGGTGACCCATTCCGATACTCCGTTAACCAGCGGGTTTGAATGCAGCGATGAGCAGGTCAACAAAATCTACCAGAGCTGTCTCTGGACTCAGCGAGCGAACTGGATCGGCATGCCCTCCACGTCAGAAAAGGTAAATGAGCGCATGGGAGTCCTTGGGCCCGTTCAACTGTCCGCGAGATCCGCCTGCTATCATGCCGATAACGTGGGGTTCCTGCGCCAGTGGTTTACCACCATGCGGGGTGCCCGGGACAAGCAGGGCTACTATCGTAGATATGCTCCTTTTCCCTTTGCCTCAGGGAGAGTCTCTCATGGTGCGGGTTTCTCCGATGCGGGCATTCACGCTGTGTTTGATCACTGGTGGATGTACGGAGACGGGGAGGTCGTGAAGGAGAACTGGAATGCGATGAAGAAATACCTGCAGGCTCGTTATGATGCCTACCGGGCCTTACGGGGGAGAGCCTTCGGAGTCAGTGAGGGAGACGTGATGCACTACAACGATCCAACATCGACGAGGTTTATCGATCTCGCGATGCTCGCCTTGAACTTTCGGCTCATGGCGGAGATGTCACGAGTGGCAGGAAACCCCATCAACCACCTCTCTTACAACCGGACCTTCGGGGAGCTGCAGGCGGATTTCCGAAAATTGTTCGTCAAGGACGATGGGAGTCTCAAGGTAAGGTCCCAAACTGCCCACGTGCTCGCCCTTCGGTATGGTCTTCTGACCGATTCCTCAAAAACCAAGGTGACCAGCGACCTCCTCGAGCTCCTTGCGGCAAAGGAGACCGCGGAAACGAGCGGAGTGACGAGTGGAGCGCTTGGGACAAAGTCTCTCCTCCCCGTGCTGACTTGGACTGGGAATCATGATGCGGCACTCAAGATCCTCCAGACCTCAAAATTCCCGTCGTGGGGATATGGAGTAAAGCAGGGAGACACGACGCTGCAGAGGGGATGGGGGCCCGCCGGAAGGAAACGAGCGCCAGGGGCCGCAGGTCTCAACCAGAGCTTTTCCGCGGTCAGTGGTTGGCTGATGGCCAAGTTGGCGGGTATTGACACGACAATCCCTGGGTTCCAGCGGATCCGCCTGGAGCCGTGGATTCCACAAAGCCAGCCGGAAGGGAGCGAAGGCACGCCGATAAGCTGGGTCAAAGCTCATTATGACTCCGTGAGGGGCCGCATTCAGGTGCAATGGAACCGCTTGGAGGGCGGGGGACTTCTCTACGTCTTTACGATACCGGTTCAGACGACAGCGACCGTGCGGTTACCGATGGGCCCTGCGTCCAAGCTCCTCGTTGATGGAAAGGCGCCGGGGGCGGATAACCGGTTTCCCGGTGGATTCCTACAGACGGACAAGAAAGAGAAGATCACCTTAAATGTGATCCAATCTGGAACCTACCGAATCGAAGTGAAGTAGGTGGTTCCTGCCTACGACGACATGGAGAGGGTGCCTGTGTGTGGACGGAGGCCTTACTATTTCAGGGAAGAGGGACCCCCTCCATCCCTGTGACAAATAAGACACCCAAAAAAGGTCATGAATTGCCCGATTGTGAGTAAGCTGCGGGAGTGAGTAAGAATATGACTTTCCATATCCTTTCCGGATGAATACTTGGTCACCTTACTTCCCGCAGAAAACCGCGGAACCATGAGGCAAACGCGAGAATTGACAACCCAACGTCGGTCGGCGTTCAGCGAAACGGCGTCCAGCCGCAGGGTCTCGCTTATCTCCAGTGGACCTGCGGCTTTTTGTTTCCAAGGAGTGCGTAGCACTCGAATAATGCTAATCACAGATAACCATTCCCTATATACCAGATGAAGAAACCCAAGCAGTTGACGACTTCAATTCTTGCGGCCCTTACTACCTCCGCCCTCCCAGCCCTCGCGGCGGACGGATCTAATGGAGGAGATTGGTGCCGCCTTCTCACCGAAGATCTTGGATCTCCGATTTATTCCAATGATGACGCCATGCTGATTCAGGCCGTCAAGTTTTTCGGGCGAGCTCAGGTGCAGTTTGCGTCGACTGACATCGATGGAGTAAACGGGGTAGATGACTCCGAGACCTTTGATGAGGTCCGCAGGTTCCGACTCGGAACGCAGATCCAGATTCTCAAGCACTTCAAGCTTAAGGCGAATGCCAACTTTGTGAGCGACGGGAAGCCAAAGGGAGGGTCCCGTGATTTTGGATACCAGAGCCTCGATGTTGCGGTTGTCTCTTTTGATGCAGGGGCTCTTCTCGGCGGTGGAGCACTTGATGGAGTGAACGTCAGCGTGGGACGCCATAAGGTGACCATGAGCAATGAAGTCCACACTTCGTCGAAGAAGATCAAGACCGTTGAGAGATCTGCGGTAGCCAACAAGGTCTATCCAGCACGGCTCTCCGGAATCACTCTCGAGAAGTCCAAAGATAATTTCTCAGGAACGCTCGGAGTCTTCAGCACTGAGGACACTCCGGAGCTATCTGGCGAAACAGACGGTCTCGCCTTGTATGCAAATGGCAGCTGGGAGCTTCAGAGCGGAGATAGTCTTATTGCAGACTTTCTATACAATGACGCGCACGGAACGCCTGATAATGAAGTTGGCCTTTATGAGTGGGCTATGGCGTTAGCCTACCTCACCGAGAAAAACGGATGGGATATTCTTCTGCAGGGAACCCTCGGAGATAATGGTGATGACGGAGCAGGCGAGCGAGGAGGGAATTTCTGGGGCTTCGTGGCAATGGCGTCCCGGGACCTCACTGATAAAATCGAGGCCGTTGTGCGCTACTCCTATCAGGGAGCAGATGAGGCAGAGGGTATTGCGACCAATTCCCGCTATCTCAGAAGAAACCATGACGCGGATGTCGGCGGCGGCCGTGGCGATCAGCACCACAGTATTTATGCCGGACTGAATTATTATGCCTGTGGCCATAACGCCAAAATCATGACTGGAGTCGAGTTGGAGACCCTCGATACGGCTGGTGGTGACGTTGATGCGCTTACCTTGTGGCTGGCCTTGCGGACCTACTTTTAGATCTTACCAAGTCACCCAAGACAGTTTTTCTTGGATCAGTAAACGGCTCCTCAAAGAAGGGGCCGTTTCTTTTTGTGCTCCATTGTCACATGGGGTGCATCATGGACCGGATTACATGAGTGTGACCGCCACGAAAAATATGCACCAGGTCCCCTGAGTATCCATCCGGGCCGCATCCCGTAGCGATGGGGCTGATCGACTAGAGGTGAACAGTAACGATACTGGTACCGCTTCTATTGAGCAGATCGAGGACGAAGTAAAAGTGGTCCTCTTCTGCAAGTTCCTCTGGTCCGGATGTCTCAGTAGCGCACCTCAACCAAAGAGAGTCCGTCGGGCGGTGCACAAAGTGGAGATTTCCCTCTTGGAAGCTCTGGAGGCTGGTTGAGTAGGCCCTCCAGATCATCGAGTCGAAAATATCCCTGAGCGGTTTGGACAGCAGCTCCGGTAAGCATACGGACCATTTTGTACAGGAATCCCTCCCCGGTGAAGGTAAGGAGATAGCCCTCCGGGAGACGGCGCAGAGAGGACTCGCTCAAAGTTCGTCGATAGTCTGTTTCTTCATCTTCGTTGCCTCGGACAGCGGAGAATGCTTTGAAATCGTGTCTGCCCTCAAATAGCGACAGTGCCTGTTCCAATGTGATGGGGTCAAGTTGTCGAGGGAGGTGCCAAGCCCGGCCGGCTTGGAAGGGAGGGAGGATTGGAGAGGTAGAGAGCTCGTAGGTATATGTCTTTGAAGAGGCTGAAAACCGCGCGTGAAAATCGGGGTTAACCTCATCGCATTCCAGCACCCTGATGGTTGCAGGTAACTTGGTGTTCAAGGCTGCCAACCAATTGACTGGATTCATGGTGAGTTCGGCTGGGGCGTCGAAATGAGCGACCTGCCCCTGGGAGTGAACACCGGCATCAGTACGGCCGGAGCCATGAATGCGCACGGGTACTTTTGCGATGAGGTGCAGGGCCTCTTCTATCCGGGACTGGATGGTTTCTGCGTCAGGCTGAATCTGCCAGCCCGCGAAGTTGCTGCCGTCGTAGGCGACTGTCACTTTGATGCGCACAACCACTTCCTCTCTGAATTCCGGCTTGTTGAAAAGGACACACTTTCCCCCGCGGCCCCTTCAAGGAAAAGCCGGATTCAGAAACCTTGAATTCCTTTAAAAAGGGCAGCTCCACAGAGCTGCCCTTTCGTCAAAATTACCCCGTCCCGGAGGACAAATTAGCGACCCCGTCTGCTCCACCACCGGCGGCGCCGCGAGCGGGAGGCGTCATCGTGATGGCGGTCTCGATCCGCGCTCCATCTCCGGTGACCCCGGTGGCCATGGCCTTGACGGGTTAGCCGGGCGGTGAATTCCTCAAAACTGATGCAGTCGTCATCATTGGTGTCGACGCGTCGGAAGATCGAAGCCACATACCAGCGTGGTTTCCTGCGGAAGGGCTTGAGATCCCGGAACTCGTCCCAGTCAAGGCACTCATCTTCTCCGGCCACGTCTGAGAACATTTCCTCTCTGCGCTCCTGAAGGGCGGCCCGGCGCTCTTCCCGTGCGGCCTCGCGGGCGGCATTACGCTCTTCTCTGGAAAGCTCACCGTCTCCATCGGTGTCCCATTCCTCAATCAAAGCCGCACGACGCTCTGCTCGAGCCTGACGACGTGCTTCTTTGGCGGCTTGCCTCTCTTCTTCATCAATGCGGCCGTCCTCATTGAGGTCGAACTGCTGAAGAATTTCAGGCAGTTTTCCGTGGCCGAAGCACCGCTCACGGTCGTCTTCGTCATCGCCCTCGTCATCGCTGTCGTTGTCACCAGCGTCATCACCGTCGTTGTCGCCAGCGTCATCGCCGTCGTTGTTGACAGCGTCATTACCGTCGTTGTCGCCAGTGTCATCACCGTCGTTGT